>JAIOPJ010000008.1 GCA_021413975.1 Gemmatimonadota bacterium
GGAAACGCGGGTTGGTGTCGATGTGCTTGTAGCGGGCCATGAGCGAGGCGGGCAGAGGAGAGGAGATGCCGCGGCCGCGGCGATCATCTGCCGCGTATTCCTTGCATCAAGCGTGCCGCCGCACCAGAATCAGTTGAGAGGATTTTCTACACCCTCGTTAGCCTGAGCAACGGTACAGGGTGTCGCCGCTGTACGCGAACGACGTGACCTGCCCCTGCCGAATGCGCGTCTGGATGCGGGCGTACTGTGCATTGAAGACGACCACGTCTCACCGCACAGCGCGAACGCCTATCCGGGCCCCGGGCCGAGCATCACCGCACTAGTGCGCGTCCGCCTGCGGCATCACCGGCATCGCCTTGCCCCGCGAGTTGATCTGACGCATCTCGCTGGCGTCCATCGTGCGCCAGATGTTCACGACGAAGCAGGCCGCGCCGACCGCGGACAACAGCCCGCCCGCCGCCACGGTCGCCGACGAGAACGGCCAGCCGTTGATCCGGCTCACGAAGCCGACGGTGAGCAGCACGAGCCCGCACTGCGCCGTCCAGAACTGGAGCTCCGCCATCCACTGGTGCACGAGCGGCTGGCCGAAGAAGCGCGGGATGACATGCAGCGCGACGCCATAGATCATCTGCGTCACGAAGCCGAGCAACGCCACGTGCAGGTGCGCCGTGCGGTAGACGGTGAGCATCGGGAAGACCGCCATCGCCAATGCCAACCCCACGGCGAGCGAGAACCAGACGAGGCTGGCCTTGAGGAAGGCCTTCACGAACCAGTCCATCAATTGGTCACCCTCCGGTGAACGCGCATCAGGCGATCAGCAGCCGTTCGAGCACGCGCGGCTTCGCCGAGAGATCGGCGAGCGTGTAGCGGTCGAGCACGCTGAGGAAGGCCTTGAGTGCCTCGTCGAGCGCGCCGGCGAGAACGCAGGAGGGCGCGATCGGGCATCGGTTCGTCGAGGGATCGAAGCACTCGACGAGATCCAGGTTGTCCTCGGTGGCGCGCACCACCTGCCCGATGTTGATCTGCTCGGCCGGCCGCGCCAGCCGCACGCCGCCCGAGCGACCGCGCACCGTGTTGACGAAGCCCAACTCGGCCAGGCGGGCGATGACCTTCGCGGCGTGGTCCTCCGACATCCCCATGCGGCGCGCGATGTCCGTGATCCGCGACGGGGAATCGTCATGCAGCGCGATGTAGATGAGGGACCGGAGGGCGTTATCGGTGTGTCGGGTGAGTCGCATGTGGCAGGAGTCCTAAGGGGTTTCCCTGATGCTTCGTAAGAAACTAATCCGACTTGCTAAGGTGCAAGTAGGATGCATCATTAGGTCGTCCCGACGCAAGTGGCGGGACCGGCGACCCGCCGATCGCATCCCACGCACCATCCGAGGTCCCCCATGTCCCTCCTGTCACGCTCCCGAGTGTTGCTCGGTGCCGGTGCCCTCACCGTGCTTGGCCTCGGATACGCCTGCGCCGGTCGCAGTTCTTCGTCGCTCGCCGGCACCGCCGGCGCCGCCCAGCGGGTCTACGTCGCGCCCGGTGAGAAGGACGAGCTCTACGCCTTCCTCTCCGGCGGCTTCGGCGGACAGGTCGGCGTCTACGGCCTGCCCAGCGGCCGGCTCCTGCGCACCATCCCCGTCTTCTCGCAGGCTCCGGAGAACGGCTGGGGCTACACCGACGAGACGAAGCCGATGCTCGAGACCTCCTACGGCTTCATCCCGTGGGACGACCTGCACCACACCGCCCTCTCGCAGACCGACGGCGACGACGACGGGCGCTGGCTCTTCGTGAACGGCAACAACACGCCGCGCGTGGCCCGCATCGACCTCACGCATTTCGAGACGACCGAGATCCTCGAGATCCCGAACGCCGCCGGCAACCATGCGTCGCCGTTCGTGACGCCGAACACCGAGTACATCGTCTCGTCGACACGCTTCTCGATCCCGAATCCGAACCAGGACGTGCCGATCGCCGAGTACAAGAAGTACTTCAAGGGCCAGATCTCCTTCATCACGGCCGACCAGCCCGGGAAGATGGACATCGCCTTCCAGCTCATCATGCCCGGCTTCAACTACGACCTCGCCCGCGCCGGCAAGGGCCCGTCGGACGGCTGGATGTTCTTCACGTCGTACAACTCGGAGCAGGCGAACACGCTGCTCGAGGTGAATGCGTCGCAGAACGACAAGGACTACATCGCCGCGGTCAACTACCGCGCGGTGGAGGCCTGCGTGAAGGCCGGCAAGGGCCGTCGCGCCACCGTCGACTATCGCCACAACTACATGGACGAGTTCAGCCGGGTGTCGCGTTCCGAGCGCCGCACGAGCGTGCTGCAGGTCCTGCCGACCGAGTGCCCCGGGTCGGTCTTCTTCCTCCCGACACCCAAGTCCCCGCACGGCGCCGACGTCGACCCGACCGGTGAGTTCGTGGTCGCGGGCGGCAAGCTCGCCACGGTCATCCCGGTCCACTCGACCGTGAAGATGCTCCAGGCGATCAAGGACAAGGCGTTCGAGGGCGAACTCGAGGGCATCCCGGTGCTCAAGTACGAGGCCACGCTCGCCGGCGAGGTGAAGGAGCCGGGCCTCGGCCCCCTCCACACCGAGTTCGACGGCAAGGGCTTCGCCTACACCTCGATGTTCATCTCGTCCGAGATCGTGAAGTGGAACATCAAGACCTTCGAAGTGGTCGACCGCGCACCGACCTTCTACTCGGTCGGTCACCTCATGATCCCCGGTGGCGGCACGCGTCATCCGTACGGCCGCTACGTGCTCGCGATGAACAAGATCACCAAGGACCGCTATCTGCCGACCGGCCCGGAGCTCACGCAGTCCGCGCAGCTCTATGACATCACCGGCGACAAGATGCAGCTGCTGCTCGACTTCCCCACGCAGGGCGAGCCGCATTACGCCAACGCGATCGACGCCAAGAAGATCATCGACCGCCAGGTGAAGTTCTACGCGATCGCCGAGAACCGGAATCCGATGGTCACGCGCAGCGAGCGCGAGACCGGCGTGACCCGCTCCGGCAAGGTCGTGCACGTCCGGATGACCGCGATCCGCTCGCACTTCTCGCCCGACAACATCGAGGGGGTGCAACTCGGTGACACCGTGCTCTTCCACGTCACCAACCTCGAGCAGGACTGGGACGTGCCCCACGGCTTCGCGATCACCGGTGCCAACACCTCCGAGTTGCTCATCATGCCCGGGGAGACGCGCACATTGCGCTGGGTCCCGGGACGGATCGGCGTCTTCCCGATGTACTGCACCGACTTCTGCTCGGCGCTGCACCAGGAGATGCAGGGGTACGTCCGTGTGTCGCCGGCGGGGTCCTCGGTGGCGCTGAAGGGCAACACGCGGGTCCCGGCAGCGGCCCGCGGGAGCAACTGAGACCCACATGACAGTCCGTTCACGCTGGCTGGTGCTGGTGGCGGTCGCGCTCATGGCGACGGCCTACGTCCTCCCCCTGTGGCGCGTCGACCTCGTCGCGCCGCAGTACCCGGAGGGACTCGGGATGCTCATCCGCATCAACGGCGTGGGCGGGGTCAAGCCGAACGACCTCAACAGCATCAATGGACTGAATCACTACATCGGGATGAAGACGATCGAGCCCGACGCGATCCCGGAGCTGCGTTGGATGCCGTGGATCCTCGGCGGGCTCATCGCCGCCGGACTCGCCGTCGCCGCAATGCGGCGGCGGGTCCCGCTCTACCTCTACACCGTCGTGCTCCTCGGCGTGCTCGGCACCGGTCTGTGGGATTACCGGCGCTGGGGCTACGATTACGGGCATGACCTCGACAACGAGCACGCGATCATCAAGATCCCCGGGATGACCTACTCGCCCCCGGTGATCGGTCGCAAGAAGCTGCTCAACTTCACGGCCACCTCCTGGCCGTCGTACGGCGGGATCGCCCTCAGCCTCGCCGCAGGGCTGATCGTGATGGCCTCGGTGACCACGTTCCGTACCGGACGCGAGGAGGCCTGATGCGGCTCCGGCCCGGACGCCGGAGCGCGAACGGACTCGCGCTGGTGCTCGCGCTGGTAGTCGCGCTGGTACTCGCGGCCTGCGGCGGCACCGGCCCGCGGCCGGTCGTGCTCGGTGAGGACACCTGCGACTTCTGCCGGATGGAAGTGAGCGACGCGCGGTTCGCGGCCGAGGCGATCACCCGGACCGGTCGCGTGCATGTCTTCGACTCGGTCGACTGTCTGGCCGGCTACGCCCGCGGCGCCGAACCCGGCTCGCTGGCCGCGCTCTGGGTCACCGATGCGGAGCATCCGGGCACCTTCGTCGCGGTCGAGCAGGCGGGCTTCCTCACCGGGAGCACACTCCGCGGGCCGATGGGGGAAGTAGTCGCATTCGCTTCTCCGGCCGCTGCCCGCGCCGCCCAGTCGCGCCTTGGCGGTGCGGTCGCCGATTGGACGGCGGTGCTCGCCGATTCCTCGGCGCACGCGACCGGTACGACCGGTGGGCGGTAGCGTGTCGGGTCGCGCCTGGTGCGGCGTCGGACTGGTCGCCGTCGCCGCGATCGCGCTGAGCGCTCCCCTCGGCGCCCAACGGATCGTCGTGCGCCCAGGGTCGGCCGTGCCGACGCTCGCGGTGGCACTCGAGCAGGCCGTGCCCGGCGCGACGATCGTCGTGACCGCGGGCACGTACAAGGGCCCGACGATCACCGTCACGGTCCCGCGCCTCACCATCCTCGGCGAGGGGTGGCCCACCTTCGACGGCGAAGGGGAGCGCGAACTGCTCGTCATCCGCGCCGACAGCGTGACGGTCCGGGGACTGACCTTCTCCAACACCGGCGTGAGCCAGATGCAGGACCGTGCCGCGCTGCGCGTGATCGAGTCCCGTGGCTGCCTCATCGACGGCAACCGGTTCCGCGACGCCCTCTTCGCCGTCTACCTGCAGCGCTCCACCGGCTGCGAGGTCCGCGGCAACGACATCCGGGCCGCCGGCCGGGAGGAGACGCGCAACGGCAACGGCGTGCACCTCTGGTACTCGCCCGACTCCCGCGTGATCGACAACACCATCCGTGGCCAGCGCGACGGGATCTATTTCGAGTTCTCCGACGGGTCGCTCGCCCGCGGCAACGTCAGCGAGGGCAACCGCCGCTACGGCCTGCACTTCATGTTCTCCGACTCGTGCCGCTACGAGCGGAACCGGTTCAAGGGGAACGGCGCCGGCGTGGCCGTGATGTACAGCAAGCACATCGTCATGGATGGGAACGGTTTCCTCGATGCGACCGGCAGCGGTGCCTACGGCCTCCTGCTCAAGGAGATCACCGACGGCGTGCTCGTGCGCAACCACTTCGAGGGGAACTCGGTCGGGCTGCTCATGGAGGGCGCGTCGCGGCTCGAGATCCGGGACAACGACTTCCGTCGCAACGGCTGGGCCGTGCGCCTCATGGCCGACGCCGAGGACAGCCACTTCACCGGGAACATCTTCGCCGGCAACGCCTTCGACGTCGCGACCAACAGCCGCACGCTGCGCAGCGACTTCACGGGCAACTGGTGGGATGCGTATCGCGGTTACGACCTGGACCGCGACGGCAGCGGTGACGTGCCGTTCCGTCCGGTGCGGTTCTTCGCGCTCGTGGTGGAGCGCCACCCGGAGGCCCTGATGATGCTCCGCAGTCCGGTCACCTCGCTCCTCGACATCGCCGAGCGCGTCTTCCCGGTGCTCACGCCGGCGCTCGCCGACCCTCGTCCCCTCATGAGGACCCCGCGATGATCTCGCTCGAAGGCGTCCGCAAGGCGTATGGCTCGCGACGCGTGCTCGAGGGCGTCTCCCTCTCGCTCACCCCCGGTCGCATCACGGGCTTGGTGGGGCCGAACGGCTCCGGCAAGACGACGCTCATCAAGCTGATCCTCGGCCTCGCGCGGCCCGACGCCGGCCGGATGCTCTTCGACGGCGTGCCCTTCGACGCCGACGGGCTCTACCGCGCACGGATCGGCTACGCCCCGCAGTCGCCGCGCCTCCCCGATCATCTCGCGGTGGGCGAACTCTTCGCGATGCTCCGGGCGTTGCGTCCCGGCGCCGCCGTGGACGAGGCGATGCTCGAGTCGTTCGGACTGCGCGCCGAGTGGGGGACCGCGGTGGGGAAGCTCTCCGGCGGTTGGCGGCAGAAGCTCGCCAACGCCTGCGCCTTCCTCTTCTCGCCCGACGTGCTGATCCTCGACGAACCCACCGCGGGCCTCGACCCCGTCGCGAGCGGCCTGCTCAAGTCGGCACTGCGCAAAGCGCGCGCCGACGGGCGCACGATCCTCATCAGCTCGCACATCCTGGTGGAACTCGAGGAGTTCGCCGACGACGTCGCGTTCCTCAACGACGGCGCATTGCGCTTCGCCGGCCCGATCGAGTCGCTGCTCAAGGAGACCGGCACCCGCCGCCTCGAGCCGGCGGTCGCGGCGCTCCTGAGCGGTCTGAAGGTCGTATGAGCACCGTCTCCCTCGTCCTGCGCGCCGGCGTGCGCGACCTGCTGCGGAGCCGCTGGCTCCTCGCCTACGGCGCCGGATTCTGGGCCGTCACCGAGGCGCTCTTCCTCTTCGGCGGGAGCGGCCAGCAGGTGGTGCTCAGCCTGCTCAACGCGATGCTCCTGCTGGTGCCGCTCGTCGCGCTCGTGTTCGGCACGGCCCATGTGCATGCCTCGCGCGAGTTCACCGAGTTGCTCCTGTCGCAGCCGCTCTCGCGCCGCTCGGTCTTCTTCGGGCTCTATCTCGGCATGGCGCTGCCGCTCACCGGGGCGTTCCTCGTGGGCGTGGGCGTGCCGCTCCTGCTCCACGGCGCCGCGACCGACGCGCCGCGGCTCGCACTCGGCCTCCTCGCCGCCTCCGGTGCGCTCCTCACGCTCACCTTCGCCGCGATCGCGATGGTGATCGCCCTCGGCGTCGACGATCGCCTCCGTGCCATGGCGCGCGCCCTCGCGGCCTGGTTCGCGCTGACCGTGGCCTACGACGGCATCGTGCTCGCGGTGGTGAGTGCCTTCGGCGACTGGCCGATCGAACGGCCTATGCTGGCGGCGATGCTCGGCAACCCGATCGACCTCGCCCGCCTGCTCGTGCTGACCTCGCTCGACGCGACCGCACTGCTGGGCTATACCGGCGCGCTCTTCCGCCAGGTCTTCGGCACGGCGCTCGGCCCGGTGATCGCGATCACGGCGCTGCTGCTCTGGGCGGTGCTGCCCGTGTTCGTCGCGCGGCGGAGCTTCCTGAGACGCGACTTCTGACGGCAGGGTCGCTCTGATGACGCGGAAGGCCGATCCGAGTGGATCCGCTCAGAGCGCCGAGATCGGTCGACTCGCGCGGAAGTAGGCCGATCGCCAGCGCTCGACCTTGTCAAGCACCATCTGCACGGTGATCCGCGGCATTCGGTCGAGCCGGTTCTCCATCGTGATCGGATAGTCCTCGCCGGGTTCGCCGTAGGCATCGATCATGAGGTCGCGATACCTGCGGTACGGTCCCACGCGCTTGGGGTTCGAGTACCCGATGAGGCTGACCACCGGCCGGTCGAGCGCGACGGTCATGTGCAGCGGCCCGGTGTCGGGGGAGAGTACCAGCGCCGCGCCGCCGATGATCCCTACGAGCCCGCGGAGTCCGCCCTGGCCGAGCGCGCTGTACGGCTTCACGCGCGTCCGCTCCATGATCACCTGTTCCGCGTGGACCTCGCGCGGCGATCGCGCCCCCACGAGGACCGGCTGGAGGCCGAAGTCGTGGTAGAGCGCGTCGCTCACCTCGGCCCAGCGTTCCGGCAGCCAGTCCTTCTGCGGCTTGCTCGTCGCGACGATGATCGGGGCGATCGGACGGTCGAACCGGGCGAGGAAGGAGCGCTGCCACTCGCGCTCGGCGTCGTTCCAGGGCCCGAGGTCCCAGCGCACCGGCTCGTGCGGAACACCGAGCCAGTCGCAGAACTCGAAGTACTGGTCCTGCACATGCTGCATGGCATGCGGCTCGATGCGATCCGTGGTGAAGAGCCAGTTCGCATCACGGGCGCGGGCCCGGTCGAACCCGAGCTTCACCGGCGCGCGCGTGAAGCCGGTGATGATCCCCGCCTTGAAGTAGACCTGCAGGGCGATCACGAGGTCGAACTGCCGCGCCTGGAGTTGCCGGCGGACATCGAGGAAGCCCGCGAGCCCCTTGGTGCGGTCGAACAGGATGATCTCGTCCACCGCCGCATGCCCGCGGACCAGCGTCGCCGGTCCCGGCTGCAGCACCCAGGTCACGTGCATCGCGGGGTGGTGGCGCTTGAGGGCGTTCAGCACCGGCAGCACATGCACCGCATCCCCCACCGCGGACATCATCACGATGCAGACGCGGTCCAGCGGCACGCGGCTCACGCGTGTTCCGTCGCCAGCGCGCGCAGGCGCTCGAGCGAGGCATCGTCCACCGCGAGGCCGCCGCGCTCCCGGAGTTTGCGGATCGAGCGGTCGAGGCGGGCGAGATTCTGCGCGCCGACGTCGACGTCGTCGGGCGCACCGAATCGGACGCGATCGACGTCGAGCACCCACGCGTGCCAGCGGCCGCCTTCGCGCCCGAGGTAGAGGTTCTTCGCGTTCAGGTCGGCGTGGCGCGCGCCGGCCGAGCGCAGGTCACGCAGCAGGGTGCCGACCGCCACGATGATCTCCCCGCGAGACCGCTCGTCCGCCGAGGCCCAGGTGATCGGGAACTCGGCGCCGGCCGGCAAGCGCCGGGTCGCCACGTCGCAGCGGCAGAAGCCCGGTCCCGCCGGGTAGAGGGCGAACCCCACGACGTCGGGCGTCCGCACGCCCGCCTCCTGCAATCGGAGCGAGGCCTCGAGTTCCCAGGGTGCGCGCCCGGGCCAGACGAAGCGGTCCCCTCGCACGGTGGCGAGCAGGCCGCCCCGCCGTCCGTGCCGCACGACCACATCGATCGCTCCGCCGGGGAGGCGCACGCCCCACGCCGTCGCCCGCCCCTGGAACGGTTCGGCCCCGGGCATCGCCGCGGCCCAGTCGTGGAGGCTCGGGGCGGCGAGCAGCGCGGCGCGGAATCCGGCCGCCGCCGCCACGCGCGCGACCACGACCGCGTCCCCGATGATCAATCGTTCGTAGCCATCGGGTGCGACTACGCCCGATGCGTTCACCGCTTGACGCGGAAGACCGGGAGGGCCTGGCTCTTGCCCTTGAGTTCCATCGGCGGGAGCGATTCGAGCGGCGGCGGGGCTCCGAGCGCGGCGCGGAACGGGTCGGAGAGCAGGATCTCCCCGGGGCCGGCCGCACCACAGAGCCGGCTCGACACGTTGACCGGGTCGCCGATCACGGTGTACTCGAGACGCCGGTCGCTCCCGATGTTGCCGGCGAACACGTCGCCCACGTTGAGCCCGATCCCGATCTGGATCACCGGACGGCCCTCGGTGCGCCAGCGCGCGTTGAGCCGGTCGAGCTCCTCCATCATGTCGAGCGCCGACTGCATCGCGCGGTCGCAGTCGTCATGCTCGCCGATCGGGGCGCCCCACTGCGCCATGACGCAGTCGCCGATGAACTTGTCGAGCGTGCCGCCGTGACGGAACACGCACTCCACCATCTCGGTGAAGTACTCCGTGAGGAGCTTCGCCATGACGTCCGGGTTCATCGTCTCCGAGAGGGCGGTGAAGCCGCGGATGTCGGAGAAGAGGACCGCGACCCGGCGCTTGTCGCCGCCGAGCTTCACGGCGTCGGGGCTCGACGCGATACGGGCGGCGAGATGCGGCGTGAAGAAGCGCTCGAAGTTGCTGCGCGCGAGCGCCTCCTTGCGGATCCGCTCGGCCAGCTGCCCGTTCTCGATCGCCACCGCGGCGATGCCCGAGAAGGCGATGAGGAAGTCGAGGTCGGTCTCGTTGAAGCGCTTGAGCGAGAAGTTGTCGACGTAGAGCACGCCGAGCACGCGCGACTCGCTCCCGATCAGGGGCACGCACATCGCCGACTTGATCTTCTGCAGCATCACCGACTGCCCGGTGAAGCGCTGGTCGTCGGCGGCGTCGTCGGAGAGGACGGCGACCTTGTCGTCGACGGCCATCCGCGAGATCGACTGCGGGATGTCGCTCGAGGCGCGCTCCCCGCGGCGGTCGCGCGAGATCTTCGGGTGGAGCGTGCCGAACTCGTCCGTCAGCTGGATCGCGCAGCGATCGGCCTCGAGCACCTGGAACGCGTACTCGGCGATCTTCTGCAGCAGCGCCTCGATGTCGGCGGAGCGCGTGAGGCCCTTGGAGACCTCGAGCAGGATCGCGAGGCGGCGACGGTCCTTGTCGGCCGGGTCGCTGCCCGGCACCGAATCGCCGATCTTGCCCTGCCCGCCGAGCGAGAGCGCCTCGCCGGTCTTGGGGATCTGCCGCACGATCGTCGCGCCGCCGCGCGGCGCGCCACCGGCGGCCGGCGGCGGCGCCGCGCGCACCGGCGTCACGACCTCGAGGCGGAAGACCACCTTCCCGAACGTGACCTCGTCGCCCGGCACCATGAGCGACTTGTCGATCTGGACGCCGTTCACGAACGTGCCGTTGCTCGACCCGCCGTCCGTCACCTCGACGCCGCCCGGCGTGACCTTCAGCTCGGCATGCTTGCGCGAGATCGTGGGGTCGACGACCGGGCAGTCGTTCGTGACCGCGCGCCCGACGCTGAGCAGGGAGCTGCCCGAGAGCTCGAACGTGTAGGCGTTCCCGACGCCGATGAGCCGATAGTGCATCACGGAAATATGCGGCTCGGGGCGGGGGAGTGCGACTGCCGCCCGGCCGCGCGCACCCGGCCGATCGCCGTGAGCATCGCCCGCGCCTTGTTCTCGGTCTCCGCCCACTCCATCGCCGCGTCCGAGTCGGCGACGATCCCGGCGCCGGCCTGCACCGAGACCTCGTCCCCGGCCATGACGCAGGTCCGGATGGTGATCGCGAGATCCATCCGGCGGTCGCCCCAGGCGACGTACCCGAGCGCGCCGGCGTACGGTCCCCGGCGTTCCGGCTCGAGCGCGTCGATCAGCTGCATCGCCCGCACCTTCGGCGCGCCCGTCATGGTGCCCGCCGGGAAGACCGCGCGGAAGGTCTCGAGGGCCGACCCGTCGTCGCGGAGCGTCCCCTCCACCTGGCTCACGAGGTGATGCACATGCGAGTACCGCTCGACCTGCAGCAGCTCGGTGACCTCCACCGAGCCGTAGCGGGCCACGCGGCCCACATCGTTGCGGCCGAGGTCCACGAGCATCACGTGCTCCGCCCGCTCCTTCTCGTCGGCCAGCAGCTCGGCCGCGAGTGCCTCGTCCTCGGCTGGCGTGGCGCCACGCGGCCGAGTGCCGGCGATCGGTCGCACGACCACGCGGCCGCCCGCGACCCGAACCAGCAGCTCGGGGGAGCTGCCCACGATCTCGAGATCGTCGAGCACGAGATGGTACATGTAGGGCGAGGGATTGAGCGCGCGGATCGCCCGGTAGAGCGCTGTCCCGCTGAAATCCCGGGGCAGGTGGATCCGCCGCGCCAGCAACGCCTGGAACACGTCGCCGGCGAGGATATGCTCCTTGATCCGGAGCACGTCGGCCATGAAGCGCTCGCGCTCGTAGGTCGACGCGCCCGACGCCGGTGCCGCCCACGGGTCGAGTTCGAGGGGCGGAAGCGAGGGGCCCGTGCGCAGCCGCGTGAGCGTCGCGTCGATCTCCGACTGTGCGCCGTCCCACGCGGCGCGACACGCGGCCTCATCCCCCGGGTCGGGCGCGACGACCGACGCCACCACCCGCGCCTGCGCGCGCAGGTTGTCGATGATCACCACGGTGCCGGTCAGCAGGAAGAGCGCATCGGGCGCCGCGATCCCGCGCGGCGGCGGCGTGCCGATCCGCTCGATGTGCCGCACGGCGTCGTACGAGAAGAAGCCGACCGCTCCGCCCCAGAACGCACCCAGCTCCGGGGCGTCCACCGGGGCGTGGCGCGTCAGCACGCCGCGGAGGTCCGCGAAGGGGTCCTCACTCCGTCGCGCGCCGTGCCAACCCCGTGCGGCGTCCCAGTCCTCGACCGCGCCGTCGATCAGGCGCCAGGCCGCGCGGGGCGCGGTCCCGAGGAAGGTGTACCTGGCCCAGGTCTCGCCGCCGGCCGGTGCCGACTCGAGCAGGAACGCGAACGGCGCCTGCCGCAGCCGGTGGAAGGCCGCCACCGCGGTGTCGGCGTCGAGGAGATGGTCGCGCCAGACCGGGACGAGCGCATCGCGCACGCACCGGGCGCGGAATTCCTCGAACCTCATCGCGACGTCGCGGTTGTGACGCGGCGCGCCCTCACCGAAATTCCCGTCATGCGTTCCCTGCGCGCGCTCATCGTCGCGGCCTGTCTGGTCGTGGGTCCACTGGTCACCGATCTCCCGGCGCAGGACGGCTGGAACGACGACCGCACCCGCGCGCTCGTGATCGCCGCCATCGCCCGTCGCGCCGCGCAACTCGCCGACACCGGCCTCGTGGACTACACGGCGCGGGCGCACGGCTACGTCACCTTCCTCGCCCAGCTCGGCGACGGCTTCCCGCTGCCGCCCGCGGTGATCAAGTCGGACGAGCTGATGCTCGAAGTCTATTGGGGCGCGCCCGACCGGAGCAAGCAACGCATCATCGGCCGGCGCGACACGCTCCTGCTCCCGACCGACATCAACTACCACCGCGACCATCTGGGCGTGGTCCAGAACGACTTCCCCGCGATCATCCGGCTCGGTGACGGCGATGAGGTGCGGGACGTGCCGCATCCGCTCTCCCCGGCGGGGTTCGAGGCCTACGACTATCGGATCGTGGACTCGCTGAGCATCCGCACCACCGACCGCGCGATCGACGTCATCCAGGTGAACGTGCGCCCCAAGGACGACACGCGCCCCGCTGCCGTCGGCGCCGTGTTCATCGACCGCGTCTCCTCGAGTGTCGTTCGCATGAGTTTCTCGTTCACGCGCGCCGCGCTCAAGGACGAGCAGCTCGAGGACGTCTCGGTGATCCTGGAGAACGGACTCGTGGACGGCCGCTTCTGGTTGCCTCGCCGTCAGGAGATCGAGATCCGTCGCTCGGCGACCTGGATGGATTTCCCCGCGCGCGGGATCATCCGCGGGCGGTGGGAGATCTGCTGCATCACCACCAACCAGTCGCTCCCGCGGCAGACCTTCGCGGGACCGGAGATCGTGGAGGTGCCACGCGCGCAGCAGCGGGCGTATCCGTTCGAGGGCGAGCTCCTGCGCACCCTCCCCGAGGAGGTTCGCGCGCTCGACGCCGCCGAGGTGCGGCGGGTGCAGGAGGAAGCGCGGGCACTCGTGCGCGCCGGGGCGTTGGCGCGCGCGCGCACCACGAGCCCGTCGGCGCGCAGCGTCTCCGACATCGTGCGGGTGGACCGCGCCGAGGGCTTCGCGCTGGGCGGAGGCGTGACGCAGTCGCTGGGGAATGGATTCAGTACTATCATCGCCGGGCGGTATGGCTTCGCCGACTCGCGCGCCAAGGGCAGGGCACGCCTCGTCTGGGAGTCGCCCAGCGGGCAGCGCGTCACGCTCGAGGGCCGCAACGACTTCGCCGAGGTCGGGGACGTGCAGGAGGTGAGCGGCCTGCGGAACTCGATCGCGGCACAGGAGTTCGGAGCGGACTGGACCGATCCGGTCGGCGCGGCCGGAGGGTCCCTTCGCGTCGACTTCGCGGCGCGCGGGCGCCGGCGTCTCGCGGTCGAATTCATGCGCGAGCGCCAGGCCCCACTCGCGCTGCGAGCCGCTCCGACCACCGGGAGATACGAGCCGCTCTTCGCCGCCGATCGAGTCACTGTCTCGAGCCTCGGCGCCGCATGGACGGTCGCCCCCCCGTCCGACCAGGGTGCCCTCGATCTCTCGCTCGCCTTCCGGCTCTCGGGCGGGACCGTGACGGCGGCGTCCGGCGGTGAGACCTCGGAGTATGCGCGCGCGTCAATTGA
The DNA here is from genome assembly GCA_021413975.1 of Gemmatimonadota bacterium. GTDB lineage: Bacteria > Gemmatimonadota > Gemmatimonadetes > Gemmatimonadales > Gemmatimonadaceae > Pseudogemmatithrix. The sequence goes on from JAIOPJ010000008.1 coordinate 13,861, forward strand.
GTCAGATGTCCGTCGTCCGCTGGCGGGTGGGACCCTGCGCGCCCGACTCGACGCGGCGGTGGTCTCGCTCGGTGCGGGCGTCCCGGCGCAGTTCGGGGTCGCGGCGGGCGGTCCGGTCTCGGCGCCGGGGTACGAGTTCCACTCGCTGCGCGGTTCGGTGGCGGTATTGCAGCGGTTGGAGTGGCAACGCCGTATACCGTTCGTACCAATGAGGTTAGGTCGTTTCGGGCAGGTCCCGTCGTCGGTCGTTGTCGCGCCGTTCGTGCACGAAGCTCTCGTCCGTGATGGAAGCGGGGAGTGGAACGGGTATTCATCGGTCGGAGTGGGGATCATCGGTCTCTTCGACCTGCTCCGGATCGATGTCGCCAAGCCACTGCGCGGCCGGGGTTGGCTCTTCTCCGTCGACGTGGCACGCGAGTTCTGGCGCGTGATGTGAACGAGGGAGTTCGACGATCGGCCAAGACTTGCGTTGGAATCGTTCTAGCCGTCCGCCGACGCACGCGTAGATTGCGACTGTTCGCCCGGAGTCCGACCGCCAAGAGGTCCTAGGAATGGGAAGTTCGGCGAAACCCGCCCGTGATGAATGGCTGCTCGCGACCCTCGAGGGGATGCTCACGGTCGAGCAGCTCGAGGAGTTGCGTGCGCAGCCGGTGGAGCGCCTCTGGGACGAGGTCGTGAAACGGAACCTCGTGCCCGACGACGCCCTCGTGAAGGCGGTCGCGACGCGCTTCCGCATGAAGATCGGCGACGTCAACAGCGTCAGTCAGCAGGCCAAGGAGCTCGTGCCCGAGGCGCTCGCCCGGAAGTTCCGTGTGCTGCCGCTCTCGATCTCTGATTCCGTCCTCGACATCGCGACCTCCGACCCGCTCGACCTCGATTGCGAGCGCTCCCTCGCGTTCGCGCTCGGCCGCACCATCCGCATGTCGATCGCCGGTCCCAAGCGGATCCTGGACCGGATCGAGGAGGTCTATCGCCCCGAGAACGTCTTCGAGAAGATCCTCGAGAACGTGCAGGGCAGTTACGACGTCGAGAACATCAAGGACAACGTCGACGAGGGCGAACTCGACCTCGGCGCCGCACGCGCCGGGGAACGCCCGGTCATCCAGCTCGTCGACCGGATCATCGCCGAGGGGATCCAGTCGCGCGCGTCGGACATCCACTTGGAGCCCGAGGAGTCCGGCGTCGCGGTGCGGTACCGCATCGACGGCGTGCTGCGCCAGGTGATGGTGCTGCCCAAGCCGGCCGGCGTGCCGCTGGTCTCGCGCATCAAGATCATGGCGCAGCTCGACATCGCCGACCGGCTGCGGCCGCAGGACGGCCGCGCGCGCGTCGCCGTCAGCGGCAACCGCGTCGACCTCCGCATCTCGACGCTCCCGGCGTCGCAGGGCGAGAAGGTCGTCATCCGCATCCTCGACCAGCGCTCCACGATCCTCTCGCTCAACGCCCTCGGCCTCCTGCCCGACGAGCTCACCGGGATCCACGAGCTGCTGCAGGCGCGCGAGGGCATCGTGCTCGTCACCGGCCCCACCGGCTCGGGCAAGACGACGACGCTCTACTCGATGCTGCGCACCGTGCAGGCGCGCGGCGTGAACATCGTCACGGTCGAGGACCCGGTCGAGTACCGCCTGCAGGGTGCTCTCCACGCTGCACACGAACGACGCCGCCAGTTCGGTCACGCGGCTGATCGACATCGGCATCGAGAGCTACAAGATCGCGGCGGCGCTCAAGGGCGTGGTCGCCCAGCGGCTCATGCGCCGGCTCTGCCCGCACTGCCGCGAACTCTCGGTCGGACAGGTCCCCGACCGGATCAAGCGGTGGTTCCCCGACCAGGGCACGCTCTACCGCGGCGTGGGCTGCACCGAATGCTCGATGACCGGCTATCGCGGGCGCCTCGCGGTGGAGGAGGTGCTGCAGGCGAACGACGAGGTGGAGCGCCGGATCGCCGGGAACGAGTCGGTGGAGCGGATCAACGACGCGGCGCGCGAGACCGGCATGCGCTCCCTCTGGGAGTCGGGCGTCCAGCATGTGCGGCAGGGCGAGACGACGATCGAGGAGCTCCTGCGCGTGCTCGAGGCGCCGGCCGACCCGTCCGCCGTGACCCGCTCGTCGCCGGCGCCACGCGCCAGCACCTCGGGCACGCCGGCCGTCCCGACCCGCGCCTCGTCGACGAGCGTGGAGGAGGAGGAGCCGCAGACCGGCCCGTCGACGCCCGCCTCGCGGCGCTCGGGCACGCGCCACTCCGCGCCCGCCTCGTTCACCGGAGAGTCGTTCGAACTCGTCGAGGACAAGCAGTCCAAGCGCCCCGCCGCGAAACGCGTCCTGCTGGTGGAGGACGAGGAGTCGTTGCGCCGCGTGATGAAGGACCTGCTCGAACGCGAGGGATTCGTCGTCTACGAGGCCGGGGACGGCGTGATCGCGCTCGACGAGATCGACCGTCTCGCCCCCGACCTCGTGGTGCTCGACCTCAACCTGCCGCGCCTCGACGGGTATGGCGTGCTGAGCCACCTGCGGGCCCGTCCGGCGACGCAGAAGCTCCCGGTCATCGTCCTCACCGCCAAGGGCGACGAGGACAGCGAGGTGCGCGTCTTCGAATACGGCGCGAGCGACTATCTCACCAAGCCGTTCCGCGGCCGGGCCCTCTCGGCGCGCATCCACTCGCTCCTGGACCGCAAGGCGAAGTCGGCACCGTGACGGGCACCCCCGTCGAGGTGGGCGTCGTGGATGTGCTCGTCTTCCGGCCGGCTGCCAAGGGGTGGCTGGTCCTCGCCCTGCAGCGCGCGCAGGGGACGCGCTGCCCCGGCGCGTGGGAGATCGTGCACGGCAACGTCGAGGCGGGCGAGAGGCTCGAGCGGGCCGCGTTGCGCGAACTCGCCGAGGAGACCGGGATCGTGCCGGTGCGGCTCCTCTCGATCACGATGCACAGCTTCTATCTCGTGCCGCGCGGCACGGTGCAGCTGGCGGCGGTCTTCGCCGCGATCGTCGGGCCCGAGTCGGCCGTGACGCTGGGGGAGGAACACACGCGGCACGCCTGGCTCACGCCGAGTCAGGCCCGTCGCCGTCTCAGCTGGCCGCATGAGAAGCGCGTGCTCGACGACGCGCGGCAGCTGCTCGCGACGCCGGAAGTGTGGGACGTGCTCGAAGTGCGGAGCTGAGCGCTCAGTCGCCTTCGCGCTCCCGCTCGAGGCTCGCCCGCAGCCGATCCCCCACCGCCGGCGCATTCGGCTTGACCCGCACGCTCTTCGCCGGGATCCCCACGTTCACGTGGTAGGGCCGCACGTCCTTGGTCGCCAGCGCGACCGCGCCCACCATCCCCTGTTCGCCCACGTGCACGCCGGCGAGCACCGTCGCATGGTAGGTGATGCGCACGCCGTCGCCGAGCACGGTGAGCGCGTTCGTCACGTCCACCTGCTCCACGATGCTGTGCGTGTGCGAGTAGATGTTGGCGTAGTCGCTGATCGAGACCTTGTCGCCGAGCCGGATGCCGCCGCGATCGTCGAGCAGCACATGGCGGTGCACCACGACGTCGTCGCCGACCTCCATGTTGTAGCCGAACGAGAACTCGACGTGCTGGAAGCACTTGAAGTTCCGCCCCACGCGCTTGAACACGTGCGGCGCCAGCAGCCGGCGGAAGCGGACCCCCAGGTCGACCGACTGGCCCCCGATCGGCAACCGGTCGAACGAGTACCAGAGCCAGAGCAGGGGCTTCACCTTCTGGAAGCGCGCCTGGTCGCAGTCGCCGTAGTACTCGGGCTCGAGCGTCACGTTGCGGGGGTCGAGCGCGCTCAGCGCCAGGCGCGTGCCGAGCGGGACCGTCTCGTCGGCGAGCGTCGCGTCGTAGCGTCCCGCGTACTGCGGGTACGTCAGCTCGAGCAGGGTGTCGCGGCAGAGGTCCGAGCGGTCGACGGCCGGGTCCGCGAGGGCCTTCTCGAGGCGCGCGAGCCAGGCGTCGGCGAGGGCCTGAGCCGGGCGCGCGGGAAGGGGCTGCAGGGGGATCCTTGGCATGCCCCGAATCTACCGCGCGTCGCTCGAGCCGGGGAACTGCTGTTCACCACCGAGGCACCGAGGGCACCGGGAGAGGCGAGGGCGTCAGCTCGAAGATCCTGCTCACCCACAGAGTGCCCAGGAATGACCAAACGCCCCCGTCCCCGCAGTTCCCGGTGCCCTCGGTGCCTCGGTGGTGACGGCAGTTGCCGTTACGCCGGCCCGGGAGCCACACCGGGAAGCGCCGCCGCCGCATCGGGCGCACTTTGCGCGAGCAACGCCACCACAGCGTCCGCCAGCTCGTCCCGCCCCGCCCCCGTCACCGCACTGAATGGGATCACCTGCTCCTCGTCGAGCGCCAGCTCGCGGGCGATCTCCTTCACGCGCGCCGCCACCTGCGGACGCGAGAGCTTGTCGGTCTTGGTGACCGCGACCACCGTCGGCAGCCCGATCTCGGCGAGCAGGTCGAGCATCTGCCGGTCGTCCTCGGTGGGCTCGTGGCGGATGTCGAGCAGCTGCACGATCCCCTTGAGCTGCGCCGAACCGCGCAGGAAGCCCTCGATCAGGGGCCGCCACTCGGCCTGCCGCGTCTTGGAGATGCGCGCGTAGCCGTACCCCGGGAGGTCGGCGAACACGAAGGCGTCGTTCACCGCGAAGAAGTTGATCTCGCGGGTGCGCCCCGGGGTGCGGCTCACCCGGGCGAACGCCTTCCGGCGCACGAGCGCGTTGAGGAGCGACGACTTGCCGACGTTCGATCGCCCGGCGAAGGCGATCTCGGGGAACGTGTGCGTGGGACGCCAGCCATCGGCGGTGGCCATCGGTCCGAGGAACTCGAGCGACCTGATGACGAGGGGGTCCGGGGCCGCCTTGGGCGGCACCGCGGGCCCGCTCACGCCTCCTTCTTCTGGCGCTTCGCGGAGATCTCGAGCAGGGGCGGCTGCTTCTGCGTGACCGTCGCCTCCGTCACGCGGACCTCGATCACGTCGTCGCGGCTGGGCAGGTCGAACATCGTGTCGAGGAGGATCTCCTCGAGGATCGCCCGCAGGCCGCGCGCGCCGGTGCCGCGGTTGATCGCCTTCTTGGCGATCGCGCGGAGGGCGCCCTCGTCGAACGTGAGCTGCACGTCCTCGAGTTCGAAGAGGCGCGCGTACTGCTTGGTCAGCGCGTTCTTGGGATCCTTGAGGATCTGCACGAGGGCGTCCTCGTCGAGCCCCTGGAGCGGCACGGCGACCGGGAGGCGGCCGACGAGCTCGGGGATGAGCCCGAAGCGGAGCAGGTCCTCGGGCTCCACGTCACCGAAGATGTTCGTTCCCTTGGCCGCTTCCTTGGTCGCCGCGTCGGAGCCGAAGCCGATCTGGCGGCGCCCGAGGCGCGCCTCGATGATCTTCTCCAGCCCGTCGAACGCGCCACCGCAGATGAACAGGATGTCCTTGGTGTTGATCTGGATGTATTCCTGCTGCGGATGCTTGCGGCCGCCCTGCGGCGGCACCGAGGCCACGGTGCCCTCGAGGATCTTGAGCAGGGCCTGCTGCACGCCCTCGCCCGAGACGTCGCGGGTGATGCTCGGGTTCTCCGACTTGCGCGCGATCTTGTCGATCTCGTCGATGTAGACGATGCCGCGCTCGCACTCGGTGACGTTGAAGTCCCCCGCCTGCAGCAGCCGCACGAGGATGTTCTCCACGTCCTCGCCAACGTAGCCCGCGTCCGTCAGCGTCGTGGCGTCGGCGATCGTGAACGGCACGTCGAGGATCCGCGCCAGCGTCTGGGCGAGCAGCGTCTTGCCCACGCCGGTGGGGCCCAGGAGCAGGATGTTCGACTTGTCGAGCTCGACG
>JAIOPJ010000002.1 GCA_021413975.1 Gemmatimonadota bacterium
ACACTCTTTCCCTAGACGCGTGCTCTTCCGATCTACCACGTCGGGCGCCACGGCCGCCGTGTCGCGCGTGGCGACCGGTGCGCAACTCGAAGCCGCGCGCGCGCGTGTGCGCGAGTTGCCCGCGGCCGAGAACATCGTCAACTACGCGATGCGGCTCGTGCGCGCCACGCGCCCGACCGCCGAGACCGCCGCGCCCGTGATTCGTCAGTGGTGCAAGTGGGGCGCGGGTCCGCGCGCGGGACAGGCGCTGCTGCTCGGCGCCAAGGCCGCGGCGCTCGTTGATGGCCGCAGCGTGCCGTCGCTCGACGACATTCGCGCGGTCGCCAAGCCCGTGCTGCGTCACCGCATTCTGCTCAACTTCCAGGCCGAGGCTGATGGGATCGAAGCCGATCATGTGGTGGACAAGCTCCTTGAAACCGTAAGGCCGACTTAGGGCATAGGGCAGAGGGCAAAGGGCAGAGGTAAAGGTTAGAGGTGGAAGGCCAAAGGGATGGTTCCGTGTTGGATCCTGCCGTTGTGGCTGCGATCGACGATCTCGAAGTCGTCGCGCGGCACATCGTCGAGGGGTTACGCACGGGGGAACATCGCAGTCCCTTTCACGGCTTCAGCGCCGAGTTCAGCCAGTACCGTCCGTATCGCCCCGGCGATGACCTGAAGTATCTCGACTGGAAAGTGCTCGCGCGCACTGACCGGTTGTATACGCGGCAGTTTCGCGAAACCACCAATCTCTCAGCCATGCTCGTGGTCGACACGAGCGCCTCGATGGCGTATCCCGCTGACGGCGTGTCGAAGTTTCTCTACGCCCGCATGATCGCGGCGGCGCTCGCGTATCTGCTCGTGCAGCAGGGCGACGCGGTCGGATTGATGACCATGGTCGACGGCACGTTCGTGTACGTGCCGCCGCGCGGCGGTCGCATGCACCTGCGGCGTGTGCTGGCGCGGTTGTCGACGCTGAAACCATCGGGCGCGTGGGCGCCGGGCGTCGTGATCTCTCGCGCCGCGGAGTTGTTGCGGCGACGCGGCGTGATGTTGATGCTCTCCGACTTCTATGACGCCGAAGCCGAGACGCTCACCGAACTGAAACGCGCGGCGCGCCGCGGGCACGAAGTGGCCCTGCTGCAAGTGCTGTCGCGTGGCGAGATCGACTTTCCGTTCACGGGCGGAATCGAGTTCGAAGCGCTCGAAGGCGGCGCCAGAAAGCTGGTGGACGCATCAGTGCTCGCGCGCCCATATCGCGCGCGCGTGTCGGCGTTCATCGATCGATGGCGCACCGATGCGCGCAGCAGCGGACTGGACCACGCGCTCTTCACCACCGACGTGCCGCCAGACGACGCGCTGCGCAGCTACCTGATTCGTCGTGGCGCCGGACGTGATCTCACGCCCATGACGGGGGAGCAGCGCTGATGTTTGCGCAGCCCTGGGCGTGGCTCGGATTGGCCGGACTCGCCGTGCCGATCGCCATTCATCTGCTCGCGCGCCATCAGGCGGTGCGCGCATTCTTTCCGACGCTGCGGTTCATCGACGCCACCGAGCTCTCAGCGATCCGTCGACATCGACTGACCGATCTGCCGCTGCTGTTCGTGCGGATGGCCATCGTGGCGTTGGCCGTGGCCGCGATCGCGGGCCCGACGTTCTTCGGTGCGACCGTGACGACGAGCGGGCCGGCAGCGATCGCGGTGGTGGTGGATGCGAGCGCGGGCGCGATCAGCGATGCGGGACCGGCGGCGGCGCGCGCGGCGGTGCAGAACGTGCCGGCGTCGACGATTGTCTCAGCCGCCTCGTTGCCCGAAGGCATTCGCAGCGCGTCGGCCTGGTTGACGCGGCAGTCGGGACGTCGCGAGTTGCTGGTGATCTCTGACTTTCAACGCGGCGCGATCGACGCGGCATCATTGGCGATTGTGCCCGCGGGCGTCGGTGTGCGCTTCTCGCCGCTGCCGTTCTTTGCCGCCAAGACGCTGCCGGGCTTCGAGATGATCGGCGAGCGCTCGCGGATGGCGTGGCCGGTGGCGCCGTCGAATGTGCCGTTGCCGCTCACCGTGCGGGCCGGCGCGGAGCAGACGCGCGCGGATGCGATACTGTCTGCAGTCGCGTCACTCGTGAATACCTCACCGGTGGATGCCACCGCGCGCCGCGCCGCGATCGTGTTTCGCGCGGCGCCGGAATTTGCCGCGTTGCGCGCGCAGGCGACGCCCATCGATCAGCCGTGGATGTTCGCGGTGGTGCAGCCGCTCGTGAACGACGCGGCGATTCAGGCGCACATCACGCCGACGAGTGCGAATGGCGAGCTTGTGGTGCTCGTGGACGACGCGCCGGATTCGTTGCGGTCGGCATCGATCGCGTCATCGATGCTCGGCACGCTGCTGCAGCCCCTGCCGTGGTCTGAGTTCGAACCCGACACGATTGCGCCTGAGCAGTTGCGCGCATGGGAACGCGCGCCCTCGGGTGCGACGACGTCTGTCTCGGGCGAGCCACAGGGCCGCTGGGTGTGGCTGCTCGTGCTGGTGCTGCTCGGTGTCGAGATGTGGATGCGGCGACGCGTGCCGACGTCGATGCCGGCGGAGGTGCGCGATGCCCGCGTGGCCTGATCCGCTGCGTCAGTTGTTTGCGCGCGTGGCCGCGCGCCGCCAAGCGCTCGCGATCGGGCGCGGCGCCGTGATCGCGCTCGTGGCGTCGTTGCCGATGCTGGTGGCGCGACTGATGGGTGTGTGGCCGTCGGTGACCGTGTTGGTCGTCACCGCGGTGGCGCTGGTGGTGGCGTGCGCGCTCGCGGTGTGGCGCTCACGCGTGGCGCTCGATGTGTTGGCCGCCGCGATCGAGGCGCGCACACCGGTCGCGAAGAATCTGCTCGTGACCGCGGCAGAACTGGCGACGCGCCCGTCGCCGATTCGCGCTGACGTGCGCGAGGTCGTGTTGCGCGATGCGGCCGATGTTGCGGCGCGCATTGATGCGCCCGCGTTGTTTCCCGCACGGCGTGTCGTGCTCACGCTTGCGGCGGTGTCGGCGCTCTGGATCGCGCTGTTTGTCACCGACGCGCGATGGATGGCGCGCGCGCGCGATCTGGTG
>JAIOPJ010000011.1 GCA_021413975.1 Gemmatimonadota bacterium
CGTGCGTCGTGTGCGCCACCGGCGCGTCATCCGGCTTGCTGAAGAACTTCTTGGCCCACACGCCGCACCAGTTGCCGAAATCGTCGAGGTACGTGTACACGACCGGCACCACGACGAGCGTGAGCAGCGTACTCGTGATGAGTCCGCCGATCACGGCGTGCGCCATGGGTGCGCGGAACTCCGAGCCGGCGCCCAGCGCGAGCGCGGTGGGCAGCATGCCGAAGATCATGGCCAGCGTGGTCATGATGATCGGTCGCAGGCGCAACTCGCCGGCGTCGATCAACGCGTCTTCACGGGACTTGCCGGCCTCGCGCGACTGGTTCGCGAAGTCGACGAGCAGGATGGCGTTCTTGGTCACGAGTCCCATGAGCATGATGATGCCGATCATGCTCATGATGTTGAGCGAACCGTGCGTGAGCGCCAGCGCCGTCATGACACCCACCAGCGACAGCGGCAGCGACAGCATGATCGCGAGCGGCGTGAGGAAGTTGCCGAACTGGCTGGCCAGGATGATGTACAGGAAGATCACCGCCATCGACAGCGACTCGCCCATGTAGCCCACCGTCTCGGCGAAGTCAGCCTGCTCGCCACCGAAGTCGAATGCATAGCCCGGCGGCAACGGGATCTTGGCGAGCCGCGTCTGGATGTCGCGCGTCACGTCGGTGAGCGGACGGCCCTGGTAGTTGCCTTCAATCGTGGCCACACGCTCGAGCTTCTGGCGGTCGATCTGCGCGGGTGCGCCATCGGCGCGCAGCGTGGCGACCTGCGACAGCGGCACCATGATGCTGGCGCCCGTGCGCGGATCGATCTGCGACGTGGCGACCGGCGTGCGCAGCAGATCGCCGCGCGACTCGCGGAACTCCGGCGCCATGCGCACCACGACATCGTGCGACAGGCCGTTCGGATCCTCCCAGTCGCCGGCCTTCTCGCCCGACAGCACCGGGCGCAGCGTGGCGCCGACCTGGGCCACCGACAGGCCGACCTGTGCCGCCATGTCACGGTTCACATCGACGAGCACCTCGGGCTTGCGGCCCTCGAGCGACGACTTCAACTCGACCAGTCCCTGCACATCACGCAGCGACGCCAGCGTCTGGTCCGACAGCCGCTGCAGCGTGCGCAGGTCGGGGCCGTTCAGGTTGATCACGATCGGCGCGGTGGCGCCACCGACCGCGCCGCTCTGCAGGATGCGCGCGCTCGAGCCCGTGAAGCGCGGCAGCGTGTTGCGCAGGTCGGTCTCGAACTGGGCCTGCGACAGCTTGCGCTCCTTGCGGGCCACCATCTTCACGTACAGCGTGCCGCGGTTGACCTCGTTGTTGTGCGCTTCACCGCCAATGGTGAGGTAGGTGTGCGCCACCTCGGGCCGCGTCTTCAAGAAGCGCGCGATCTCGAGGCCCTTGCTGCGCGTGTAGTCGATCGACGAGCCGACCGGCGTCTCGAACGCCACGTGCGTCTCTTCCTCGTCGGACTTGGGCATGAACTCGCCGCCCACCAGGCCCACGGCCGGCATGACGAGTGCCACCACGAACGACAGCGTGGCGATGATCATGGTGAGCCCGCGGTGCGCGAGCGCCCACTGGATGATGCCGCGGTAGCGCTGGCCCAGCGCCTCGAACGAGTCGTTGAAGCGCTTGAGCGCCTTGCCGACCGGGCCCTTGGGCGGGCCGCCCTCGGCCTGCGGGTCGTACCAGCGCGCGGACAGCATGGGGTCCAGCGTGAACGACACGAACAGCGACACGGTCACGGCAAAGGCCACCACGATGCCGAACTGGAAGAAGAACCGCCCCACGATGCCGCCCATGAACGCCACGGGCACGAACACCGCGAGAATGGACAGTGTGGTGGCGAGCACCGCGAAGCCGATCTCGGCCGTGCCCTTCTGGGCGGCCTCGAAGTGATCCTCACCGCGCTCCACGTGGCGCACGATGTTCTCGCGCACCACGATGGCGTCGTCGATCAGGATGCCGATCACGAGCGAGAGCGCCATGAGCGTCATGGTGTTGAGCGTGAACCCGAACGCGTAGAACGCCAGGAACGAGGCGAGCACCGACACGGGCAGCGTGAGGCCGGTGATCACCGTGGAGCGCCACGAGTTCAGGAACACGAACACGATGAGCACGGTGAGGATGGCACCCTCGAACAGCGTGTGCTGCACGTCCTCGACCGAGTGCCGGATCCACACCGAGCGGTCCTCGATCATGGAGAGCTTCACGCCACCGGGCAGCGTCTGGTTGAGGTCGGCGATCACCTTGTTCACCTGGTCCGCGATGTCGACCGTGTTGCCGCCCGAGACCTTGCGGATCTCGATGGCGATGGAACGCTCGCCGTTCACGAACGCGGCGTCGCGCTCTTCTTCCTGCGCGTCCTCGACGCGGGCGACCTGCGACAGCCGCACCGGCACGCCGTTGCGCACGCCCACGGTGATGGCGTTGAAGTCGTCGGGCGAGGTGAGCCGGCCCTTGATGCGCACCAGGTTCTCGGTGGAGCCGCGCTGCACGCGGCCCGCCGGCACGTCGGTGTTCTCGCTGTGGAGCGCGTTCACCACCATGTCGGGCGAGATGCCCAGTGCGTCCATGCGGTCGGGCAGCATGAGCACGTGGATCTCGCGGCGCACGCCACCGGCCACGGTCACGCTACCGACGCCCGAGATGTTCTGCAGGCGGCGGCTGATCGTCTCCTCGGACAGGTCGGTGAGGTCGCGCAGCGACTGGCCGTTGCCCTTGACCGAGTAGGTGAGGATCGGCTGCGCACCCGGATCGAAGCGCGCGATGACCGGCAGATCGATGTCATTGGGCAGATCGCGGCGGACCGCGTCCATCTTGGAGCGCACGTCGGCCACGGCGTCCATGATGTCGGTCTTCAGCTGGAACTCGACCAGCACCTGCGAGAAGCCCTCGTTCGAGTACGAGATCACCTTCTTCACACCTTCGACCGAGTTGACCGCCTCCTCGATCTTCTTGGTGACCTCACGCTCGACCGCTTCGGGCGAAGCGCCGGGATACGTGGTGGAGATGTTGACGAACGGGAAGTCGACCTTGGGGAACAGGTCGACACCGAGACGCCGGTAGGAGAAGAGCCCGAGCGCGACGAGGCTCAGGATCATCATGGTGGCCAGGACGGGCCGCTTGATGCTGAGATCGGAAAGGAACATGGCGGCTAGTGTCCCTTCTTGGTGTCGGCCGCGGGCTTGGGCGCCGCCGCTGCGGCCGCGGTGGTGTCCGCGCCGCCGGTGACCTTGGCGATGCGGCCCGCCGTGAAGCCGTCGGCCGCGCCCGTCACGACCTGCTCGCCTTCGCTGAGCCCGCTCAGCACCTCGATGCGGTCGCTCGCTTCGTCGCGCAGCCCGACGCGCACGGTCTTGCGCGACAGCGTGCCGTTGGCGAGCACCCACACGTAGGCCTCGTCGCCTTCGTGGCGGATGGCCGCGTTCGGCACCGCCAGCACCTTGCGCGCTTCCTTGGTGACGACACTGCCCGAGGCGAACAGGCCACCCACCAGGCGGCCATTCCCGTTGGGCACGTTCACGTACACCTTCACCTGACGCGTGGCGGCATCGGCCTGCGAGTTCACGCGCGCCACCTGGCCGCGGATCGAACCCGCGTCAAAGCCGGCCACGTCGAGCCGCACCGCGGCACCCGGCCGCACCACGCGCACGTACTCGCTCGGCACGCTGGCCTCGAACTCCAATGAGCTGGTGTTGGCGACCACGAACAGCGGATCACCTTTGCCGACGCGCGTGCCGGTCTGCACGCTGCGCTGAGTCACCACTCCCGCCTTTGGAGCCCGCACGGTGGCCTCGCTGAGCCGCTGCGCGGCCGAGGCTTCCTCGGCCTGAGCCGCACGCCAGCTCGACTCCGCCGCTTCGAGGTCGCGCTGCGACACGGCGCCCTCGGCGAGCAGGTTCTTCTGGCGCTCGTAGTCGGCTGCTGCGCTCTTCAGGTGCGCCTTGGCGCTCGCGGCGTTGGCGTTGACCAGGTCGTCGCGGAAGCGGCCGAGTACCTGGCCCTTGCCCACGGCCTGGCCTTCACGCACCAGCACCTCGGCCATGACGTCGTCGAACGGCGACGTCATGCGCGCCTCCCAGCCGGGCGACAGCGTGCCCGAGACCGGCACGCCCGTGGCCAGATCGACGCGCGCGGCAGTCGCCACATCGCTCGGCGCGAGCAACGCGGCATCGGCATCGGGGCTGGCGGCGGCCTTGGTGTCGGACTTGCCGCCGCAGCCTGCAAGGGTCACGGCCAGCAACAGGACAGGAACGAGGGCATGGGCACGCATGAGAGAAGGGACTCCATGGTGAAGTGCACTGCGGCGGGTGTGCTGCGGGGCGGGAGTGCGGGTGAAGGTGTTCATGGTCAGCGCTCCTCGCCGGACATCGGGTCGATGGACAGCTCGTCGAACGTCTTGGTGGTCATGGGCACGGGTCGGCCCGCGGCGCGCTCGAGCCGTGCCAGCGCGAGCCGGTGGCCCTTGAGCGCCAGCACCTCGTTGACCTGCGCGTTGAGCATCTGCAGCCGTGAGTCCGAGACCTCGAGCTGCGTCGAGAGCCCGTTCTTCCAGCGGACCTCGGCCAGGTAGTACGCGCGCTCGGCCAGCCGCGCCGTGCCGCGCCGTGCGACCAGCGTGGCGATGGCCTCATCGACGCCGAGCCGCGCGGTGGCCAGTTCGACCTCGGCCTCCTGCTGCAGCTCATTGCGTTGGGCGACGGCCTGGGCGAGTTCGTTGGACGCACGCTGCACACCGCCGAACGTGCGGAAGCCCTGGAACAGCGGCCACTCCAGCTTGACCGAGGCATCGACCGAGCGCTGGAACTGCTCGCGGTTCGGCGAGAACTGTGCGGGGAATGCCTGATGCGACACGGTCGCGGCGCCGATCAACTGCGGCCAGCGTCCGGACTTCTCGACCGTGACCACCGCGCGCCGCGCATCGACCGCGGCCTGCGCGCTCAGCACCGCGGGCCGCGCCCTGGCGTCGGCCGGCAGTTCCGCGGGCACGAGCAGCGTCTCGCCAAAGGCGAGCGGCGTGTCGAGCGAGACCGGCTGAGCGAGCGGCAGACCGAGTGAACGCTTGAGCCGCAGCAACGCCAGTTCGACCGCGCTCTTCGCCTCGACGTATGGCGGCTCCTGGTTCGCGGCATCGACCTGTGCCTGCAGCAGGTCGTACTCCGAACGTGAGCCCTGCTTGCG
>JAIOPJ010000012.1 GCA_021413975.1 Gemmatimonadota bacterium
ACGTTAGCCGGACACACATGAGGCGGTTACTCGTCGTCGGAATGGCTCTCGCGGTCGCCTGCGACCGGCCGCCGCCCTCGCCAGGCTTGGGAGCGGACACGCCGATTTCTGAGCGGCTGATCGAGGGCACCGCGCTCGCTGATACAACCTGTCAGTTCGATCGGAGGCCGCTTCATCCCGAGCCAGGTGCGCTCGTAGCGGAATTTGTTCGGCGCGCAGGGGCGGGCGAGTTCGCCCGCGATGAGCAATGGCTACCTAGCGCTGTCGACTGCATTGGCCACGAGCCGGGCTACGACTCCTTCTCGCTGCTTGACTCCGTGCATACGCGAGAGCTGCACTCGAGCGTCGACTCGGCCAGCTACCTCCTGCTTTCGCGGGACACCGGTTCGCTAGACACCACTGGGACAGAGCGTGTCGACACGCTCCGTCTCTATCGTACCAAGTTCGGTTGGCGCTTGGCCACTCCAGTCTTCTGGAGCTGGATGACACCGGCGGCCTATCTCGCGAGACCCTGACCGGCTGTTCTCAGTGCAAGTGGCAGTGAGCCCAAGGTGCCGGCTAACGAAGGTTGGTGCCGGTGGCCGGCTGGGGTAGCGGTTGGGCGGCCGCGCTTTATCGTACCTGAAGGTCCGGCGCGGCCGCCCAACCGCATTTTATGAAATCGGCCACGGCACAACCAAACGTTAGCCTGACCGAATCGACATGCGTGTACTCTCAGTCTTCGTGTTGCTCCTGCTTGCAAGCGGCTGCGATCAAGATCCGTTCGGCCGGAGCGAGACGCACCTCGTTGGGCGCTATCGGTTACTGCAGTTTGAGAGCGGCGACTACTACGTCATCGACGCCGAGCACCGCGATGGCGGCGGAGCGCTCGAGGGGACAATCGTTCAGCTCGGATGGTCAGACACGTTGCTCGTCGCGGAACGGCGTTCGCTCTTCGGCGGCGCCAGCGAGTGGGTACTGGCCGATCCACGGTCGGGTCAGGTGCGCGGACCGTACTCGCGCGCCGACATTGAGCGGTTCCCGGATGTGCGGGCCATCCCAATCTCGCAGGCAGACAGCGTGTGGGCGAGGCGTTGAGCGCGGCAGGCTAACGGAGGTTGGTGCAGTCGGCCGCGTTAAGGAAGCAGGTGGGCGGCCGCGCTTTTTCGTACCTTACGGTTCGGCGCGGCCGCCCACCTGCATTTTGTGAAAGCGGCCGCAGCACAACCACACGTTATGTGGGCGATACACATTTCTTGAGGCCACGTGACTACAGGCCGCCTGGCATTGCACTGGATCATCGGAATCACCGTGGCGGTCCTGCTCGCTTGGCTGGCCTCGCCGTCTGGCTCGCGATTCCAGACCGCCGTGTACCGTGCGGTGGAGCCGTCAGAGGTCACGGCAGTGCGACGTGACTCGGCGTCCGCAGTTGACGCCGCCCGGGCCGCGGGCATAGCACGAGGTGACTCAGTCGCAGCGGCTGTCTTCGTGCGGCCTAGAGCCTTGCCGGACCCCGCCCGTGGTCGGGCAAGTCGCGCCTTCTGGCTACCCATCCTTCTCGTCGGAATCGCAATCACCTTGGCTCGCAGTTCCGCGCAGTGGTGGCGCAGCCGGCGGCGCCCCGCCACATAACGGAGGTTGGTGTGACGTGACCCCCAACTCTGTACCAGCGATTGTGCCGGTCCGGTGGTAAGGGTTGATGAAGTTGGTGCCCTTGCGAGCTTGAGCGCAAACTCGCGCGGAGTGAGATCGTCGAGTCGACTGTGGGGCCGCTCGCATTCATAAGTCGATCCGCCAGGCCTCGATCGTGCGCAGTGCGTCGGCGAGACTGACGACGCAGCTCTCGTTCAGGCGGCCAGGCCTCGTCGTACCTTTCGGTACGGCGTGGCCGCCCACGTGCATCCGAATGGAAGCGGCCGCAGCACGACTTGACGTCAGAGCGACGTCCATCAGTTCCGCTCTGCATACACCCCCTCAAGCGAGTCTCGTGTTCCGCTCGATCACGCTCATTGCCGCCGTCCTCGCGGGGAGTGCGCTTCACGCACAGTCCGTGTCCGGAGGCTCACCACCCGAGGAGCTGCTGGGCGAGTTCCGCGACGACTACGGCAATAGCTTCCTCATCAGCGCCTCGGCGTTCGCGCAGCTGCCGCGCACTCGCTACCGCATCGTCGAGTGGAACGTGTCGGAGCGCTACGTGATCGCGCAGAACGATTCCGGGAATGCGCGCGACCCCGGCCTCTGGACCCGCATCGACTGGATGACATTCAGTGCAATGGCGCCCTACACGTGGGGGTTCTGCCTCACGGCGTACAATGCACCGAACGAGGCGGCGGCTCGCGCAACACCGTCAGCGGATCGCGCGACTCCCCGCGTGGGGTGCAATGGGTTCCCGTTCTCTCGCATGCGGCGCCCGAAGTGAGCCCACTGCCCGCGCGGACCCGCCGCAGACCGCCCCGGACCCGCAAGTGCCCGTCAGGCCGAGGGTTGACCCACGCCCTCGGGGCGTCTATGCTTCGTGTCTGTCCTAAAACGCCCAAGGGGCGGCCGAGACCCGGGTTGCATTCCGCACCGGTGAGGCGTAGCACCTCTCGTTCACGATGGTTCCAGAATGCGCACGACGTACACGGCGACCCCCGACGACATCGAACACAAGTGGTTCGTGGTCGATGCGGACGGCATGGTCCTCGGCCGACTCGCCACCGAGGTGGCCCGCATCATCCGCGGCAAGCACAAGGCGATGTTCACGCCCCATATGGACACGGGCGACAACGTCATCGTCATCAATGCGAGCAAGGTCCGCGTGACCGGCCGCAAGGCAGAACAGAAGAACTACTTCCGCCACACGGGCTACATGGGGCACGAGATGTACACCCCGTTCGCCTCGATGCTGGCCAAGCACCCCGAGCGGGTGATCGAGAAGGCCGTCCACGGCATGCTGCCGAAGACCGCCCTTGGGCGCCAGAAGCTCCGGCTCAAGCTCCGCGTCTACCCCGGCGCGACGCATCCGCACGGCGCGCAGCAGCCCGAGTCGCTCACCTTCCCGAAGGCCGAGGCCAAGTAAATGGCGGATACCGCGATGATCCATACCGTCGGCCGCCGCAAGGAAGCCGTCTGCCGTGTGTTCCTGACCCCCGGGTCGGGCAAGTGGGTGCTCAACGGCCGCACGCTCGGGGATTACTTCCCCCGGCCGGCGCTCGTGACGTCGATCCAGCAGCCGTTCACGGCGACCGACACGCTCGGCACCTATGACGTGCAGGCGAATCTCACGGGTGGCGGGCAGACCGGTCAGGCCGGCGCGCTCCGCCTCGCGATCGCCCGCGCACTCGTCAAGATCGACGAGGGCAACCGCCGCAAGCTCCGCGACCTCGGTCTCCTCACGCGCGACGCCCGCTCGGTCGAGCGCAAGAAGCCGGGCCGTCCGAAGGCGCGCAAGAAGTTCCAGTTCAGCAAGCGTTAAGCAGCACGATGAAGGCTCAAGGATGGAGGGTGAAGGATCCCTCCATCCTCCATCCTTCTCCTTCGTCGATCTCACAGCGGGCCTGAGCTGTCCCTTGGTGCCATGCCAGTCGGCGTGGTGAGGGAAGCGATGAAGTCCCGCGACGTCTCCAACAACCTTTCCGTACCCAACTCCATGCCGCAGCCCTCGCTCGAAGAACTCCTCAAGGCCGGTGTCCACTTCGGACACCAGACCCGTCGCTGGAACCCGAAGATGCGCCGCTTCATCTTCGCGGAGCGCAACGGGATCCACATCATCGACCTCCAGAAGACGCTCAAGCAGATCGAGCTCGCGCAGAAGCTCGTGCGTGAGGTCATCCTCCGCGGCGAGAACGTCCTCTTCGTCTGCACCAAGCGTCAGCTCGCGCAGATCGTCTCGGCCGAGGCCGAGCGCGTGGGCGCGATGCACGTCACCGAGCGCTGGCTCGGCGGGCTCCTGACCAACTTCGCGACCGTCAAGAAGCAGATCAAGAAGCTCAAGGAGCTCGAGGCGGGCTCCGAGGCCGGCGGCACCTTCGAGAACTACACGAAGAAGGAGCAGCTGATGATGGCGCGGCTCCGCGACAAGCTCCTCAAGAACCTCTCGGGCATCAAGAACATGGGCCGCCTCCCCGGGCTGCTCTTCATCGTCGACGCCAAGAAGGAGCGCATCGCGGTCGACGAGGCCATCAAGCTCGGCATCCCGATCGTCGCGATCTGCGACACGAACTCCGATCCCGACCTCATCACCGTGCCGATCGCCGCGAACGACGACGCGATCCGCTCGGTCGAGCTGATCACCTCGGCCTTCGGCGAGGCGATCAACGAGGCCCGTCGCGAGGCGCCGACGCGCGTCGAGACGGAGGAGCCGGGCGAGGCGACCACCTGGTCGTCCGAGCGCGGCACCGAGAAGCAGGGCGAGGGCGACCGCGACCGCAAGCGCCGTCCGCGCCGCCGCCGCGCCAACCCGGACGCGATCGCCGCGCGCCTGAAGGGCGGTGACGCGGCCGATGCGGCCGAGGCGCCGGCGGACGACGCCGCCGAGTAAGGCCGTTCGGTAGTGCAGGGGACCTCCCCTGAGTAACTTTCCGTCGCCGCCGGATGAGTGTCACAGCTCCCCGGCGGCGATCTCACACGTATCGCACATTCCTGCATTGAGAGATACCGATGGCAGTCACCGCTAAGGACGTCGCAGAGCTCCGGGCCCGCACGGGCGCGGGCATGATGGATTGCAAGAAGGCGCTCGAGGAGTCGAATGGCGACATGAACGCCGCCGCCGACCTGCTCCGCAAGAAGGGCATCGCCAAGGCCGACAAGCGCGCCGACCGCGCGGCCTCCGAAGGGCAGATCGTCACGTGGACGAACCCCGACAACACCGTGGCCGCGATGATCGAGCTCAACTGCGAGACCGACTTCGTGGGTCGCAACGACGACTTCATCGCGCTCGCCAGGCAGCTCGTGGCACAGGTCGCGCAGGACGCCGCCGTCGACGGACTCGTCGCGGTGGGCGCCGACGGCGCCTACCTGGGCACCGCCTGGCATGCCGACGCCAAGCAGACCGTCGGCGAGTTCGTGAAGGCCGCCTCGGCGAAGACCGGCGAGAAGGTCGAGCTGCGCCGCATCGCGCGGTTCGCGACGAGCGGCGTCGTCGGCGCGTACCTCCACTTCAACGGCAAGGCCGGCGTCATCGCCGAGGTCGCGGGGGGCAAGGGTGAGCAGGCCGTGCAGCTCGCCAAGCATCTCTCCGAGCATGTCGCGGCGGGCGTGCCCGCCGTGGCCGTGGCGGTCGACCAGTCGGGCGTGAGCGCGGAGTTCATCGCCAAGGAGCGCGAGATCTTCATCGCCCAGTCCGTCGAGAGCGGCAAGCCCGAGGCGATCGCCCAGAAGATGGTCGACGGCCGCATCGCCAAGCTCCTCGGCGAGATCACGTTGCTCGGTCAGCCCTGGGTCCGCGACGACAAGCAGACGATCGGCGAGCTCGTGAAGGCCACGGCGAAGGACGCCGGCCAGCCGCTCACGGTGAAGCGGTTCGTGCGCTTCAAGATGGGCGAGTCCTGATCACCACCCCGCCGATGACCGAACTCAAGTACCCCCGCGTCCTGCTCAAGCTCTCCGGCGAGGCCCTCGCCGGGGACAAGGGGTTCGGCTTCGATTTCGACAGCATCCGCGGCTTCGCGCACCAGGTGAAGGCGATCGTGTCCCAGGGCGCGCAGGTCGCGCTCGTGATCGGGGGCGGCAACATCGTGCGCGGGTCGCAGATCTCCAAGCTGGGCATGGACCGCGTCTCGGCCGACTACATGGGCATGCTCGGCACGGTCATCAACGCCCTCGCGTTCCAGGACGTGCTGGAGCGCGAGGGGCTGGACACCCGCGTGATGACGGCGATCCGCATGGAGGAGATCGCGGAGCCGTTCATCCGCCGCCGCGCGATCCGGCATCTCGAGAAGGGGCGGTGCGTGGTGCTCGCGGCCGGCACCGGCAATCCCTACTTCTCGACCGACACCGCCGCCGTGTTGCGCGGGATCCAGATCAAGGCGAACGTCATCATCAAGGCGACGAGCGTCGACGGCGTCTACTCGGCCGACCCCAAGATCGACAAGTCCGCGAAGCTCTACGACCGCATCTCCTACCGCGACGTGATGGCGGGCGAGCTCGGCGTGATGGACCAGACCGCCATCACGCTCTGCAAGGAGAACAGCCTCCCGCTGATCGTGCTCAACATCCACACGCCCGGCATCGTCGAACAGGCGCTGCGCGGCGAACCCGTGGGGACACTCGTCTCATGACCAAGCAGATCCTGAAGGACAGCCGTGCCGCGATGGAGAAGGGCGTCGAGGCGGCCAAGCGCGAGTTCGCGTCGGTCCGCTCCGGCAAGGCCTCGCCGGCGATGCTCGACACCATCAAGGTCGAGATGTACGGCCAGCTCATGTCGATGAACCAGTGCGCCAACGTCTCGGCGCCGGAAGCGCGGCTCCTCGTCGTGACGCCGTTCGACAAGAGCCAGACCAAGGCGATCGAGAAGGCGATCCGCGAGTCCAACATGGGCCTCGACCCGTCGGTGCAGGGGACCATCATCCGCGTCCCCCTCCCGTCGATGAACGAGCAGCGCCGCAAGGAGCTCGCGAAGATGGTGCACAAGTACGCCGAGGACGGCCGGATCGCGGTCCGTCACGCGCGGACGCACGCCCGCGACCTCCTCAAGAAGCTCGACGGCGTCTCGGAGGACGAGGTGAAGAGCGCCGAGAAGGAACTGCAGAAGGTCCACGACGAGGAGATCGCGAAGATCGACTCGCTCATGAAGGCCAAGGAAGCGGAGTTGATGGAGGTCTGACCGGCCCAGCCGCGACGACGCCCCTGCGATGACCGCCAACGAACTCCTTGCCCAGCTCCGCGTGAACGGTGCGATCCCGCGCCACGTCGCCATCATCATGGATGGCAACGGGCGCTGGGCGCGCGAACGGATGCTGCCGCGGCCCCTGGGGCACCGCAGCGGGATGAAGTCGGTGCGCGAGGTGGTCGAAGGCGCGCTCGAGGCGGGCGTCGAGTACCTCTCGCTCTTCGCGTTCTCGCAGGAGAACTGGCAGCGGCCGCCGGTGGAGATCAGCGCGCTCATGTCGCTGCTCGAGGAGTACATCCAGCGCGAGGCCGACGAACTCGAGGGGCAGGGCGTTCGGGTGCGCGTGCTCGGCGACATCGACCGGCTCGCCCCGGCGGCCCGGGCCGCGGTGGACCGCGTCACCGCGCAGACGGCGCACAACTCGAAGCTCACGCTCAATCTCTTCATCTCGTACGGGTCACGCGCCGAGTTGGTCCGTGCCGCCCGGCGGATCGCCGACGAGGTGCAGGCCGGCACGTTGCGGCCCGAGCAGGTGGACGAGGCCGCGTTCGCCGAGCGCCTCTACACCGCCGACTGCCCCGATCCCGACCTGTTGATCCGCACCTCGGGGGAGCAGCGCATCAGCAACTTCCTGCTCTGGCAGCTGGCCTACACCGAGCTCCTCATCTCGCCGGTGCTCTGGCCCGATTTCGGCCGCACGAACCTGTACGAGGCGATCCTCGACTTCCAGAACCGCGACCGCCGGTTCGGCCGCGTCCCCGCCTGACCCAGAGCGCGTCCGCATGTCGGAGCTGACCAAGCGCGTCCTCTTCGCGGTCGCCGCGATCCCCGTGGTCGCGGCCGCCGTCTGGTACGGGGGCGCGGCCCTCGCGGCCCTGCTCTCGGTCGCGGCCGCGCTCGCGGCGTGGGAGTACGGCCGTCTCGCGGACGCCGCCGGATCGCGGCCCATGAAGGCCTGGGGCGTGGTCCTGGCGGCGCTGGTGCCCCTGGGGGCACACGCGGTGAGACTCGGGCTCTGGGTGCCGCCGCTCGGCATGGTCGCGCTCCTGGCGCCGCTGCTGCTCACCGTCGCGCTCTGGACGCGCGGCGTCACCGGCCGGCCGATCGAGTCGGTGGCGACGACGCTCTTCGGGGCCTGGTACACGGGCGGCATGCTCGCGTTCGGCTATGCCCTGCGCTATCACCGCTTCGCGATCGACGCCACCGCCGGCACGCTGCTGCTCATGCTGCCGCTGGTGCTCACCTGGCTCAATGACAGCGGCGCCTTCTTCTTCGGCAAGACGTTCGGCAAGCGGAAGCTCATGCCGTCGGTGAGTCCCGGGAAGACCATCGCCGGCGCCGTGGGCGCGGTGGGAACGACCGTCGTCGCGACCTGGGCGTACTTCACCTTCCTGTTGCAGCCGTACGCGCGGCTCGGGCTCTCGATCACGGGCCTGTTGATCTTCGGCGTCGCGATGAGCGCGGCCGCGCAGGTGGGCGACCTCGCGGAGTCGATGCTCAAGCGTCAGGCGGGCGTGAAGGACAGCTCCACGCTCATTCCCGGGCATGGCGGCGTGCTCGACCGCGTGGACTCGCTGCTCTTCACGATCCCGCTCGCGTACGTGCTGCTCGACCTCCTGCTCACGGTGGGTGCGTGAGCGGACCGACCGGCATCGCGCTCCTCGGCGCGACCGGTTCGATCGGCGAGACCGCGCAGCGCGTGGTCTCGCGACATCCCGACCGGTTCCGCTTCGCCGCGATGACGGCGCACGGGAACCGGCCCGCGCTCGAGATCGCGGCGGCCCGCTGGAAGCCCTCGCTCGTGGGGCTCGTGAACGGCGGCGGTGCGCCGCTCCCTGCGGGATGGTGCCACGGACGCGAATGCCTCGTGCAGGCCGCGACACACCCCGATGCCGCGATCGTGCTGAACGCCGTCGTCGGTGCCGCCGGCCTCGAGGCGACGCTCGCCGCGGTCTCGGCCGGCAAGCGCGTCGCGCTCGCGAACAAGGAATCCCTGGTCGTCGGCGGCGCACTGATGGAGCGTGCCGCGCGAGCGAGCGGGGGCGGCCAGGTGGTGCCGGTGGATTCCGAGCATTCGGCGCTGCTCCAGTGCCTCGCCGGGCGCGTCGGAGGCGACGGACCGGGACTGCTGCCCGTCGCGGGCGTGCGCCGCTTCATCATCACCGCCTCCGGGGGCCCGTTCCGCGCCTGGGAGAGCGAGCGGATCCGCGGTGCCAGGCTCGAGGACGCGCTCAACCACCCCACCTGGTCGATGGGCCGGAAGATCACCGTCGACAGCGCCTCGCTCGCCAACAAGGCGCTCGAGGTGATCGAGGCCCATGTGCTCTTCGGCGTGCCGTACGACCGGATCGAGGTGGTGGTGCACCCCCAGAGCATCGTGCACTCGATGGTCGAGTTCGAGGACGGGAGCGTGATCGCGCAGCTGGGCGTGCCGTCGATGGAACTCCCCGTGCTGTATGCGCTCGGCTATCCGGACCGGCTCGAGGACCACGGGGTACCACGCTTCGATCCCGTCGCGTCGAGCCCGCTGACCTTCGAGCCGGTGCGGCACGACGCCTTCCCGACGCTCGGTCTCGGTGTCGCGGCAGGCCGGCGGGGCGGGGCCGCGCCGGCGGTGTTCAATGCGGCCAACGAGGCCGCGGTCTCGCGCTTCCTCGACGGCTCGCTCTCGTTCGGCGGCATCCCGGGTGCGATCGAGTCGGCACTGACTCGCCTCGGGGACCGTTCTGGAGATGACCTTCCCGCGTTGCTCGCGGCCGATGCCGCGGCGCGCATCCTCGTGCAGGAGTTCCGCTGATGCTGAGTTGGCTCGCTCCGTTGCTGGTGCTCGGCCTCGTGATCTTCGTGCACGAGCTGGGGCATTTCCTCGCCGCCAAGTGGGCGGGCGTCTACGCGCCCCGCTTCTCGCTCGGCTGGGGCACGCCGCTGGTGAGCTTCCGCCGCGGCGAGACCGAGTACGCCCTCTCCTGGCTGCCGATCGGCGGCTATGTGCGCATGGCGAGCAAGGAGGACGAGACGGCCGCGGTCCTCGAGGGAGGCGCCGAGGCGCCGGAGGCGGAGAAGTCGAAGCACTGGGACGAGGAGTCGATGATCCCGCACGGGCCGAAGCCGATCCACGCCGACCGCTGGTTCGAGTCGAAGCGGCTCGTGCCGCGCCTGGTGATCCTGCTCGCGGGCGTGTTCATGAACGTCGTGCTCGCGCTGACCGTGACCACCGGTGTGGTCGGCTGGTACGGCAAGGGCTATCTGACGCCGGTGATCGACACCGTCGTCGCCGGGAAGCCGGCGGCACTGGCGGGGATGCAGACGGGTGACAGCGTGGTCGCGATCGACGGGAAGCCGGTGACCCGGTGGGACGAGGTGCTCGACGCCGTCTCGGCGGCGCCGGGGAAGGCCATCACGATCGGTGTCGTCCGTGGCATCGGTCGCGAGACGGTCGTCATGACGCCCGAGGCTCAGGAGGTCGCGACCGCCACGGGTGAGAAGCGAGTGGTCGGGCGGATCGGCGTCGGTGTGCGGCAGAACATCGTCCGGGAGCCGGTCACGGCCGGCGAAGCCGTGCGGGGCGGCTGGACGCTCACGTGGGCGATGGCCGGCAACGTGGTGAAGACCCTCGGGAACCTCTTCAGCGGTCAGGTCTCGGTCTCGCAGCTCGGCGGTCCGGTAGAGATCGCCCGGTCGAGCGTGGCGGCGGCGCAGACGGGGGGAGAGAGCCTCTGGATGCTGATCGCGTTCCTCAGCATCAACCTGGCGGTGCTGAACCTGCTGCCGATCCCGCTGCTGGACGGGGGTCAGATCCTGCTGCAGGTGGCCGAGAGCGTGTGGCGCAAGCCGTTCCACCCGATGGTGAAGGAGTGGTATGCGCGGATCGGGTTGGTGGCGATCGGAGCGCTCTTCCTGACGGTGACGTTCAACGACCTGAAGCGGCTGGTGATGGGGTGGATCGGGGGCTGACGCGGCCGCCGGGACCCGGATTCCGCGAGGTCCCGGAACGGGGGGTATCTCTTGCCGCGGTGGGGCTTTACAGGCCCCGCCCGGACCGCTAAGTTTCCGTGCTACAACGGAACCGGCATTTCAATAACGCACTGCGCTCGCAGGCAAGGATTTCAGGGATGGCGTTCGTCAAGACGGCAGCGATCGATGCTCATCGCAAGCACGAGACCGACACGGGCTCGTCACAGGTGCAGGTCGCGGTGCTCACGGAGCGGATCAACTACCTCACTGAGCACTTCCGGGCGCACAAGAAGGACCACCACGGTCGCCGTGGGCTCCTCCGGATGGTCGGCCAGCGTCGCCGCCACCTCGACTACCTGAAGCGAACGCGGATCGACGCCTACCGCAAGCTCGTCGCCGATCTCGGCCTGCGCTACTAAGCGCCCCACTCACACGAGCGCGCGACCGCACTGAAGCGGATCGCGCGCTTCGTGTACCGATCAGAGAAAAAACCGAAATGATGCATCGTATCGAGCGGACCTTCGCTGGCCGCACCCTCTCCATCGAGACCGGGCGCATGGCCAAGCAGGCCGCGGGCTCCGCCCTCGTGACCTACGGCGAGACCATGATCCTCGCCGCCGTGACCGTCAGCGAGAAGAAGAGTCCGCTGCCGTTCTTCCCGCTGACCGTCGAGTACAAGGAGAAGACCTACGCCGCGGGCAAGATCGCGGGGGGCTTCATCAAGCGCGAAGGCCGTCCGCGCGACGAGGAGATCCTCTCCTGCCGGATCATCGACCGCTCCATCCGGCCGCTCTTCCCGGAAGGCTTCCAGAACGAGGTGCAGGTCGTCCTGTACGTCCTCTCGGCCGACCAGGAGAATGACGCCGACGTGCTCGGCCTGCTCGCCGCCTCGTTCGCGCTGAGCGCCAGCAAGATCCCGTTCGCGGGCCCGATCGCCGGCGTGCGCGTGGGCCGCGTGGAGTCCAAGTGGCTCCTCAACCCGACCTTCCAGGCGCTCGAGTTCAGCGACATCGACATGATCGTCGCCGGCACCGCCGATTCGATCATGATGGTCGAAGGTGGCGCGCTCGAAGTCTCCGAAGAGGATGTCGTGGAAGGCCTCACGATCGCCCAGCGCGGCCTGAAGGAACTGGTCGCCATGCAGGAGGAGCTCCTCAAGAAGCTCAAGGTCGAGAAGATGGCGTGGTCGGGCGTCGAGATCCCCGACGACGTGCGCAAGACGGTCACCAAGGCCGCCCAGAAGCGCATCGACGCCGCGATCAACCAGAAGTACAAGGCGACGCGCATCCAGGCCGTGGAGAAGGTGAAGGGCGAGGTGAAGGACGAGATGGTCGCCGTCCTCGCGCCCGAGCACCTCCCGCACGTCGGCAGCATCGTCGGCGACATCGAGTACGCCTCGCTCCGCGCGCAGGTGCTCGACACCGGCCTCCGCGTCGACGGCCGCAAGCCGAACGTCGTCCGCGACATCTCGGTCGACACCTCGCTCCTCCCCCGCGCGCACGGCTCGGCGCTCTTCACGCGCGGCCAGACGCAGGCCCTCGTGGTCGCGACGCTCGGCACCGCCAGCGATTCGCAGCGCGTGGACTCGATCGACAGCGCGAAGGAGACGACCAAGTCCTTCATGCTCCACTACAACTTCCCGCCGTTCTGCACCGGCGAGGCCAAGCCGATGCGCGGCACCGGCCGTCGCGAGATCGGTCACGGCATGCTCGCCGAGCGCGCGATCCAGGGCGTGCTCCCGCCGTTCGAGGAGTTCCCGTACACCATCCGCATCGTCTCCGAGGTCCTCGAGTCCAACGGCTCGTCGTCCATGGCGTCGGTCTGCGGCGGCTCGCTCGCCTGCTTCGACGCGGGCATCCCGCTCAAGGCCCCCGTGGCCGGCGTGGCGATGGGCCTGATCAAGGAAGGCAAGAAGTACGCGATCCTCACCGACATCCTCGGCACCGAGGATCACCTCGGCGACATGGACTTCAAGGTCGCGGGCTCCAAGGCCGGCATCACCTCGATCCAGATGGACATCAAGATCCAGGGGCTCGACCTGAAGATCATGACCGAAGCGCTGGCGCAGGCCAAGGAAGGCCGCCTGCACATCCTCGGCGAGATGGACAAGGCGCTGCCGACCGTGCGTCCTGAGCTCTCGAAGTGGGCGCCGCGCATCGTCACGATGATGATCAACCCCGAGAAGATCGGCGACCTGATCGGACCGAAGGGCAAGACGATCCGCGGGATCCAGGACGAGACCGGTGCCGAGCTCACGGTCGACGATTCGGGCCTGGTCACGATCGCCGCCGTCGGCGGCGAGGCGATGGAGCGCGCGCGCCAGATGGTGCAGGCGATCACCGCCGAGCCGGTGGTGGGCGAGACCTACATGGGCACGGTGAAGTCGGTGACGGCGTTCGGCGCCTTCGTCGAGATCATGCCCGGCACCGAGGCGCTCCTCCACGTCTCCGAGATGCGCCACACGCGCGTCGAGAAGCCGGAGGACGTGGTGAAGAAGGGCGAGCAGGTGTCGGTCAAGCTCATCGATCGCGACGAGCGTGGCCGTCTCCGGCTCTCCATGAAGGCGCTCCTGCCGAAGCCCGAGGGCACGCCCGATGCGGCGCCTGCCGGTGAAGGCGCCGGGAGCAGCGAGGGTGGCTCGAGCGAGGAACGTCCGCGCAGCGACCGCCCGCGGGGCGGTGGCGACCGTCGTGGCGGCCGCGGAGGCCGGTAGCACGAGTGATCGAGGCCTCCGTCTCCACCTCCGCGCTCCCTGAGCGCGGCGTGCAGCGGACGGTCCTCCCGAACGGACTGACCGTACTCTCGGAATTCATGCCGGGAGTGCGGTCAGTGTCGTTGGGGGCGTGGGTGCGCGCCGCCTCCCTCCACGAGACGCGCGAACAGATGGGGGTCTCGCACCTCCTCGAGCACATGGTGTTCAAGGGGTCCGAGCGCCGGTCGGCCAAGGAGATCGCGCTCTCGCTCGAGGCGCTGGGCGGGTCGCTCGACGCCTATACGGGGCGCGAGCACACGGCCTTCCAGGCGCGGGTGCTCGACGAGCACCTGCCGCAGGCCGCCGACGTGATCTTCGACCTGATGTTCCGGCCCGCGTTGCGGCAGGCCGACCTCGAGCTCGAGCGCGGCGTGGTCCTCGAGGAGATCTCGATGGTCGACGACACGCCGGACGACGTCGTCTTCGAGCTGCACAACGCGGCGCTCTGGGGCGACCATCCGTTCGGCTATTCGATCCTCGGCACGCCGGAGACGGTCGGAGCGCTCGGGCTCGGCGATCTCCGGGCGTTGCACGAACGGGCGTACCGGGCCTCGAACGTGATCGTGGCGGCCTCGGGGAACGTGCGGCACGACCAGCTGCTCGCCGCGCTGCGAACGGCGGGGTGGGATGCGCTGCCCGGCGGCGCCGCGGCGCCGATCCGCGTGCCTCCGGCGCGCCCCGCCGCGCCGAGCGACCGGGCGGTCGAGCGCGACTCGCAACAGATGCACCTGGTCTTCGGCAACGTGATCGTGCCGCACGGCGATCCGCGGCGGCATGCGTTGATGCTCGTGAGTTCGCTCTTCGGTGGCGGCATGAGCTCGCGCCTCTTCCAGCGGGTCCGCGAGGAGCTCGGGCTGGCCTACTCGGTACATGGATTCCAGAGCTTCCACGTGACCGCGGGTGCGCAGGGGATCTATGTCGGTTGTGCGCCGGAGCGGGCCGAGGAGGCCGCGGAGGCGGTGCGCGCCGAGCTGTCGTCGCTCGTGGAGCGGGGAATCCCCGACGACGAGCTGGCGATGGGGAAGCAGCAGTTGAAGGGGCAGATCACGCTCTCCATGGAGAGCGTCTCGTCGCGCATGTACCGCGCGGCGGCGGTCGACCTGTTCAACGAACCCTACCGCCCGCTCGACGAGGTCCTGGCCCGCGTGGACGCGGTGTCGGCGGGCGAGGTGGCCGCGGTCTGCCGGGACTTCTTTGCGGTGGAGCAGCAGACCGTGGTACGTTTGGGTCCTCTGTTGGGCTGAAGGCTCGAGGATGAAGGCCCGAGGAACCCGCCATCGCCACGGCGGACCGAGGTGCCGGCCTCCTTCAACATTCAACATTCATCCTGAATCCTGAAATGAAGATCGGAATCCCGAAGGAGATCAAGACCAACGAGAACCGCGTCTCGCTGGTCCCCGCCGGTGCCGAGGCGCTCGTCGCCGCCGGCCACACGGTCTACGTCGAGCAGAGCGCCGGTGAGGGCTCGGGCTTCTCGGACGAGCAGTACACGTCGGTCGGCGCCAAGCTGCTGCCGACGGCGGACGCGGTCTGGAAGGAAGCCGAGATGATCATCAAGGTGAAGGAGCCGATCGCGGTCGAGTGGCCGCGGATGAAGAAGGGGCAGACGATCTTCACCTACTTCCACTTCGCCGCCGACGAGAAGCTCACCAAGGCGCACATGGACTCGGGCGCGACCTGCATCGCGTACGAGACGGTCGAGCTCACCAACCGTGACCTGCCGCTGCTCATCCCGATGTCCGAGGTGGCGGGCCGCATGGCGGTGCAGGAGGGGGCCAAGTACCTCGAGAAGCTCTACGGCGGTCGTGGCGTGCTCCTGGGCGGCGTCCCCGGCGTTCCCCCGGCCAAGGTCGTGATCCTCGGCGGCGGCATCGTCGGCGTGAACGCGGCGAAGATGGCGGCCGGGCTCGGTGCCAAGGTGACCATCATGGACACCTCGCTGCCGCGGCTCCGGTACCTGAGCGACGTGATGCCGGCGAACGTGCAGATGATCTACTCCAACCGCGCGAACATCCTCGAGCAGATCTCGACGGCCGACCTCGTGGTCGGCGGCGTGCTGCTCCCGGGCGCGAAGGCGCCCAAGCTGATCCGTCGCGAGGACCTCAAGACGATGCGGCCGGGCTCGGTGATCGTGGACGTGGCGATCGACCAGGGCGGTTGCGTGGAGACGATCAAGGCGACGACGCACGAGAACCCGGTCTACACGGTCGACGGGATCATCCACTACGGCGTGGCCAACATGCCGGGCGGCGTGCCGCGCACGTCGACGCTGGCGCTCACCAACGCGACCTTCCCGTATGCGTTCCGGCTCGCGAACAAGGGGTGGAAGCAGGCGCTCCGCGAGGACCCCGCGCTCGTGAAGGGGCTCAACGTCGTCGAGGGCAAGGTGACGTATCAGGGTGTCGCCGAGGCGTTCGGCATGGAGTACCACGCGCCGGAGCAGTTCCTCAAGTAGCACGCTTCGCCGAGTCCGAGAGGGGGGGGGCTCGTCGGTGATCCGGCGGGCCCTTTCGCCTGTGTAGGCAAACCCTTGACGGGAGGAGGGGCCGTGAGGTATTTCGGTCAGCGGAGAAACGCCTTCCGTGTTCGGCCCTTGCTCATCCCACCTGTCTCGCGGGAGTTCGACATGCGCAGCAGTCTCACCCGAGCCGCACTCTGCGGTGCCTTCCTGGCGGCGATCGCCGCTGGAACGCCCCGCATCGTGGCGGCACAGTCGGCTACCGGCACCATCGTCGTGACCGTCAAGGACGCGGCCGGTGCGCCACTCCCGCAGGTGCAGGTCGCGATCGTGAACACGCTGGTCGGCGGCCAGACGGGCGACGACGGCAAGGCGACACTGCGCGGCGCCGCGACCGGACCGCAGCAGGTCCGCGCGCTGCGGATCGGCTTCGCGGAGCAGAAGCGGACGGTCACCGTGGTGGCGGGGCAGGTGACGCAGGTGGAGTTCGCGCTGCAGGCGGTGGCGGTGACCTTGAATGCCGTGGTCTCCACGGCGACCGGGACCACGCGTCGCGTGGAGGTCGGCAACTCGATCGGCACGATCGACGCCGCGAGCGAGACGAAGCTCAAGCCGATCTCGAATCTCCAGGACCTCCTCAACGCGCGCACGCCGGGCGTGCAGCTCTCGACCGGGACGCAGTCGGGCACCGGGGCGCGCGTGCGCATCCGCGGTCAGGGGTCGCTCAACCTCTCCAACGACCCGATCTACGTGATCGACGGCGTCCGCATGACGTCGAACAACGGATCATTCGCCTTCTTCACCGGTGACGCGCAGGCGAGCCGGGTGGTGGACATCAATCCCGAGGAGATCGAGAGCATCGAGGTCGTGAAGGGCCCCTCGGCGGCGACGCTCTACGGTACCGACGCCGCCAACGGCGTGATCGTGATCACCACGCGGCGCGGCCGGGCGGGCGCCCCGCGGTGGAACGTCTACTCCGAGACCGGCGTGCTGGCCGATCACAATCCCTATCCGACGAACTTCACGGGGTGGGACGGCACCACGAACGCGCCCTGCCGGCTACCGGGCGAGTCGGCCGGCACCTGCAACATCGATTCGGTCCGCACCTACTCGCCGATCATCGACCCCGACGCCACGCCGATCGGCCGGGGCAGTCGCAGCCAGACGGGGCTCCAGTTGTCGGGCGGATCCGAGGCGCTGCGCTACTTCATCGGCTTCGAGAACGAGAACGAGACCGGCGTCTTCAAGCTGCCGAAATTCGAGGAGCGGCAGCTCGATTCGCTCGGCGTCGGCAACCACTTCTACACGCGCCGTCCGAACGCCCTCGACAAGCAATCGTTCCGCCTCAACATGAACTCGGCGATCTCCCCCAAGCTCGACGTGGCGGTGAGCTCCAACTACATCCGCTCGACGAGTCGCCTCTCGAACTCGTCGAACGCGACGGCGGGCATCGGCTCGCAGGCGTACGGCGGTCCCGGCTACCGGAACAACGGACTCGTCTCGGGCACCAACACGCCCCTCAACGGCTACCGCGCCTGGACGCCGGCCTACTCGTGGCAGGAGCTGTACCAGCAGGGGGTCGACCGATTCATCACGAGCCTCAACGCGCAGTGGCGGCCGTTCAGCTGGATGCAGAACCGGGTCAACATCGGCAACGACTTCACGGCACGCGAGGACAACAATCTCCGTCTGCGCGGTGAAGGGGCGCCGCTCACGGCGACCTACCGCCTGGGCGCCAAGAACAACGCGCGCGCCGGGATCCAGAACTTCTCGGTCGACCTCGGTTCGACGTCGAGCTATCAGGCGCTCCCGTGGATCAACACCAAGACCACGGTCGGCATGCAGTACGTGCACTTCGCGTTCAACACCAACAACGCCGGTGGCTCGGAGCTCTCGGCCGGTTCCCAGCAAGCGGGGGCGAACGCGCTCCCGTCGGTGAGCGAGTCCGCGGTGACCGCGCGCACCCTCGGCTTCTTCCTCGAGGAAGCGATCGCGTTCAACGACCGCCTGTTCGTGACGCTCGCGGTGCGCACGGACCAGAACTCGGCGTTCGGCACGGACTTCCAGTCGGTGGCCTATCCGAAGGCCTCGGTCTCGTGGATCATCTCCGACGAGTCGTGGTACCGGGCGCCGGCCTGGACCGACAACCTGCGCATCCGGGCCGCCTTCGGTGAGTCTGGTGTGCAACCGGGTCCGAACGACGCGCTCCGCGCCTTCGCCGCGGCGCAGACCAACGTGAACGGGGCCGACACGCCGGGGCTCCAGTTCTCGGCGATCGGGAACAACGCGCTCCAGCCGGAGACCTCGCGCGAGTTCGAGGTGGGCTTCGAGCTCGGTCTGCTCTCCGGGCGCTACAACGTCGACCTCACGTACTACAACAAGAAGACCCGCGACGCGCTCATCTCGGCGATCGTGCCGCCGTCGCTCGGCGCGGCCACGAACGTCCAGCGCAATCTCGGCGCCACGCAGAACACCGGGTTCGAGCTCCTCGCGCGCGGTCAGATCGTCGATCGCGCCTGGTGGGGGGCGGACCTCACGATCAGCGCCTCGAGCAACAAGAACGAACTGCTGGACCTCGGCGGCACGCCGGCGCAGATCGGCGTCAACAACCGCGTCACGGAAGGCTATCCGCTCGCCGGCTGGTGGGGCCGCCCGATCACCGGCTGGGACGACCGCAACGGCGACGGCATCCTCACCTACAACGCCAACGACGCGCTCAACGAGGTGTTCGTCGGCGACTCGGCGGTCTTCCTCGGCTACTCGACCCCGCGCTACAACATGGCGATCACGCCGGGCGTCGACCTGTTCAATCGCAAGCTCCGCATCTCGGCGCTCATCGATCGCCGCGACGGGAACCGGTACTACAACAACACCGAGCGCATCCGCTGCGCCTCGCGGCTCAATTGCAACGGGCTCAACAACCCTCGCGCGTCGTTCGAGGAGCAGGCGATGGTGGTGGCGGCGCTCAACCACCCGGCCCGCACGAACGCCGGGTACATGCAGCCCGGCGCGTTCACGCGGCTGCGGGAGATCTCGGTGAGCTACGAACTCCCGTCGGTGCTCACGAACGCCCTGCGGTCGAAGAACGCGAGCCTCACGTTCGCGGCGCGCAACGTCGCGACCTGGACTCGGTATCGCGGCGTGGATCCGGAGAACGACTTCACCGTCACCGACGGTGGGAACTTCCCCCAGGATTTCCAGACGTTCGGTCCCGCGAGCTTCTTCATCCTCCGCCTCAACCTCGGATTCTAGACCGAGACGAACCCACACAGTGTAGCCGCGCGGCGCTGCCCGGCGGATCGAGAGCAGCTGGCTCTTCGGCGGCCTCCTGGCCGATGAGTGGTCGACCTCGTCGACCTTCATCCAGAACGACGAGACCGACCAGCGACAGGTCCAGTTGAACAACTCGTCGGTCACCGGCATGTTCCGCGACCTCGCGCGCGTCCGCACCGCGAGTAACCAGGCGATCGCCGGTCTGGCGGAGTACCAGCCGACGCGCATCGCCGAGCGGGCGGAGATGTACTTCGCCCGCGGCATCGCCGAGATGCAGCTGGCGCAGGACTTCTGCAACGGCATCCCGCTCTCCGATGCCGCCGGCACCTCGTTCACGCTCGGCACGCCGCGCACGGTCGCCGAGGTGTTCGCGGTCTCGATCGCCTCGTTCGACTCGGCACGGACGCTCGTGAATGGACTGACGGACGCGGCGTCGGTGCGCATCGAGCGCGCGGCGCGCATCGGCCGGGCGCGGGCCCAGATCGGGCTGGGTGACGCGGCGGCCGCGGCCGCTACGATCGCCAGCGGCACACCGATCCCAGGCGCCTACACGTACGATCACACCTTCGCGACGACCTCGGGCGACAACACCCTATGGGCGCAGCCCTTCTCGGCGGCGCGGTACATCGTGGGAGACAGCCTCGAGGGCAATACCCCGCCGTCGTACACGGTCGCGAATGCGATCCCGTTCTCGCGCGCGGGCGATCCGCGCGTGCCGACGACGATCCTCACCACGCTGGGCCAGGACGGCCAGACGCGCATCCGTCGCACCACGCTCTGGGCGCGCAGCACCTCGATCCCGGTGGTCAACGGACTCGACGCCGCACTCGTGCGGGCCGAGGCGCAGCTCGAGGCGGGCAGCATCGCCGGCACGCTCTTCATCCTCGATTCGTTGCGCGCGAACCCTCGCACGCAGGGGGCGATCACCACCCCGGTGATGGCGGCGCTCGTGAATCCGGGCTCGCAGGCCGGAATGGTCTCGCTCTTCTTCCGTGAGAAGGCCTTCTGGACGTTCAGTCGCGGACAGCGGCTCAACGACCTGCGGCGCATGATCCGCAAGTACGGACGGACGGCCGCGAACACCTTCCCCACGGGAACGCACTACAAGGGTCCGGCGTATGGATCGGACGTGAACCTGCCCGTGCCGACGGACGAGGAGAACAATCCCAACTTCCGGGGTTGCACGAACCGGCTTCCGTAGATCGGTCGCCGGAAATGAGCGGCCGGGCAGGGACGTCCGAAGCGGGCGCCCCTTCCCGGATCGCTCTGTGAGCGGGGGAGGAGCATGACAGAGCGGTGGCGGTCGTCGCGAAAAGGCGGTGGGGCGACCCGGCGACGGGCAGGCGGCCGCGTGCCCGCGATCGTCGCACGACTCGCGAAGGCACTCTGCGCGGCGGTGCTCCTGGTCGTTTCCACTACCGAGCCGCGGTTGCTCGCACAGTCCGGTCAGCAGGCAGGTACGCCGGTGCGGGCGCCGAGCGGTGGGCGCGGAGTCGTGCGGGGCGTCGTCCGCGACGGCACCGGTCGCGCACTCGGCGGCGCCCGCATCTCGGTGATGGGTGTGGTGTCGGATGTCGAGAGCCAGGACGAAGGCGCGTACACGATAGGGGGGCTCGCCCCCGGCGTTGCGCAGTTGCTGGTGCGCCGGATCGGCTATGCCCCGGAGACGCTGAGCGTGGCGATCCCGAGGGGCGGCCTCGTCACCGCCGATCCGGTCCTGCGTCGTCTCGCGGTTCCCCTCGACGCGGTGATCGTGAACGGACGGGCCGATCTCCGTGGGCCGATCGCGGAGTTCTATGCCAGGATGGCGCGCGGGAACGGCCGGTTCTTCACGCAGGACATGATCACGCGCCGGAACCCGGCGCGCATGTCCGACCTGCTTCGGGGGATCCCCGGCCTGCGGGTGGAGTCGCGTCGGTACGGGGTGCAGCAGTTCCGGCTCAGG
The DNA here is from genome assembly GCA_021413975.1 of Gemmatimonadota bacterium. Lineage (GTDB taxonomy): Bacteria > Gemmatimonadota > Gemmatimonadetes > Gemmatimonadales > Gemmatimonadaceae > Pseudogemmatithrix. The sequence goes on from JAIOPJ010000012.1 coordinate 21,173, forward strand.
GGAGCGACGCTGGCTCCGCTCGTCTGGCTCGACGGGACGCCGATGGGCGCGGGCGAGGTGGACCTCGACAACTTCGACCCGAAGAGCTTCGCCGGCATCGAGATCTACAGCGGGTCGGCGACCGTGCCGGTGGAGTTCAGCGGGAGCCGCACGATGTCGTCGTCCGGAGGGGCGGTGGTGCTCTGGACGCGGCAGGGGACGGCCGGTCCTCCACGGCGGAAGAAGGGGGCACCGACGCCGGCCCTCCTGGTGGCGGAGATGGTGGAGCGCGGTCAGGCCTTCTCGGCCGAGCGCGTCGACGTGGCGGCGCGACCGCCGGAGGACGTCGGCCGTCTGCCGATCTACCCGGACTCGCTCTACGCCGCGCGGATCGAAGGACGGATCGAGGTGGAGTTCGTGGTCAACGCCGACGGGCGGGTGCGGATGGACACCTACAGCGTGGTCTCCACGACGCACCGGATGCTCGGGGAACCGGTGCGTCGGGCGCTCGAGTCGGCGAGCTTCGTGCCGGCCGTCCGCGCCGGCCGGCCGGTGTCGCAGGTGGTCCAGCTGCCCTTCGAGTTCGTGCCGGACTCGGCCGCCGCCGCGCGCAAACCCAAAGACTGACAACAGCTTGTCCCATGTGGTGACGGGGGAGTAAGTTCCCCTCGTCCCCTGTTGCGCCCTGGCGTCCTCAGCCGTCTATCCGTCCCAGACGAGCGAGTCTCAATACACGATGCGTTGGCCGTTCTTCAAGAATGGTGGTTTCCTCCCGGCGAGCGCGATCGCCGTGGATCTCGGAACGGCGAACACGCTCATCTACGTGAAGGGCGAAGGCATCGTCCTCAACGAGCCGTCGGTCGTCGCGATCGATCGTGAGACGCGACAGATCAAGGGCGTGGGACTCGAAGCGAAGCGCATGCTCGGCCGCACGCCCGACGGCGTGATCGCGGTGCGGCCCATGAAGGACGGCGTGATCGCCGACTTCGACGTGACCGAGAAGATGCTGCGGCGCTTCCTCGATCTCGTGATCCGCAAGGGATTCTTCCCGATGAAGCCGCGGGTCATCGTCTGCGTGCCGTCGGGGATCACCGAGGTGGAGAAGCGCGCCGTGCGTGACTCGGCGCTCGGCGCGGGCGCGAAGGATGTCTTCATGGTCGCCGAGCCGATGGCGGCGGCGATCGGCGTGGGTCTCCCGGTGGAGACGCCGACCGGCAACATGGTGATCGACATCGGCGGCGGCACGACGGAGATCGCCGTGATCGCGCTCTCGGGCATCGTGTCCGACACCTCGATCCGCATCGGCGGCGACGAGCTCGATGCCGCGATCGTGCAGTTCATGCGCAAGAGCTACAACCTGCTGATCGGCGAGCCGACGGCGGAACTCATCAAGATCCAGATCGGATCGGCGGCACCGCTCGCCGAGGAGCGCGAGATGGAAGTGAAGGGCCGCGACCTCGTCTCGGGCATCCCGAAGACGGTGCGCGTGCACTCGGCGGAGATCCGCGAGGCGATCCAGGAGCCGATCCAGCAGATCGTGAACGCGGTGCGCCGTGCCCTCGAGATCACCCCACCCGAACTCGCGTCGGACATCGTCGACCGCGGGATCGTGATGACCGGGGGCGGGGCATTGATCCGCGGGCTCGACATCCTGCTGACGCAGGAGACGGGGCTCCCGATCCACGTGGACGAGGACCCGTTGACCTGCGTGGTGCGCGGGACGGGACGCATCCTCGACGACGAGGAGAAGTACTGGTCGGTGCTGACCACCTGAGCGACAGGCACCCGTGCCGCGTGGTGCCCGGACGGATACGCGAGCGGACACGGCGATCGCCGCGGCCTGTGCACTCGTCGCCCTGATCCTCCTGGTCCTGCCCGACGCCCCGCGCGCGCGCACCGCGGGCCTCGTGCGCGGGACGCTGGTGGCGCCGCTCGTGACCTTGCAGCAACGGGCCTCGCTCGCGCGGCGGGCCTTCTCGTCGCATGACAGTCTCGTGCTGATCGCCGACAGCGTGCTGCGCCGGTCGCAGCGGCTCGACGAGGTGACCTCGGAGAACGTGCGGCTGCGCGGCCTGCTGCGGCTGAGCGAGACGATCCGGTGGGACTTCGTGCCGGCCGAGGCGCTCGTTGGGCGCGGGCTGGGGGACGACAACACCGTGCTGCTCTCGGCCGGCGCACGCTCCGGCGTGAAACGATTGAGCGCGGTCGTGGCGACGGACGGACTCGTGGGGATGGTGCAGCACGTCGATGCCAACAGCAGCGTCGCGATGGTGTGGCCCAATCCGGAACTGCGCGTGAGTGCCACGAGCGCGGACGGCACCGCGTTCGGCATCGTGACCGCGCATCAGGGACCGGGAGCGGAGGGATACCTGCTCGAGCTCCGCGGCGTCTCGTTCCGCTCCAAGCTGCCGCTCGGCTCCGTGGTGGTGAGTTCGGGCCTCGGCGGGGTGTATCCGCGCGGGATCCCGATCGGCGTGGTGATCGAGGAACTGCGCGGCACGGCCGGGTGGGAACGGAGCTACCTGCTGCGTCCCGCGGTGCGTCCGCCCGACGTGACGTCGGTGCTGATCCTGCAGCCGGGGAACACGGCCGGACTCGACAGCGTCTGGCGGGCCCAGCCGGATTCCTCGAGGCCGCGCTGATGTCGGCACGCTCGGTCTCGATCATGATCGTCGTGGCGCTCATGATGGCGCTGCACTTCACGCTGCGGCCGGTCCTCGACTGGCGGGCGGGCGTGGACTTCCTCACCATCGCGGTACTCGTCGTGGCGGTGCGGGTGCGGCCCGGGGTCGCGGCGCTCGTGGGATTCGCGGTCGGGATCGTCGCGGACGCGCTCGCGCCGGAGTCGTTCGGCGCAGGGGCGCTGGCGATGACGATCGTGGGCTTCGCCGCGTCGCGGCTCAAGGCGGCGTTCTTCGCCGACAACGTGCTGATCAACGCGGTCTTCGTCTTCGTCGGCAAGGTGGCGTTCGACCTGATCTTCATCGTCGCCGAGCGTCGCCTCGGTGGATCCGGCCTGGCGTGGCAGCTCCTCCTCTGGACGCCGCTCTCCGCGGTGCTCACGGCGCTCGTCGGCCTGTTCGTCATGTCGGTGGTGCGGCCGACGCTCGAGCGGAGACGCGGATGAGCTTCCACCCGAACGCGGTCCAGCAGCGCGCGCGCGTCGCGTCGGCGCTGCTGTTCGCGGGATTCGTGCTCCTGCTCGGGGCCTTCTTCCGGACGCAGGTGCTGCAGAACGCGCGCTACGTGCTCGCGTCGGAGGAGAACCGGTTGCGCGAGATCCCGCTGCCGGCACCGCGGGGGATCATCTACGACCGCAACGGCAAGGTGATCGCCGAGAACCTTCCCGGCTACTCGATCTCGCTGCTCGCGCGCAACGAGGATTCGCTCCGCACCACGATGCGACGCATCGGCGAACTGGTGCCGGTGACGGCCGAGCAGGTGGGATCGGCGCTGCGGAGGTATCGTCGCGACCGCACGCGGCCCACGGTGCTCTTCGGGGACGCGCCCTTCGAGCTCGTGTCGATCCTCGAGGAGCGGCGCGTGGAGTACCCGGGACTGATCATCCAGTCTGCGCCCAAGCGGCACTACCCCGATGGTCCTGCGGTCTCGGCGCTCGTGGGGTACACCGGCGAGATCAGCGACGTGGAGCTCGGGCAGGTGCCGTTCGCCGACTACAAGGCGGGGCAGCAGGTGGGGAAGGACGGCATCGAGCGGCAGTACGAGTCGCGGCTGCGCGGACGGGAGGGCGTGCGATTCGTCGAGGTCGATTCGCGCGGGCGGGTGGTGCGCGAGAACGCGCGCGAGGACCTGCTCCCGGAGGCGCCGGCGCCGGTGTACACGAACATCGACCTCGACCTGCAGCGGTTCGTGGCCGAGATCTTCGGCGACTCGCTGATCGGCGGCGTGGTGGCGATGGAGCCGCGGTCGGGCGAGGTGCTGGCGCTCTTCTCGGCCCCGACCTTCGATCCCAACCGATTCATCGGCGGCATCCCGCGCAGCTACTGGGACGAGTTGCAGCAGGATCCGCGGCGGCCGTTGTACAACAAGGCCATCAAGGGGACCTATCCGCCGGGTTCGATCTGGAAGCTCGCGACCGCGATCGCGGCGATGGAGAACGGCCTCGTCGACATCGACGATCACATGGCGGCGCCCTGCACGGGCGGCTATCAGTACGGCAACCGCTACTTCCGTTGCTGGGACAAGAAGGGCCATGGCGACGTGACGCTCGCCGAGGCGATCGAGCATTCGTGCGACGTCTACTTCTACCAGCTGGGCCTCAAGATCGGCCTGCAGCGCCTGATCGCGGGCGGGATCCGGCTCGGCGCCCGTGAGCGGAGCGGGATCGACCTGCCGTCGGAGGTGCGTCCACTGTATCCGACCGATCCGCCCAAGAAGTACTACGACGAGCGATTCGGGTCGCAGGGCTGGAGCAACGCGGTCACGCTCAACCTCTCGATCGGGCAGGGGGAGAACTCGCAGACCGTCGTGAACATGGCGCGCTTCTACACCGCGCTCGCGACCGACGGACAGGCCGCGCGCCCCGAGATCGTGCGCGGCCAGGCGGAGCGGCAGCGGCTCTTCACGCTCACGGACGTGCAGTTGAAGGGGATCCAGGACGCGCTCACGAACGTGGTCGGGCGCGGCACGGCCGCGGGGTCGCGGCTGCAGGGGATCGCGGTGGCGGGGAAGACCGGCACGGCGCAGAACGCGCAGGACGCGACGGCGGATCATGCCTGGTTCGTGGGGTACGCACCGGCGGGCGAGCCGAGGATCGTGGTGGCGGTCATGCTCGAGTTCGGCCTGCACGGGTCGCGGGCGGCGCGCATCGCGACGAAGATCATGGAGTTCCATCTCAAGCAGCGCGTGGTCGCGATGCCGCTGGTGGACGGCGAATGAGGACGCAGCGGATCCCCGCCGACTGGCCGCTCCCCGTCCTCGCGTTCCTGCTGACGATGTTCGGGATCTCGATGGTCTACTCGGCGGGGCAGACCGACGTGCCGACGTTCGTCGCCGGCATCTGGCGGGTGCAGTTCGTCTGGTTCCTCCTGGGCGCCACCGTCGCCTACGTGATCTCGCGCACGTCGGTCCGCCTGCTCGAGTGGGGGTCGGTCTGGGTCTATCTCGGCGCCTGCGCGATGTTGTTGTTGCTGCTCTTCGTCGGGAAGGGCGCAGGGACGGCGGCGAGCACCAAGAGCTGGCTCGCGATCGGCGGGGTGCGGCTGGGCCAACCGTCCGAACTCGCGAAGATCGCGGTGGTGCTGATGCTCGCGCGGGTGCTGAGCGCCCAGCGCGTCGCGCCCACGTCGTTGTTCGGCCTGTGGCGTCCGGCCCTGATCACGCTCGTCCCCTGGCTGCTGATCATGGCGCAGCCCGATCTCGGCACCGGCATCGTGTTCCTCGGGATCTTCTTCGCGATGCTCTTCTGGAGCGGCGTCGCGTGGCCGTTGCTGCTCATGACGGCGAGCCCCGCGATCAGCCTCATCCTCGCGTTCGGTCCCGGGGTCTGGGGCGCCTGGTTCTTCCTCCTGCTCGCGCTGCTCTGGTGGGTGCGGCCGGCCTGGCTCGAGACGACCGTCATCATCGGCGCGAACATCGTCATGGGCGTCGTCGCGCCGTTGCTCTGGGACAAGCTGAATCCCTACCAACAGCGCCGACTGCTGGTCTTCCTCGATCCCTCGATCGACCCCCGCGCCTCGGGGTACCACGTGATCCAGTCCCAGGTGGCGATCGGATCGGGCGGGTTCTTCGGCAAGGGATTCACGCAGGGGTCGCAGAAACGGCTCGCCTTCCTCCCCGAGCAGCAGACGGACTTCATCTTCCCGGTGGTGGGGGAGGAGCTCGGGTTCCTCGGCGTGACGCTCGCGCTGGGGCTCTTCTGCGTCCTTCTGCTCCGAACGGTGCGCATCGCCTCGCGGTCGTCGACGCCGTTCGCGTCGCTCGTGGCGTTCGGGCTCACGGCCGCCTGGTTCACGCACATCGTGGTGAACGTCGGCATGACCGTCGGCCTCATGCCGATCACGGGGATCCCCCTCCCGTTCTTCAGTTATGGCGGGTCCTTCATGCTCGCCTGCTGGATCTCGGTGGGGATCCTCGTGCTGGTGAGCTCCGAGGGGCGCGGCAAGGCCGACGGACTCGTCATCTAGGGTCGCGCAAGTGCTTGCCGGGTCCCCCCGGCACCGCCAGCTTTCCCCCCATGGCTTGGTTCCGCAAAGACAAGAAGCCCCGGCAGCCCCGGGCCGAACGACTCGAGATCCCGGCCGACGCCTGGGAGAAGTGCGAGGCGTGCGGCCATACGGACATCCGCGACAAGTTCGCGCGGAACTCCAACGTCTGCCCGGCCTGCGACTATCATCGCCGCTTCCGCGCCCATGAGTACGCGGCCCTGCTGCTCGACGACGGCACGCTCGAGGAGAAGGACGTCGAGCTCGCGTCGGTCGACCCGCTCGAGTTCCCCGAGTACCCGGGCCGGCTGAAGAAGGCGCTCAAGAACGCCGGCGACCATGACGCGATCCTCACGCTCTCGGGCCTCATGGACCAGATGCCGGTGAACCTCGGCGTCATGGATTTCGCGTTCATGGGCGGATCGATGGGCTCGGTGGTGGGCGAGAAGATCGCAAGGCTCGGCCAGCGTTCCCTCGAGAAGAAGTGGCCGCTCATCGTCCTCTCCTGCTCGGGCGGCGCGCGCATGCAGGAGGGCGTGCTCTCGCTCATGCAGATGGCCAAGACCTCGGCGATGCTCTCGCAGCTCGCCGAACGCCGCATCCCGTACGTGTCGATCCTCACCAACCCGACGACCGGCGGCGTGAGCGCGAGCTACGCCATGCTCGGGGACGCGATCCTCGCAGAGCCGGGTGCGGTGATCGGCTTCGCCGGTCCGCGCGTGATCAAGCAGACGCTCGGGCAGGACCTCCCGGAGGGCTTCCAGACCGCCGAGTTCCTGCTGAGTCACGGCATGGTCGATCAGGTGGTGCACCGTCACCAGCTCAAGCGGACGGTCGGGCAGCTCCTGCGCCACATGAGTGGCAAGCCGGCGGCCACGGGGTGGGCGTCCTCCTGACGCCGCGCAGCTACCGCGCCGCGCTCGACTTCCTCTTCGCGCGGACCACGGGGCAATGGAAGCTGGGCCTGGAGCGCGTCGAGGCATTCCTCGGCGAACTCGGCGACCCGCACCGTCGGCTGCGCGCGCTCCACGTGGCGGGGACGAATGGCAAGGGGAGCGTCTGTGCCTCCCTCGAGACCGTCCTCCGCGCCCGTGGCCTGAAGGTGGGCAAGTACACCTCGCCGCACCTCGTGGACTTCCGCGAGCGCTTCATGATCGACGGCGCGCCCGTCACCGAGGAAGCGATCATGGCGTTCCTCGGCCGGTGGACCCCCGCCGTGGAGCGGCTGGGGGCGACCTTCTTCGAGGCGACCACCGCGATGGCGTTCGAGCTCTTCGCCAACGCCGGAGTCGACGTCGCGGTGATCGAGACCGGGCTCGGCGGCCGGCTTGACGCCTCGAACGTGATCACGCCACTCGTCGCCGGGGTCACGGGGATCGCGATCGATCACACCGAGTGGCTGGGTACGACCCGCGAGGCGATCGCGCCCGAGAAGGCGGGGATCTACAAGCCGGGGGTCCCGGCCGTCGTCGGCGAGTGGGACGAGTCGATCCGGTCGCTGCTCGCCTCCGAGGCCGGGCGGCGCGGGGCCACGCCGGTGCGCGTGGTGGCCGAGGAGGGGCGGGCGTCCGGCGTCCGCGTCACGGCGCGGGGGACGAGTTTCCGGTGGGAGCCAGTGCCTGGCGCTCGCTCCGGCCCCGGGGAGGCGCTGGACGTCACCACGGGCCTCCCGGGACGGCACCAGGCGACCAATGCCATGATGGCCCTCACCATGCTCGACGCCATCCCGGGGCCGCTCCGGGTCAGGCCGGCGGAGGCACTCCCTGCGCTGGCCCGCGTGCAGCTCCCCGGACGCTTCTCGCGCCACGGGAACTGGATCTTCGACGTGGCGCACAATCCCGACGGGGCCGCCGTCTCGGCGGAGACCCTGCGGGCCGTGGCGCCGGCCGCTCCGGTGGTGGCGTTGGTGAGCGTGCTGGGCGACAAGGACTGGCGGGGCATGCTGCGTGCGCTCAGCGGCAGCGTGGACCGGTTCATCCTCACCAACGCGCCGACCGCCCCGCTGAGCCGGGCCTGGGTCGCGAGCGAGGCGCTGGCCTTCGCCGCGGGCGAGGGATGGAAGGCCGAACTGGTCCCCGATTTCGACGAGGCCCTCCGGCTCGCCCCGTCGCGAGGGGCCACGGTGCTCGTGACCGGGTCGTTCCACACCGTCGGCGACGCGATGTCGCGGTTGCAGGTGTCTCCGACGGACGGTTAATTGCGGGATGAGTAGTGGAGCACTCCCCGGTTTCCGCGATTTCTATCCTGACGAGCTGGCCCGCCGCGCGCACATCTTCCGTGCCTGGCGGGCCGTAGCGCGCCGGTACGCCTTCGTCGAGTACGACGGCCCGCCGCTCGAGTCGCTGGACCTCTACACGAAGAAGAGCGGCGACGAGATCGTCGGCCAGCTGTACAATTTCGTGGACAAGGGGAACCGCGAGGTCGCGCTGCGCCCAGAGATGACGCCGACCCTCGCGCGCATGGTGGCGGCACGCGCGAGCGCGCTGCGAAAGCCGGTGCGCTGGTTCTCGATCCCGCAGCTCTTCCGCTACGAACGGGCGCAGCGCGGGCGCTTGCGCGAGCACTACCAGCTCAATGTCGACATCGTCGGCGAGGCGAGCGAGGTGGCCGACGCCGAGTTGCTCGCCGTGGCGGTCGACATCATGCGCGAACTCGGGCTCACGAGCGCCGACGTGCGGGCCCGTGTCTCCGACCGGCGGTTGCTCAACGGGATCCTCGTCACGCTGGGCGTGACGGAGGAGCAGGTGCCGGCCGTGTACGGCGTGGTGGACAAGTTCGCGCGGCAGCCGCGCGAACTCTCGGCGGAGAAGCTCGCGAAGGCGGGGATCGCGCCGGCGCTCGTGGAGCGGATCCTCGGTCTGGCCGCCGGCGCGACCTTCGAGGCCGTGCGCGCGGAGTTCGGGTCGGCCCCGGCGGCGCAGGAGCATGTGGAGCGGTTCGCGCGGTACCTCGCCCATCTCGACGCGCTCGGCGTGGGGGAGTGGGTGGTCCTCGACCTCTCGATCGTGCGCGGGCTCGCGTACTACACGGGCATCGTCTTCGAGCTCTTCGACGCCAAGGGCGAACTCCGCGCGATCTGCGGCGGCGGGCGGTACGACACGCTGCTCAAGTCGCTCGGCGGCGTGGATCTCCCCGCGCTCGGGTTCGGGATGGGCGACGTGGTGCTGGGCGAACTGCTCAACGACCGCGGCCTCTTCCCGGCGGCGACCGAGGAGGCGACCGATTTCCAGCTCGTCGCGGGAAACGGGGCGGGGCAGCACGGCTACGCCGAGGCACTGGGACTCGTGACCGTGCTGCGGCGCGCCGGATTCAGCGTCGCGCACGGCATGAACGCCGAGCGGTACATGGGCCAGGCGACGCGCAACCAGGTGGACGGCGCCAAGAAGGCCGGCGTGAGCGCGGCGATCTACTTCCGCGAGGACGGGGCGACCGAGGCCATGAGCCTGCTCGGCAAGATGAGCGGCGCGCCCACGCACACGATGGACACCACCGCGGCCCTCGGCGGCGATGCGGCGGTGATGCAGGGACTCCGTGATTGGCTGCAGCAGCAGCGCGACAACGCCCGAAACCAAAATGGCTGACGACAAGAAGCTCACGACGCGCGCCGCGGATTTCAGCGCTTGGTACAACGAACTCGTGCTGCGCTCCGAGCTCGCCGACTACTCGCCCGTGAAGGGGTCGATGGTCATCCGTCCCAACGGTTACGGCATCTGGGAGCGGATGCAGCGCGCGCTCGACGACATGTTCAAGGCGACGGGGCACGAGAACGCCTACTTCCCGCTGTTCATCCCGCAGAGCTTCCTGCAGAAGGAAGCGAGTCACGTCGAGGGCTTCGCGCCCGAGGTCGCGGTAGTCACGCACGGGGGCGGCAAGCTGCTCGAGGAGCCGCTGATCGTCCGTCCCACGTCGGAGACGATCATCTACCACATGTTCGCGAAGTGGACGCAGAGTTATCGCGACCTGCCGATCCTCATGAACCAGTGGGCGAACGTGGTCCGCTGGGAGATGCGCACGCGACTCTTCCTGCGCACGCTCGAGTTCCTCTGGCAGGAGGGCCACACGGCGCACGCCACCCATGACGAGGCGGAGGAGGAGGCGCGTCGGATGCTCGGCGTGTACCGCGAGTTCATGGAGGGGTGGATCGCGATGCCGGTAATCACCGGCCTCAAGAGCGACAGCGAGAAGTTCGCCGGCGCGGTGCGCACCTACTCGTGCGAGGCGATGATGCAGGACAACAAGGCGCTGCAGGCCGGCACCTCGCACAACCTCGGGCAGAACTTCGCCAAGGCCTTCGACCTCAAGTTCCAGGACGAGAACGGCGAGATGGCGTTCGCCTGGAACACGTCGTGGGGCGTCTCCACCCGCATGGTGGGCGGCCTGGTCATGACGCACTCCGACGACAACGGGCTCGTCTGCCCGCCGCGCCTCGCGCCGACGGAAGTCGTGATCATCCCGATCTACAAGACCGACGACGAGCGCGCGCGGATCGTCGAAGCCGCGCACAGGGTGAAGGCCGAGCTCACGGCGTGGACCGGCCGTGGCGCCACCGACCGCCTGCGCGTGCGCGTGGACGACCGCGACGGCATCAAGCCGGGCGCCAAGTACTACGAGTGGGAGCTGCGCGGCGTCCCGCTGCGGCTCGAGATCGGCCCGAAGGACCTCGAGAAGGGCTCCGTCTTCTCCGCGCGTCGCGACACCCGCGCCAAGGCGGCGCTGCCGATGGACGGACTGCCGGCCACGGTCGCCGCGCTGCTGGGGACGATCCAGGGCGACCTGTTCGCGGCGGCCAAGGCGCGGCGCGAGGCCAACTCGCACCGCAACGTGACGTCGTACGCGCAGTTCAAGGAGATCATCGAGGGACCCGGCGGCTTCGTCTACGCCGGCTGGAACGGCGATCCCGCCGTCGAAGCGCAGGTGAAGGAGGAGACCAAGGCGACGATCCGTTGCATCCCCGACCCCGAGTTCCGCTCGGCGACTCCTCCCGCGACCTGCCTGGTCACGGGGCAGCCGGCCAAGCACGAGGTCATCTGGGCCAAGGCGTACTGATGCGCGGCTTCACCGTGCGCGACGGCACGCTGCACTGCGAGGACGTCCCGCTCGCGTCGATCGCGCGGGGGGCGGGAACCCCCGCGTACGTCTACTCGGCCGGTGTCATCCGCGACCGTTTCAGGCGGCTCGACGCGGCACTCGCGGGGGCGCCGCACCGGATCCACTACTCGCTCAAGGCGAACGGGAGCCGGGGGGTCCTCGAGGTGCTGCGCGCCGCGGGCTGCGCGGTGGACGTCGTGTCGGGCGGTGAGCTCTTCAAGGCGCAGCGCGCGGGCTTCGCGCCGGGGGAGATCCTCTTCGGCGGCGTTGGCAAGACGGAGCGCGAGCTGCGCGAGGCGATCGCCGCCGACGTGAAGCTCATCAACGTGGAGTCGGAGGCGGAACTCCGGCTCCTCTCGCGCCTCGCCGACGAGATGGGCGCCGTGGTCAACGTCGGGTTGCGGGTGAATCCCGAGGTCGACGTGAAGAACGCCCACCACTACATGGCGACCGGCGAGAAGGGCCACAAGTTCGGCATCCCGATCGGCGAGGCCGAAGCGATCGGACGGCTCGCGATCGCGCTGCCGAACGTGTCGCTGCAGGCGCTGGACATGCATGTGGGCTCGCAGCTGGACTCGTTCGACGCGTATCGCGAAGGCACGGCCCGGCTGGTCGATCTCTCGTTGGTCCTCCGGCGCGCCGGCGCGGACATCCGCTACCTCGACGCCGGCGGCGGCCTCCCCGTTCCGTACGGGTCCGAGGAGGAGCCCGATCTCGCGGTCTATGGCGCGATCGTGACCGCCGCGGCGAACGCGCTCGGTGTCGAGTTGCTCGTGGAGCCGGGGCGCTTCTTCGTCGCCGCATCCGGCCTGCTGCTCACGCGGGTGCTCTACCGGAAGCAGTCGGGCGCCAAGTCGTACGTCATCTGCGATGCCGGCATGACGGAGCTGCTGCGCCCGTCCCATTACGACGCGTTCCACCGGATCGAGGCGGTCGCGCCGCGGCCGGGCAAGCTGACCGCGGACGTGGTCGGGCCGGTCTGCGAGAGCGGGGACTTCCTCGCGCTCGACCGCGAACTGCCCGGCGTGGAATCGGGGGACCTGCTCGCGGTGCACACCGCGGGCGCCTATGGTTACGTGATGAGCTCGCAGTACAATGCCCGGCCCCGCGTGGCCGAGGTGATGGTCGATGGCGCGCGCTGGGCCGTGGTGACGGCGCGCGAGACCTACGAGGATCTCGTACGGAACGAGAGCCCGACTCCCCAATGGAGAGACGCCTGATGCGCGTCGGACTGCTGTCGGACACCCACGATCGCGTGTCGGCGATCGACGCATTGCTCAAGGAGATGCTCGCGCGCGACGTGACCTTCGTGCTCCACGCGGGCGACTACTGCTCCCCCTTCTCGCTCCGCCCGTTCCAGGACCATGGGGTGGCCATGGCGGGCGTCTTCGGCCGCAATGACGGCGACCGCGAAGGGATCCGGTCGTTCGCCGAGAAGGGGATGGGGCAGGAACTCTTCGAATCACCGCACAGCATCAAGTTCGGAGAGCACAAGGTGCTGATCGTCCACGACATCGGTGACGTCACCGAGCGCTCGGTGCTCGCCCACGGCTTCGTGATCCACGGTCACACGCACATGCAGGAGATGAAGACCCGCAACGACACGCTCATCGTGAACCCCGGTGAGGCCTGCGGGTGGCTCTACGGCGCGCCGAGCGGCGCGATCCTCGACCTCGATACGAAGCACGTCGAGTTCATCAAGCTCGACGCGGCGGAGTGGACGAAGTGACGCACAGCGCTTCCCGGGTCCTGATCCTCGATTGCGGTTCGCAGTTCACGCAGCTCATCGCGCGCCGCGTCCGCGAGGCGCGGGTCTTCTCCGAGATCCATCCGGCCGACCGCCCGCTCGCGTGGATCCGCGACTGGAAGCCCACCGCGATCATCCTCTCGGGCGGACCGAGCTCCGTCACCGACGAGGGCGCGCCGACCTTCGACGCCGCGATCCTCGACGTGGCGCCGGTGCTGGGCGTCTGCTACGGCATGCAGTGGATCGCGCACACCGTGGGCGGACAGGTGAAGGGGAGCGGTCGGCGCGAGTACGGCCGCGCCGAGATGGTCGTGAAGGAGGCCGCCGGACTCTTCGCCGGCTTCGACGCGAATGAACGCACGCAGGTCTGGATGAGCCATGGCGACCATGTGGAAGCGGTGCCGCCGGGATACGTCCTCACGGCGTCGAGCGAGGGGAATCCGGTCGTCGGGTTCCGGCACGCGAGCAAGCCGATCCATGCGATCCAGTTCCATGCCGAGGTCGCACACACGGTGCGCGGCGCGGAGATCATCCAGAACTTCCTCTTCGGCGTCGCCGGCTGCACGCCCGACTGGACGCCGGGGCACTTCGTCGAGCAGCAGGTCGCGGCGATCCGCGAGCGCGTGGGCGACGCGCACGTGATCTGCGGGCTCTCCGGCGGTGTGGACTCGTCGGTGGCGGCGGCGCTCGTGCACAAGGCGATCGGCGACCAGCTCACCTGCATCTTCGTCGACACGGGGCTGCTGCGCCTGCACGAGCGCGAGCAGGTCGAGCGCACGATGGGCCAGCACCTCGGCATCAAGCTCATCACCGTGCGCGCGGAGGACCGGTTCCTCGGCGCACTCGCCGGCCTCGACGATCCGGAGAGGAAGCGCAAGGCGATCGGCCATACGTTCATCGACGTCTTCGAGGACGCCTCGGCCGAGGCAGGGAAGGACGCGAAGTTCCTCGTGCAGGGGACGCTGTATCCCGACGTGATCGAGTCGGTGAGCGCGAAGGGCGGCAAGAGCGCGACGATCAAGACGCATCACAACGTGGGCGGGCTCAAGCCCGACATGAAGTTCAAGTTGATCGAGCCGCTGCGCGAGCTGTTCAAGGACGAGGTGCGCAACGTGGGGCGCGAGCTCGGCCTGCCCGAGGAGATGGTCGGGCGGCATCCGTTCCCGGGGCCGGGGCTCGCGATCCGGGTGCTCGGCGCGGTGGATCCGGTGAACGTGGAGACGCTGCGCCGCGCCGACGCCATCTACCTCGAGGAGATCCGCGCGGCAGGTCTCTACAACGAGATCTGGCAGGCCTTCGCGGTCTTCCTCCCCGTGCGCTCGGTGGGCGTGATGGGCGACGGTCGCACCTATGAGCACGTGATCGCGCTGCGCGCGGTGACCAGCACCGATGGCATGACGGCCGACTGGTACGCCTTCCCGACCGAGGTGCTGGCGCGGATCAGCAACCGGATCATCAACGAGGTGAAGGGGATCAACCGCGTCGTCTACGACGTGAGCTCCAAGCCGCCGGCCACGATCGAGTGGGAGTAGGGACCGCGGCGTGACCGACCTCGCGCGGCTCCGCCCGACCGTGGCCGAGCTGCGCGAGATGGCGCAGCTCGCCACGCCGATCGTGCTCGTGAACGTCGGCCTGCAGGGGATGGGGTTCGTCGACGTCCTGATCCTGGGCCGGATCTCCGCGGTCGACCTCGCGGCGGCCGCACTGGGCAACTTCTACTTCTTCATGACGTCCATCATCGGGATGGGCGTGCTGATGGCGCTCGATCCCGTCGTGGCCCAGGCGGTCGGGGCGCGTGACGAGCCGGGGATCGCGCGCGGTGTGCAGCGCGGGTTGCTGCTCACGCTCGCGGTGACCGTTGCGATCGCGCTCACGTACATCCCGGCGGGAGCAGTGCTCTCGCTGCTCGGGCAACCGGCCGACGTCACTCCGCTCGCGGCCGCCTACGTGCGTTGGTGCATCCCGGGCCTGCTGCCGTTCTTCGCGTTCAATGCGCTGCGCCAGGTGCTGCAGGCGCTCACGCGCGTGCGCCCGATCGTGATCGCGGTGCTCGTCGGCAACGTCGCGAACGCCCTGCTCAACTGGATGTTGATCTTCGGCCACTTCGGGTTCGAGCCCGGGGGCGTGGTAGGTTCGTCCCAGGGCACGGCGATCGCGCGCTGGATCATGCTGCTCGTGCTGCTCGCGGGGTGCTGGCCGGTGATCCGTTCGCGCGTGATCCCCTGGCGGCCGGAGAGCCTGCAGCTCGCCCCGCTCTGGCGGATGCTCAAGATCGGGGCACCGATCGCGATGCAGCTGTTCGCGGAGGCCGCTGCGTTCGGGCTCGTCACCGTGATGACCGGATGGATGGGCACGACGACGCTCGCGGGGCACGAGATCACGTTGAGTCTCGCGGCCCTCACGTTCATGGTGCCGATGGGGGTGGCCGCCGCGGCGGCGGTCATGGTGGGGCACGCGGTCGGCGCGGGGGACATCGCCGAGTCGCGACGCGATGCGGTGGCGGCGCTCGCGGTGGGTGTCGGCTTCATGGCGGCGATGGCCGTGGTGTTCTGGCTCATCCCGGGCGCGCTCGCCGCGGCCTTCACGACCGACGCGCCGACCCGTGCGATGGCGACGCTGCTGATCCCGATCGCGGCGGTCTTCCAGGTGTTCGACGGCACGCAGGTCATCTCGGCGTCGATCCTGCGCGGGGCGGGGGACACGCGCGTGCCGATGCTGCTGCACGTCCTGAGCTTCTGGGCGGTGGGGATCCCGCTCGGGGCGCTGGTCGCGTTCAGGTTCGATGGCGGTGCGCCGGGGCTGTGGTGGGGACTCACGGCGGGGCTCGCGGCGGCGGCGGTGCTGCAGTTGGCGCGCGTGCGGTCGAAGCTCGGCGGGGAGATCGCGCGGGTGCGGATCGACCGGCCGACGGAGCAGCCTGATCGGTAGACCGTCTACTTCGCGCGATCCTTCCAGCGCACCAGCAGGCCGACGCGCGCGATCCCACTGAACTCATGACCGGAGACCCTCGCTGCGGCGGGCCCACGCTCGAAGTATCGGAAGTTCACACCGGTCTCGCCGAAGAGCCCGAATCGCCCTCGCAGCTTCACTTCGCCGCCGATGGTCGCGATCGCATGGTGATTCCAGCGCGGGAATGCCGCATCCTCCTGCGAGATCTCCAGGACGTACCGGAACGCACCGTAGGGAGAGGCATCACCGGACGGGCGCCAACGGCGCAGGATCGCCGCGCCCACGGCAGCGTTCCAGCCGTGCGAGTCGAGGAGCGGCTGCTGCCAGCCGCGCGCGCCGATGTCGGCGCGAAGCGCCCACCGCGGCGAGAGCGGGAGCATGATGCCGATCGGAAGAACGCCACCCAAGACCCAGCTCGGTCGTTCGCTCACCGGCTCCTGCGCGCTCGCCGTCTCGGTCGCCGTTGCGGTCGCCACGAGCGCGGCCGCGCCGAGTGCCAGGCGGATGCCAGCGCGGCGCGCGGCGAGCAGCATCACTTGGGTGTGCGCGGAGGACGACGCAGCGTCATGCCGACCCGGGAAGCGATATCGAACTCGACGATGACGTTCCCGGTCTCGTCGAAGTACGAGACCGAAGCGCCGGCCTCTCCGAAGAGTCCGAACCAGTCACGCAACTGCGCGTGTCCGCCCCACGATCCCGTGAGGTACTGCGTCAGATAGATCGGTCCCTGGGACCCGTCACGCTCGCGCAGGACCCCGTAACGCAACGCCAGGTAGGTCCATCCCTGCTCGGTAGGCGGGGTACGCCGGATGACGGTGAGTCCGGCGACCATCGACCATTCCTCGTCCCAGTACGACCGAACCGCGCTCGAACCCGTGTAGTCCGGGCGCAGCATCCAGCGCTGGCCGAGCGGGATGAGCAGGCCGATTCGATTCGGTGTGAAGGCGACGAGCGCGACCGGCTCGCGTCGCGTCGTGTCTGCGGCTACCTGTGCGTCAGCGGTGCCCGTGCTCAGCACCGCGACCGCGAACAGGAGCCGCCGCCAGGGGGTCACACACCCTTCTCTTCGAGCAGCGCCATGAACTGCGCCGGCTCGGTGAGCCCGAGCAACCGCTCCGGCACATCCGCCTCCTTGGAGAACTGCGCGATCTTCCCGAGCACCGGGAGATACTGATTGCTCACCTCGAGCGGCGGCGCGACGATCAGGAAGAAGAACTGCACCGGCTTGTCGTCGATCGCCTTGAAGTCCACACCCGACTGCTTGCGGCCGAAGGCGACGCGCAGCTTGTTGACGACCAGCGACCGGCAGTGCGGGATCGCGATGCCGCGTCCGATGCCGGTGGAGCCGAGGTTCTCGCGGCGCTTGAGCATCTTGAAGAGCATCCCCTCGTCCTTCTCGCCCAGCTGGAGCAGGGCGATCAGTTCCTTGAGGATCTCGTCCTTGGTGCTGCCTTCGAGGTCGAGTTTGACGGCGTCGGCTGAGAAGAATTCGCGCAGTTCCATGTACCGAAGCTAGCCGCGCGCCCGAAGTGTGTCAAACCACGCTGTTGCAAGCATTTGGGGCCTCTCCTAGCTTTCGCCAGATGCGCTTCCCGTACCCGACCGGTCACACCGTCCCGCTCTTCCTGGCCCCCATGGCCGGGGTGTCGGAATCGCCCTTCCGCCGGCTCTGCCGCGCTTGGGGGGCGGACGTGGTCGTGACCGAGTTCCTGTCGGCCGAGGGGATCCGGCGCGAGAACGAGGCGACCATCTCGAAGTTGCGCTTCGGTGCGGATGAGCGGCCGATCGGCGTGCAGATCTTCGGTGCCGAGCCCGACGCCATGCGCGAGGCGGCCGCACTCGTGACCGACCTCTTCCAGCCCGAGTTCATCGACATCAACTTCGGCTGCCCGGTCAAGAAGGTCGTGCGGCGCAACGGCGGCTCCGGCTGCCTGCGCGACCTCGACCTCGTGCAGCAGGTCATCCGCGCGGTGATCAGCGGCACGCACCTGCCGGTCACCTGCAAGGTGCGCAGCGGCTGGAACGAGGAGATGCGCGACCCCGTGACGATCGGGCTCCGCTGCCAGGATGCCGGCGTGAAGGCGATCGCGCTGCACCCGCGGACGCGGACGCAGATGTACACGGGGCACGCCCACTGGGACGAGATCGCCGCCATGAAGGCCGCGCTCGAGATCCCGGTCATCGGCAATGGCGACATCAAGACCGCCCACGATGCGTTCCGCATGCGGCAGGAGACCGACTGCGATGCGGTGATGATCGCGCGTGGTTCGTTTGGCCAGCCGTGGATCTTCACGCAGGCACGCGCGCTGCTCGAAGGGCAGCCGATGCCGGCTACGCCGGGCGTGGAGGAGCGCTTCCGGATCGCGCTCGAGCATGCGCGCATGGTGCAGGACTACGAGCACGATCCGGTGGGCGCGGCGCTCGAGTTCCGCAAGCATCTCGGGTGGTACGTGAAGGGGCTCCCCAACTCGGCCGACCTCCGCAAGAAGCTCCACGCGGTGAACTCGTTCGGAGAGGTCGAGGGGATCTTCGCGGACTACCTCGCGAGCGGCTGGATGCACGAGACCGAGGCCGCGTGAGGCGCGATCGCGTCCGGGCCCTGCTCGCGGAGGTGGCGGCCGGTCGCCTCGCGATCGACTCGGCGCTCGGGCAGCTGGACGATGCGCCGGTCGATGACCTCGGCTTCGCCAGCGTCGATCAGCATCGCGCACTGCGACAGGGATACCCCGAGGTGGTCTTCGGGCAGGGCAAGACGCCGGAGCAGGTGGTGGCGATCGCCGAACGGCTCGCCGCGCATGGTGATGGGTTCCTCGTCACGCGTGCCGACGAGGCGTCGCGCGCCGCGCTGGCGGTGCGCTGGCCCGCCGCGGAAGTGAACGCACTCGCCCGGACCGTGCTCCTTCGCGCCCAGCAGCCTCGCCCGCGCGGGACGCGCGTGGTGGCGATCGTGACCGCCGGCACGAGCGACCTGCCGGTCGCCGAGGAGGCCGCGGTGACTCTCGACGCGACGGGGCACCCGGTGCATCGCGTCACGGACGTGGGCGTCGCGGGCATCCATCGCATCCTGGCGCGGCGGGAGACATTGCACGATTCGGCCGTCGTGATCGTGGTCGCGGGGATGGACGGGGCGCTGCCGTCGGTCGTGGGCGGGCTGGTGCGTTGCCCCGTGATCGCGGTGCCGACCAGCATCGGCTATGGCGCGGCCTTCGGTGGCCTCGCGCCGCTCCTCACGATGCTCAACTCCTGCGCGGCCGGCGTCACCGTGTGCAACATCGACAATGGATTCGGCGCGGCGGTCGCGGCCGCGCGTATCCTCGATTCGGACCCGCGATGATCGGCACGCTGCTCGCCTTCGCGGCGGGGGCGATCGCCGCGGTGGGTCTTCAGGCGGCGCGGGCACGGCGCGGAGGGCGCAGCCCGGAGGGGCGCGACGCGGGGCTCTCCGGCTTCGTGCCGAAGGAGCGCTCGCAGGAATCGTTGCTGGCGGCCTTCCGTCCCGACGAACTGCCGGATCCCACGGACGCGCTGCGCAAGGACCAGCAGATCATCGCCGATGCGCTCGCGAGCATCGCCGCGCAGCGCGGAGCCACGGCCGCGATCCTCTGGGCGGTGGACGAGGTCGTCGGCGGCGTGGCCCTTCCGGTGGCGTCGAGCGCCGACGATGTGCGGTCGGGCGCGTCGCCGGCGCGGATGCCGATCGTGAGTGCCGCGGATCGCGAACGGATCGAGTGGGCGGCGCACAACCGGATGCCGTCGATCGAGCAGGAGACGGAGACCCCGCAACTCGCCGTGGTCCCGCTGGATGCTTCCGGGCAGCTCGGAGCGCTCAGCGTGCACTTCGAGCCCGGCACGTTCGTCGGCGCGGAGTCGCTGCGCTCCGCGTTGCTCGAGGACGCGCGGGCGCTGGAGACGCTCTACGATCTCGTGCGCACACGGTCCGAGGTCGCGCGGCAGAACTTCCGTCTGCGTGGGCTGATCCGCACGGCGGGCACACTGCAGGCCACGCGCGATCCGCTGGAGCTCCAGCAGATGCTCGTGGATGACTCACTCTTCGTGGCCGGAGCCGAGTGGTGCGTCCTCGTCCGCTGGGACGAGGAGTCGCGCACCGGGAGCGTGCTGGCCCGGACCGCGCAGGCAGGAGCGATCGGCATCGATCCCGATGCGCTGGTCATCACGGCCGATTCGATGGTCGGCGAGGTCTGCGTCGAGGGACGGCCTCAGGTGCATGCCGACGCGCGGCCGGTGGTGCGTGGCGAGGATCGTGTGTTCGGCGGCACGGCGCCGCTCGGCGCGATCGGCTCGCTCATGGTGGTGCCGCTCAAGCGCGGAGAGCAGGAGCGCCCGTTCGGGGCGCTTGTGTTCGGACATCGCGAGGTCGCGGCGCTGCGCGCCATGGAGTCACGCAATGCGCGGAATCTCGCGGTCATCGCTGCCGGTGCGCTCGAGACCGCATGGGCCGTGGACACGGCGCGGCGCAATGCGCGGACCGACCCGCTCACGGGGCTGGCCAACCGGCGCGGATTCGACGAGCGCTACGCGCAGGTCATCCAGGAGACCGACCGCTACGGCGGTGCAGCGGCGCTCATCCTGGTGGATATCGACCACTTCAAGCGCGTGAACGACACGTATGGCCATGATGGCGGCGACGCGGTGCTGGTGGCCGTGGGCGAGTCGCTGGCGAACGGGCGGCGCACGGTCGACATCACCGCCCGGCTGGGCGGGGAGGAGCTCGCGATCCTGCTGCCACAGACCGACGCGCGCGGGGCGCGCGAGGTCGCCGAACGGATGCGAAAGCGTATCGAAGCGCTCACGGTGCGGACGAACTCGGGCGAGGCGCGCGTGACCGCGAGTTTCGGCGTGGCCGAGTATGCAGCGCGGGCCGGCGAACCGGAGCGCGTGGTGGAGCGGGCTGACCAAGCGCTCTATGCGGCCAAGCGGAACGGCCGGAACCGGGTCGAAGTCGCGACCGCGTGAATCGGTGGGGCACCGCCCGATTGAACAAACGAGCGCTCCGGGGTATCATTCACATGTAGTCCGGGGGCGACCGGTTTCGATTGTATAGGTGGCTCCGTGATTGCGCGCCCAGGTCTTCGGGTCCCTGGTAAAACACTCGGAAAATTTCCAACTGCGAATAACAACTTCGCTCTCGCTGCGTAAAGCTTAGCTTTACCCAGCAGTGCCTGAGAGGTAGCCCCGCCCGAGGCGGCACTCAGGTATCGAAAATTCGGGCTGGCTTGCCGGTGTGTCCTCCGCCGG
>JAIOPJ010000009.1 GCA_021413975.1 Gemmatimonadota bacterium
CCTCAAGGAAGCGGGCGTCCAGATCACCGAGCGCGGCTTCATCAGGATCGATGCGCTGCTCGAGACCACCGCCAAGGGCATCTACGCGATCGGCGACGTCGCCGGCCCGCCGATGCTCGCGCACAAGGGCTCGCGCGAGGGACATGTGGTCGCCGAGATCATCGGCGGGCACAAGCATCACCCCGTCAACTACGGCAACATCCCGAGCGCCACCTACTGCCACCCCGAGGTCGCGAGCATCGGCCTCACCGAGGCGCAGTGCAAGGAGAAGGGGCTCAAGTACAAGCTCGGCAAATTCCCCTTCTCGGCGAACGGCCGCGCCCGCACCAGCGGCGAGACCGAGGGCTTCGTGAAGATCATCCGCGACGAGAAGTACGGCGAGATCCTCGGCGCGCACATCGTCGGCGCCCATGCGACCGAGCTCATCCACGAGATCGCGGTGGCCCGCGAGAACGAGTACACGGTCGAGGAGATCGATCTCGCGATCCACGCGCACCCCACGCTGAGCGAGGCGATCGCCGAGGCGGTGCTCGACTCGATGGGGAAGATGCTCCATGCGTAGGGGCGCCTGAGCGCGCGCGGGACCTGGAGCCGATGAAGGACTTCCTCGTCCTCGACCTTGGCCTCCGCAGCTATGCGGAGGCCTTGTCGTTGCAGCGCGCTCTCGCGGCGGCGCGGATCGCGAAGCGCGTCGAGCAGGACGTGCTCGTGCTGGTGGAGCACCCTCCTGTCATCACGCTGGGGCGGTCGACCAAGGCGGGGAACCTGCTCGCGTCCGAGGCTCTGCTCGCGGCGCGCGGGGTAGAGCTGTACGAGGTCGAACGCGGCGGCGACGTGACGTTCCATGGACCGGGGCAGCTCGTGGGGTACCCGATCGTCGACCTCACCGAGCACAAGCAGGACCTGCACTGGTATCTTCGACAGGCAACCCGGGCAGGACCGGCGTCTGGACCAACGGGCGCAAGCTCGCCAGCATCGGCGTGCATGCGCGTAGCTGGGTGACCTGGCATGGATTCGCGCTCAACGTCGAGACCGACCTCGGCTACTTCGACCTCATGGTCCCCTGCGGCATCGCCGAGGTGGTGATGACGTCGGTGGCGCGGGAACTCGTCGAGGAGGCGAGCGGGACGGGGGTGGCGCCCAATCCTTCGCTCGCCCACGACGTACGGGAGTCCGTGGTGCACGCATTCGGGCAGGTCTTCGAGCGACGGGCCGTGCGGACGGCGCTCGAGGAGATCGAACCTCATCTGGTGGAGACGTCGTGACCGAGTCGTTCCGTCCGTACACTGGCCGCGTGCCGCTGCTCGTCGCGGCGGCCGCCATCCTCGCGCTCGCCTGCGGCGGCGGCCGCGCGCGCACACCGGCCGCGGTGCCGGACGTCGTCATGATCACCCCGCCGCCCGAGTCGCTGCGCGCCGCGCCAGATCTCTTCCTCCCGCGCGCATCCGAGGGACGGTCGTGGGACGGCCTGGACACGGGCACGGTGCGCATCCCGATCCTCGTCGCGACCACGCGGCGCGGTGTCGACGCCGAGCGTCCCGGCTTCCGGTTCGGCACGCAGGACGCGAACGAGCTGAGCTGGGGACTCTCGCAGGTGAGCGTCCCCTCCTACCGCGTGCGCGCCGAAGGCGAGATCCCGCGCGCGGGTAGCGAGTCCGAGCCCGATCCGGCGCGCGTCATGTTCATGAACTCGCTCCTCCCCGCCGACTCGGTGCGCTTCATCCAACGTGTCCGCGACGACCTCGCCCGCACCCGGTCGCGCGACATCCTCGTCTTCGTGCATGGCTACAACAGCTCGTTCGAGGACGCCGCCGTGCGCGCCGCCCAGCTCGCGGCGGACATGGGCTTCGACGGCACGGTCGTCCTGTTCAGTTGGCCGTCGGCCGGCGCGCTCACCGGCTACGTGCGGGACCAGCAGACGGCGCGCAATGCGGGCTGGCATCTGCTGCGGCTCCTTCGCGACCAACTCCCGCGGGCCAATCCCGATCGGATCCATGTGATCGCCCATTCCATGGGCTCCGAGGTGCTGAGCAAGGCCCTCTCGCTCGTGGACCCGCGCGACTCGCTCCCCCGCCTGGGGCAGGTCGTGTTCGCCGCCCCCGACGTGGATGCACGCATCTTCTCGCGGGAGATCCTGCCCGTCCTCCGCCAGCGCTCGCTCGGCGTGACGCTCTACGCCTCGAGCGAGGACGAGGCGCTGCGGGCCTCGCGCGTGCTCAACGGCGTGCTCCGTCTTGGCCTGGGCGGCGACTCGCTCACGGTCTTGAGCGGCATGACGACCGTCGACGCGACGCGCGTCCGCGGCGACGCGCTCGGGCACACGCTGTTCGGGAATCCCGCCCTGCTGACCGACCTGCATGCGGTGCTCACCGAAGGGCGCGCGCCGGCGGAACGAAGGCTCCTGCAGATCCGCCGGGCCGACGGCTCGGTCTTCTGGCGATTCCGCTGACCTGATCTCCGAAGCGCCCTCTCGCGGCGCGGCGCCCACGGGTGCCGCGCCGCGATGCCGTCCCCGCCCGTGCTTCGGGATATATTCAGTCCATGCCGAGCGAGCCGATCGCCTACCCTGCCCGCGTGCGCGAGGTCGCCGCGCGCCGCGTGGTGGACTTCGCCGCCGAGCTGAACGACGCCCAGCGCGCCGCGGCCACGCACGCGGACGGACCGCTCCTCATCGTCGCCGGCGCGGGCACCGGCAAGACGCGCACGCTCGTCTACCGCGTGGCGCACCTGATCGAGCGCGGCATCCGTCCCGAGCGGATCCTGCTGCTCACCTTCACGCGTCGGGCCGCGCAGGAGATGCTCGCCCGTTCCGAGAAGCTCGTGGGGAGTGAGAGCCGCGCGGTGCATGGCGGCACCTTCCACGGCACCGCGCACCGCCTGCTCCGGCGCTTCGGCGCCGAGGCGGGCCTCCCGGGCGACTTCACGATCCTCGACCAGGGCGACGCCGCCGATCTCATGGCGCTCTCGCGCACCGCCTGCGGCCTCGGCGACAAGACCAAGCGCTTCCCCAAGAAGGAGACGCTGCACCACGTCTACTCGCGGCACGTGAACACCGAGTTCCCGGTGGGGGCGATCCTCCGCGAGGAGTATCCGCGCTTCATCGAGCACGAGGAGGACATGGCGCGCGTCTTCGCCGACTACACGGCGCGCAAGCAGGGGCGCAACCTCGTCGACTACGACGACCTCCTGCTCTACTGGGCGATGCTGCTCGAGACCGAGGCGGCGCGCGCCATCGGCGACCGGATCGGCGCGCTCTACGACCACATCCTCGTCGACGAGTACCAGGACACGAACGTCCTGCAGGCGCGGATCCTCAAGGGGATGTGCCGCGTGCACCGCAACATCACCGTGGTCGGCGACGATGCGCAGAGCATCTACGCCTTCCGCGGCGCGACGATCCGCAACATCCTCGACTTCCCGCGCGAGTTCCCCGGCGCGTCGGTGGTCACGCTCGAACAGAACTACCGCTCCACACAGCCGATCCTCGACGCCTCCAACATGCTCATCTCCCGCGCCGAGGAACGGTTCACCAAGGAGCTCTTCACGCGGCGCGTAGGGGGCGAGAAGCCCTGGCTCGTGACCGCACAGGACGAGCCGCAGCAGACGCGCTTCGTGGTGGACCGCATCCTCGAGCTGCATGAGGAGGGCACGCCGCTCCGGGAGATGGCGGTGCTCTTCCGCGCCGGCTACATGAGCGCGGACCTCGAGGTCGAACTCACCGCGAGGAACATCCCGTTCGAGAAGTGGGGCGGGCTCAAGTTCCTCGAGGCGGCGCACGTGAAGGACGTGCTCGCCTTCCTGCGCGTGCTGGAGAATCCGCGCGACGAGGTCAGTTGGTACCGCCTGCTCCAACTCATGCCCGGCATCGGCGAGACCACGGCGAGGCGCGCGATCGAGGCGATCGCCGCCGAGGATTGGGACCCCGACGCCTTCGCGCGCTTCACGCCTCCGCCCCGCGCCCGCGAGGCGCACGCGAACCTCGTGCAGGTGTTGGCCGCGCTCCGCCGCAGCGACCTCGAGGGGAACGGGAGCGTGGCCCGCGACATCGCGCGCGTCCGCACGCTCTACGACGACATCCTCCGCGCCCGGTACGACCGCGAGGAGCCCCGCCTTGCCGATCTCGAACGGCTGCAGGCGATCGCCGACGGCCATGGCACGCGCGCCGACTTCCTCACGGCGATCTCCCTCGACCCGCCCGCCTCGTCGACCGACCTCGGCTTCGGCAGCGAGAGCGAGGACGACACGCTGATCCTCTCGACCGCGCACAGCGCCAAGGGGAAGGAGTGGGACGCCGTCTTCCTCATCTGGGCCGTCGACGGCTGGTTCCCCATGTCGCGCTCGCTCGGCGACGACGAACAGATCGACGAGGAGCGCCGCCTCATGTACGTCGCGCTCACGCGGGCCCGTGACCACCTGGCGGTGAGCTTCCCGTTCAACGTCTACGAGACGCGCCGCGGGGCGAACTACTCGCTCTCGCAGATGAGCCGGTTCCTCGACCGCGGCGTGGTGCGGACCTTCCAGCAGGTGGTGCTCGAACGCACCGAGGCGCCGTCGCCTGAGGAGCCGCCGACTGGAGCGACTCCGGTGGTCGACCTCCGGGCGCTGCTCAGGAATCGGTTCCAAGGCTGAGTGGCTGAACTGCCTTCACCACCGAGGCTCAGAGGCCACCGAGAACGGCGCGTCGGAAGCAGGGGGCGACGACACACTCCCCCCGCGAAGACGCTCCCACGCCTGCCGCCGCAGTTCTCGGTGCCCTCGGTGCCTCGGTGGTGAACGCCGTTGACGAAGCCGTGCCCCGGCTCACTCGGGCCGGGCGCCACCGGCCCCGCCCTCGTGTTCGGCGATGAGCCGGCGGATCGCCGCCTCGAGGTCACGGCCCGCCGCCTCGTACGTCCGCTCGAACATCTCGAGGTCCGTGAGATAGATCCGCCTCGCCATCAGCGCCGCGTTGTCGAGCCGGACGCGCGCCGCATAGGCGGCAGGGATCGTCCGGAACCGCGGCCCGATCGAGTCGACGAGCACGCGACGAGCGACCCGGTACACGGAGTCGCGGATCCCGATCCGTCGCGCCCGCAGCGAATCCCCCGGGACCGAGCGGAACGCCGAGTCGAGCCCGGTATACAACGCGGCCCAGTACGCGGCGAGCAGTCGGTCGTCGGCCCACCGGTCCACCGCCCGCGCCGCGCTCGCCGAATCGCCGCGCGCGAGGAAGAACCGCTCCGACCCCCGCGCGCCCACGAAGTTCGCGAACGACTCGTTGAAGACCGCCCCGTCCTTGGCGTAGTAGCGGTTGTGGGTGAGCTCGTGGATCACGGTGTTCACGAGATCGACCGAGTCCGCGCCGAGCGTCGTCGAGAGCACCGGATCGTTGAACCAGCCGAGCGTGCTGAACGCCGGTGAGGGGCGCAGGTAGGTGTCGTAGCCGTCGGCCGCGAGCGCACGTTCCGCGCGCTCGGCGTCGGCGACCTTGAAGAAGCCCTTGTAGGGGACGCGCCCCACCACCGGGAACCACCAGCTCTTCCCCTCGAGCCAGTCCTTGCGGGCCCCGGAGAGGACGAGCACGAGCGTGTCGCTCTCGAGCTGCGTGAACTGCGTGAAGGCATCCTTCGCGGGGAGCCCCAGCGAGTCCCGCGCGAAGGCCCGCGCGTCCAGCACGAGCTGCAACTTCGCGCGCGTGGCGGGCGCGGTGCTGGAGTCGCGCACGAGCGCCGCGATGGGTCGTCGGCCGCGGAGGATCCTCCCCTCCTCCCACGCCGCGCGCGCCACGTAGCGCCCGAGCGGCGTGAGCGCCACGAGGAGCGCGCCCCCCGCGACGATCGCGAGCAGGACGACGGCGACGCCGCCTAGACGCGCGCGCACGAAGGCGATCCCGGACCGGATTGCATGAGTCAGAATAGTACGCTCACTGACGCGAATGCCCACCGCACCGGCGAGGCGGCTCCGGTCTCGCGGATGAAGTCCCCGGCGCCGACCCACGCCCCTCCTCCCAGCAGACGCAGCTGCGGCCGCGGCGTCCACTGCGCCGTGAGATCGACCTCGTCCGCGATCCAACGGGCATCGCTCCCGGCCACGCCGCGCAGCAGCGTGTTCTGCTTGGAGTACACCCCGTCATCGGTGCGTACCCGCGAGAAGTGGCGCGCGGTGAGTGCGAGTTGCACGCGCGCGCTCGGTCGCGCCCCCAGCCCGATCCGGCGCTCGAACAGGTTGCCGCGCCCGAACACGTCCGCGATGCCGTTCGTCCCATGGGCGGTCGCGTACGGCGGTGCGAAGGTCCCCGCACGGGTCGCGCTGTCGGCCGCGTTGCTCCCGCTCGCGATGTCCATCCCGGCGTTCAGCGACGGCGACCACTTGCGCGACCGCCATGTGACCGATCCCTCGCCCACGGCGAACCAGGCGCTCAGGTCGCGCGTGCCCAGCTCACCGCGCTGCACCGCCCCCTCGACCTCGGCGGTCCAGTCGGTCCGCTCCGCGCGACGATCCCACCACGAGCGCCCTCCCGTGGTCACACGACGCGTCGCGCCCGACTGTGACTCGGCGTCGATCAGGTACGCTTGCCAGCCGGCGACCCTCCACCTCGGGCGATCCGCCGACGAAGATGACGCCGCCACTGCCGGGGCCGGACGCGCGGCATACGTGAGCATCCCGAAGCGCAGGTGCGATGTCGCGTCGGCACGATCGGGCGCGTCGGTGCGGACCTGCACCACGCGTCCGTCGAATCCGTCGAGCTGGTACTGCCCGCGCCCCGCAAGCAGGCGCGCGCCCTCGAACGACCGTCGCGAGTTCGTCCAGTCGGCGATGCCCACGAGCCGTTCCCTCCCCAGCGCGATGTCCTGCCTGCCGACCCGCACGCCGTTCCTTGCGTGTCCCAGCTCGACGAAGAGGTCCTGCCAGTCGGAGCGATCGGCCTCCGCGACGCGCACGCCGCCCGGCAGCGTGCGGCCGAACCCCTGCGCATCACGCCATTCCGCGAAGGCGCGCCCATGCCATCCGGCACTTCGACCGACCCACGCATCGGCACTCGCCAGGACCCGCCACTCGGAGTAGTCGTCCCGCATCGCGTCGGTGCCGGAGAACTGGAAACCACGCGTCTCGATCCCTCGCAGCCGCATCGATCCGCCGAGCGTGAGCCATGCACTGCCGTTCGCGGCGAGCGGAAGGTGCTTGAGCTGGCGCCAGAGCGCGCTCCCACTCGGCGCCGCACTCCACCGCTCCTCGAACCGGCTCTGTTGGATCGCCGGATCGGCGGCGCGCGGCGCGACGTTCTGCGCGCCTGCGGACAGCGCGCCGATGGCGGATCCGAGCACGAAGATCGACGAAAGGACCGGTCGCATGAGCCGGAGTCTAACCGTTCCGGCTCGACCACGGTGGCCGGCCCGCTCAACCCTTTTGCTGTCAAGGGCTTACACAGGCTCCCGGTCCACTCTCCGCGCGTGGCGCACACGCTCGGCCGAGGCTATCCTTCACGGTCCATGTCCTTCGTCCATCTCCACTGCCATTCCGAGTACTCGCTCCTCGACGGCGCCAACCGGATCGATGACCTGATCCGGCGCGCCCAGGAGTTCGAGCAACCGGCCCTGGCGATCACCGACCACGGCAACGTCCACGCCGCGTGGGAGTTCCAGGAGAAGGCGAAGAAGGCCGGGCTCAAGCCGATCATCGGCATGGAAGCGTACGTCGCGCCGGGCGACCGCCGCCTCAAGTCGCGGGCCACGCCGGGGGAGAAGAACTACTTCCACCTCGTCCTCCTCGCGCAGAACCTCACCGGCTACAAGAACCTCGTCAAGCTCACTTCGCTGGGCTACACCGAGGGCTTCTACGGCAAGCCGCGCGTCGACCGCGAGCTCCTCGCGAAGTACAGCGAGGGCCTCGTCGTCTCGAGCGCCTGCATGGCGGGTGAGGTCGCGCGCCACCTGCTCAACGACGAGTACGAACAGGCCAAGTCGGCCGCCTCGTGGTACGCCGACGTCTTCAAGGATCGGTACTACCTCGAGGTCCAGGCGCACGAGGCCGGCGAGCAGCGCAAGCTCAACGAGCAGATCTTCAAGCTCGCCAAGGACCTCTCCCTGCCGGTGGTCGCGACCAACGACGCGCACTTCCTGAAGGCCGAGGACCACGCGGCGCACGACGTGCTGCTCTGCATCGGCCTCAAGAAGGACCGGCTCGACGCCGACCGCATGAAGTACGACCGCGGGCTCTTCTTCAAGAGCGCCCCCGAGATCGCGTCGCACTTCAAGGGCCGCGCCGACGTCCTCGAGAACACGCTCGCGATCGCCGACACGGTCGACGTGCAGTTCGGCAAGAAGTACCACGTCCCCGCCTTCCCCCTCCCCGCCGGCGTCACGAGCGAGAACGACCTCCTCGTGCAGCTCTCCGAGGTGGGCGCGGCCAAGCGCTATGGCTCGCCGCTGCCGCAGGAGGTCGAGGAACGCCTCCGCTTCGAGCTCGGCGTGATCACCAAGACGGGCTACGCGGGCTACTTCCTCATCACCGCCGACTTCATCCAGGCGGCGCGCGATCGCGGCATCCCGGTGGGACCGGGCCGCGGCTCGGCGGCGGGCTCGCTCGTCGCCTACTCGCTCGGCATCACGAACGTCTGCCCGCTCAAGTTCGACCTGCTGTTCGAGCGCTTCCTCAATCCGGAACGCGTCTCGATGCCCGACATCGACGTCGACTTCTGCGAGGAGCGGCGCGGCGAGGTCATCGACTACGTCCGCGACAAGTACGGACGCGACTCCGTCGGGCAGATCATCACGTTCGGCACGCTCAAGTCGCGCGCCTGCATCAAGGACGTGGGCCGCGTGCTCGGCTTCTCCCCCGCGGAGACCGACGCGATCGCCAAGCTGATCCCCAACGCGCCGAACTTCTCGCTCACCGTCGCCGAGGCGATCGAGAAGGTCCCCGAGGTCGCGAAGCTCTACCATCAGGACGACCGTCACCAGCAGCTCTTCGACTTCGCGATCTCGCTCGAAGGGCTCGCGCGCCATGCCGGCGTGCACGCGGCCGGCATCGTCATCGCCCCCGGACCGCTCGACGACTACGTCCCCGTCTGCACCGCCGAGTCCAAGGGCTCCGGCGCCGGCGATGACGAACGCGTGGTCGTCACGCAGTACGACATGAACGCGCTCGAGAAGGCCGGGATGCTCAAGATGGACTTCCTCGGCCTCACGACGCTCACGATCATCAGCGACACCGTCAAGGCGATCAGGGCCCGCCGCGGCGTGGACGTCGACGTCGACGCCCTCCCGCTCGACGACGAAGCGACCTACCGCCTGCTCCGCGCCGGCCGCACCGCCGGCGTCTTCCAGTTCGAGTCGCCGCTCGCCACCGACATGGTGCGCGCCATGCGCGCCGACCGCTTCGACGACCTCGTCGCCTCCAACGCGCTCATGCGCCCGGGTCCGCTCGACGCCGGGATGCACAAGGTCTACCAGCGCCGCAAGAAGGGCGAGGAGCCGGTGAGCTAC
>JAIOPJ010000015.1 GCA_021413975.1 Gemmatimonadota bacterium
GTTCATCGCGACGGCCAACTTCATCGGCAACATCCCGGGCCCGCTGCTCGACCGCATGGAAGTCGTGGAGTTCGCCGGCTACACCGAGCGCGAGAAGGCGGAGATCGCCAAGGCGTACCTGATCCCGCGCCAGCTCGAGGAGAACGGGCTGGGCAAGAAGAACGTGAAGCTCGAGGACGGGGCCATCGCGGACCTGGTGACCAACTACACGCGCGAGAGCGGCGTGCGGCAGCTCGAGCGCGAGATCGGCAAGGTCGCGCGCAAGGTCGCGCGGCGCATCGCGACCGAGCAGGGCGAGAACCCGATCGCCGACGGCGTCATCTCGGTGGAGGAGGTGCGCGAACTCCTCGGCCGGCCGCGCGTGCACCCGGAGAAGGCGATCGCCGCGCACGAGGTCGGCACGGCCACCGGCATGTACTACACGCCGATGGGCGGCGACATCATGTTCGTCGAGGCCTCGGTGCGGGCACTCACCGCGCCGACCGCCACCGACGGCAACGGTGGCGGTGCCCCGGTCGCGCTCATCCTCACCGGGCAGCTCGGCGACGTGATGAAGGAATCGGCGCGCGCCGCCTTCACCTATGTCACCAAGAACGCCGAACGGCTCGGCATCCCGCGCTCACGGCTCGGCACGGTGGAGACGCATATCCACGTGCCCGCCGGCGCGATCCCCAAGGACGGCCCCTCGGCCGGCGTGGCGATCTCGACCGCGCTCGCGAGCGAGATGAGCGGCCGTCCGGTCCGCAAGAACATCGCGATGACCGGCGAGATCACGCTGCGGGGCCGGGTGCTGCCGATCGGCGGTGTGAAGGAGAAGGTGCTCGGCGCGCTCCGGGCCGGCATCACCGACGTGATCCTGCCCAAGGACAACGAGGCGGACGTGGAGGACGTGCCGGAGGAGGCACGCCACAAGCTCAACTTCCACTTCGTCTCGTCGCTCGAGGAGGTGCTCGCGCTGGCGCTCCTGCCCGAGCCCGGCAAGAGTACCGGGGAACCTCTGGCGGTGGTGGCGTAGTACCATGAGCGGGGCCGTCGAGCTACTCTCCGACGGCCCCGTTCGACCCTTCCCCGGACACCCCACCGTGAATCACCGGCTCCTCATCCCCCTCGCCCTGACCGCGCTCGTCGCGGCCGCGGCCCCCCACGCGTCGGCGCAGGACGAGCGCACCGTCATCCAAGTGACGGACGTACGCGGCAATGCCATCCCGTTCGCCTGGGTGCAGATCGTCAACGGTGTCAGTCGCATCGCCGACGATTCCGGCCGCGTGACGTTCAGCATCAAGCCGAAGGACTCGCTGAACATCCAGGCGCGCCGCATCGGGTTCCAGCCGTACATCGGATGGGTGAAGCGGAACCCGGAGAACGGCCTGTACGTGGCCGACCTCCCGGTGCTGCCGCGCTCGCTCGATCCGGTGACGATCAAGGGCCGGCGTGACACACCCCTGGCACGGACGGGCTTCTACGACCGCGTGGCGCGGGTGCAGCGGGGGGCATATGCGGCGCGGATGATCACGCCCGAGGAGCTCGACTTCCGCAATCCGATGAAGCTCTCGCAGATCCTCACGGGCGACAACTACGTGAAGGTCACGCCGATGAACGGCCGGCAGGTACTGCTCGGGCGAGGCATCAACTGCGCGATGACGATCCTGGTGGACGGGCAGCGGATGCTCGGCACCTACGAGGAGTCGATCGGCAGCCTCAACCCGCCGCCGCTGAGCTCGCTGAGTTCGATCGACGATGTGGTGACGGCGGTGTCGATCGCGGCGATTGAGGTCTACGGCAGTGCGGCGGCGGTGCCGGTGGAACTGCAACGGGTGGCGGGAGCGCGGATGGCGCAGGGGTGCGGGTTGGTGGCGATCTGGACGGGAAGCCGGAAGTAGAGCGCACGGGATCGGGATCCAACGGAAATGGGTGCGCGACCACTCGGTCGCGCACCCATTTCAGTTCAGGACGAGGATCGGGATCAGTGGTCCGTCAGCGCCCGGAAGTCCACGTAGAGCTTGGTCTCGCCGACGAAGAGATACGCCCACATGTGGTTGTATCCGTCGCCGATCACCCAGATGGTCGACGCCCGTCCGTCGGCATCGGTGAAGCTCTCCAGCGGCGAGGCGGAACCGCCGCCGCCGATCGAGGACGGGAAGGGGTTCCACGTGATCCTCTCGCCCGACACCGCGTTGCCGAAGCGGTCGGTGAGACGGACGACCGGCGGGATCGCGACCGCGACGAAGGGCGTCTGGTCGAACTGCGGATCGCCCTGGACGATCTCGAGGTTCGCGGGAACATCCGCCGTCCCCGTCATCGAGAAGTCGCGCGACGCCGGGACGAATACGACGCCGTCCGGCGCATCGCCGCCCGCACCCGGTGTGGCGCGGATGGTGTTCAGCCCCGCGGTGGTCCCGAGCGTCCAGCAGGCGCCCGCGCGACCGTTCACGCCGGTGAGCGAGATCGCGTTCGCGCCGAAGGAACCGCACGTGCCCGACCGCCCGGCCACGCTCCCGTTCCCGCCGGTCACGCTCCAAGTGACAGGCACGTTCTCGAGCAGGGTCCCCATGCGGGTCCGGACGACGATGAACGGTTCGCACGCCGGCGTCACGGTGCTGCCCACGGTCGCGGCGGCGCACGGATCGGCCACGATGCTCGGGCGATTGAGCGGCGTGCCCTTCTTGCGCGGCGTCGGCACGCCAGGGGCCGGCACGCGGATGAACTCCGTCACCGTCCCACCCACGCCACCGCCGAACTCGAGCTGCGGATCGACCGGCGCGAAGGGGCTGAACTCGGTGACCGTGCCACCGACTCCGCCTCCGAACGACTCGTTCTGGAACGCGTGCAACTGCTGCGGCAGCAGCGCCGAGGCGAGCCGCTGCCACAACGGCGCCGGGCCGGCATCGGCGACGAGGTTCGGGCACTGGATGAAGTCCGCGCTGGCGGAGGGCGTGACCTCGAAGCCGGTCGACGCGCCATGGCCGAGGCGCAGGCGATCACGGACGATCTGCGGGATGGCGCCGGTCGCGCAGACGCCGACGACGACCGGCTTGGAGAGCGGTGCGTTGCTCTCGGACGTCTTCGTGATGACGATGAACCCCGGGTACTGGTCGAGCTTGGTGTCGAGAGGACCGCCGCCGGGCTGCGTGAACGTGTCGGGGACGACCGCGAACGTGATGAGCGTCGGCTCGGCCACCGGATCCGCCGGGAACTGGACGCCGATGTTGCCCGTGGTGTCGGTCAGGACCTGCTGAGTGTCGGCAGGCATGACGAGGAAGGAGTTCGCCGGGAGGACGACCTCGATGTCGATGCCCGCGAAGCACAGGACGGCGTTCGTGAACGCCTTCAGCTGCGCCGGCGTCCCGCCCAGCCCGCCCTCATTCTCCCTTTCCCGATCCCGGTCCCTATCCCGGTCCCGGTCCCGTCCGCGGCCCTTCTTCTTGCTCTTCTTGAGGGTGAACGCGACGATCTCGGCGGCCTGCCGCTTCGCCTCGCGGATCTTCCCCTTCTTCACGAGCTTGTCGAGCTCCTTGAGCTTGCCGAGCACGGAGTTGATGTTCGGCGAGCTCTCGCGCGTGAAGATCTGGGCCGCGAGCGCATTCAGCTGAACCAGGTTGGTGCAGGTCCCGGCGACGATCGACGAGGAGACATCGACCTGCTGGAGTTGGGCTTCGGGCGCAGCGGTGGGGATATCGCTGCAAGCTGCCGCGAGGAGGACGAGGCCGAGACTGGCGGCGAGGCGAAGGTGACGCTGCATGCACTGGCTCCTGGTGGGCCTTCCGGTTGATCGCCGCGAGGGCGGGGTCCCGCGCGCGGCGATTCCTGGAGACGACGGTATGGGCTGAGTACGAGCAAATAGGGTGCCGCCGACGGGTGATGTCCGGCGCGTGCGGACCCGCGATCTGCGGTCTTTGTTCGGACTTTCGGACACCTGAGTCGAAGAAACTGTTGCGGGGCGGACAAAGCGTGTTGCGCCAACGCTACGGCCCGACGTTCACCAGCCGCTTCCACTCCGGGGTCTCCGCGATCGACCGGAACCACCAGCCCGGGTCCTTCGCCAGCGAAGCGCCCCGCACGCCGGGGTTCACGGAGATGTACGCCGTCAGACGCCGGTTCCAGTCATCCTTGTCCCCCAGGATCGTCGAGACCATCGCCGCGAAGTAGATGAGCTCCCTGGGCTTGTCGATCGTCGCGTCCCCCTCGGAGCGCTCGGCGACTCGACGGGCACTGTCCGCCAGCGCGGGGGATTTGAGCAGCACGCTCGCACGCGCGATGGTCGCGGCGGTGAAGACGCTCCCGGTGAGCCGTGCGAGGGTCGTGTCGCCGGCACCCGGCGCGTGCGCCAGCGAGTCGGTCAACCGCCACGAGCGCTCGATGTCATAACTCGCCAACCCCGGAACGGACTGCAGATAGAGACGGCAGCGGATGCTCCGCGCCTGCCCGGCGTAACGCGCCTCGAGCTCACGGCAGTACCGCTCCGCAGCGTCGAAGTCGCCCAGGTCGTAGGCCGCGTTGTAGAGCCGACTGCGCACCAGCACCGCCTGGGCCTGGAACTCGTCCGCTTCGAGCGCGCGCTGCGCGGCGACGAGGATGTTGCTGGGCCCCTTGGTCGCCATGAGATTGTACGCCGCGCTCAACGAGGCCCACGCGCCGGCCTGCATCGGATTCACTTCGACGGCCTTCTCGAGATCGGCCTCGACGCTCTTCAGCGCGGCCTGCGCCTCGGTGTCATCGTACATCCCCGAGGCGAAACCGAAGTAGCGCGCCGTCCCGCGGATCTCGAGCGCGTCCGCGTCATCGGCGTTGAGGGCGATCGCCCGGTCGGCATGCTCGAGCGCGAGCGTCACCCATGGGCGGACCGCCGTCGATGTGCGGGGCACGAGGCGCGACCGGCGGTAGGCGAGATTCGCCCGACGCACGATCGGCTCGGTCCATCGCGCGTCGAGCCCCTCGGCGCGCGCGAAGGTGGAGTCCGCCTCCGCGAAGCGCGCGACCGCCGTGACGGAATCCTTGGAGGCCCACGCGGCATCGGCGCGACGCTGCAGCGCGAGACCGTCCTGCACCGCGAGCCACGCCGCATTGCTCGTCGTGGCGGCCTGTTGGGCCCGCAGCTGCAGTTCGACGCCGAGCCGCGGCCGGATCAGGTCGGCGGCGAGCCGCGCGATCGAGTCCTGCACGAGGAGGAGACTGTCGCGCGAGACGGTCAGCGAGCCATCGCCCGCGGACGAACCGTTCCGGGTCTCGAGCCGGTAGTTGATCGCCACGCGCTCGCCCTCGGGGCGCAGCGATCCGCGCACGAGGAATCCCGCCCGCAGCACACTCACGATGCTGTCGGTGCTCGTCACCCCGCGGACCGACTCCGAGCCCGACTGGGAGATGGTCGTGATCTGACTCACGCGCGACAGCGAACGGATCAGGCCCTCCGTGATACCGTCGGCGGCCGAGCGCAGGGTGGAGTCGGGGCTGTCGAAGTAGAGCACCGCCACACGCCGCAGCGTCGGGTCCTCGGCGGCCGCCGCGGGCCCGCCCCGGTTCGTGTACGCCCACCCGCCAAGGCCGGCGACGAGAACCAGCGCCGCCGCCATCAACGTCGTCGGACGCTTCCACCACACGACCGGCTCGATCTCGACCAGCTCACCGAACTCGTCGACCGTGTAGACGGGTCCCGCGACCGTCTGTCGCGGCACCATCGTCGAGCCACGCATCGCCACGGAGCCGCGCATGGCGACCGAGCCGCGCACGGCGGTCGTTCCGCGCATGGACGGCGTCGGTCGCGGGGTCCGCCGCGCCCCGGCCGGACCGGAGAGGGTGCCGAGCATGTCGGCGAACGCCTGCGCGGTCTTGGGGCGATCGACCGCGGTCTTCGCGAGCGCGTGGAAGATCGCGTCCTCCACCTCGGGCGGGACGGAAGCGCGCACCACGCGCACGCTCGGCACCTGCTCCATGAGGTGCTTCGCCATGATCGCCATGGCGTTGGGCCCGGTGAAGGGCGGCTCGCCGGCGAGCATCTCGTAGAGCATGCATCCCAGCGAGTAGATGTCGGCGCTGGGCCCGACGGCATCGCCCGTGGACTGCTCGGGGGCCATGTACACCGGCGTCCCGATCGCCATCCCGGTCTGGGTCAGCTTCGCCTGCGAGGCATCGTTGGCCGCACGCGCGATGCCGAAGTCCGCGATCAGCGAATGCTCGCCCGAGAGCAGGATGTTCTCGGGCTTGATGTCGCGGTGGACGATCCCCTGCTCGTGCGCGTAGTTGAGCGCGCTGCAGACCTCGAGCGTGATGCGGAGCGCATCGTCGACCGGGAGCATGCCCTCGCGGTCGAGCCGGTCGCGCAGCGACTCGCCGCGCACGAACGGCATGACGTAGTAGAGCAGGCCGTCGGCGTTGCCCGAATCGTACATCCCGAGGATGTGCGGATGCTGCAGCTTGGCGGCGAGCTTGATCTCGCGCTCGAACCGGTCGGCGCCGATCGACGCCGAGAGCTCGGGATGCAGCACCTTGATCGCGACCTCGCGATCGTGCTTGACGTCGCGCGCGAGGAAGACGGTGGCCATTCCGCCGCGGCCGAGCTCGCGCTCGATCGCGTACCGGTCACCGAGGGACTCGCGCAGGCGGACGAACGTCTCGGAGACGTCCTTCACCTCGTCGATCGGCGTGCCCTTGAACTCCTCGGTGAAGCTGCGCCCGCAGCGGGCGCAGAACGCGGCGTCACCCTCGCGCGTGGCCCCACAGTTCGCACAGAAGCTGGCCAGCGGTCGTCTCCCCGTACGGCGTGCGCGAGCGGGCGCCCGATGCGTCCGCTACGCGCACAAACTTGCCGGTCCGCGTGGCGCGCGGCAACCCGAACGCCGCCACGCGCGAGCCTAGCGGAGGATCGGCCGCACGCGCCCGTTGCGGTCGAGGGTGAACCGCGGCATCAGCGGCGCCGGGAGCTCGGTCAGCGGCCCGCCCGGCGCCATGGCTGCCGCGCTCGGCGACGCGACGACCCCCTGCGCCTGCAATAGCGCCATGAGCGCGGACGGCACGGTGTACGGATCGGCCGCGAGCGTGTTCACCGTGTAGCCGAGGTCGGCCATGCCTTGCACGGTCAGTTTGGAGAGCAGGTTCGTCGCGCCGGCGTAGCCGGTCATGAGCTCCGTCTGGAAGGTGCTCTCCTTCCAGTGCGAGTTCTGCGTTCCCGCCCCGCAGGTGACGCTCGGCGGCAGGTTGAGGCAGTTCTCCGCGGGCACCGACCCTGCGCAGGCCGTGGCGCCCCCGAGATCGTCGGTGCAAGCCGCGGTCGCCAGCGGCCCCACCACGCGGGCGGTCGCGAGATCCCTGTCCACCAGCAGTCCACGCGACGTCCAGAGGGTCCCGAGACCGACGACATGCAGCATCTCGTGCGCGATCACGTCGCCGAGTCGGCCGTTGGCCGCGAGGTTGTCGAGGTCGGCGCTGTCGAAGCGCATGGTGCCGAGTCCGGTGAGTCCGCCGGTCGTCCGCGTGAGGCACGGACCCGCCGACCCCAGCACCTGACCGACGCCGTCGATCGGCACGACGCTCGCGTAGATGATCACATCGTCCACGACCTCGTTGAGCGGCGTCACACCGGTGAGTGCGGAGTTGCAGGCCGAGATGTTGAACGGCGTGGCGGTCGAGCCGATCTGCGCATCGGGGAGGTCACCGATGATCATCGCCGAGATCCGGTCGGCGGCGTTCGTGAACGCCTGCGCGATCGCACCGGTCGGCGGTGTGCCGACGTAGCGGAGCGTGACGCTGAACGAGGTCTGCACGGTCGCCGAGAAGACCTGCGAGATCGTGCCGTTCGCGGCGGTCAGCTCCTGCACGCCACCGCGCCGGCCGAGCGTCCAGGTCGGCGCGTTCGCGAATCCGCTCGCGTCGGTCGGGACGCTCGCCGCGCCACCGAGCGTGCCGCCGCCGGAGGTCACGGTCCACTGCACCGA
Source organism: Gemmatimonadota bacterium (assembly GCA_021413975.1). Taxonomy (GTDB): domain Bacteria; phylum Gemmatimonadota; class Gemmatimonadetes; order Gemmatimonadales; family Gemmatimonadaceae; genus Pseudogemmatithrix. Next base: position 7,926 of record JAIOPJ010000015.1, read on the forward strand.
TTGACCGCTCACTCCGTTGCCGAACTGGTCGAGCAGGCGCACGCGGGGCGCCACCGGCAGTGCCGCCCCGGCGAGCGCGCTCTGCGATGCGCCCGCGACGAGCGAGAGCGCGGTCGCCACGTCCGGCGTCGCATTGACGGTGAAGATCCGCGTCGGGAGGCCGGAGACGGTCACCGTCACCGATTGCGACCCCGCCGTGGTGCCGAGGCGCCAGGCGCCGATGCTCGTGGTGCCGAGCGTGGAGAGGGCCGGTGCGCCGGTGAGCGTGCCGTTGCCGGCGGTGATCGCGACGGTGACCGGCACGCCTTGCAGCACGGTGCCGTTCACGTCGCGGACGGCGAAGGCCGGAGCCGGCGACAGCTGCGTGAACACCGTCGCGTTCGCCGGCGCGGCCTGCTCGATGGTCAGGCTCGACGGAGCGAGTTGCACCGTGGCGGTGAAGCGCGCATTGAACGCTCCGAGCGAGGCGACGACGGCCTGCTGGCCCGACCCGACCGTCCCGAGCGTCCACGCGGGCGAGACGGCGATGCCGTCGGCACCCGTGAGGCTCGTGGCCGCCGCGAGCGAACCGCCGCCGGCGTCGACCACCCAGTTCACGGTGGCTCCGGGCACCGGATTGTTGAACGCGTCACGGGCGCGCACCCGCAGCGGTGCGCTGGTCGGGGCACCCTGCGAGCCGAACTGCGCATCGCCGTCGACGATGGCGAACTGGGTCGCCGGTCCGGCCGACGCGTTCGCCGTGAAGACGAGCGGCGCCACGTTGGCCACGGTCACGGTGACCGTCTGCGGACCGGAGGTGGTGCCGAGCGTCCACTGGCCGATCGGTGTCGGACCCGCGAGCGAGAGCGTGGGCGCACCGACGAGGGCGCCACCACCCGAGGCGACCACCACGCTCACCGCGATGCCGGCGAGAGGCGTTCCCTTGCTCGACCGCACCTCGAACGTCGGCGGCGCGCCGACGACGCTCCCCACGACACTCGCCAGCGGGTTCGCCGTCACGGCCACGACGACGCTCGGCGAGGGCGGTTCGGTGCCGCCACCACCGCAGCCGGCGGCGACGACGAGACAGAGCGGAAGGCAGGCGCGGCGGATGAGCGTCATGGGTGGCGTGCGGTTCACGGTGGGAAGCGAACGGTTCAGGGCTTCTTCTTCGGCGGAACGATCGGCGTGACCTTGCCGGTGGAATCGACGGTGAAGGTCGGGCCGAAGGCGGAGTCGCGACCGATGTAGGCTCCGCCGGCCGGAGCGGCCACGGAGTCGGCAGGCACGGCGGGTCCGATGCTGTCGCGCGCGTTCGCGGAATCGGTGAAGGCGTTGCCGATCGAGGTCGAATCCGCCGCGCCCTGGCCCGCCTGCTGGCCCTTGGGTCCGCAGGCGGCGACGGCAACGATGGCGAGCACCAGCACGGTCGGTCGGTTCATGGACGGGGTCGGTCGGGGACGAGAGCGTTGCCGCTCCGGAGCCGGAGCACCGGGTGATACACTGGAAACTACCGGCGGATCGAACGCCGTCTACAGGACGTGGGTCACAGAAACACCGTCACGGACCGTGCCGACCGCGCGTCCGGACGGTTCAGAACCCGATGATCGGCCCCACGCGGAAGAGCCGCCGCGCATCGATGCGCAGCGCTGCCGGCTCCGTGCCGGCGACGAAGTTCTCCGTGTATCGGCGCTCCAGCGGCGTCTCCGGCTCGGCGAGCAGTCCGGTCAGGCGATCGAGCTCGGTGATCACCACCCCCGAGGGCGGTGACCACGGATCGGCGGAGAGGCCGCCCCAGCGCGCGAGCATCTGCCCGAAGATCGGCGCGGCGAGCGACCCGCCCGCCGCACCCGGCGTGATCGTCTTGGGGCGATCGAACCCGAGCCAGACTCCGGCCACGATCTGCGGCGTGATGCCGACGAACCAGACATCGGAGTTGTCGTCGGTGGTGCCGGTCTTGCCGGCGACCGGGACCGACGCGGGGATGTAGCGGCGCACCGACGCGGCCGTGCCCGACTCCACCGCCTCGCGCATGATCCCGCGCACCACGTAGGCCACGCTCGAGTCCATGGCCGGGGCGAGGAAGCGCACCGGCTGACCGTAGACCGCGCGTCCCGCGGGATCGTCCACGCGGAGCACGAACCGCGGTTCCACCGCCGAGCCCAGGTTGGCGATCGCGGTGAAGGCGCTCACGAGATCGATCGGCCGCACGACCGAGGCGCCGATCGCGCTCGACGGGTACGGCGCGATCGGTGCCGTGAGCCCCATCCGCTGCGCCAGCGCGATCACCGAGTCGGCGCCGGCGGCATCCCAGAGCCGCACCGCCACCGGATTGCGCGACTTGGCGAGCGCCTCGCGCATGGTGATGCGCCCGAGGAACTCGCCGTCGGCGTTCTTGGGGCGATAGACCTGCGTGTCATAGCGGAGTTCGAGCGGCTCGTCGGCCAGCATCGCGTTGGGCGGCGTGGAGTCCATGATCGCCCGTGCATAGACGATCGGCTTGAAGGTCGACCCCGGTTGCCGCACGCCGTTGGTCGCGCGATTGAACTGCGACTCCTGGTAGTTCCGGCCGCCCACCAGCGCGCGCACGTCACCGGTCGCGGGATCGATCGCGACGAGTGCGCCCTGCAGGTAGTCGGTGCTCCCCCGCGTCTTCCTCGCGAAGGTCTGGTGCCGGTAGCCCGGGCGCGCCTCGACGGCCGCCGTGCCCTCGACGAGCGCGATCTCCGCCTGTCGCTGCAGCGCCGGATCGAGCGTGGTGAGGATCGTGAAGCCGCCCTCGCTCACGGGCACGCCCGCGCGCTCGACCCGCGTGCGCACCGCATCCACGAAATACGGTGCGGCGACCGACATCCCGAGGTTGGGCGACGTCCGCAGCGGTTCGGCCTTCGCCAGCCGCGCCTGCTCGGCGTTGATGAACCCCTGCTCCTGCATGAGCGCGATGATCGCGTCGCGCCGGTTCCTGTTGCGGTCGGGGAAGCGCACCGGATCGTAGATCGCCGGTCCCTTGGGGAGCGCCGCCAGCGACGCCGACTCGGCGATGCTCAGGCGCGACGCCGGCTTGCCGAAGAAGTGGCGCGCGGCCGCCTCCACGCCGTAGAACCCGCGGCCGAAGCTGATCTGGTTGAGGTACGCCTCGAGGATCTGCGCCTTGGTGTAGTGCTTCTCCATCTCGCGCGCGGCCGCCTGCTCCTTGAGCTTGCGCGAGATCGAGCGGTCGGTGCGGTCGATGATGTCGGGGTGCATGTTCCCGACCAGCTGCTGCGTGATGGTGCTCGCCCCGCGGCTGCCGCCCATGAGGTTGTCGCGGATCGCGGCGGCCACGCCGATCATGTCGACGCCGTCGTGCTGGTAGAAGCGCCGGTCCTCCACCGCGATGAACGCCTGCGGGAGATGCCTCGGCAACGAGCCCAACGCGACGTTGGTGCGCCACTCCTTGCCGATCTCGCCGATGAGCGAGCCGTCGCGCGCGAGCACGAGCGACGATTGCATCGGCCGCACGATCCGCCAGGGCTCCGGGGCGGGCTGCTGCGCCGCGATCGGCCCCGCGACGAACGCGAGACCGAGGGCGATCCGACCGAGTGAGTGGCGTATGGACATCGACCCGAATTCTACACGTGAAGCCACGCAAGGATACGGCCCGCCGCCACCGGCCCCGTACCCCTTTGGCCCTCGTCGCGGCACCTTTAGGGCATGCTGACGCTCGCCATCCCGCAGTTCCGTCCCCGGAAGGGCGACCTGACCGGGAATCTCGACCGGGTCGGATCGCTGCTCGCGCAGGCGGCCGCGCTCGAGCCCCGCCCGCAGGTGGTCGTCTTCGCCGAGACGATCCTCTCCGGCTACTTCCTCGAAGGCGGGGTGCGGGAGCTCGCGCTCACGAGCGAGGCACTGCTGGCCGAGCTCGACGCCCGGTTCACCGCCTCGGTGCCGGCCGGCACGCGGATGGACGTGATCCTCGGCTTCTACGAGCAGCATGCCGACCAGATGCACAACAGCGCCGCCTGCATCGCCTTCGGTGACGGCCCCGCGCGGCTCGTGCATGTGCATCGCAAGAACTTCCTCCCCACCTACTCGCTGTTCGACGAGGAGCGGTTCGTCGAGCGCGGCTACGGGATCCGTGCCTTCGACACCTCGTGGGGCCGCGTCGCGATGCTCGTCTGCGAGGACGCCTGGCATTCGCTCTCGGGAACGATCGCCGCGCTCGACGGCGCCCAGGTGGTCTTCGTGCTCGCGGCCGCGCCGGCGCGCGGAGCCGCGCCCCGCGGCGACAACGTGCCCGGGCCCGGAAGCGTGGAGCGGTGGGAGCGGTTGATCCGCGACATCGCCGAGGAGCAGGGCGTCTTCTGCGTCCTCGCGAACCTCGTGGGGAGTGAGGGCGGGCGGATGTTCCAGGGTGGCTCGCTCGTCGCGGGGCCACGCGGGGACGTACGGGTGCGTGCGCCGGTGTTCGAGGAGGCGCTCCTCACGGCGACGATCGACCTCGCGGACCTCGCGCGCGTGCGGTCGGACCTTCCGATGCTCTCGGACCTGAAGGCGGCGCTGCCGTTCCTGCGGACGGAACTCGACCGGGCGATGGGGATCGCGTCGACTGCGCCGGTGATCGCCACTCCGACGAAACGGACCGAACCGGGTCCGGTGGCGCGCGGCGGAAGGAGCGCGGCGGGCAGCGTCGCCGCACCGCTCCAGGTCGTGAGCGGCGGCTCGGCGGCACGCGGCACTCCCCCCTCGCTCGAGATCGACGCGGCGCTCGTGGAGCAGTGGCTCGTGGCCTTCCTGCGCGACGAGTTCTCGCGGCGCGGCTTCACCAAGGCCATCGTCGGTGTCTCCGGCGGCGTGGACTCAGCGGTCGTCGCCGCGCTCGCCGTGCGGGCGCTCGGGAAGGAGAACGTCATCGGCGTGCGGATGCCCTACCGCACCTCGAGCCCCGACTCGCTCTCGCACGCGCAGCTCCTCATCGACCAGTTGGGGATCACCGGGCGCACGCTCGAGATCACCGGTGCCGTGGACGGCTATCTCGCGCTCGAAGCCGACGCCGACGGCGCGCGCCGCGGCAACGTGATGGCACGCACGCGCATGATCGCGCTCTTCGACCTCTCGGCGAAGCACCGGGCGTTGCCGCTCGGGACCGGCAACAAGAGCGAACGGCTGCTCGGGTACTTCACCTGGCATGCGGATGATTCGCCGCCGGTGAACGCCATCGGCGACCTCTTCAAGACGCAGGTCTGGGCGCTCGCGCGTCACCTGGGCGTGCCGCGCGAGATCATCGAGAAGCCGGCGAGCGCGGACCTCGTGCAGGGCCAGACCGACGAAGGCGACTTCGGCGTGAGCTATGCGGTCGCCGACCAGGTGCTGAACTGGATCCTGCATGGGTGGAAGGCGTCCGAGCTCGAGGACCGTGGCATGAAGGCGGAGGCGATCGCGCTCGTCACCAAGCGGCTCGACTCCACGCACTGGAAGCGGAAGCTGCCGACGGTGGCGATGCTCTCCGGGGCGGCGATCGGGGAGAGTTATCTGCGGCCGGTCGACTACTGATCCCAGGATGAAGGTTCAAGGATGAAGGGGGGCCGGCCGTTCGGCCGGCCCGACTGCGCAGTCGCTCGGCGCTGCTCGTGTCGCTCACCTCTCGCATCTTCCTTCATAGCAGGAATCGGGTGGAGGGGTCGCGCCGGGCTCGCTAGATACCACTCGACCCAGCCACCGGAGCCTGACGATGAGTCCCGAGCAACTGAACACCGACTACGCGCGCATCGAGCGGGCGATCCGCTTCCTCGACCGGGAGCGCGCCACCGCGCCGAGCCTCGCGGCGGTCGCCGAGCATGTGGGGTTGAGCGAAGCGCACTTCCAGCGGCTCTTCACCAAGTGGGCGGGGATCAGCCCCAAGCGCTTCCTGCAGCATCGCACCGCCGAGGTGGTGAAGCGGTTGCTGCGGGAACGGCGACCGCTGCTCGACGTGACGTACGAGGCGGGGCTCTCGGGGCCGGGTCGTTTGCACGACCTGCTCGTGAATGCCGAGGCGGTCACGCCGGGTGAGTATCAGCGGGCCGGCGAGGGACTCACCGTCCGCTACGGGTTCCACCCCACGCCATTCGGTGAGTGCGTGATCGCGGTGACGCTGCGCGGGGTGTGTCATCTCGCCTTCGTGCAGCCGGTGACGCGGCAGGAGGCGCTCGATCGCATCCGTCACGATTGGCCGGCGGCCACGCTCGTCGCGGATCAGGCGGCGACCCGCGGCGCGGCGGCGCTCGCGTTCCCTCCGCCGGGCAGTGCACCGACCGCCGGCCTCACGCTGCATGTGAAGGGGACGAACTTCCAGCTCAAGGTCTGGCAGGCGCTGCTCGGGATCCCGGTCGGGAGCGTCACGACGTATGGGGATCTGGCGGCGGCGGTCGGCGACGCGAAGGCGTCACGCGCGGTGGGCACCGCGGTGGGCAGCAATCCGGTGAGCTACCTCATTCCCTGTCATCGCGTCATCCGCTCCACCGGCGAACTCGGCGGTTACGCCTGGGGCCCCGATCGCAAGCGCGCGATGCTCGCACTCGAGGCATCGCGCGGGGAGACACGACCGCCGGAGCGCGCGCTTCTCACGGCGCGCGCGCTGACCGGTCCCGAGACTACGCCGCCTGCGCGAACGCCAACGAGACGGCCCGTCGCGCCCCGCGCTTCAGTTGGCGGTGCACGGCCCGCGCGAAGCGCATGAAGTTCTGCCCCGCGAACGGATAGCGGGCGAAGAACTCGGTGGGCAACAGCGCCCCCTTCATCTGGTTACAGGGCTGGCAGGCGGAGACGAGGTTGCCCGGCAGGTGCGTCCCGCCGCGTGAGACCGGGATCACGTGATCCAGTGTGGCGTTCTCGATTCCCAGACCGGTACCGCAATAGACACATCGACGTCCACAATCCCGAAAGGTCGCGCGTTTGATCTGGCGCTTGTGCTGCTGGTGCTCGAGCTGCCGAGCGTGACGGGATAGCCCCCGTGGGGAGCGGGCGAGCGAGACATGGTGGACGACCCGACGTGACATCTTACCTCGCCGGAAATGACGACACCCCGCTGCGGGGCGAAGTGCCCGAGCGGGGTGTGGTCGAGAAGGAGGAGGCGCCAGACCGCGGTCGCGGTGAGCGACCGTGGCAGTCGTGGCTCAGTTGCCTGTCCGAAGGTTCCGGTCACGGGCCTCCTGATGTGGGCGTCGCGACGATTCGCGCACCCGTTGGTGTTTGGACGCCGCTATGATGTGAAGGTCACGTGAATCCGCGCAAGGGAATCGGGGAAAGTCGCAAATTTGTGATGATCCCGATCAACGACGCCCGGTCCAGACGACGACGAGGCTGCAGGCGAAGTGAGCGGCGTTCCGCTGCAGTTCCGCCGGTGCGGACGAGACACTCGGATAGATCTCGATCGCGGCGACCGCGAGCGAGGTGACGATCTCGTCGATCGACGAGCGCGTTTGGAGGTACTCCCTCTCGGCAGCGTCGCGGGCGTCGGGGCGACTGCCGAGCCGTCGCATGATCCGCTCGATCTCGATCTGCCCTTCCGTGGTCCCCATCTCCTCGACCGTCCCGAGCATGCGCTGACCGTCGACGATGAGTCCGACCGGGCAGTTGCCCCCCCGGCCCGAGAGCACCGGCTTCCCGGCGACCGTGCGAACGCGGAGTGTGCTCTCGCCTTCCAGGAGGCTCGAGACGCGATTCGCGTTGCGCAGCTCGATCGCTTCGGGCGTGAGGAAGCGCGCGCCGATCGCGCCGTGCTCGCTTCGTTCCATGCGGTCGTAGAACCCGGCGCGCGCCAGCGGCGTGTTCCGCGCGTAGATCACCGCGCGCCCGACGAACTGCGGCGACGCACGCATGACCAGATGGTACTCGCCCGCCGAGTCCGCGTGTACCCAACGCTCGACGGGATCGAATCCGATCCGGCGGGCGATGATCTTGAGCGATTCGGCGCGCTGGACGCTCAGGAGCGCGATGCCCGAATCCGAGGCGGCGCGGACCTTGCCGCCTCCGACCTGCACGTTCACGAACGGAATGGGAGTGCCGGCGGAATCGTGTACCACGACGCGCGGCGCAGTCCCTTGCGCCGCAGCCGCCGTGGAGAAGAAGAGGCTCGACAGCAGCGCGCGGTAGGTCATGATCCGCTCCGAAGCTCAGGTGGGGCCCGCACCGTTTCCACACTGAATCGTGGCATGAGTTCCACGGCCCCGGGCACGGGCGGAGTGACGCGGACCGCCGACGGGGGACGCGACCTGCCGTCCCCCCTCATGCGTTCGTGCTATCTTTCGCCGATTCCGATCGCCCGCTTCGCGGGCGCCCTGCCACCTCGCCCCACCCGACCATGGCCACCTCCGCCAAGGCCCGCCGCGCGACCCACGGTCTCTCCAAGGACCAGCTCGTCGCCGCCTACCGCACCATGCTCCTGTCGCGCCGGCTCGACGACAAGGAGATCCAGCTCAAGCGCCAGAACAAGATCTTCTTCCAGATCTCGGGCGCCGGCCACGAGGCCGTGCTGACCGCCGCCGGCCACGCCTTCAAGCCGGCGTACGACTGGTTCTACATGTACTATCGCGACCGCGCGCTCTGCCTCTCGCTGGGTATGACCGCGGCCGAGATGCTCTACAGCGCCGTCGGCGCCGCCGCCGACCCGAACTCGGGCGGCCGCCAGATGCCGTCGCACTGGGGACACAAGAACCTCAACATCGTCTCCACGTCGTCGCCGACGGGCACGCAGTTCCTGCAGGCCGTGGGCGCCGCCGAGGCCTCCATGCGCGCCGGGCTGCTGGGCATCACCGACGACGGCTTCCACGGCGACGAGGTGGCCTTTGTCTCCACGGGCGACGGCACCACGTCGCAAGGCGAGTTCTGGGAGTCGCTGAACACGGCGACCAACCTCAAGCTCCCGGTGGTCTACCTCGTCGAGGACAACGGCTACGCCATCTCGGTGCCGGTCGAGGTGAACACGGCGGGCGGCTCCATCTCCAAGCTCGTGGCGTCGTTCCCGGGCCTGTACATCCAGGAAGTGGACGGCTGCGACTTCCTGGCCTCGCTCGAGGTGATGAAGAAGGCCGTCGCTTACGCCCGCGAGCGCAAGGGACCGGCGCTCGTGCACGCGCACGTCATCCGCCCGTATTCGCATTCGCTGTCGGACGACGAGGTGCTGTACCGTCCGCCCGCCGAGCGCGAGGCCGA
>JAIOPJ010000013.1 GCA_021413975.1 Gemmatimonadota bacterium
CGTCGGCTCGGTCTGCCCCGCCAGCGGCAGCGGCAACATCACCGCGACGGTCGATCTGCTGAATGGTGGCACCGCGACCTTCACGGTCACGGCGACCGCGAGCGGCACGGGCACGATCACGAACACGGCGACGATCACGGCACCAGTCGGCGTGAACGACCCGGCCGGCAACAACAGCGCGACCGACAACAACACCGTCATCACGCCGACGGCCGACCTGAGCATCACGAAGACCGACGGGGTCGCGACCGTCAACCAGAACGGCACCGTCACGTATACGATCGTCGCGAGCAACGCCGGCCCCAGCGCGGTCAGTGGCGCGACGATCACCGACGTCATCCCCGCGAACCTGAGCGCGGCGACCTGGACCTGCTCCGCGAGTGCGGGCTCGGTCTGCCCGGCGAGCGGCAGCGGGAGCATCAACGCGAGCGTCGATCTCCTGAGCGGCGGCGCCGCGACCTTCACGGTCACCGCGACCGCCAGCGGCGCGGGCACGATCACGAACACGGCGACGATCACCGCGCCGGTGGGCGTCAACGACCCGGCCGGCAACAACAGTGCGACCGACAACACGGCCATCACGCCGACCGCCGACCTGAGCATCACCAAGACCGACGGCATCGTGAGCGTCTTCCAGGGTGGCACGGTCACCTACACGATCGTGGCCGGCAACGCGGGCCCGAGCGCCGTGACCGGCGCGACGGTCAGCGACGTCATCCCGGCGACCCTCGGTGCGGCCACCTGGACCTGCGCAGCCAGCGTCGGCTCGGTCTGCCCGGCGAGCGGCAGCGGCGACATCAACGCCACGGTCGACCTGCTGAGCGGCGGCAGCGCCACCTTCACCCTGACGGCGACCGCGAGCGGCACCGGAGCGATCACCAACACCGCGACGATCACGGCGCCGGTCGGCACGAACGATCCGGCGGGCAACAACAGTGCGACCGACAACAATACGGTCATCATCGCCGCTGCCGACCTGAGCATCACCAAGACCGACGGTCTCACCGCCGTGAATCAGGGCGGCACGGTCACCTACACGATCGTGGCCAGCAATGCCGGCCCGAGCGCCGTGACCGGGGCAACCGTGAGCGATCTGATCCCGGCCAACCTGAGCGCCGCGACCTGGACCTGCTCCGCGAGCGCGGGCTCGGCCTGCCCGGCGAGCGGCAGCGGGAACCTGAACGCGACCGTCGACCTGCTGAGCGGCGGGACCGTGACCTTCACCGTCACGGCGACGGCGAGCGGGGCGGGGACCATCACCAACACCGCCACGATCACGGCACCGGTCGGCGTGGTCGATCCGGCGGGCAACAACAGCGCCACCGACAACAACACGGTCATCACGCCGACGGCCGACCTGAGCATCACCAAGACGGACGGTCTCACGGCGGTCAATCAGGGCGGCACGGTCACGTACACGATCGTCGCGTCGAACGCCGGTCCGAGCGCCGTGACCGGCGCGACGGTCAGCGACGTGATCCCGGCGAACCTGAGCGCGGCGACCTGGACCTGCTCGGCGAGTGCCGGCTCCGCCTGCCCTGCGAGCGGCAGCGGCAACCTCGCCGCGATTGTGGACCTGTTGAGCGGCGGGTCGGCGACCTTCACGGTCACGGCGACGGCGAGCGGCTCCGGCACCATCACCAACACCGCGACCATCGCCGCACCGGTCGGCACGAACGACCCGGCCGGCAACAACAGCGCGACCGACAACAACACCGTCATCGCACCGACCGCCGACCTGAGCATCACCAAGACGGACGGCCTCACGGCCGTGAACCAGGGCAGTGCGGTGACGTACACGATCGTGGCGAGCAACGCGGGCCCGAGCGCCGTGACCGGCGCGACCGTGGCCGACGTCCTCCCGGCGAACGTCTCCGGCGCGACCTGGACCTGCTCCGCCACCGCGGGCTCGGCGTGCCCGGCGAGCGGCGTCGGGAACCTCGCCGCGAGCGTCGACCTGCTCAGCGGCGGGTCGGCCACGTTCACCGTCACGGTGACCGCGAGCGGCGCGGGGACCATCACCAACACGGCGACGATCACGGCGCCGGTGGGCGTGAATGACCCGGCCGGCAACAACAGCGCGACCGACAACAACACCGTCATCACGCCCGTCGCGGACCTGAGCATCACCAAGGTCCTCGGCTCCGGCCCGCCCGTCCCGGGGCTCCCGGTCACCTACAGCATCACCGTGGCCAACGCCGGTCCGAGCGACGTGGCCGGCGCCACCGTCACCGACGTCTTCCCGGCGGCGATCTCCGGCGTCACCTGGAGCTGCAGCGCGAGCGCGGGCTCGTCGTGCGCGGCGAGCGGCAGCGGCGACCTCAACACCACCGTCAGCCTGTTGAGCGGCGGATCGGTCACCTACACGGCGACCGGCACGCTCGCGGCCAGCGGCACCGGCGCACTCGTGAACACCGCGACCGTCACGGCTCCCGTGGGTCTGTTCGACCCGCCGGGCAACAACAGCGCGACGGCGAACAACGTCCGTACGCCGCAGGCCGACGTCGCCGTCTCCCAGACCGGTCCCGCGTCGGTGGTGCCGGGCAATCCGATCACCTACTCGGTGACGGTGACGAACAACGGTCCGTCCGACGCCGTCACCACCAACGTGACCGTGCCGCTGCCGCCGGGGGTCACCTTCATCAACAGCGCGGGCGATTGCCCGGCCGGCTTCCCGTGCGCGCTCGGGACACTCCCGCCGGGCGCGACCCGCACCTTCACCGTGACGTACCTCGTGCCGGGTGCGTACGCGGGTCCGGACCCGATCACGCACTCGGTCACGGCGACCACCGCGACCACCGATCCGGCCCTCGGCAACAACACCGCGGTCGCCTCGACCTCCGTGGGTTCGCCGATCGCGGACCTCGGCATCACCAAGTCGGACGGCTCGGCCGTCTCGATCCCCGGCGCGCCGATCACCTACACGATCGTGGCGAGCAACGCCGGCCCGAGCGCGGCGATCGGCGCGACGGTCACCGACAACTTCCCGGCCGACATCACCGGCGTCACCTGGACCTGCTCGGCGGCCGGTGGCGCGGCCTGCCCGGCCTCGGGCAGCGGGAATCTCTCGGTGCTCGTCGACCTCCCCGCCGGCGGCACGGTGACCTTCACCGCCAGCGGCACGATCTCGCCGAGCGCGACGGGATCGCTCGTGAACACGGCGTCGATCACCCCGCCGCCCGGCGTGAGCGACCCGTCATCGGCGAACAACACCGACGTCAACACGCTCGTGCCGAGCGCGGACCTGAGCCTCACGAAGACGGGACCGTTGAACGCGGTGCCCGGATCGTCGCTGGTCTACACGTTGACGGTGAGCAACGCCGGACCCTCCAACGCCGCCGGCGTGACGGTCACGGATCCGACGCCGGCCGGACTCACGTTCGTCAGCACGGCGGGTGACTGCGTCACGGCATTCCCGTGCGTGCTCGGCATCGTGCCGCCGGGCGCGACGCGGACGATCACGGTGACGTACGCCGTGCCCCCGACCTACACGACGCCCGACCCGGTGGTGAACACGGCGACGGTCTCGAGCACGACGGCCGATCCGGTCGCCGGGAACAACAGCGCGTCCACGAGCACGCCGGTCGCCGCGACCGCCGATCTGGGCATCACCAAGACCGACGGCCTCGTCACCGTGAATCAGGGCGGCACGGTCACGTACACGATCGTGGCGAGCAACGCCGGACCGAGCGCGGTGACCGGGGCGACGGTCACTGACGTGATCCCTGCCGCGTTGAGCGGTGCGACCTGGACCTGCTCCGCGAGCGCGGGCTCGGTCTGCCCCGCGAGCGGCAGTGGCAGCATCGCGGCGAGCGTGAGCCTCCTGAGCGGCGGCAGCGCGACCTTCACCGTCACGGCGACGGCGAGCGGGACGGGGACGATCACCAACACTGCGACGATCGCGGCCCCGGTGGGCGTGACCGATCTCGGCGTCGGCAACAACAGCGCGACCGACAACACGGCCATCACGCCGACGGCCGACCTGAGCATCACCAAGGTCCTGAGTTCCGGCGCGCCGGTGGCAGGGGCGACCGCGAGCTACACGATCACGGTGTCGAACGCAGGCCCGAGCGCGGTGGCCGGCGCGGCGGTCGCCGACGCGTTCCCGGCGACGCTGACCGGCGTCACCTGGACCTGCGCCGCGAGCGCAGGTTCGGCGTGCGCGGCGAGCGGCGCGGGCGACATCAACACCACGGTCGATCTCCTCAGCGGCGGCACCGCGACCTTCACCGCGAGCGGCGCGATCGCCGCGAACGCGACGGGCTCGCTCGCCAACACCGCGACGGTCACGCCGCCGGTGGGTGTGAACGATCCCGCGGGCAACAACAGCTCGACCGCCACGGCCGCACTCACCGCGCAGGCCGACGTGACCGTCACCCAGACCGGCCCCGCCAACGCGGTGCCGGGCACGACGATCACCTACACGGTCGTCGTGACCAACAACGGTCCGTCGGACGCGCAGAACGTCGTTGTGAGCGCGGCGGTGCCGCCGGGCCTCACGCTGGTCGGCACGGCGGGCGCCTGTCCCGCCGGCTTCCCCTGCGCGCTCGGCACCCTCACGCCGGGTGCGACGCGCACCTTCACGGTCACCTACACGGTGCCGAGCGGGTACACGACGCCCGATCCGATCGTGCACACGGTCACGACGTCGAGCACGACGCCGGACCCGGTGCCCGTCAACAACAACGCGGCGCTCCCGATCGGCCTGGGCGCCTCGCAGGCCGACCTGAGCATCACGAAGACCGACGGCGTGGCGAGCGCCACGCAGGGCGGCACGATCACCTACACGATCGTGGCGGCCAACGCCGGCCCCAGTGACGTCACGAGCGCGACCGTGAGCGACCTGCTCCCGGCGCAGCTCACCGGAGCGACCTGGACCTGCACGACGTCCGCCGGCTCGGTCTGCCCGGCGAGCGGCGCGGGCAACCTGAATGCGACCGTCAGCCTCCTGAACGGCGGCAGCGCGACCTTCCTCGTCACCGCGACCGTCAGCGGCACCGGCACGATCGCGAACACGGCGACGATCACGGCGCCCGTGGGCGTGGTGGATCCGGCCGGCAACAACAGCGCCACCGACAACCACACGGTCATCACGCCGACGGCCGACCTGAGCATCACCAAGACCGACGGTGTGGTGGCGGCGAGCCAGGGCAGCACGCTCACCTACACGATCGTCGTCTCCAACGCAGGCCCGAGCGCGGTCACCGGCGCCACGGTGACCGATCTCCTGCCGGCGCAGCTCACGGGTGCGACCTGGACCTGCGGCGCGACCGCGGGTTCGACCTGTCCGGCCGCGGGCGCGGGCGACATCAACGCGACCGTGGATCTCCTCAGCGGCGGCCAGGCGACCTTCACGGTCACTGGCACGGTGACGGGCACCGGCGTGATCACCAACACGGCGACGGTCGCCGCACCGGTGGGGGTGAACGACCCGGCCGGCAACAACTCGGCGACCGACAACAACACCGTCATCACGCCCACCGCGGACCTGCGCATCACCAAGACCGACGGCGTGGCGTCGGTGCTGCAGGGCGCCACCGTCACGTACACCATCGTCGCGAGCAACTCGGGCCCGAGCGCGGTCACCGGAGCCACGGTGGCCGACCCGCTGCCGGCGCAGTTGACCGGCGCGACCTGGACCTGCTCGGCGACCGCGGGCTCGGCCTGCCCCGCGAGTGGCGCCGGCAACATCAATGCGTCGGTCGACCTGCTCAACGGCGGCACGGCGACCTTCATCCTCACCGCGACGGCGAGCGGATCGGGCACTGTCATCAACACGGCGACGATCGCGTCGCCGGTCGGCTCCAACGACCCGACGCCGGGTGACAACAGCGCGACCGACAACACGACGATCGTGCCGACGGCGGACCTGAGCATCACCAAGAGCGACGGCGTGGCCACCGTGAATCAGGGCGGTACGCTGACGTACACGATCCTGGTGAGCAACGCCGGCCCGAGCGCCGTCGTCGGTGCCACGGTGAGCGATCCGCTCCCTGCCGCCCTCTCGGGCGCGACGTGGACCTGCACGGCGTCCGCGGGCTCGGCCTGCCCGGCGAGCGGTTCGGGCAGCATCAACGCGAGCGTCAGCCTCCTGAGCGGCGGCACCGCGACCTTCACTCTCACGGCGACCGTGAGCGGCAGCGGGAGCATCACCAACACCGCCACCGTCACCGCGCCCGTGGGTGTGAACGACCCGGCGGGCAACAATGCCGCCACCGACGTGACCACGGCGGCGAGCACCGCGGACCTGAGCATCACCAAGACCGACGGCCTCACCACCATCGCCACGGGCGCCACGGTCACGTACACGATCGTCGCCAACAACGCCGGGCCGAGCGCGGTGACCGGCGCGACGGTCTCCGACGTCATGCCCGCGCAGCTGAGCACCCCGACCTGGACCTGCACGGCCTCCGCGGGTTCGACCTGCCCGGCCGCCGGCGCGGGGAACATCAATGCGGCCGTGGATCTCGCGGTCGGCGGCACGGCGACCTTCACGGTGACGTCGCCGGTGACGGGTACGGGCGTGCTGAGCAACACGGCGACCATCACGGCACCGGTCGGCATAAACGATCCGGCGGGCAACAACAGCGCCACCGACGTCACGACCATCCAGCGTCCCGACCTCGCGCTGACCAAGAGCCACACCGGCACCTTCATCGTCGGCAGCAACGGCACCTACTCGCTGACGGTGCAGAACGTGGGTGCTGCGGCGACCGCGGGCGTCACGACGGTGCTCGACACGCTCCCGGCCGGCCTCGGATTCGTCTCCGCGACGGGCACGAACTGGGCCTGCGGCGTGGTCGGCCAGATCGTGACCTGCACGACGAACACGCCGATCGCCGCGGGCGCGAGCAGCGTCATCACGCTGGTGACCGCCGTGACGGCGCCGGCCCTGCCCAGCGTCACCAACCGGGCAGTGGTGAGCACGGCCAATGACGCCAGTCCCGCGAACGACGCGGCCTCCGATCCGACGACCGTCAGTCCGGCGGTCGACCTCTCGATCACCAAGACCCCGGTCGGCGTCTTCCGCGTGGGCGGGACCGGCAGCTACAACATGGTGGTCGCGAACGTCGGTCCCACCGCCACGCTCGGCACGGTCACCGTCGTCGACACGCTGCCCACGGGCCTGACCTTCGTCTCCGCCGTCGGCGCCGGCTGGTCGTGCGGTGCGGTGGGCGCGGTGATGACCTGCACCTACTCGGCGGTGCTGGCGCCGGGGGCCACCGCCGCCTTCACGCTCACGGTGAACGTGGCCGCGGCCGCGCTCCCGACCGTCGTCAACCGCGTCACCGTCTCGACCCTCGGCGACGAGATCTCGATCGGCAACAACGTCTCCACCACCTCGCCGGTGCTCGTCTCCGACGTGCAGCTCACGGTGGAGAAGACCGCGTCGCGCGATGTGGTCGAGATCGCCGACGTGCTCGACTACCGCGTCGAGGTGCGGGCCTCCGGTACGGTGACGGCGACCGACGTCGTGCTCAACGACGCGCTCCCCTCCGGCTTCTCGTACCTCAACGGAACCGCGCGCCTCGACGGCGTCGTGATCGCCGATCCCACCGGCGCGCCCGGTTCACGCCTGGCCTTCGCGCTCGGCACGGTGCCGAGCGGCGGCAGCGTGGTGGTGACGTACCGCGTACGCGTGGGCGCCGGCGCCCGCCTGGGTGATGGCATCAACCGCGCCTTCGCGTCGAGCGCCATCATGGGCGCCGCGTCCGCGACGGCGGCCGCGCGCGTGCGGGTCGAGGGCGGGGTCTTCACCGACCGCGCGACGATCCTCGGCAAGGTCTATGTCGATTGCGAGTGCGACTCGCTGCAGGTGGTGCAGGGGGCGCACGAGGTCGGCGTCCCGGGCGTGCGCGTGATCCTCGAGGACGGCACCTCGGTGATCACCGACGTCGAGGGCAAGTTCAGCTTCTACGGGATCAGCCCGCGCCGCCATGTGCTGCGCGTGGACGAGCGCACCCTCCCGCCGGGCTCGGTGCTCCTCGAGACCGCGCGCCGGAACGCAGGGGACGCGCGCAGCCGCTTCGTCGACCTGACGACGGGTGAGCTGCATGTCGCCGACTTCGCGCTGCGGCGCACCGATGGCCTGCTGCGCGAAGTCCAGGCGCGTCGCGCGCAGGGCGAGATCAGCGGGCTCGTGGCCGACAGCGGCGTGGTGATGGTGAGTGGCGTGCCGGTCGAGGGCGGAGTGCCGGTCGCGAGCGGGATGCCAGTGACCGGTGGAACGGTCGTCGCGGGTGGTGCTGCCGTCGCGGGCGGGGTCGCCGTCGCCGGCGGATCGGGCGCCGGCGTCCTGACCGTGGCGCCGCGCACCGACGGCGTCTATCGCCCGCTGCTCGCGACCGGCGTCGCGGCGCTCGGTGAAGGCCTGACCACGTTCCTGCTGCGGTCCGACTCGTCCGCCTCGGCGCCGTCGGCCTCGGGGCATCGCATCGACATGCGGGTGCCGCAGAGCGTGCTCCCCGCCGATGGCGTCACCGCGGTGCCGGTCATCGTGCGCGTCGTCGACGCGCGCGGCACGGTCGTCTCGGCGCCCGGCCGCGTGACCCTCGAGACGAGCCTCGGCCGCTGGCTGGTCGAGGACCTCGACCTCAATGAGCCCGGTGTGCAGACGATGCTAGGCGACAGCGGCTCGGTCTTCCGTCTGGCCGCGCCCACGCAGCCCGGCAACGGCCAGGTCCGTGTGACGACCGAACAGCGGCTCAGCACCACGCAGAACATCTACTTCGGTGCCGCCTCGCAGGCGCTCCTCGCCACCGGCCTCGTGCAGGCGCGCGTGAGCCTTCGCTCGCTCACCACCGGCGCCCTCACGCCGGCGCGCGCCGAGGACGGCTTCGAGGAGGTCCTGCAGGATCTCTCGGTCTCGAGCGGCAGCGGCGACCTCCGGGCCGGAGCCCGTGGTGCGCTCTACCTGCGCGGCAAGGTGAAGGGCGACTACCTGCTCACGCTCGCGCTCGACTCCGAGCGCGAGGAGCAGGAACGCTTGCGCCGCGACATCCGGCCGGACGAGTTCTACCCGGTGTACGGTGACGCGTCGGTGCGCGAGTTCGACGCGCAGTCGGCGGGCCGCTTCTACGTGCGCGTCGACAAGGAGCGCTCGTACTTCCTCTATGGCGACTTCGCGACGCCGTCGGCGGTGGACAGCCGCGTGCTGACCGCCTACGACCGCACCTTCACCGGTGCCCGGCAGCACATCGAGGGGAATCGCGGCGTGCTCGACGTCTTCGCCAGCCAGGGTCGCCTGACGCAGATCGTGGACGAGATCCGCGGCATGGGCATCTCCGGCCCGTACGCGCTGCGCCGCCGCGACGCGCGGATGAACACCGAGCGCGTCGAGATCCTCACCCGTGACCGGAACCAGCCGAGTCTGATCGTGCGCGTGGAGCCGCAGCAGCGCTTCGCCGACTACACGCTCGAGCCCTTCACGGGTCGCATCCTCTTCCGGCGTCCGGTGCCGAGCCTCGACTCCGACCTCAACCCGGTGTCGATCCGCGTCCTGTACGAGGTGGAGCAGGGTGGTGACGCCTTCTGGCAGGCCGGCCTCTCGGGTCAGGCGCGCGTGACGAGCAGGCTCGAACTGGGCGGCACGCTCGTGCGCGACGCCAATCCGACGGACGCGCGCTCGCTCGTCGGCCTGAATGCCACGTTGCAGCTCGGTGAGGCCACCTTCCTGCTCGCCGAAGCGGCGCAGACCGACGGCGACAGCCTCGTCACCGGTCGCGCGACGCGGTTCGAGCTGCGGCATCGCTCCACGCGCCTCGACGCGCGGCTCTTCGTCGGCCGGTCGGACTCGGGCTTCGCGAACCTCTCCTCGACCTTCGCCGGCGGGCGCGGCGAGATCGGCGCGCGCGGTACGTACATGCTCGATGCCCGCACCCGCATCCTCACCGAGGCGCTCCGCACCGAGGATCGCGTCACGGGCGGCCGCCGCGAGGGCGCGCAGCTCGGGGTGGAGCGGTCCTTCAACGAGCGCCTGCGGGTCGAGGCCGGCTTCCGCCACGCCTCCGAGACCACCGCGCCGGCGTCGCTGCAGACCGTCGGGGCGACGCCCAACGAGACGAACGCCCTGCGCACCCGCGTGACGGCCGACCTGCTCGACCGCCGCCGCGCCTCGGTGTGGGGCGAGTTCGAGCAGGACGTCCAGAGCTCCGACCAGCGTCGCGCCGCCCTTGGCGCGGACTTCCTGGTGGCCAAGCGCACGCGCATCTACGGCCGCCACGAGTTGCTCTCGTCCTTCGCCGGTCCCTACGCCATGAACGGCGCACAGAGCGCCGCGCAGACGGTCCTCGGCATCGACACCGACTACCTCACGGGCAACCAGGCCTTCAGCGAGTACCGCGCGCGCGACGCCTTCGCCGGCCGCGACGCCGAGGCCGCGATCGGTCTGCGCAACCGCTGGACGCTGCAGCGCGGCCTGGTGCTCAACACCTCGTACGAGCGGGTGGCGCGCCTGCGCGGCACCGGCGTCGAGGCGACCTCCGTCACCGGCGGCATCGAGTACACGCGCAATCCGCTCTGGCGCGGCACCGCACGCGTCGAGTTCCGCGACGCCACCGGCGGCGACAGCTGGCTCGGCTCGCTCGGCTACGCCCGCAAGGTCACGCGCGACGTGACCTTCCTGGGCCGTTCGCTCTTCAGCACCATCGCCAACACGCAGACGCAGAGCCGCACGCAGCTCGGCTTCGCCTTCCGCCAGACCGACACCGACACCTGGAACGCGCTCGCGCGCTACGAGTACCGTTACGATGACAGCCGGCCGGCCGGCTCGGTCGAGACGGAGAGCCGTGCGCACATCCTGAGCGCCCACCTGAACGTGCGCGTGCGGCCCGATCTCACGCTCTCGGGCCAGTACGCGACCAAGCTCGGCCACGACGACATCGGCGGGATCGGCTCCGATCTCAGCGCGCACCTCTTCACCACCCGCGCGCTCGTGGACCTCAGCCGCAACTGGGACGCGGCCCTGATCGGCCGTGCGCTCTTCACCGGCGGCTTCAGCGACCGCGAGTTCGGCCTGGGCGCCGAGGTCGGGCGCCGGATCGCGCGGAACATGCGTCTGGCGATCGGCGGCAACGTGTTCGGGGTGCGCGACCGCGGGCTCACGGACACCAACAGCACGCAGCGCGGCCTCTACATCGACCTTGGCTGGAAGTTCGCCGAGGATATCTTCGGTGCACCCCCCGCAGCGCCCGCTCCCGCCCCGCGTCCATGAACCGCTTCGTCGCTCTGCCTCGTGCGGTCCGCTGGATCGGCGCTCTCGCGCTGATCGGGCTGGGCCTCGCGTGCAGTGCGACCGCGGGCCCGAGCGGCCTGAACGCGCCCTCCCAGCGCATCACCGACGAGGCGATCGGTGAGGACCTGAAGCTGCTCAAGACCTGGCGGCAGCGGCTCGACGCGCTCGCGGCCGACAAGTCACCCGACCCGGCGCGGCGCTATCTGCTCGCGAAGGCGCAGGCCTGGCTGGGGCTGAGCACGGACGAGTACTGGGCCAACGACCGCGGCCCCATCGTCGAGGAGAGCCTCGGCGAGGCCATGCGCCTCTCGGCCCTCCTGATCGACGGCGCGACGGACCGGGTGGAAGGGGAGACCAAGCTGCCCAACGGGACCCGGATCGTGCGCCCGGACCTCTGGATGGCCGTGAAGCGTTTCAAGGCGCATCCGCGGTTCGACCTCGTGGCGGAGGAGGTCGCGCAGCTCGAGGTCGAGCTCGTCCGCGCGGGGCACGACGGCGCCCCGGGAGCGGCCTGCAGCGCCGAGCCGCACATCAGGGCCTCGGACTCGCTCGGGACCTACGTGGACAGCGTCCTCAAGTCGGCGCCTCCTCCGGCCCCCGTCGTGCCGATCGTTCCCCCCACGCCGACCGTGACGCCGCCGGACCGCGACCGCGACGGCGTGCCGGACATGATCGACTGCTGCCCGAACACACCGGCGGGTCTGCCGGTCGACGCCCGCGGCTGCCCGGCGCCGACGGTGTCGACCGTGTCGGTCCTCGATGGGGTCGAGTTCGACATCGATCGGTTCGCACTGCGGCCGCGGGCGAAGTCGGTGCTCGACAGCGTCGGACAGGAGCTGCTGCGCCGAGCGGGCGTGCCGGTCGCGCTGACCGGTCACACCGACTCGATCGGCACCGAGGCCTACAACCAGACGCTCTCGGAGAACCGGGCGCGGACCGTGCGGCAGTACCTCATCGACCGCGGCGTCGCGGCGGATCGGATCTCGTCGGCCGGCTACGGCGAGACCCGTCCGCGTGACACCAACCGCAACTCCGCCGGGCGGCAGCGCAACCGCCGCGTGGAGCTCACCTGGCAGCAGCCGGATCAGCCGGATCTCGCGCCGTCGTGCGCCGTGGCGCCGCCGGAGCAGGAGATCCCCGCGGTCGTGCCCGACGTGACCGCGGTGACGCCCAACGAGCAGGAAGGCACGGGACCGCTGCTCGACCGCGTGCTCTTCGCGTCCGCCTCCATGGCGATCACGCAGATGGAGCGCGCCCGCCTCGTGCGGACGGCGCGCGAGCTCGCGACCCGCGGCGACTACACGCTCGAGGTCGTCGGACATGCCGACGACGTGGGTGATCGCGAGTCGAACCTGGCGCTCTCGCTCTCGCGTGCCTGGGCGGTGCGGGCCTTCCTCGTCGATCTCGGCGTGCCGGCCTCGCGGCTGGTGGTCAGCGGCTTCGGCGCCGATCGTCCTGCCGTCGTCGGGCGGTCGCGCGCGGCGCGGGCGCACAACCGGCGCGTCGACCTCCTGCTGAGCCGTTCCACGACGACGCCCTGATCGAAGGCAGGCGACCGGCCGTGCGACCTCGCGGCGGAAGGCGTGCGGCGGCATACTTCCGGCCATGACCGAATCCCTCAATCGCCGCGACCTGCTCAAGCAGGCCCTTGTCACCGGTGCGGGCATCGCCGCTGCCAACGCGCTCACCCCGATGCCCGCCGTCGCGGAGAACATCACGGCGGCCACGGCGCCCGACGCCGCGCCTCCGCGCGCGGCATTCGCGAAGTCCATGAAAGGAGTGCCGTTCGCACGCCATGAGGTGGTGCGCCTCGCCGTGGTGGGCACGGGGCTGCGCGGCCGGGGCCAGATCTCCGAGTTCCTCGCGATCGAGGGCGTGCGCATCGTCGCGGTGGCCGACACGGTGCCGGAGAAGGCCGCCCGCGCGGTGAAGATGTGCACCGACGCCGGCCAGCCGGCTCCCGCGGTCTACACCAACGGGGAGCGCGACTTCGAGCGCCTCGTCGAGCGCGACGACATCGACTACGTCTACACCGCCACGCCCTGGGAATGGCATGTGCCGGTGCTGCTCGCGGCGCTCCGGGCAGGGAAGCACTGCGGCGCCGAGTGCCCGATCGGGACCACGCTCAAGGACCTCTGGGAGTTGGTCGACGCGAGCGAGAAGGCGCAGCGCCACTGCCAGCAGCTCGAGAACTGCAACTACGGCTACAACGAGATGCTCGTGAACCGTCTCGTGCACGACGGCGTGCTGGGCGAGGTGCTCTACGGCTCGGCGGCGTACCTGCACGACCTGCGCGAGATCCTCTTCGAGAACCGTGACGAAGGACTCTGGCGGCGCGGCTGGCACACGCGCATGAACGGCAACCTGTACCCCACGCACGGCCTCGGGCCGGTGGCGGGATACATGGACCTCAATCGCGGCGACCGGATGACCTACATGGTCTCCATGAGCACGCCCGAGCGCGGCCTCACGCTGCACCGCGAGGCGACGGTCACCGACCGCAACGACCCCAAGTGGCAGGAGCGCTACGTGACCGGCGACCTCAACTCGTCGCTGATCATGACCGCGAAGGGGCGCAACATCCTCCTGCAGCACGATGTCTCGAACCCGCGCCCCTACTCGCGCCTCAACGGCGTGCAGGGCACCAAGGGCGTCTTCGAGGACTACCCGGCGCGCATCTACGTGGACGGGCAGGCCGGTGGCGAGCGCTTCACCGGCATCGACGAATGGAAGAAGACCCACGAACACCCGCTCTGGACGCGCGTCGGCGAACTCGCGCGCACCAAGGGCGGTCATGGCGGGATGGATTTCATCCTCGCCTACCGGCTCATCGAGACCATGCGTGAGGGACTCGTCCCCGACATCGACGTCTACGACTCGGCGAGTTGGAGCGCGCCGATGCCGCTGAGTCAGATGTCGGTCGCCAGGGGCAGCGCGCCGATGAGGTTCCCGGATTTCACCCGCGGCAACTGGAGCGCCTGATGCTGCTCACCAAGCTCGACTGGATCATCGTCGTCGTCTCGCTCGCCCTCGCGTTCATCCCGGCGCTGTTCCTCGCCGGCCGCGCGGGATCGAGCACGGCCGAGTTCTTCACCTCGGGGCGTTCGGCGCCCTGGTGGCTGATCGGCGTCTCGATGGTCGCGACGACCTTCAGCACCGACACGCCGAACCTCGTCACGGATCTCGTGCGCACCGGCGGCGTGGCCGGCAACTGGGTCTGGTGGGCCTTCCTGCTCACCGGCATGGCGACGGTGATGTTCTACGCTCGCATGTGGCGGCGGTCGGGCGTGCTCACCGACCTCGAGTTCTACGAGATCCGCTATTCGGGCCGGGCCGCGTCGTTCGTGCGCGGATTCCGCGCAATCTACCTCGGGCTCGTCTTCAACGTGGTGATCATGGCGACGGTGAACCTCGCCGCCGTCAAGATCGCCAACATCCTACTCGGCTGGCCGATGGAGAAGACGCTGCTCTGGTGCGCCGGGCTCAATGTCGGCTTCGCCGTGATCTCCGGGCTCTGGGGCGTGCTGGTCGCCGACCTGATCCAGTTCGGCATCGCCATGACCGGCTCGTTCGCGGCCGCGTACTTCGCGCTCCAGCGTCCCGAAGTGGGCGGGCTCGCCGGGCTCTTCGCCAAGCTGCCCAAGGAGACCTACGCCTTCCTCCCCGATTCCTCGAACTGGGGCGTGTTCGTCACGGTGCTCATCCTGCCGCTCACGGTGCAGTGGTGGTCGGTCTGGTATCCCGGCGCCGAGCCCGGCGGCGGCAGCTACATCGCCCAGCGCATGCTCGCCTCCAAGAGCGAGAAGGACGCGCTGGTGGGGACGCTCTTCTTCAACGTCGCGCACTACGGGCTCCGCACCTGGCCCTGGATCATCGTGGCGCTGAGCTCCATCCTCGTCTTCCCCCAGCTCACCGACATCTCGGCCGCCTTCCCAAACGTGCCGGCGAACCTGATCGGCAACGACATCGCCTATCCGGCGATGCTCACCTTCCTGCCGGTCGGCTGGCTCGGCCTCATGATCGCGGGGCTGCTCGCGGCCTACGTCTCCACGATCGTCACGCACCTGAACTGGGGCACGTCGTACCTGGTGCACGACCTCTACCGGCGCTTCATCCGCAAGGATGCCAGCGAGAAGCACTATGTCGGCGTCGGCCGGTTCGTGACCGCCGGCCTCATGCTCGTCGCCGCGATCGTGACGAGGTACATCAACACGGCCTCGACTGGTTTCTCGCTGCTCCTCTCGATCGGTGCGGGCACCGGGCTGCTCTATCTCCTGCGCTGGTACTGGTGGCGCGTCAACGCGAGCGCCGAGATCGGCGCCATGGCCGCGTCGTTCCTGACCGCGATCGCGTTCCAGGTCCTCAAGGCGCGCGGCATGGACATCAGCGCCACGACCTCGCTCCTCGGCACGGTCGGCGTGACGACCGTGGTGTGGGTCGCGGCGGCCTTCCTCGGCCCGAAGACCGACGAGAAGGTGCTCGAGTCGTTCTACAGGCTCGTTCGGCCTGCGGGGCCGGGCTGGACGCGCGTGCGCGCCGCCACGGGCATCACCTCGTCGCCCGACTCCATCCCGCAGGCGATGGTCGGCTGGGTGTGCGGCATCTTCTTCGTGTACGCCGCGCTCTTCGGCGTCGGGTCGTTCCTGGCCGGCAACCTGTCGCTCGCGGCCACGTGGGGCGTGATCTTCGTCGTCAGCGGGGCGGGGGTGCTCAAGGTGCTCCAAGGCTTCTGGCAGCCTGCCAAGGCGGGCTGACGCAGTGGGTCCGCGGCGCGGCGACGCGGCCACCCCGCGTGCGACGACCGCGGTGATCCTCGCGCGCGGACTCGGCACCCGGATGCGTGCCGAGGATGGCGCGACGCTCACGGAAGCGCAGCGCGTGGCCGCGAGCGCCGGCGCCAAGGGGCTCATGCCGGTGGCGGGGTTCCCGCTACTCGACCATGTGTTGCATGAACTCGCCGAGGGCGGCGTGACCGACGTCGTCTTCGTCATCGCCCCGCGAGAGACGGCCCTGCGCGGGCGCTACGGGCGCGACCACGTCCCGCGCCGCCTGCGTGTGCGGTTCGCGGAACAGGTCGAGCCGCGCGGCACCGCCGACGCATTGATCGCGGCGCGCGAGGCGGTGGACGCATGTGGTCCGCATGACGCCTCGGGTGTAGCGCACTTCCTCATGCTCAACGCCGACAACCTCTACCCGGCCGAATCGGTGCGGGTGCTCGTGGGTCTCGACGGGCCGGGGCTGATCGCGTACGAGGCCGAGGCCCTCACGGCACAGGGCAACATCGAGGCCGCGCGCGTGCAGGCCTTCGCGTTGCTCGACCTCTCGGCCGCAGATGAACTGCGCGAGATCGTCGAGAAGCCGGCGGCGGACCATCCGCTCATGCTCGCCGCCGAGCGATGGGTCTCGATGAACCTCTGGCGGTTCGACTCGGGGATCTTCGATGATTGCGCCCGCGTGCGGCCCTCGGTCCGCGGGGAGCTCGAGCTGAGCGATGCGGTGCGCGGTGCGATCGCACGCGGGGTGCGGTTCCGCGCCGTGCGGCAGCGGCTGGCGGTGCTCGACCTCTCGCGACGGGGCGACGTGGCGACCGTCGAGGCGCGGCTCGCGGGCCGAGTGCCGGCCCCATGAGCGATGGTGCGCTCGTCGCCGGCCTCGGGGACGCTCCCGACGGCGTGCGCCGGATCTTCGTGCCCGGCCGGATCGAGCTCTTCGGCAAGCACGTGGACTACGGTGGCGGTCCCTCGCTCACCTGCGCGATCGACGACGGCATCACTGCGGACTGGGAGCCGATCGAGCGGCCGGTGATCGAGGTGGAGGACCTCACGACCGGCCGTCGCACACGCGTCCCGCTCAAGCGCGACGCGCGCACCGGCGGCGCGCACGGGGGCACCTACGTCACGGCCGTCGCGCGGCGCCTCGCGCGTGACTTCTCGCCGCTCAAGGTCGGCGTGCGCGTGCGTTCGTCGAGCACGCTGCCCCGGTCCTCGGGACTGTCGAGCTCGAGCGCTTTCGTCACCATGCTCACGCTCGCCCTCTCCGAAGCCAACCGGCTGCGCGAGCGGCGGGCCTGGCGCGACCACATCGCGAGTCCGCTCGCCTTCGCCGAGTACTGCGGCGCGATCGAGATGGGCGGCGCGTTCGGTCCGTTCACGGGGGACAAGGGTGTTGGCACGCGCGGCGGTGCGCAGGATCATGTCGCCATCATCTGCAACGAGGCGGAGGCGGTCGGCGCGTATTCGTATCTCCCGGCCACGCGCGTGGGGCGCGCGTCGTTCCCCGCGCACTGGAGCATCCTCGTGGGGGTGAGCGGGGTGCGGGCGACCAAGACCGGCGGGGCGCTCGCCGACTACAATCGCGCCTCCGACGTGGTGCGCGACCTGCTCGGGCTCTGGAATCGCGGTACGGGGCGTCTCGACGCCTCGCTCGGGTCGGCACTCCGCTCCGCGCCCGACGCCGCCGCGAGACTCTCGGACCTCGCGCGCAACGCGCCCGACGCACCCTGGTTCCTCGCACGGATAGAACAGTTCCGCGCCGAGACCGAGCGGATGGTGCCGCAGGCGCTCCAGGCCTTCGAGACCGCCGACGCCGACCTGCTCGGGCGGCTCTCGGTGGAATCGCAGCAGCGCGCCGAGACGGCGCTGCACAACCAGATCCCCGAGACGATGTTCCTCGCGCGCGCCGCGATGGCGGCGGGTGCGCACGGCTCCACGGCGTTCGGGGCGGGCTTCGGCGGCGCGGTCTGGGCGGTCGTCGATCGCGAGAGGGCCGAGGAGGTGCGCGACCGCTGGAAGGCCTCGTACGCGGCGGCGTTCCCCCAGCGGGCAGGGAAGGCCGAGTGGCTGCTGGTCCGGCCGGGCGCCGGCGTGCGGCTGCCATGACCGACGAAGAGGAAGTCCGGCGCCCGCTCGGCGACCGCGGCAAGAGCGCGCGCTCGGCCCCCCGGCCGCCGCTCTCCCGCAACGTACGCATCCTCGCCACGGTGAGCTTCTTCACCGACGTCGCGAGCGAGATGATCTATCCGCTGTTGCCGCTCTTCCTCTCGACGGTCCTCGGCACCTCGGCCGCCGCGCTCGGCGTGATCGAGGGGCTCGCCGAGAGCGTCTCGTCGCTGCTGAGACTGCCGGCGGGGTGGTACTCGGATCGGATCAAGCGTCGCAAACCGTTCGTGGTGGTCGGCTACTCGCTCGCCTCACTGGTGCGGCCACTGATCGGACTCACCCAGAACATGGGGCAGGTGCTCGCGATCCGGCTCACGGACCGGTTCGGCAAGGGGCTGAGGTCGGCGCCGCGCGACGCGTTGATCGGGGACTCGGTGCCGCCGTCGCAGCGCGGGTACGCGTACGGGGTGCATCGGGCGGCGGACAGCCTGGGCGCGGTCGTGGGGCCGCTCCTCGCTTGGTCGCTACTCACGTTGAAGTGGGTCGACCTGCGCGGGCTCTTCCTGTGGGCCGCGGTGCCGGGCGTCGTTGCGGTGGTGCTCGTGGTGGCGTTCGTGAAGGAGACGGGCACTGCGGGGCCCGTGCGTGGCGCGGGTGCTCCCTCCGGCGCGACCGCGGCGACCGCCGCCACGGCCGCAGCGCCGGTCTTGGAGCAGGCCGCGGCGCCGCTCGGCGGATACTTCTGGCGGTACCTCGCCGTGCTCTTCGTCTTCACGTTGAGCACCTCCACCGATGCGTTCCTGCTCCTGCGTGCCTCGCAGCTCGGCGTCGCGACCGCGCTCATCCCGATCCTTTGGGCGCTGCTGCATGTGGTGAAGTCGTCATCGACGGTGATGGGCGGCGCGCTCTCCGACCGCGTGGGGCGACGGCCGCTCATCCTCGGTGGGTGGGCGCTGTACGCGCTCGTGTACCTCGGCTTCGCGATGGCGAGTGTCGAATGGCACATGTGGGCCCTGTTCGTGGTCTACGGACTCTACTTCGGCGCGACGGAGGGGACGGAGAAGGCGTTCGTCGCCGACCTCGTGCCTGCGGCGCGGCGAGGCACGGCGTTCGGATGGTTCAATGCAGCGCTCGGGTTGGGGGCGCTGCCGGCGTCGGTGGTGTTCGGCGTGGTGTGGGAGCGGAGCGGCGCCGATGCGGCGTTCGTCATGGGGGCGGGGATCGCCGCGCTCGCGACGTTGTTGTTCATCCTGCTGGTACCGAATCGAGCGCGGGGGGCCGTATGATTGGACGGACGTTCGTATCGCTGACGACGAGCGCGATGATCGTCGGGGCGCAACAGACCGTGCGCATCGAGGTGCGGGACGACGCGGGGATGCCGGTGCCGTACGCGCTCGTGGCGCCCATGAATGGCGCGTCGCAAGTCGCGAACGACTCGGGCGTCGTCTCCTTCAGGATGAAGGCGGCGGATTCGCTGAACCTGCGGGTGCGGCGCATAGGGTACCGCGAGCAGTTCGGCTGGGTCGTGCGCATCGGCGAGAACCTCTATCGGGTCACGCTGCCGCGGGTGGCGGCGGTGCTGGGCACCGTCGACGTCACCGCGCCGGGTTCGGCATCCAACACGCCGTTGGCGCAGCGTGGATTCTACGACCGACTCGATCGCGTGCAGCGCGGCGCCATCCTCGGTGACTTCCTCACGCCCGAAGAGCTGGATGTCAGGGCGGCAGCGACGGTGACGCGGATGCTTGCGGGTTCGCGATATGCGAAGGTCACGACGATGCCGTCCAGCCGAGGCCGCGGCACATTGGTGGTCGTCGGACGCGCCGGATGTCCGATGACGATCCTCCTCGACGGACAGGTGGTCCGAGGGACCGTGCAGGACGTGGCCGTCTCGGAGACACCGACTTCGATCAACCCGGGCGGAACCAGGCAGACCGGTGTCTCTTTCAATGACACAACGACCTCCATCGACGACGTCGTGGACGGTCGCTCCGTCATGGCGATCGAGGTCTATCCCAGCACGGCGAACGCCCCAGCCGAGTTGCAACGGTTGAGCGGGCGTGGATCCTGCGGCATCGTGGCGTTGTGGACCGGAGCACGCCGGTAGCGCGTCGCTGCGCCGATCCGCTCAGCAGCAGCGCGATCCGGGCTTCTCGTACCGCGAGTTCAACCGCTCCGCCACGAACTCGCGCTCACCCATCGGCTCGCGCTCCGGGTGATGCGCCCGCACATGCGCCACATAGGCCGCATAGTCGGGCGCTCCGATGATCGTGCGGATCGTGGCCGCGATGCGCGCCCAGCCGCGGAGCGGCGGTCCTGAGACCGCCGCTCCGCCCGCGCACCTGGCCGTGTCCGTGTTGCTCACCGTCGGACCTTGCTCCCGTTCGGCCCGATCGTCCGGTCGAACAGCTCGAGGATGCGACGATACTCGTCGGTCCACGAACTCGGCCGCACGAAGCCATGGTCCTCCACCGGGTACGCCGCGAGCTCCCAGTCGGTCTTGCCCAACTCGATGAGCCGCTGCGAGAGCTGGACGATGTCCTGGAACTGCACGTTGGTGTCGACCATCCCATGCGCCATCAGGAGGGGATCCTTCAGCCCTTCGGCGAAGAAGATCGGCGACGACTTGCGATACGAGGTCGTGTCGTCCTGCGGCAGGTTCAGGATGCGGCCGGTGTAGCCGTGATTGTAGCTCGCCCAGTCGGTCACGGAACGCAGCCCCGCACCGGCGCCGAAGTACTGCGGCTTGGTGAAGAGCGCCATGAGCGTCATGAAGCCGCCATAGCTGCCGCCGTAGATGCCGATCCGCTCGGGGTCGATGCCGTACGTCCTGGTGAGGTACTTGGAGCCGCTCACCTGGTCGTCGAGGTCCTTGCCGCCCATCCAGCGGTAGATCGCCGTGCGCCAGTCGCGCCCGTAGCCCGCCGAGCCGCGATAGTCGATGTCGATCACCGTGTAGCCGCGCTCGGCGAGGAGGTGGTGGAACATGTACTCGCGCGAGTAGGTCGACCACCAGTTGTGGACGTTGTGCAGGTAGCCCGCGCCGTGCACGAAGATCACCGCGGCGCCATTCGATGCCTTGCCGAACGCCTTGGGGTCATAGACGCGCGTCGGGACCTTGGTGCCGTCCTCGCCGTCGAGCATCACGATGGGCGGCACCTTCCAGGCGTACGAGCGGAACTCGGCCGTCGTCGACGTGGTGAGCTGCGCCATCGTCGTCTGCCCCGCGCGCGCGAGGAAGAGCTCGGGCGGCGTGTTGGGCGTGGAGTAGACCGTCGCCATCACGTTGGCATCCACGGGGCTCATGACCGGTGCGTGGCCCCCATCGCCGCTGGTGAGCCGCGTGCGCGCGCCGCCGGTCATCGCCATGCGGTATGCCTGCCGCGTGAAGGGCGAGGGCTCGCTCGTGACCATCTCGAAGTTCACGTCGTCGGCCGCGCGATCCACCTGGAGCACTTCCCAGTTTCCGCTCGTCAGCGCTTGCTTGCCGCTGCCGTCGGCGTTGGCGGCGTAGAGCTGCGAGTAGCCGCTCTCCTCCGACACGAACCAGGCCTTGCCCTGCGGCGTCCAGCCGATGCAGCCGAAGCAGGGGCCGTTCACCCATGCCTCGTCACGAAGGGCATCGACCATCAGCATCGCGCCACCGGCCGAGGCCACGGACCAGAGGTAGCGGTTCTTGAAGTCGGCCGAGGAGACGAAGAGGAGCGCGTACCTGCCGTCGTCGCTCCAGTCGCCGACCTGCGCACCGCCCGCCGCCTTGTCGTCGGGCGTGAGCTTGAGCCAGGTGACCTTCCCGCTCGCGATGTCGAGGTGTCCCACCTTCTGCGTCCCCTGCGCGTCGCCGACCTTGGTGCGGCCGGGGATCATGCGCGGGTAGCCGTCGGGGTTCACGTAGTCCGGCACGTCGGAGGGGCGGGGGCCCGTGGCCGCGGTGAAGGTGGTGATGATCGCGCTCTTGCCGTCGGGCGAGACCGAGACCGTCCCGATGCGCTCGACCTGCGGGATCCACACGACCGGGAGACGACGGGCCTCGACGGCACGGCGCTGCGCGGCCTGCAGGGAGTCGGCGGCGATCTCGTCGCGGATCACTTCGAGGAGCATTCGCTCCTGCGCCGCGAGCGCCGCACGCTGACCCTTGGGTGCGTCGGGCTCCTTGGGGGCAGCGCCGCTGCGGATATCGGTCAGCTGCCTCGTGAGCCCGCTCGCGATGTCGAACGCGTACACATTGTTGTCGCGGACGAAGAGGACCTCGCGCTCGTCGAGCGAGAAGCGCGGGTCCGCCTCGTTCCCGTTGGTCTGCGTGATCCGCCGGTGCGCGAGCGCCGGTCGGCGCGTGCGCAGCCAGAGGTCGCCGTTCGCCGCGAGCACTTCAAACCTGCCATCGCGCGAACGACGCCCGGTGGCGAGCATAGGCGCGACCGAATCCATGTGCGCATCCGTCACCTGCTCCGGCGCGGCGCCGGCGCGCGCCGCGACGCGGAAGGGCTGCAGGTCATCACTCCACTTGGCCCCGGGCCGCAGCCAGCGGAAGTAGATCCACTGCCCGTCGGCGGTGAAGCGCACCTGGCTGGGTTCGCGCCCATACAGCTCCGGGCCGCGCATGATGTTGCGGACGGAGAGGTCGAAGGGCTGCTGGGCGCCGAGGGTGCCGGCGAGGAGGACGAGTGCGGGGAGGAGGCGGCGCATGGTGAGGTCGGGAACGGGTGGGGCGTGGGCGGGGCTCTTGAGAAACTACGCTATCCCTGGTGGTGTCGCTTGCAGACTCAACTGCTTGCACCACCGAGGCACCGGGGACACCGGGAACAGCGAGTGGGAGGCGGACGTCGGGGGCTCTCTCTGTGCCCTTTGACATACCAAGACCCACCACCCGAGACGCCCGTCCCTCGGTGCCCTCGGTGCCTCGGTGGTGAAAGCAGTTCACGTGACCCGGACTCAGAGATGCCGCAGGAACCGCTCCGGCGCCCGCAGGAAGTCCCGCGTCACCCGCACATGCTCCACCTCGTCATAGGCGATCGCCCGCGGCGGCCGCTCGT
The DNA here is from genome assembly GCA_021413975.1 of Gemmatimonadota bacterium. Lineage (GTDB taxonomy): Bacteria > Gemmatimonadota > Gemmatimonadetes > Gemmatimonadales > Gemmatimonadaceae > Pseudogemmatithrix. The sequence continues at coordinate 23,145 of JAIOPJ010000013.1, forward strand.
CGAACGACCAGATGGTCGCCCCCGGCAACGCCAGCAGGATCGGCGAATGCGTGGCGATCACGAACTGCCCGGCATCGTTCACCATGTCCTTCAGCATCGCGAGCAGCGCCAGTTGCGAAGTGGGAGAGAGCGCCGCCTCGGGTTCGTCGAGCAGGTAGAGCCCATCGGGCACGAACCGGCTGCGAAAGAGGCTCAGGAAGCTCTCCCCATGCGACTGCGCGTCGAAGTCCTCGCCGTAACGCGCCTTGATGTCCCTCAGCGACCCCATGAGCGGCCCGAGCTTCAGCGCCTTCGACATCGCGCTCCGCCCTTCGTACTCGGCATCCACCCCTTCGATCTCGCGCTCGAGCGCCGCGCGTTGCATGGCCAGCGAGCGCGTGAAGCCGAAGAAGTCCTCGGCGCGGAGGAAGAATCCCCGATGCGCGCGCCCTTCGCGTCCCCATGTGAGCTTCATCGCGGCGGCCAGTGCGCGGGCGGGGCCGAGGGTGTCGTCCTCCTCGACGCTCGCGCTGCCGACGGTCGGCAGGTGGACCTTGGCCGCGAGCCCTTCGAGCAGCGTCGACTTCCCCGACCCGTTCTCGCCGACGAAGAACGTCACCGGTGTCTCGAAGTCGAGCGCGGTCGTCTCGCGCACCGCCGGCACGCTGAACGGATATCGCGCCACCTCGTCCTCCGGCGCCGCGAGCGTCAGTCGGCGGAGCCGGTTCACGCCGCGGCGCGCGCCGTGTAGGGCTCCTCGCTCGACACCATCGGCTTGCGCCCCGCCAGCACCGCCCACCATTCGCGCATGGAGTCGACGAGGATGACGATCACCGAGATCATGAAGAAGGCCGCGACCGCCGCATCGAGGCGGTCGTTGAAGACCAGTCGTGCGGCGCCGGCGGCATCGCTCACCCCCGGGGGCAACTCTCCGGCGGCGACCTTCTCCGCCACCCACCGCGCATGCGCGAGGAATCCGAGCTTCGGGTTGGGATCGAACAGCTTGAGCGTCCCGGCGGTCATCGTGACGATGACCAGCCAGATCATCGGCAGGATCGTCATCCAGGCGTACTTCGCCTTGCCCATCTTGATGATCACGGTGGTGCCCACGCAGAGCGCGATCGTCGCGAGCAGCTGGTTGGCGATGCCGAACAGCGGCCAGAGCGAGTTGATGCCGCCGAGCGGGTCGGTCACGCCCTGGTAGAGGAAGAAGCCCCAGCAGGCCACGAACATCGCGCTCGAGGTCACGACGGCAGGGTACCAGGAGACCCGGCCGAACGGCGCCCAGATGTGCTTGCCGAGGTCCTGCAGCATGAAGCGGCCCACGCGGGTGCCGGCGTCGAGCGTCGTGAGGATGAACAGCGCCTCGAACATCAGCGCGAAATGGTACCAGAGCGCCATCGAGTTGGTGCCGCCGAGCAGGTCGGAGAAGATCTTCGCCATGCCGACCGCGAGCGAGGGCGCGCCTCCCGTGCGCGAGAGCAGGGAGCTCTCCTGCACCTGCGCGGCGAGCATGGTGAGCTCGGTCGGGCTCAGCGTGAATCCCCAGGTCGCGATCATCGCCGCCGCGCTCTCGGCCGTCGTGCCGATCAGTCCGGCCGGGGCGTTGATCGCGAAGTACACGCCGGGCGTGAGGACGCAGGCGGCGATCAGGGCCATGATCGCGACGAGTGATTCCGTGAGCATCGCCCCATAGCCGATGAAGCGCGCGTAGGCCTCGTTCTCGAGGATCTTGGGCGTGGTGCCCGACGAGATCAGCGCATGGAACCCGCTGATCGCCCCGCAGGCGATGGTGATGAAGACGAACGGGAAGACCTTCCCCGCGAACACCGGACCGGTGCCGTCGATGAACTGCGTCACGGCGGGCATCTGCAGCGGCGGCAGCACGAGGATGATGCCGACGGCGAGCGCGACGACCACGCCGATCTTCACGAACGCCGAGAGATAGTCGCGGGGCGCGAGCAGCAACCAGACCGGGATCACCGAGGCGGCGAAGCCGTAGACCATGAGGGCGTAGGCGAGCGTGACCCCGTCGAGCGTGAACATCGGCGCCAACACCGGATGCGTCCCCGCCCAGCGGCCCACGTAGAGCGAGAGCATGAGGAGCACGATGCCGATCGCGCTCACCTCGAGCACGCGGCCCGGCCGCAGGTACTTGAGGTACACGCCCATGAACATCGCGATCGGCACGGTGAGGCCGATGGTGACCGTGCCCCAGGGGCTCGACTTGAGCGCGTTCACCACGATCAACGCGAGTACCGAGATGAGGATGATCATGATCCCGAGCACCGCCACGAGAGCGGTGTAGCCGGCGATCGGGCCGATCTCCTCCTTGGCCATCTGCCCGAGCGACTTGCCGTTGCGCCGCACCGACGAGATGAGGATCACGCAGTCCTGCACCGCGCCACCCAGCACCACGCCGACGATGATCCAGAGCGCGCCCGGGAGGAACCCGAACTGCGCCGCGAGCGTCGGCCCCACGAGCGGACCGGGACCGGCGATGGCCGCGAAGTGGTGCCCGAACACGATCCACTTGTTGGTCGGGTGGAAGTCGCGCCCGTCGGCGAGCCGCGCGGCCGGCGTCGCGCGCGTGGCGTCGAGCGCGAAGATCTTCGCCGCGATGATCTTGCTGTAGAAGCGGTACCCGATCGCGTAGGTGCAGACCGCCGCCACCAGCAGCCAGGCCGCATTGATCGTCTCGCCCCGCTGGAGCGCGATGAACGCGATCGCACCGGCGCCGGTGAGGGAGATGGCGGCCCAGAGGAGGGCCGAGAGCCAACGGGGCATCGGGGGTCCGAGTTCGGGGAGAGCGACGGGACGATTCTACGCGTTACGCGGCGGGGGCGGGAGGGGTTGGAGGTGGAGCGGCATCGGGCGCCCGACTAGCTTTATCACTTCAGGTGGTAGGGGGTAGTGGGTAGGTGACCTGCACTCTCCCGGACTCCTCCCACCTTCCTCCTCCCACCCGTCCTTGAGCCCTCAGCGCGTTCTCAGACTCGCAACCCTCACGCTCTGGCTGGGCGCGGTTGCCCAGCTCGGCGCCCAGGGGAAGCCGGCCCCAGTGGCAGGCCCACCGCTCTCGCCGTTCGTGGCGATGCGCGTCGCGATCGTCCCCGCCCAGCTCTGGCACGCCGACTCGGTGGGCTGGAGCCGGAGTGTCGCCTGGGCTACCACCCGCGTGGAACTCGACTCCGCCATCGCGGCCGTGCTCCAGGAGCGAGGGCTCGCCAGGAAGTGGGCCTATGCCGCTGACGTCGTCCGCAGTGCCAAGCGCAACCCGACCTACGCCTCCGATCCCTACGCGCTCGGCGTGACGCGTCTGCGCGGGGGCGAGCTCAAGAGCGGCACCGAGGTCCCCCAGCTCCTCGCCGACAACCTCCGCACCGTCACCGCCCTCGGCGACACGCGCTTCGCCCTCATCCCCGTGGAGCTGCGCGCTCAGGGGGAGGGAGTGGTGCTCCGCCTCGTGCTGGTCGATACTCGCACACGCAACCTCGTCTGGGCCGGTGACCTCCTCGCGCCGGGTGGCGCGCAGATGGTCGCGGGCCTCGCCACGCGTGTCGCCGACCTCATCATCGAACCCTGACGCCGCCGATGCGCGGCCTCGCACTGCTGGAGCGCACCCCATGAGCACCCCCCGTGAAGTCACGCTGATCCCCGGAGACGGGATCGGACCCGCCATCACCGACGCGACCCTCCGACTGCTCGACGCCGCCGGCGCCGAGTTCCGCTGGGACCGCCAACTCGCCGGCATGGCCGCCGTCACGGACCACGGTGATCCGCTTCCCGAGGCCACCCTCGACTCGATCCGGCGCACCAAGCTCGCGCTGAAGGGTCCGCTCGAGACGCCGGTCGGCAAGGGCTTCCGCTCGATCAACGTGGCGCTGCGCAAGGAGTTCGATCTCTACGCGAACCTCCGTCCGGCCAAGACCGTGCTCACGAACACGCGCTTCGAGAACGTCGACATCATCCTCGTGCGCGAGAACACCGAAGGGCTCTACGTGGGCGCGGAGAGCTACATCAAGGTCGGCAACGATCCGCAGGCGGTCGCGCAGTCGGTGGCGGTGATCACCCGCGGTGGCGCCGAGCGGATCGTGCGCTACGCCTTCGAGTACGCGCTCAAGCACGGCCGCAAGCGCGTGACGGTCGTGCACAAGGCGAACATCCTCAAGTACTCGCAGGGCCTCTTCCTCGAGATGGGCCGCAAGGTGGCGGCCGAGTACGCCGGGCGCATCGCGAGCGACGACAAGATCGTCGACGCCTGCGCGATGGAACTCGTGATGAAGCCCGAGAAGTACGACGTGATCGTCACGACCAACCTCTTCGGCGACATCCTCTCCGACCTCACGTCGGGTCTCGTGGGCGGGCTCGGGCTCACGCCCGGGGCGAACATCGGCTACGACTGCGGGATCTTCGAGGCGGTGCACGGCACCGCCCCCGACATCGCCGGGAAGGGGATCGCGAATCCCACGGCGGTGATGCTCGCGGCCTGTCAGCTCCTGGACCACGTGGGGGACGTGCCGAGAGCCGACCGCATCCGCGCCGCCATCGGCGCCACGCTGCGCGAGCGCAAGGTCGTCACCGGCGACGTGGGCGGGACGGCCACCACGGACCAGTACACCGACGCGGTGATCGCGCGGCTCAAGAGCTGAGCGCACCCCGCTCGGTGCGCATCCTCCAGATCTCCGACGTCCATTTCGGACGCCACGCGGTCGGCGCGTACCTCTCGGCGGTCGCGCGGCGCATCGCCGAGCGACGGTACGACGTCGTCGTCGTCGCCGGGGACCTCACGCAGCGCAACTTCCGCGGGCAGTTCCGCGCGGCGCGCTCGTTCCTCGATGCGGCGGCGGCGCTCTCGACGGTCTTCGTGGTGCCCGGGAATCATGATGTCGCCTGGTGGTGGAAGCCGCTCGGACTCGGACCCCGGGCGCTGTTGCTTCGCGGCTATCGCAAGTGGATCTCGAACGACCTCGAACCGGTGCTGCAGTTGCCGGGCGTGACGTTCGTGGGACTCAACTCCTGCCACGGCGTACAGCCGTACACGCTCACCACGCGCCTGCGCGACCTGAGCGTGGTCGGCGCGATCCGCCCGGAGCAGTGGGAGCGGGCGCGTGCGACCTTCGCCGGCGCGCCGGCCGGCGACCTGAAGGTGCTCGTCTTCCATCACAATCTCCTCCGCGGCGATCTGTCCAATCGGTGGGGCCTCGTGAATCGCGCCGCCGGAATCACCGAGGCGCTCGGCACCGGGGCGGACCTCGTGCTCAATGGCCACGATCACCAGACGCGCATCGAGGCCGTCGAGGTCGGCGCGCGACGCCTGGTGGTCTCGCACAGCACCACGCTCTGCGACCGCACGCGCGGCGGACTGCCGGCCGCGTTCCAGGAGATCGAGCTCTCGCCGCAGGCCCTCACCCTGCGTGCCGTCACCTGGGACAGCGACGCGGGCGACTTCACGCCGCGTCAGGACCGGGTCTTCGCCCGATGACCGCACGCGCCGACGACCAGTTCCAGCTCGGCTTCGGCCTGAGCTTCGCCGAGGGTCCCGACCTCGTGGCAGAGGCCGAGGAGCTCGCGGACGAGGTCGAGGAGCTCGCCGACGCCGAGCGGGCGGCGGACAAGCTCTTCAGGAAGCTGTCGGCGATGGGGCTCGCGCACGTGCGACGCGTGGTGCTCACGCGCAACCGCAGCATCCTCGTGAGCGTGAAGGGCTTCGAGCTGCGCGTGCACGAGGGCTTCGTGGACGCACCGACCGAGATGCATGTGCAGATCGTGCGTTTCGTGATGGCCCGCCGCAAATGGGAGCGTCAGGCGGCGCGCGAGGCGATCGTCGCCTTCCCGCTTCCGCGCCACACCAAGCCCGCACGCGCGCCCGAGAAGACGCACCCGGACGACGAACCGCTCGCCGAGCGGCTCGCCGAGTGGCACACGCGGCTCAATGGCGAGCGCTTCGGCGCGCAGCTCAAGCCGGTGCCGATCCGCGTCTCGCGGCGCATGCTGCGCCGCCTGGGCCATTACGCGCCGGGCGTGGAGGGCGGGGGACCGGAGATCGCGATCTCGGCGCGCCACTGTCACCGGGACGGTTTCGCGTCGGCGCTGGAGACGCTGCTGCACGAGATGGTGCATCAGTGGCAGCATGAGAACGCGCTGCCGATCGACCATGGGGCGGACTTCCGGCGGAAGTGCCGTGAGGTGGGGGCGGTGCCGAGCGCCAAGCGCGCGGTGTGCTGAGCGCCGAGCCCCGCGGTCGCGTCTCACTGGGCGCTTGACTCCGGTGGGACGATGCCGCCTCGGGCGCTGAGCAGCTCCGCGAGCATCGCGATCTGCCGCTCCTGCTGAGAGACGAGCTCGACCCACCGCGCCTCGCGCAGTTCGTCGAGCTTCTCGTGCAGGTGCCGGATCTCGATCTCGGCCTTGAGATTCACCTCGTAGTCGGCCTCGGCGTTCCTGCGGTCGAGCATCGCCGTGCGATTCTGCGACATCATGATGACCGGCGCCTGCAGTGCGGCCAACATCGAGAGGATCAGGTTGAGGAAGACGAACGGGTAGGGGTCGAACACGCGCCCCGGCGCCAGGAGGACGGTGTTCATCGTCGCCCAGACGATCATCATCGTGAAGAAGATCAGGATGAAGGTCCATGAGCCGCCGAAGGCGGCGACCCCGTCGGCGAGCCGTTGGCCGAATGTGCGCTCCTCGTGGAATTCCCGATTCGTGTCGCGCGAGACCGTCGCACGTTCGTGCAACGCATCGACGACGCGTCGTTGCCGATCGGTGAGGGAGATCCACTCCTTGCGGAGGAAGCGCTTGGCGAGGGATTCCGGCGTCGACATCGGTCACGCCTCCGGGTCATGAGGGATGCAGGGCAATCTAGGAGGTAGGCACGGGGGCGGCCCGGCCCGGGCGGCCCGCGCGACAGGAGCGGACGCGTGACCCGGCCGCCGTCTCGGGCGTTGTAGGAACGATGACCGCTCGCCGATCCCTGCTCCATCTGCTCGCCCTCCTCACGTGCCCCCTGCCGCTCGCGGCCCAGGCGGTGAGCGGCGTCGTCCTCCTCCCCGATTCGGTCACGCCGGCGCCGGCCGTGCTCGTGCAGTTGCATACCGGCAGCGGGACGCCGCGACAGGCGCTCACCGACGCGCGCGGGCGCTTCGCCTTCCGCCTCGACCGAGCCGACTCGGTCACCCTGCGCGCGATGCGTCCCGGACTCCGCCCGACGATCGCGCCAGCCCGTTTCGTCGCGGCGGGCGCCACGTCCGAGCTCCGGCTCATCCTCGGGGCCGAGCGCGTCGCCCTCGCGCCGGTGACCGTGACCGAGGACCGCGGCCTCTGCGGCCTCCGCGCCGACGCCGCGGCCTGGCAGCTCTGGGACGAAGCGCGAACCGTGCTCGCGAGCACGGCGCTCGCCGAACGCGACAGCAGCCTGCAGATCCGCACCATCGAATACGAGGGCGTCCCGGGCGCGGACGGCGAAGTGGAGATGGTGGACTCCACGCTCCGGGTGGTCCCGTTGGGCGATGCCTTCGGTGAGGCGCACTACGACTCGCTCTTCCGATACGGCTACATCAGGCGCAACACGCCCGGGGTGACGACCTACTACGCGCCCAACGCGCGGCTCCTCACCGACGAACGCTTCGCGGCGACACACTGCTTCATCCGCGCGCCCGAGGACACGCTCGCCGACGACGTGGTGGGCGTGCGCTTCGAGCCGATGACGCGTCCCCGCTACACGGACGTCGTGGGCACCTTCTGGCTCGACGTCGCCACGTACAAGCTGCGGCGCATCGACTTCACCTACGTGAACCCTCCACCGCGGCACCGCGTCGCGGGCACCGGCGGAACGGTCGAGTTCAGCGAACTCAAGACCGGCCACTGGATCATGCGCGCCTGGACGATCCGCATGTCGAACCCGTCCGGGGGGTACAGCATCGCGTCGGCCGGGAGTTCGGGGTCGCGCAGCTGGCCGGAGGCGGGTCCGGTCGACTTCGGCCTCTGGGCGCGGCGCCAGGTGGTCTTCCAGGTCACGCAGGACGAGTCATTGCTCATGCGTGACGCGGCCGCCGACCTGCTCGCGCGCCGGGTGCCGCTGGCCAAGGGACCGTAGCGCCCGCTGAGCGCCGACGGCTCGGCAAGCACGAGCCGCGTCTCGAACCGGCCGCCGCAATGACCTGGGCCACGGGTGCCGGCGCCAAGGGGGGGCGAGCGGACCACCGCCAAGGGGGGGCGAGCGGACCACAGCGTCCCTGCGACCGCGCGCGTAGGACGGCTGATGTCAGATGCGCGCGTCCGGTCGGTTGCGCCCTCCCCTCCGGACGCGCACTCTCAACATCCAGCCGCCGCGACACTCGCGACGACCGATCCATTCCCGGGAGTCGTCGATGCATCAGCTCCGGCAGTCCGTCCTGTTGGCCGCCCTCGTCCTGTTCCCCGCGGTCGTCGCGGCCCAGGCGGCGCCAACGTACCACGTCGCCCGCACGGTCAGGATCGGCGGTGACGGCGGCTTCGACTATGTGACCGCGGATCCCGCCGCGAAACGTGTCTTCCTCACCCACGCCAGCCGCGTCATCGTCTACGACCTCGCGAAGGACGCCGTCGCCGGCGAGATCCCCAACACCATCGGCGTGCATGGCGTCGCCCTGGCGCCGGACCTGAACCGCGGCTTCACCTCCAACGGTCGCGACTCGTCGGTCACCATCTTCGATTACACCACGCTCGCGGTGATCACCGTACTGCCGATCCATGCGATCAACCCGGACGCGATCACCTACGACGAGCTGACCAAGCGCATCTTCACCTGGAACCACGGGACCCACGACGCGACGGTCATCGACGCGGCCAAGGGCGAGGTCATCGGCCGCATCCCGAACATGGGGACGCCCGAGACCGCCGTGACCGACGGGAAGGGCGCCCTCTGGGTCAACGTCGAGGACTCGGCGATGGTGGTCCGGATCGACACGCGCACCATGCGCGAGGTGACGCGCTTCTCGATCGCCCCGTGCGACGAGCCCACCGGCATGGCGATCGACCGCGCGAACCGCGTGCTCTTCTCGGTCTGCGACAAGGTCATGGCCGTCATCGACGCCGACAACGGCAAGATGATCACGACGGTGCCGATCTGCGGCGGCCCCGACGCGGCGGCGTACGATCCCGGCACCAAGCTGGTCTTCGCCTCGTGCGGCGACGGCAGCCTGAGCGTCATCCGGCAGACGAGCCGCACCGCGTACGCGCCGGTACAGACCGTCACGACGCCGCGAGGGGCGCGCACCATGGCGCTCGACCCGCTCACCCACGTCGTGTACCAGATGGCGGTCGAGTACGGTCCCGTGCCGGCGGCGACGCCGGGTGGCCGGCCGCCACGCGCGCCGATCATCCCGGGGTCGTTCTCGATGCTCGTCATCGCGCCGTAGGTGCGCGAGGCGACCCGACTCCTCGTGCTCGGGGCGGCGCTGCTCATCGCCGCCCCGACCGGGGCGTCCGCCCAGTCCCTCACACGGGCGCAGGCGATCGAGTCGGCGCTCGCGCGCGGGCCGCGCCGCGCCCTCGCGGCCGCCGACACGCTCGCTGCCGCCGCGCAGTACCGCGTCGCGCGCACCTTTCCCAACCCGACGCTCACGACCGAGTTCACCAAGGACGCACCGCAGTACCACGTCCTCGTGGACCTGCCGCTCGACCTCGGCACCTTCCGCAGCGCGCGCGTGCGGTCGGCCGCGGCGGCGCGCGAATCGAGCCGACTTCGCTTCGTCTACGAGCGCGCCTCGATCGCCTTCGACGCGGACGTGACCTACACGAAGGCCTTGGCGGCGCGCGAACGCGCCCGCATCTCGCGCCTGAACGCCGCCGCCGCCGATTCGCTGCGTCAGATCGCCTCGACACGCCGCGACGCGGGTGATGCGAGCGACCTCGATGTGGAGGTCGCGTCCGTGAACGCCGGACAGCAGGCCAACGCCGCCGCCGCCGATGCGCTCTCCGTCGCCGTGGCATTGCTCGACCTCCAGGTCCTCGTGGGCGTCGCGGCCGAGAGCTCCACGGTCACGCTCTCCGACCCGCTCGAGCCGCTGCCAGACGCTGCACTCCCGGTCGGAACGGGCGTGCCGCTGCTGGTGGACGCGGCGGCCGCATCGCTCACGGCGAGCGAGTACGCGCTCCGTCAGCAGAAGCGCGGCACCTGGCTCTGGCCCACGCTCACCGCCGGATTCGAGACGCACGACCCGGGCGGTGCGACCGGCGCGCTCCCGGTGGTCGGGCTCTCGCTGCCGCTCCCGCTGCTCGATCGCAATCGCGGCCCGATCCTCGCGGCCACCGCCGAGCGCGACCGCGCCGCCGCCGCCCTCGCTCTCGCGCGCCTGGAGGCGCAGTCCGGGATCGTGCGGGCGGCGCGCGAGCGCACGGCGGCGACCGCGCGGCTCGCGCGGGACCGCACCCTGCTCGCGAGCGCGGACCGCATCGCGGCGATGTCGCTGCGTGCGTACGAGGAAGGTGCCGCCCCGCTGGCCACCGTGCTCGAGGCGCAACGCGCCGCGCGCGAGATCCTCCTGCAGTACGTCGACGATGTCGCCGCGGCCCGGATCGCGGCGGCGACGGTCTCGCTCGTCACCCTCACCGCCGGCATCCGCCCATGATCCGACCCTCCCCCCGCGTGCGTGATCGACGGAGCGGCCGCGCGCCAGTGCGCGCGCTGGTGCTCGGCGTGACGATATTGACCGCCGCCACCCTCGTCGCCTGTGGCGGCGGAGAGGCGACAGAGGAGGAGGCCGGCGCGGCCGTCGCCGTGCGTACCGAGGTCGTCGCCGTGAGCGACTTCACCGAATCGGTGAGCGCCATCGGTGAGGTCACGCCGCGCATCGGCCACGTGGCCGCCATCGGCGCCCCCGCGCCCACGCGCGTCACGAGCGTCCTCGTCACGTCGGGGGACCGCGTGAGCATGGGCGCGAACCTGGTCGACCTCGAGTCATCGGTGTTCGCCTCCGCGGCGAAGGGTGCGCGCGCGACCGCCGAGGCCGCGCGGCAGAACGCCGACCGCGCCCGCCGGCTGGTGGACGCGGGTATCCTGCCGCGCCGCGACCTCGAGGCTGCGACCGCAGCGCTCGCCGCCGCCGACGCGGACCTCGTCGTCGCCGAGCGGAACGTCGAACTCGGCATGGTGCGCGCGCCCTTCGACGGCGTGATCACGCGCGTGACGGCCGTGGTCGGCGCCGCGGTCGACGTCGGTGACGTGCTCGTGGAGATCGCGGACCCCTCGGCGGTGGACATCCTGTTCGCGGTTCCCGCGAATGACGCCGCGCGCATCCGCGTGGGCGCGGTCGTCCAGGTGCGGTCCGATGAGGGCGACAGTGCGGTCGCCGGCCGCGGCACCGTTGCGGAGGTCGGTGGCGTCGTCGATGCGGTCACGCGGAGCGTGGCTGTGCGGGTGCGCGTCGTGACCGCGCTCCGGCCGCTTCGCATCGGGGAGATGCTGTCCGGCGACATCACCGTCGCGACGATCCGTGCCGCGCTCGTCGTGCCCGTCGAGGCGCTCGTGCCGGACGGCGACGGCTTCAAGGTGTTCGTCGTGGACTCCGCGGACGTCGCGCACGCGCAGGCCGTGACCGTCGGCGCCCGCCATGCCGGCGTGGCACGCCTCCTCGGCGGCGTCGCGGCGGGCGACCGTGTGGTGACCTACGGTGCGTACGGCATGGACGACGGCGCCAGAGTCACGGCCCCGAAGCCGTGACCTCGCCGCGCGGCTGGTTCGATCGCCTCTCCGAGCAGCGCCGTCTGGTCTACCTCGCGGCCGCCCTGCTGAGCGCCGCCGGCGTCTGGGCGATGGATCGCCTGCCGTCGGCCATCTACCCGGAGCTGACGTTCCCCCGCATCACGATCGTGGCGCAGGGCTCGTCGCTCGGCGCGCGGCAGGTGGTCTTCGCGGTCACGCGGCCGATCGAGGAGGTGGTGAGCATCGTGCCCGGCGTGGTACGCGTGCAGTCGCGCACCATCCGCGGCGCGGCCGAGATCAACATGACGTTCGCATCGGGCACGGAGATGCGGTACGCGTTACAGCTCGTGCAGCAACGCGTCAACGAGGTGCTCGGCGAGCTTCCGCCCGGACTCGACATCGTCGTCGACCGCCTGACGCCGTCGCTCTTCCCGATCATCTCGTACAACCTCGAGGGCGGTGACCCCGCGACCCTCTACGACATCGCGCGCTACCGCATCAAGCCGCTGATCTCGCGCGTGCCCGGCGTGGGGCGCGTGGATGTCGAGGGGACCGATGTCCATGAGGTGGAGGTCGTCGCCGACCCCGCGCGGCTCGCCCAGCAGGGCCTGACCTACGACGACCTCGCGCAGTCCATCAAGCGTGCCACCGGCGCCGAGGCGGTCGGTCGCCTCCCGCGGGACTACAAGCAGTACCTGATCGTCGCCGCGCACGAGGCGCACGCGACGGAGGACATCGCGAACGTCGTCGTGCGCGGCGGGTTGCGTGTGCGCGACATCGCGACGGTCACGCTCGGCACCGAGGACCGCGTCCGCATCATCAGCGGCAACGGCAAGCTCGTGGCGCAGATCAGCATCACGCGGCAGGTCGGGGGCAACTCGGTCGCCATCGCCGATTCCGTCGCCGGCGTGGTGCGCGCGCTCGGTCCGGCGCTGCCGCCGGGCGTACGCCTGCGCGCGGTCTACGACCAGCCTGAGCTCGTGCGCGACGCGGTGCGATCGGTGCGCGACGCGATGGTCGTCGGGGCGGTGCTGGCGATCCTCGTGCTGCTCGTCTTCCTCCGGCATGCCCGCATCACCGCGATCAGTGCCTCCGCGATCCCGCTGACGATGGCTATCACGGTGCTCGTCATGTCGTTCCTCGGACAGTCGTTCAACCTGATGACGCTCGGCGCCATGGCGATCGCGACCGGCCTCGTGATCGACGATGCGGTGGTGATCACCGAGAACATCGTGCGGCACCTCCACATCACGAGCGACCGTGCGCGCGCCGTCCGCGACGCCGTGCAGGAACTCATCTGGCCGGTCACGACCTCGACGCTCACGACCGTCGTCGTCTTCCTCCCGCTCGGGCTCCTCGAGGGCGTAGTGGGACAGTTCTTCGCCGCGCTCTCGCTCACGCTCACCGTGGCCGTGATGGTCTCGCTGGTCCTGGCGCTCACCATCATCCCGCTGCTGAGCGAGCAGTTCCTCACGGCCGCCGACGCCGAGCTGGTCGAGGCGCAGGACGGCCACGACGCCACCGCGCGCGACGGGGCGCGAGCTATCCTCGCCCGCCTCGGCTCCGCCGTCGACGCCCTCTCCGACTGGTACGCGGAGTCGCTCGGGCGTGTCCTGGGCCGGCCGCGATGGATCTTCGCGGGCGCACTCGTCCTCCTCCTCGCGGGCCTGTTGGCGCTGCGCGTCGCGAGCACCGGGTTCCTGCCGGACATGGACGAGGGCGCGTTCGTGCTCGACTACGTCACGCCGGGCGGCACCGCGCTCGCCGAGACCGACCGCCAGATGCGGATCGTCGAGGGGATCCTCGGCGACACGCCGGAGATCCTCGGCACGTCGCGGCGGACCGGCGCCGAGCTCGGCCTCTTCGCGACCCTGCAGAACTCCGGCGACCTCGTCGCGCGCCTCTCGCCGCGCCGAAGCCGCGACCGCAGCGTCTTCGAGGTGGTGGACGACGTACGCGTGCGGATCGAGACCGCGCTCCCGCGCCTGCGGATCGAGTTCGTCCAGATCATCACCGACGTGCTCAACGACGCCGCCGGTGTCTCGAGCCCCGTCGAGATCAAGCTCTTCGGTTCCGACCTCGCCGCGCTCGAGGGCTACGGCACGACGCTCGCGACCGCGCTCGAGGAGGTCGTCGGACTCGAGGACTTGTACGACGGCGTGAGCGAGCCGAGCGCCGAACTGGAGATGCGCGTGAACGCCGCGGAGGCCGACCGTGTCGGCCTCGCGCCGCAGGACGTGAGCGAGGCGGTGGGGGGCGCGTTGATGGGGGCCGCCGCCGGAGAGGTCCGGCTCGAGGATCGCGCCTACGGCGTCCGCGTCCGCGCGCCGGACTCCGTGCGCTTCAACGGCGCCCGGCTCGGCACGCTCCCGGTGCTGGCCCCCGCGACCGGGCGCACCGTCCCGCTGGCGTCGCTCGCCCGCTTCACCCCCATCGAGACGCGCGCCGAGCTCTGGCGCGAGAACCAGCAGCAGATGATCGCCGTCACCGCGGACGTCTCCGGCCGGGCGCTCGGCGACATCATGACCGACGTGCGCGGCGTGCTCGCGTCCACGCCGGCGCCGGAGGGCATCCGGGTCGAGGTGGCGGGGCTCTCGGCGCAACAGCAGGAGGCGTTCCGCTCGCTGTTGCTCGTGCTGGCACTGGCCGCGGCGAGCGTCGTCGCGATCATGGTGGTGCAGTTCCAGTCATTCGTCGAGCCGCTCGTCGTGCTGCTGGCGGCGCCGCTCTCGTTCGTCGGTGCGCTCGCCCTGCTCATCGTGACGGGGACGCCCCTGAACGTCTCGTCGTTCATGGGACTCATCCTGCTTGTCGGGCTGATCGTGAAGAACGGCATCATCCTTCTCGACTTCACTCGGCGCCGCATGCGCGATGACGGCGTGCCCCTCGAGGAGGCGATCCGCGAAGCGGCGCGCGTGCGGCTTCGTCCGATCCTGATGACGACCCTCTGCACGCTCTTCGGACTCGTGCCGCTGGCGCTCGGGATCGGGGCAGGGAGCGAACTGCAGCAGCCGCTGGCGCTCGCCGTGATCGGCGGGCTGGCGCTCTCGACGCCGATCACGCTCTACCTCGTGCCGGCCGTGCTCGTCGCGATCCGCGGGCGCGGGCATCGCCTGCCCCGGGGCTGAGGAACCGAGGACCGGGGGCTGACGCCGGTCCGGGCCGGGGGCGTCCGCCACGGCTCCCGGTTAGATTCCGGAGTCCCTTTCCCCTTCGCATGGCCTCCTCCGAAACCGAAAACTTCCTCGCCTCACCGCAGCTCCGCCCGCGCGACGGCGACCTGTTCAACATCGACGCCGCCCTCACCGAAGAGGAGCGTGCGGTCCGCGATTCCGTCCGCGCCTTCGTCGACGAGAAGGTCCTGCCGATCATCGGCCAGGCCTACGTCGACGGCCGCTTCCCGCGCGAGCTCATCGCCGAGATGGGCGAGAACGGCTACTTCGGCGCCAACCTCCCCGAGGAGTACGGCTGCGCCGGGCTCAACAACGTGATGTACGGCCTCATCATGCAGGAGCTCGAGCGCGGCGATTCGGGCATCCGCTCCTTCGCGTCGGTGCAGGGCGCCCTGGTGATGTATCCCATCTACGCCTTCGGCTCCGAGGCGCAGAAGAAGCACTGGCTCCCGCAGATGGCGAAGGGCACCAAGATCGGCTGCTTCGGCCTCACCGAACCCGACTACGGTTCCAACCCCGGCGGGATGATCACGCGGGCGCGCAAGCAGGCCGACGGCACCTGGATCCTCAACGGCGCGAAGATGTGGATCACCAACGGCTCCACCGCGCACGTCGCGGTGGTCTGGGCCAAGACCGAGGACGGCGACGACGAGGGCAAGTCGATCAAGGGATTCCTCGTCCCGACCGACAGCAAGGGCTTCAAGGCGAAGGACGCCAAGGGCAAGCTCTCGCTCCGCGCGTCGGACACGAGCGAGCTGGTCTTCGACAACGTCCATCTCCCGGCCGACGCGATCCTGCCGAACTCGGGCGGCCTCAAGAGCCCGCTCATGTGCCTCACACAGGCGCGCTACGGCATCTCGTGGGGTGTGCTCGGCGCCGCCATCGCCTGCTACGAGGAAGCACTCTCGTACGGCAAGAACCGCGTGATGTTCGGCAAGCCGATCGCCGGCTTCCAGATCCAGCAGGTGCGCCTGGCCGACATGATCACCGAGATCACCAAGGGCCAGCTGCTCTCGCTCCACCTGGGCCGCATGAAGGACGCCGGCACCTTCACGCCGCAGCAGGTCTCCATGGCCAAGCGCAACAACGTGGACATCGCCACGAACATCGCCCGCGAGGCGCGGCGGCTGCTCGGCGCGGTGGGCATCCTGGCCGAGTACGGCAGCATGCGGCACATGGCCAATCTCGAGAGCGTCTACACGTACGAGGGGACGCACGACATGCACTCGCTGATCATCGGGCAGGCGATCACCGGGATGGGGGCGTTCAAGTAGGAAGTAGGATGGAGGATGAAGGATGGAAGAAGAGGGCGTCCCGCGTTCGGGGCGCCCTCCTTCTTTCGGGAGCGGCCTTGACAAGCAAAGCGTAGAGTGCCACTGTATTGGTACACTACTACACTAAAGGAGTCCCGATGCCGCCGTTCCGTCGTCCGCTCGCCTGGCTCACCGTACTCTTGCTCGTTGCCGCGCCGTTGCGTGCCCAGTCCGCACCCGACACTTCGCGGGCGCTGATCGCCCGGATGAAGTCTGACCTCCGGAACCTCGTCACTGCACAGGAGGCGCACTATGCCGAGAAGGGGGCGTATGCCCGCACCCTCACCGATCTGGGACCGAACCGGTACCGC
Source organism: Gemmatimonadota bacterium (assembly GCA_021413975.1). GTDB lineage: Bacteria > Gemmatimonadota > Gemmatimonadetes > Gemmatimonadales > Gemmatimonadaceae > Pseudogemmatithrix. The sequence goes on from JAIOPJ010000013.1 coordinate 39,607, forward strand.
GCCTCGCGGGGCGTGAAGGTCGAGATCGTGAACGCGGGCAGTAACGCCTACGGTGCGGTCGCCCGGACGGAGGGGCGTGACGGGAGTTGTGTCATCCACGTGGGGCTCGACGGGTCAGTGGCGCCGCGCACCGACATCGAGAAGAAGCGACTGCCCGAGGGAGAGCCAGGTTGCGACGGGGACGGCATCACGGAGCGCGCGCGCCTCGCCTCGGAAGCGGAATCGCGCGTGACACTGACTCTGCTGCTAATCAATAAGCTGCAGGAGCGGCGCTTCGGTCGGCTCGGCAACTACGCACCCGACGCGTCTTCGCTCGAGGGGATGCGCGTGCCCGAGACCGTGAGCGTGACGATCGAACTCGCCGCGGCACCGAATCGGGAGCCCGCTTTCCTCGCCGTCGCGACGGATTCGCGCTATCCGGGCTATTCCTGCGTTCTCGCCTCAGGCTGGGCCCGTTTCCCGTCGGGTGCGACGACGCTCGCGGAGAAGAAGCACGCCGGCGGTAACAGCCAGATCGTCTGCGACACCTTCAAGTGAGGCGTCCGTCGCCCGTCGTCGTCGGTTCCGTGAAGGGGTCCTCCGACGACGGGCACGGACGTTCTCCGTACACGGTCAGATTCGGGCCCGGCCGTAGCGCTCCTGCATGAGCTTCCGCACCCAGAGCGGCATGTAGCGCAGCGCGAGCACAACCGCGCGGTACCGCTTCCCCGGGATCACCACCACCGGTCCGTCGCCGAAGGCCGCGTCGAGCGATTCGCGCACCACGCGGTCGGTGTTGAGCCAGGCCCACGACGGGATCCCCTTCGACTTGTCGATCTTCATCCGGTCGTGGAACTCGGTGTGCGTGAACCCGGGGCAGAGCACCTGCACATGCACGCCCGTCCCGGCGAGCTCCATCGCGAGCGCCTCGGTGAAGACGCGATTGTAGGCCTTGGTGGCGCAGTAGTTCACGTTGCCCGGACTCGCCGTGAACGAGGCCACCGACGCCACCGTGATGATCCGGCCCTCGCGCCGGTCGATCATCCCCGGGAGCACGGCCCGGGTGAGCAGCATCGGCGCCATCACGTGCAGCTCGAGCATCGTCGCCTGCTCGCTCAACGGCCGCGTCGCGAACTTCCCCTTGGTGCCGAAGCCGGCGTTGTTCACGAGCAGCATCACGCGTTCGTTCCGCGCCAGGAACTCGGCCAGCGTCCGCATCGCGTCGTCGCGGGAGAGGTCGGCCGGCCACGGTTGCGCGTCGATGCCGTGCGCGGCACTGAGTTCGGCGCCGAGCGCCTTGAGCCGTTCGGCGTCGCGGGCGACGAGCAGGAGGTCGAAGCCGCGCTCGGCGAGCTGGCGGGCGAACTCGCGTCCGATCCCGGCGGAGGCACCGGTGACGACGGCGAGGGGGCGGGTGGACTCGGAGTTGGTCGTGGGCACGCGATAATCTACAATTAGATCGCCATGGGCATCATCCAGGCTTCCATCCCGATCTTCTTCGTCCTCATCGCCGTCGAACTCCTCTGGAGCCAGGTGAGCGGGCGCCGCGTGGTGCGCCTCAACGACTCGCTCTCCGACCTGAGCTGCGGGATCCTGAGCCAGCTCGCCGGCATCTTCACCAAGCTCTTCACGATCGGGATCTTCATCTGGGTCGGGGAGCGCGCCTCGATCCAGCTCCTCCTCCCGTTCGTTCCCGCATGGCCGGAGCGCGCACCCTTCGTGGACGCCGCGGGCATTCCGGGATTCGGCGTCGACATCGCGGCCCTCGCGAGCTGGAGCGTGGTCTTCGTCCTCGTCGACTTCTGCTACTACTGGTCGCACCGCTACGCGCACGAGATCAACATCCTCTGGGCGGGGCATGTGGTGCATCACCAGAGCGAGGAGTACAACCTCCCCGTCGCGCTGCGGCAGAGCGCCCTGCATGGGCTCATGAGCTGGGTCTTCTACGTGCCGCTCGCGGTGATCGGGGTGCCCTGGCGGATGTTCGTCGCCTGCAATGCGATCAACCTCGTCTACCAGTTCTGGATCCACACGCGCGCCGTCGGCACCATGGGGCGCGTCACGGAGTACGTGATGAACACGCCGAGCCATCATCGCGTGCATCACGGGGTGAACCCCAAGTACCAGGACCGGAACTACGCCGGCGTCTTCATCGTGTTCGACCGGTGGTTCGGGACCTTCGTTCAGGAAGCCGACGAGCCCGTGTACGGGATCACCAAGCCGCTGCGGAGCTGGAATCCGCTCTGGGCGAACGTGCACGTGTTCGTGCAGATCGCCAAGGACGCCTGGCACGCCGAGCGGTGGATGGACAAGCTCCGGATCGTGTTCGGGCGTCCGGGCTGGAGGCCCTCCGAGCTCGGGGAGATCGAGCGGCCGCGCGAGGTCTCGGCGGAGACGTTCGTGAAGTTCGACCCGCCGGTGCCGGCGCCACTCGCCTGGTACGGCTTCGTGCAGTTCGCGTCGGCGCTCGTTGCGGGCTTCCTCCTGCTCCAGCGCGCAGGCACCATGCCGGTGGCCCTGGCGGCGGCACCGGCCTTCTTCGTGACGCTCGCGCTGGCCGGCGTGGGTGGGGTGTTCGAGCGCGCCAGGTGGGCGCGATCGCTCGAGACCGCGCGATTGCTCGCGACCGCGGCCGCCTGCGGCGGCCTGCTCTACACCGGCCTGGCGCCTGGGCTCGTCGCGTGGAGCGTGCTCGCGTTCGCGGTGGTCTCGCTCGCGGTGCTCTGGGCCTATCGGGGTGAGCTGACCGAGGTGGAGCTCGCGCCGCTGATGTGACCTCGGCGTTCGCCTACCACCGACCAGCCACCGCCAGTAGTTTTCAGTCCGTCCCAGACACCAGGTATCCAGTGAAGATCGCCGTCTGCATCAAGCGCGTCCCCGACATGGACGTCCGCTTCAAGATCGCCCCCTCCGGCAAGGCCGTGGACGAAGCGGGGCTCAAGTTCGAGATCTCCGACTTCGACGGCTACGCCGTCGAGGCCGCGCTCCAGATCAAGGAGAAACTCAATGCCGGCGAGGTCGTCGTCATCTCCCTCGGCCCCGACGTCGTGCAGGAGACCCTGCGCAAGGCCATGAGCATGGGCGCCGACCGCGCCGTGCAGCTCAAGGCCGACACGGTCCCCGCCGACTCGTACGCCATCGCGACCGCACTCGCGGCCGAACTCAAGGACGGCGCCTACGACCTGATCATGTTCGGCCGCATGTCGATCGACACGGCGCATGGCGCCACCGGAGCCATGACCGCCGAGCTCCTCGGCCTGCCGGTCGTCAACGCGATCAGCAAGCTGGAGTTCGACGGCCGCACAGCGAAGATGCGCCGCGAACTCGAGGGCGCGTACGAACTCGTGGAGTGCGCGCTCCCGGCCGTCGTCACGATCGACGAGGGCATCGCCCGGCCGCGCTACCCCTCGCTCAAGGGGATCATGGCCGCCAAGAAGAAGCCGCTCGAGACCAGGTCCGCCCAGCTCGCCGAGCAGCGCCTCGCGCTCGACGCCATGGCGCTCCCCCCGGAGCGGTCGGCCGGTCGCATCATCGGCGAGGGCTCGGCCGTCGTGCCCGAGCTCGTCCGACTCCTCAAGGAAGAAGCGAAGGTCCTCTAGTGTCCAACAACGTCCTCGCATTCGCCGAGTCCCGCGGTGGTGATCTCCGCCGCGCCGCGCTCGAAGCCGTCACCGCCGCCCGCGCCGTCGCCGACGTTCGTGGTGGCGCCGTGCACGCGATCCTCTTCGGCGCGCCCGGCATCGGCGCGCACGCCGCCCGGCTCGGGGCCCATGGCGCCGACAGCGTGATCGTCGTCGAACACGCGGCCTTCGCGCAGAACAATCCCGAAGCGGTCGCCGCGACCGTCGCGGCGCGCATGGGTTCCGGCTACGGTGCCTTCATCTGCGCCGCTTCCGCCACGGGCAAGGACATCGCCCCGCGCGTGGCGGCCAAGCTCAAGGTCCCCGTGGCCTCCGACGCCGTCGCCATGACCGCGAGCGCGTCGTCGATCACCGTCACGCATCCGGGCTACACAGGCAAGATCCTGCAGACGCTCACGCTCACCGCCAGCCCGGCCGTCGTGAGCGTCCGTCCCGGCGCCTTCCTGCCCAAGGAGAACGCCAAGGCGGGCGCGGTCGAGGCGTACGCTCCGGCGGGCGATCCGTCGGCGAGCCGCGTGCGGATCACCGAGACCGCCGCCGGCAACACCGCCAAGCTCGATCTCGGCGAGGCGCCGGTGATCATCTCCGGCGGTCGCGGCCTCAAGGAAGCAGGCAACTTCAAGCTCGTCGAGGAGCTCGCAGCGGCCTTCGGCAACGCCGCCGTCGGCGCGACGCGCGCCGTGACCGACGACGGCTGGCGCCCGCACTCGGACCAGATCGGCCAGACCGGGCGTCTCGTCTCGCCCGATCTCTACATCGCCTGCGGCATCTCCGGCGCCATCCAGCACCTCGCCGGCATGCGCACGTCCAAGACCATCGTTGCGATCAACAAGGACAAGGAAGCGCCGATCTTCAAGATCGCCGACTACGGCATCATCGGGGACGTGCTCGAGATCCTGCCGGTGCTCACGGCCGAGGTGAAGAAGGCGAAGGCGCACTAGAGAGCAGGGCCCGCCGCGCGCGACGCGGCGGGCCCTGCGGGCCCTGTGGTGCCTCGCGGTCACGCGCACTATGTTCACGCCATGACCGCCGCCAACGGGCTCTTCCTCGCCATCCTCGTCGTCTCGATCGGGTTCTTCGCCGCCAACGTCCAGCGGCTGATCGGCTACCTGCGCGTCGGCCGCCTCGACGATCTCCGCTGGAACGACGTGCCGGCCCGCGTGGGGAACCTCCTCGGCGTCGGCATCTTCCAGTCCAAGATCTTCCGCGACTCGATCGCCGGCCCCATGCACGCCGCGATCTTCTGGGGTTTCATGATCCTCGGCGCGGGCACCACCGAGCTCCTCATCGAGGGCGTGGTCCCCTCGTTCAGCTACGCGAACTTCCTCCCGCAACAGGTCTACTGGCTCTACGTGGCCAGTCAGGAGGCCTTCGGTGCGATCGTGCTCGCGGCGGTCGCCATGGCGCTCTTCCGGCGCCTCACCAAGCGCGTGAAGCGGCTCATGGGCAAGGAGACGCATCCCAACGATCCGCTGCTGATCCTCTCCTGGATCGGCGCGCTGATGGTGACGATGTTCCTCGCGAGCGCCTTCCGGATCGCCGCCGAGCCGCTGGCGCTCGCCGGCATGCGGCCGATCAGCTATCCGCTCGCGGTCGCGCTCGTGAACGTCGCGGTGGTGCCCTGGTTCCCGTCCCCGGTGTTCATGCACGAGCTCTTCTGGTGGGCCCATGCCCTGCTCGTACTCGGGTTCCTGAACTACCTGCCGTACTCCAAGCACCTGCATGTCGTCGCCTCGCTCCCCAACACCTACCTCTCGAACACCAGCGGCCCGGGTACGATCGGGGCCATGCGCCCGATGGACTTCGAGGGCGTGGAGGCCGAGCAGTTCGGCGCGAGCGATGTGGAGCACCTGAGCTGGAAGTCGCTGCTCGATGGCTTCGCGTGCACCGAGTGCGGGCGCTGCACCGCGGTCTGCCCGGCCAACACCACGGGCAAGATGCTCAGCCCACGCAAGATCATGATCAACGTGCGCGAGCGGCTCGAGGCCAAGGCGCCCTGGATGGTCACCGACGCCGCCGGGGTCGCGACGCTCTCGCCCGACGCGCCCGTCGGCCTCGCCGAGAAGACCCTGCTCGGGGGCTACATCACCGACGAGGAACTCTGGGCCTGCACCTCGTGCCGCGCGTGCGTGTACGAATGCCCGGTCTCGATCGACCAGCTCTCGGTCATCAACGAACTGCGCCGCAACCTGGTGCTCGCCGAGTCGCGGTTCCCCGAGGAGATGATGCCTGCCTTCGAGTCCATGGAGGCGAGTGGCTCGCCCTGGGCCTTCGATCCGGGCGACCGCGGCAAGTGGGCCGAGGGGATGAACATCCCCACCATGGCCGAGATGGCCGCGCGCGGCGCAAAGCCCGAGGTGCTCTATTGGGTCGGCTGCATGGGATCGTTCGACGATCGCGCCAAGAAGACCACAGTGGCGTTCGCGAGGATCCTCCAGGCCGCGGGCGTCGATTTCGCGATCCTCGGTCAGGAGGAGAAGTGCAACGGCGACCCCGCGCGCCGCATGGGCAACGAGTACCTCTACCAGATGCTCGCCAAGGACAACGTCGAGACGCTGGGCAAGTACGGCGTCAGGACCGTCGTCACCGCCTGCCCGCACTGCTTCCACCAGCTCGGCAACGAGTACCCTCAGTTCGGCGGGGAGTACGACGTGGTGCATCACTCGACGTACATCGAGCACCTGCTGGCCGAGGGGCGCGTGCCCATCCGTCAGGATCTGCACGCGCCGGTGAGCACGTTCACCTATCACGATTCCTGCTACCTCGGGCGCTACAACGAGGTGTACGAGGCGCCGCGCGAGACGCTCAAGCGCGCCCTGCCGGTGATGAACCTCGTGGAGATGCCGCGCAGCAAGGACAAGGGGCTCTGCTGCGGCGCCGGCGGCGGCCGCATGTGGATGGAGGAGAAGGAAGGGAAGCGGATCAACATCGAACGCGCCGAAGAGGCGCTCTCCACGAATGCCGGTTCGATCGCGGTCGCCTGCCCCTTCTGCATGACGATGATGGCCGACGGCGTGAAGGCGAAGGGCAGCGAGGTCCCGGTGTACGACATCGCCGAGGTCGTGGCGCAGCAATTGGTCTGAGGAGAGAGCCGTGAGCCAAGCGAACGCGGCGGTCGATCCGTTGCCCGACCATCCCGACCTGCCGTACAAGCCGCCGCTCGCGTACCTCGGGGCGATCGCGGTCGGCGTCGGGGTGCACCATTGGTGGCCGATGCATGCGCGCCCCGCCGGGTGGATGCCGGTCGGGGTCACAGTGGTCCTGCTCGGCGTCGCCCTCCTCGTCTGGGCGCAAGTCGTGTTCCGTGCCAAGCGCACGCCGCTCGAGCCCTGGAAGGCGACCAGGGCGATCGTCGACGACGGCCCGTTCGCGTGGTCGCGCAATCCGGTCTACATCGGGTTCGCGATCATCCAGGTGGGCATCGGCGTCTGGAGCGACAAGCTCGCGGTGGTCGCGCTCGTGCTCGTGCCGATGGTGCTCACGGCGCTGGTGATCGTACCGCGCGAGGAAGCGTATCTCCGGCGCAAGTTCGGCGCCGAGTACGAGGGTTACTGCTCGCGGGTCGGTCGCTGGTTCTGACCGCTGCGCAGCGCGAGCGCCATGCTCGCCAACATGCGCTGTTCCTTGGGACTCATCGCGGCCAGCGTCTTCGGCGTCGCCAGCCCGCTCGAGACGATCGCGTCGATCTCGTCCTTCAGGAGCCCCGCACGCGGCTTCCCGCCGGAGCCACCGAGTTCCGCGCGGAGGCGGTCACCGGCCCGCCGGATCGCCCAGGCCGAGAAGCCGAACAGCGTGAGGAGCGCGATCGTGCGCCACACCCAGGCCGGCATCTCAGGCGTGCCTCAGTTCATAGATCGTGATCGCGTGCACCGCCGAGCCCTCCGGCGCCGGTGGGTTGGTGGGACGGGTCTCGAAGTGCACGATCCGCGCGACGAGGCCGCGAGCGATCGCTTCGTCGAGGAAGAGGCCGAGCGCCACGCGCCCCTGGTCCGAGACCCACGCGACCCCGCCGGGCGCGAGCGTACGCTTGATCGCCTCGGCCACCAGCGGGGCGTAGGGCTTCTCGTAGAGCACGTCGGCCGCGAGCACCACGTCGAACGTGCCCAGGTCTGCGGGGAAGTCGCGCCAGTCGACCATGCGCATGGCAGGTTCGCGTCCCACCACGCGCATGGCGTTGCGCGCCGTGAGCAGGGTCGAGTCGGCGTAGTAGTCGGTGGCGAGGACGTCGTAACCGGAGCGCATCGCCGCGATCGTCACCAATCCCAGGCCGCAGCCGAGCTCGAGCGCACGCGGGGTGGCCGCGCCACTTGCGGGGCGCGGGCCGACGGCGCCGGAGGTCGCGCCGTCCGACAGCGCCCGCTGCTCGAGGAACCCCGCCAGTACGATCGCCGCCGGCCAGAGATCGGCCCAGTAGGGCAAGCGATCGTCCTTCGCGAAGTCCGCTTCGCTGATCAGGTCGTCGGGGTCGCTCGGCTTCTCGAGCACCACGCGCCCCATCGGCAGCTCCACCGACATATCGACGAGCGTGAAACGACGGTCGAGCGCCGCGAGTTCGGGACGCATCATGACGGCCATGGACCACCGCCGGCGGGGCTCACAGCGCGAATCCCTCCGCCGTGCCGGCGTCTTCGGTGAGCAACAGTGCCGACAGCCGTTCCCCGGCGGCGACCTGCGGCATCTCCTCGGGTACGATGAGCAGCGCGTTGGCCAGCGACATCGAGGTGAGGATCCCCGAGCCCTGCGGCCCCGTGAGCCGCGCGACCATCTGACCGTCGCTCCGCGGAGTGACGATCGCCCGCAGGAAGTGCGTCAGTCGCGCGCCGATGCTCACCGGTTCCTCGAGCGTGACCGTGATCGGCCGGCGATGCAGGCGCACATGTCCGAGCATCCGACGGACCACGGGCCGTACGAACAGCTCGAAGGTGACCATCGCCGACACGGGGTTTCCCGGCAGTCCGATCCAGGGGATGCCACGGATCATCCCGAACCCGAGCGGGGCACCGGGCCGCATGCGCACCTTCCAGAAACCCATCTCCGCCCCCATGGCCTCGAGTGCGGCGCGCGTGTGGTCGAACTCTCCCACGCTCACGCCCGCCGAGGTCACGATCAGGTCGGGCCCGGCCGCGACCGCCCGCTCGAGCAGCGCGCGCATGGCCTCGAGCGTGTCGGCCGCGTGACCGAACCCGAGCGGCTCGCCGCCGGCCGTGCGCACGAGCGCGTCGAGCGTGTACGAGTTGGAACTCACGATCTTGCGGCCGGAGCGCACTTCGTCGAACCGGTCGATGTCCACGAGCTCGTCGCCGGACCCGAGGATCGCCACGCGCGGCCGTCGATGCACGCGCGCGCTCGCCTGACCGATCGACGCGAGGATCCCGATCTGCGCTGCCGCGATCGGGATCCCGCCGGGCAGTGCGACCGCTCCCTCGTGCAGGTCCTCGCCGCGGAGGCGCGTGTTCTTGCCGGCGTCGCGGTCCTTGAGGATGCGCACGCGCTCCAGCCCGGCGTCGGTGTCCTCCACCCGCACCACGGTGTCGGCGCCCTCGGGGAGCGGGGCGCCGGTCATGATCCGCGTCGCCTGTCCGGGTCCGAGCGCGCGCGTCGCGAATGCCCCCGCGGCGATCGTCTCGAGCACCGGAAGCTCGATCGGATTCGCCTCGCTCGCGCCGAGCACGTCGGCCCCGCGCACGGCGTACCCGTCCATCGCCGAGTTGGTCCAGTGCGGGAGGGTGATCGGTGAGATCACGTCCTCCGCCAGCACGCGGCCGAGCGCGTCGCGGAGCGCGACCGTCTCCACGTCGAGCGGCCCGATCCCCTGCAGGATGCGCGCGACCGCCTCGGTGACCGAGAGCATCAGGGCGCCCCGAGCGTCGCGCCCGCGAGGAAGGCGACGAGTGCGTCCTGCACGCGCTCCACTTCGCGGTTGGCGACGACGTGGTTGTTGGAGAGGATCGAGAAGAGCAGCAGGCGCCCATCGGCGGTGGTGACGTAGCCGGAGAGCGAGCGGGCCTTGTCGAGCGTCCCCGTCTTGGCGTGGACGTTGCCCGCAGCCGGCGTGCCCCTCATGCGGTCGCCGATCGTGCCGTCCACTCCGCCGATCGGCAGGGCGTCGTAGAAGGTGCGGAACTCCGGGCCGCGGTGCATCGCGCCGAGGACGCGCACGATCGTCTCGGGCGAGACATAGTCGTGCCGCGAGAGTCCGCTGCCGTCGCGGACCGCGAAGCCGGCGCTGTCCGCACCCCACGCGACCAGTTGGCGCTCGACGACCACGCGTCCGCTGTCCGCCGTGCCCACGCCCGTCCGCACCCGACCGAGCGTCTTGAAGAGGATCTCCCCGATCTGGTTCTGCGACGGCTTCTCGAAGAAGGGGAGGATCGCGCTGAGCGGTGGTGAGAGGCGCGATGCGAGCGTGACGTAGCCGGTGGTGTCGGCCAGGAGATCGGCCTCCACGCCACCGCGCACCCTGATGCCGCGGTCGGCGAGCGCTTCGGCGAACGCGTCGAGCCAGGCACCCGACGAATGCCGCAAGGCGACGTCGACCGTCACGCTGTCGCCCGGCCGCACGCTGCCCTGCAGCGTGAGCGACGGCCGCGCGCCCCGCACGTCGGCGGACCACTGCACGCGCGAGCGCGCCGCGCAGCAGGGGCCGCCCGTCACGACCTCCACCGTGCCGATCCGTGGCACGGTGCGCGAGGGCGAGGTGCGCACGGTCACCGGTGCGCCGGACACACGCCCGCCCACGACCGTCACGCGCGCGAAACCCTCGTTGAAGAAGAGCTCATCCACCGGCGCCGAGTACGCGTAGTCGAGGTCGTCCCACGCCCAGCCGAATCCGAGCGACGAATCGGGGAAGGCGTCGCCGCCGCGCATGAGGCGCCCCGTGATCTCGGTGATGCCGCGTGCGGCGAGCGAGTCGGCGAATGCCCGCAACGGGGCCATCGCGTCGCCGCCGCCGAGTGAGTCGCTGAAGGTCGGGTCACCGCTGCCCACCACCGCGAGGTCGCCGGTGAGGATCCCGTTCACCGGGTGCGCGGCGCCCAGCACACGGGTCTCGAACCGGAAGTCGGGCCCGAGCAGGGTGAGTGACGTCGCGCCGGTGAGCAGCTTCTGGTTCGACGCCGGCATGAAGAGCTTGCCCGAGTTGCGCGAATAGAGCGTGTCGCCGCTCAGCGCGTCGACGACGAGCACGCCCCAGTGCGATGAGCGGAACATCGGGTCGTTCACGAGCGAGTCGGCGAGCCGGGAGAAGGCGCGCCGCGTGGAGCTCTCACCGCGCCCTGCGACGGCCACGGGAACCGGTGTCACGGTCGCGGGAGCACGGGTCGCCGGTACGGGTGCGGGCGTCACCGGCGCGGCACACCCCGCACCGAGCATCAGGGCGAGCACCACGATCGGGCGTGGGAGGAGCGTCGGACGATCAGCGGTCATGGTGGGGCAGGGGAGAGGTACTCGCGCTCCACCCAGTCGGCGAGCGCGTCCAGCCAGCTGGTATCATCAAGGTCGATTGAAGCACCCGGGAATCCCGGCACCGGCACATCCGACACCATCACGCGCCAGCTGCTCGCGTTCGCGGGTCCATCGGTCCAGAGCGCGCTCGGGTGCACCGCCGCACGGAAGACCTCCACCTTGGGCAACGCGCTCGCCTTGAAGCCCTCGCAGAGCACGAGCTCGGCGTCGGCGAGGTAGCGCGCCGCGATCTCCTCGGGGGCGAGCTCGCGCTCCCACCGCATCACGAGCGCGAACTTGTCGGGCGACGCCATCGCCACGCGCTCGGCGTTGCCCTCGTGGAAGTGACGATAGGTGTCGGTCGCCGCGGGGTCCAGGTTGAACGTGTGTGACCCGTGCTTGAGCGTCATCACGCGATGGCCGCGTCGCGTGAGCTCCGCCGAGAGCCGCACCGTGAGCGTCGTCTTGCCGGCATGCTTCTTCCCGACGATCGCGAGGAGAGGCGGACGTGCGGGTGCGACGGCCGTCGGGTCACCCACGCGCGGGCTCCACCGTCGACTCGTGGGCGACCCCTTCGGCCCACGCCAGTTCGGCCGGGGTGTTCACGTTCGCGAAGAGCCGCGCCGGGTCGCCGAACGCGCGCACCTCGTCGATCCCCATCCGCACGGTGCGCACGGCATCGTGGAACGCGATCACGCGCCGGTCGCCGGCATCGAGTGCTGCGGCGATGGCAGGCAAGCAGCGGGACGAGTACCAGGCGCAGAGCGGCTCCACCCCGCGCCGCGAACCGTCGCTCTCGGGGAGCACCGCATCGGCGCTCTCGCGCGCGCCGCGCGCCCGCAGTGCCGCGAGCAACGCTGCGCTCACGAACGGCATGTCCCACGCCACGAGCACGATCTCCCCTCTGGCATGCGTGAGCGCCGCATGGAGTCCACCGAGTGCCCCTTCGCCCGGCCGCACGTCGGCGGCCAGGCGCACCCCCGGCAGCCAGGCCACCGCGCCGGGGTCGTTGGCGATCAGCAGGAGCCCGTCGGTGACCGCGCCGAGCGCCCCGGCGACACGGTCGATGATCCGTGCTCCACCGACCTGCTCGAGCCCCTTGGGCAGTCCGCCGTACCGCGTCGCGCCACCTCCGGCGAGGATGACGCCGGTGCAGCGAGGCCGCGCGCTGTCGGCGCCGGCCGCATCGACCGCGGCGCCCGCAGCCCTCACGGCTCCCAGACCTGCGGCGTCCCCGACACCGCGCGCCCCACCAGCACCATGCCCGCCGCCTTCGCGATCTCCACGGCGATCGTGCTCGGCACGCTCGGCGTGGCCACGACCGACACGCGCGCCCGCGCCGCCTTGAAAGCGAGTTCGCCCGAGATCCGTCCGGTCACCAGCAACACCAGGTCGTCCGGACGCTCGCCCGCGAGTATCCGTTGCCCCAGCACCTTGTCCACCGCGTTGTGCCGCCCGATGTCCTCGGCGTGCGCGAGCAGCGTCTCGCCGTCGGTGAGTGCGGCCGCATGGATGCCGCCGGTCGACTGGTAGCGCTCACCGCGCGCGAAGAGTTCCTTGAAGAGTGCGCGCGTGCGGGCGAGATCGGGCACGCTGGGCCGAGTGGCGCGGCGCGGCACCGCGCTGAGCGATCCGAGGATCGTCGTCACCGCGCCACAGCCGGACGCGAGCACACGCCGGCGTTCCTGTCCCTCGACCGTCTCGAAGCGCTCCGCCGGCACAGTGACCCAGAAGCCGGGCTCCTTGGCGCAGGGTCGCATGGTGAGCAGGTCGGCACGCGAATCGATGTAGCCCTCGCCGAAGCACCATCCCACGACGAGTTCGGGGAGCTGGTCGGGGGTGCACATCCAGGTGACGGCCGGCTGACCGTTCACCTCGAGCCAGACGAGCACCTCGTCCACCGCGTCGAGGCTCGTGCCGCCGTCCGGCAGTCGCGTCACGCGGGCTCGACCTCGGCCCAGAGTCCGGGCTCCTCGGCGACCCGCACGCGCACCACGCGCGTCGCGGCGCCGAGCGCGTCCTGCACCGCCCGCGCGATCCACCAGGCGAGGTTCTCACTCGTGGGGATGAGCTTGCCTTCGTGGAACTCGGCGACGTCGAGCACGAGGTTGCGATGGTCGAGGACGTCGACGACGCGCTCGCGCAGCGCGCGGTCGAGTGCCCCGAGATCGGCGCAGAATCCCGTGAGCGCGTCGATCGGCCCGCCGACCGTCACGTCGCAGACGTAGGTGTGGCCATGCCAGTTGGGCCGCGCACAGAGCCCGAACGCGGCCGCGTTGCGCGCATCGTCCCACTCCGGGCGCCGGTACCGATGCGCCGCCGAGAAGGTCACCCGCCGCGTGAGCGTCGCGCGCGAGGTCACGGTCAGCGGAAGAAGAACCGGCTCATGCCGATCGAGAGGACCGCGTTGCCCTTCGTCTGCGTGAGCGGGCCGCCCTGCAGGATCGACGTGTTCACCGTGGAGGAACTGCTCACGCGGTAGTCGTTGGGATACGAGTACTTCCAGAACAGGTGCGTGACGTCCGCCTGCACTTCCCACTCACGGCCGGTGACGATGCGCAGTCCCAGCCCGTACGAGACGGTGAACTTGTTCCCGAAGCGATAGCCGCCGGGATCGAACTGCTTGGTACCGCCGGTCACGAATCCGAAGGCGCCGTGCAGCTGCGGGGTGACCCGGTGCCACGACTTGTTGCCCGTGAGGTTCAGGCCGAACCCGGCTTCCATGGCGGCGAGCGGCCGCGTCGACGTGCCGAGCTCGCGGGCGGCGCCGGTCAGCACCGGATCCTTGACCGTGCGCTCGAGCGACGGTGCATAGGTCGCCCGCACCTGCAGCCAGAGCGGACCGGTGAGCAGCAGCTCGTAGCGCGTGCCGAGCTGGAGCCCGGTGCGCGGTCCCACGCCGGCGGGATCACCGCCCGGCGCGACCGAGCCGGTGAAGATCGTGAGCGCCTGCTTGCCGCGCAGGTCCTCGAACGGACTGTTCTCGGGGGTGTGACCCACCTGGGCGCCGAGCGGTGCGGCCACGAGGGCGGCGAGGACGAGCGGAAGGGAACGACGGATCACGCGGATGCTCCAGTTAGTCGCAGGTCACGGCCGGTCATCTCACTCGGCTGCTCGACTCCGAGCATCGCGAGGACCGTGGGGCCGATGTCACAGAGCGCGCCACCGGCGCGCAGCGGGGTCGCCGCGCCGTCCTCGACCAGCAGGAGCGGCACGGGGTTGGTCGTGTGGGCGGTGTGCGGCCCACCCGTCTCGGGGTCGATCATCATCTCGCAGTTGCCGTGGTCGGCCGTGATCAGGAGGCGCGCACCCGCGCGCTCCGCCGCCGCCACCACCTTCGCCAGCTGCTCATCCACGCATTCGCACGCCCTGATCGTCGCGGCGATGTTCCCGCTGTGACCGACCATGTCGCCGTTCGCGTAGTTGCAGAGCGTGAACTCGTGCGTGCGCCCCTCGATCGCCTTCACGAGCACGTCGGTGATCCCGGGGGCGCTCATCTCGGGCATCAGGTCGTAGGTCGCCACCTTCTGGCTCGGGACGAGGATCCGCTCCTCGCCCGTGTACGGCACTTCGTTGCCGCCGTTGAAGAAGTACGTCACGTGCGGGTACTTCTCGGTCTCCGCCGTGCGGAGCGACGACATGCCGTTGTCCTGCAGCACCTCGGCCATGATCCTCGCCATCGAGAACGGCTCGAAGGCGATCGGCAGGCCGTACGTCTGGTCGTACTGCGTCATGGTCGCGACGTGGAGCTTCGGGCGATCCCGCACGTCGAAGCCATCGAAGCCGGCGATCGCGATCGAGCGGATGATCTGCCGCATCCGGTCGGAGCGGAAGTTCCAGGTGATCACGGCGTCGCCGTCGCGCATCGGCGCGACCGGGCGACCGTCGTGCAGCACCACCGCCGGCTCCTGGAACTCGTCGGTCACGCCGCGCGCGTAGTTCTCCTCGATGAACCGCAGCGCGTCGTCGGTCGACGGGCCCACCCCGCGCACCGCGGCGTCGTACCACTTCTGCGTCCGCGGCCAGCGCTGGTCGCGGTCCATGCCGAAGTACCGCCCGCCGATGCTCGCGATCCGCGCGCGACCGCCGATCCGCGCCATGAGCGCGCGCACGAAGCCGAGCGCCGACATCGGCAGCGTGTCGCGGCCGTCGAGGAGGAAGTGCAGCGCCACGCGCGGCACGCGCTCGCGCTCGGCGAGGTCCACGAGCGCCAGGAGATGATCGTCGTGCCCGTGCACGCCGCCGTCGCCCACGAGGCCGACGAGGTGGAGGGTGCCGCCGTTCGCCCGGGCATGCGCGCAGGCGGCGCGGAACGCGGGGTTGGAGTGGAACGCGCCGCTCCGGATCGCCTCGCCGATGCGCACGAGGTCCTGCATCACCACCCGCCCGGCGCCGAGGTTCATGTGGCCGACCTCGCTGTTCCCCATCTGGCCCTCGGGGAGCCCCACGGCGAGGCCGCTCGCGCTCAGCAACGTGCGCGGCGCGCGCGCCCAGAGCCGGTCCCACGTCGGGGTCCGCGCCATCGCGATCGCGTTGCCCTCCGTTGACTCGCGATAGCCCCAGCCGTCGAGCACCACGAGCACGACCGGGCGATCCACCCTCGAAGCCATCTTGGCCCTGTTCTGTGCGGGGTATACCTTCGTAGCTGAGGTGCGCGTCTCGTGAGACGCGCGCGAGAGGGCAATCTAGCCCTGAGTCTCCCCCCCTACCAGCGATGCGCCTCCTTCGTTCCCTCCTGTTCGTCGTCACGGTGGCACTCGCCGGCTCGCCCATGGGCGCGCAGGGCCGCGCCACGCGCGACGCCGAGGTCCGCGCGACCCCGGACGGGAACGTCATCGCCACGGTCCAGTCGGGCACCACCTGGCGGACCAACGGCGTGCGTGGAGGCTTCACGCGCGCCACCCTCGAAGGGTGGATCGACGCCTCCCGGCTCGGTGCCGGTCGCGATTCCTTCCCGGCCAGCATCGGCGGGACCGGGACGCTGCGGCTGCGCGCGGAACCCTCGCTCAACGGCCGCATCCTCGCGGTCTTCGAGGCGGGGGCCGGCATCCGCGTCCTCGAACGACGCGGCGACTGGGCGAGGATCCGTCGCGACGGGTGGATCCCGACGTCGGCGATCGCGGCTCGTGCGCAGCCGGCCACGGCCGCGCCGGTCCCCACGGAGCCCGAGGAGCCGGCGACCGCACCGGCTCGCGATGGGGCCCTGCGCGCGAGCAAGGCGCTCCCGCTCAGCCTCGCGCCGGGAACGACCGCCATCGGTTCGCTCGACGCCGGCGCCGTCGTCGATCCGATCGCCCGCGATCGCGGCTGGGTCCGCGTGCGAGTCGAGGCGTGGGTGCCCGAGAGCCTGCTCGTCCCCGCCGACTCGTCGTACCAGGCGGCACTCACCGCGGCCGATCTGCGGCTCGACCCCGAGCGGGTCCGCGGCCGCATCGTGCGCTGGCAGGTGCAGGTGATCGGACTCCAGACGGCCGACGGCCTGCGACGGGCGCTCGTGCCGGACGAACCGTACCTCCTCGCGATGGGACCGTCGGGCGAGAACGCCATGCTCTATCTCGCCGTCCCACCCGCACTGCTCGAGCAGTCCAGGGCGATCGCACCGCTCACGAACGTCACCGTCACGGCCCGCGTCCGCAACGGCCGCTCACAGCCCACGGGCGCTCCGGTGCTGGACCTCCTGTCCATCGTCAAGCGATGAAGCCGTTCGCCGCCCTCATCGCGCTCGCCCTCGCGCTCGCTCTCGGCAGCGCCGGCCTGCTCTCGTACCGACGCGCCGTCGGCGCCGAGATCGCGTCGATCGACGCGGCGCGCACCGCCGCGGCCGACCTGACCGGGGACGCCCGTCTCATCGCCGAGATCGAGCGCATCCGGTTCGCACTCGAACAGGCCCGGAGCCAGCCGGCGAAGACCGCCGAGGCGCACCTCGCCCTGGCGCTCGGCGAGGGTCTGCTCACGCTCGAGCGCGGTGATATCGTCTTCCGCACGGCGACCGTGCAGGCCCAGGTGCCGCGCGGGGTCCATCTCGTCGAGAAGGTCGAGGACCGCCTCATCACCCTCTCCGGCGGGATCAGACTGCACCCTACCACCGGCGGCGACTCCCTCCCGGTCGCGCAGGGTGAGATCCGCGTCCCGAGAGCCGACTTCCTCGCGATCCGCCCGAACCTCCGACCCGGCCAGTCGGCCTACTTCTTCTAGTCATGCCGGATTCACTCAAGCGACTGCTCGTCCCGGGCCTGTTGGCGATCGTCTTCGCGGCGTTGATCGGGTGGCAATGGCCCGATGCGCGGCAGCGCGTCGCCGACCGGGAGGCGCTGCGGGCGGCCCTCGCCGGCGACTCGGCTCGTCTGGCGGAGGCCCGCAGCGAGGCCAAACGCGTCTCCGATTCGCTCGCTGCCTTCCTCGGCGGCCGAGCGGCGCGTGATTCCGCCGCCGACCTGGCGTACATCGTCGTCTCGATCGCCGACAACCGGCTCTGGTACCGTCGCGGCAATGAAGTGCTGTTCGAGACCCGGGTGGCCACGGGGACAGGGAAGTTCCTGGAGAAGGCCGGTGCGGGGAGTGAGCAGTGGAAGTTCGAGACGCCGCGCGGACGACTCGTGGTGCAACGCAAGGACGTCGAACCGGCCTGGGTCCCGCCCGACTGGCACTTCGTGGAGGCGGCCCAGAAGAAGAAGCTCGAAGTCGTGCGACTCGAGCGCGGCATGACCATTCCCGCGGAGAATGGAACTGTGGTCGTGGTGAGCGGTACCAATGTGGTCACTCGCTTTCCCGACGGGCGGGAAGTCCCGTTCGAAGTGAAGGAGGGGCGCGAGATCCGGGTCGGGAACAAGCTCATCGTCCCTCCGTTCGGTACGGTGCAACGCCGCTACCTCGAGGTCCTCGGAGCGAATCGGCTCTATCTGGGTGACGGCTACGGGATCCATGGGACGGATGTTCCGTCGAGCATTGGCCGTTCGGCCAGTCACGGTTGCATCAGAGTGAGAAACGAGGATATCGAGACCCTGTTCCGCATCGTCGCCGTCGGGACTCCGGTGTACGTATACTGACCTAGTGGTCAGACACTCTGACCGCTAGGTCAGAATAAGGAAGATCAGCATTTCGCCGATAACTGTCACAATGGGACTATGGGCTGAATCGCCAGCCCGGTATCTTGCGTCCTCGTCGCGACACCAGCCCGAGGTCCTGTACGTGCAAGTCTCATTTCGCAGTCTGGCGGTTCGTCGGGTCGCTCGCGCCTTCCTACTCTGCGCGATCGCGATCTTCGGCTCCGCTGCGGGCTCCGCTTCCGCGATGACGGCGCCGGGCGACCCGGTCATGCACGTCCCCGACTCGCTTCGGGGGCGGAGCGGTCGCCTGCTGTTCCGGATCCTGCGCTCTGAGATCGATCCGACGGTCGAGGTCGAGCCGCTGACGCGCCTCTTCGGTCCCGACGCGCTCTCGCGTCCCGGCATCCTGGCGGTCCAGGACTCTCTCTCCGCCGATCCCTTCAGCTTCGCCAATCTCGTTCCCTTCGCGGTCAAGCAGAACGGCCGCGTGGGGCTCTATCAGGTGGGCCGCTGGCCGGCCGAGGTGCGGCGCCCGCGCGGCGACGCGTATCGCCTCCCGGAGGGCTTCATCGAGGTCAGCGAGTCGATGAGCAACGTCCGGGTGTCGACCCACTTCACGCTCGGGCAGTTCCTCACGAAGGATCAGCGCGACGTCTGGCCGAAGATGCTGCTGCTCGACGAGCGTCTCATCGACAAGCTTGAACTCGTGGTCTCCGAACTCCGGCTCGCCGGCATCAAGGCCGAGGGGCTCGGCGTGCTCTCCGGCTTCCGCACGCCGCAGTACAATGCCCGTGGGCGGAACTCCGGACGCGCGACCGACAGCCGCCACCAGTACGGTGACGCCTCCGACGTCTACGTGGACGTGAACGGAGACGGGCGCATGGACGACATCACGGGTGACCGGAAGGTGGACATCCGCGACGCGGTGCGTCTCGCGCGCATCGTCGAGCGGGTCGAGGCGAAGTATCCCGAGCTCACGGGTGGCCTTGGCGTCTACCGTGCGACCGGATCGCATGGCCCGTTCGTCCACATCGATGCCCGTGGCGAGCGCGCCCGGTGGGGCTTCCCGAAGTGAACGACCTGCTCAAGGACCGGATCATGCGCCGGCTGGAGGTGCTGCCGGAGGAGCGACAGTACCAGGTCCTTGATTACATCGAGTTCCTCGAGAGCAAGTACGCCCAGCGGCAGGCTCCTGGTCCCAACGTGTTCCAGAAGTTCGCCGAGGGGGTCGAGGACACGCTCCGCGCGGGGAATGTCTCCGCCACGACCGTCGCCGAAGCGATGGGCTTCATGGCCAAGGCGATGGGCGTCCTGAACGGCGTCGCCGCCGCAGGAAAGTCGGTCGCGGCCGACATCGTCTCTCCCGCCAAGTCGTCCCGACCACCGGAAGCTGCGAAGGCGCCCGAGCCGCCGAAGGATTCCGCGACGCCGTAGCCCGCTGGTCATGGCGCTCCCGTCCGGCTAACTTGCGAGATGGGACTCCCCACTGATCGCATCCGCTCCGATGCCGCGCTGACCTTCGACGACGTCCTCCTCGTCCCGCGGCACTCGCTGGTCCACCCGAAGGACGTGAGCACGGCCACCCGCTTCACGCGGGGCATCACGCTCCAGGTGCCGCTGGTCTCCGCGGCGATGGACACCGTCACCGAATCCGAGATGGCGATCGCCATGGCGCGCGCCGGCGGCATCGGGGTGCTCCACAAGAACATGTCGATCGACCGGCAGGCCGCCGAGGTCGACCGCGTGAAGCGCTCCGAGAGCGGGATGATCCGCAATCCGATCACGCTGCAGCCGGGCGCCACCCTCCGCGAAGCGGTCGCGCTCATGGCGCGGTTCCACATCAGCGGCGTGCCGGTGGTCGACGCGAGCGGCACGCTCGTCGGCATCATCACCAACCGCGACCTGCAGTTCGAGCGTGCGCTCGATCGCCCGCTCTCCGAGGCGATGACCAAGGACCGCCTGATCACCGCCCCGGCCGGCACCTCGCTCGACACGGCCGAGCAGATCATGGGCAAGCACCGGATCGAGAAGCTCCCGGTGATCGACGACGCCGGCAAGCTCATCGGCCTCATCACGGTGAAGGACATCCACAAGCGCCGCGCCTATCCCAACGCCGCCAAGGATCATGAGGGCCGGCTGATGGTGGCGGCGGCGATCGGGGCGAGCGGTGACTACCTCGCCCGCGCCAAGGCCTTGATCGACGCCGGCGTGGACGCGCTCATCATCGACACCGCGCACGGGCATTCGCAGGGCGTGCTCGACGCCACCGCCACGGTGCGGCAGGCGCATCCCGGCGTGCAGCTCATCGCCGGCAACATCGCCACCGAGAGCGCCGCGCGCGCCCTCGCCGAGCGCGGCGTCGATGCGATCAAGGTGGGGGTCGGGCCGGGCTCGATCTGCACCACGCGCATCGTCACCGGCATCGGGGTGCCGCAGCTCACCGCGATCCTCGACGCCGTGGCCGGTGCCGCCGGCATCCCGATCATCGCCGACGGCGGCATCAAGTACTCGGGCGACATCGTCAAGGCGATCGGCGCCGGCGCGGCCACCGTCATGATGGGCTCCATGCTCGCCGGCACCGAGGAGAGCCCGGGCGAGTCGCTCCTCATGGAAGGCCGCCGCTTCAAGATGATCCGCGGCATGGGCTCGCTCTCGGCCATGCAGGACGGCAGCGCCGACCGCTACTTCCAGGACAGCGAGATGTCGTCCAAGAAGTTCGTGCCCGAGGGCATCGAGGGGCGCGTGCCGTACAAGGGCCCGGTCTCCGATGTACTGTACCAGATGGTCGGGGGACTGCGGTCGGGCATGGGGTATGCCGGTTGCGGCACGATCGACGCACTGAGGACCGAGGCGGAATTCGTCCGCATCACGCCGGCCGGGCTGCGCGAGTCGCATCCGCACGACGTCACGATCACGCGCGAAGCGCCCAACTACTCCGTCTGATGTCCATCTGGTCAAAGAAGCCGCTCTCGATCCTCATGCAAGAGGCGAGCGCGGAGGGCGAGCATTCGCTGAAGCGCAGTCTCACGGCGATGAATCTCACCCTGCTCGGGGTCGGGGCGATCATCGGCGCCGGGATCTTCGTGCTCACCGGCACCGCCGCCGCCCAGCACGCCGGTCCGGCGATCGTGATCTCCTTCCTCGTGGCCGGTGCGGGCTGCGCGTTCGCCGGGCTCTGCTACGCCGAGTTCGCGTCGATGATCCCGATCGCCGGTTCGGCGTACACCTACGGGTACGCGACGCTCGGGGAGCTGCTCGCGTGGATCATCGGCTGGGACCTGATCCTCGAGTACCTGTTCGCCGCCTCCACCGTCGCGGTCGGCTGGTCGGGCTACTTCGTGCAGTTCCTCGGCGACATCGGCATCGTCCTGCCGGCGTCACTGACGAATGCGCCCTTCGGCGTCGAGGGCACCCACACGCTCGTGCGCACCGGGGCGATCGTGAACCTCCCCGCCGTGCTCCTCGTGCTCGGCCTGACCGCGCTCCTCGTGGTGGGCATCAGGGAGTCCGCGCGCCTGAACAACGTGATCGTCTACGTGAAGGTCGCGATCGTCCTGCTCGTGATCGGGTTCGGCGCCTTCTACGTCGACACGGCGAACTGGCACCCCTTCATCCCCGCGCAGTTGACCGACGCCACGGGCGCGCTCATTCCCGGGAAGTACGGCTGGAGCGGGATCTTCGCCGGCGCCGGTGTGATCTTCTTCGCCTACATCGGCTTCGATGCGGTCTCCACGGCGGCGCAGGAAGCCAAGAACCCCCAGCGCGACCTCCCGATCGGCATCCTCGCGTCGCTCGCGATCTGCACCGTCCTGTACATCCTGATGGCGCTCGTCATGACCGGCATGGTGCCCTTCATGCAGCTCGACGTCGCCGAACCGGTCTACGTCGCGCTCGACAGCGCCGGGCCGCAGCTGGCATGGCTCAAGTACTTCGCCACGCTCGGCGCGATCGCCGGACTGGCCTCCGTGGTCCTCGTGATGCTCATGGGGCAACCGCGGATCTTCTACGCCATGTCCCGCGACGGCCTGCTCCCGCCGCTGTTCGGCAGGGTGCACCCCAAGTACCAGACGCCCTGGCTCGCCACGATCGTCACCGGCGTGGTCGCGTCGGTGGTCGCCGGCCTCTTCCCGATCGGCCTCCTCGGACAGCTCGTCTCGATCGGCACGCTCTTCGCGTTCCTGATCGTCTGCGCGGGGATCCTCGTGCTGCGCTACCGCAGTCCCGAACTCAAGCGGCCGTTCCGCACGCCGTTCGTGCCGTTCGTACCGCTCGCGGGCATGGCGATCTGCGGCTGGTTGATGTACAACCTGCCGACGGACACCTGGTGGCGACTCGGCATCTGGATGGGACTCGGGCTCGTGATCTACGCTTTCTACGGCCGATCGCACTCCAAGCTCGGGCGGGCCGGTGTCTGAGCTGTTGCAGGTCCCTGCGGCCCGCCGCGAGGCCATCCAGCGTCTCGCCGCAGAGCTCCGCCCGGGGATGACCGTCGCGCTCTCCACGCACATCAACGCCGACGGCGACGGCTGTGGCTCGCAGACGGCGCTCGCGCGCCTCCTCGGCCAGATGGGTGTGCGCGCCGTGATCGTGAACCCCACGCCCTGGCCCGAGCTGTTCCGCTGGCTCCTCGGCGACGACGTCGAGGACCGCTCCGCCGAAGGCGCCAAGGCGCTCAAGGGCGTCGACCGGCTCATCGTACTGGACATCAGCGACGTGAGCCGCCTTGGGCATCTCGCCGAGGCGGTCCGCGCGCTGCCGGTGGACGCGCTGGTGATCGACCATCACCTGCCCGGGGACGAACCGCCGGGCAAGACGATGCTCAGCGACACGGCCGCCTGCGCCACGGCCGAGCTGGTGTTCGACTTCGCGCGCGAGCGCGGACTCACGATCACCACGCCGATCGCCAAGTCGCTCTACACGGCGCTCGTGACCGACACCGGAGGTTTCCGGTTCGGGAACACCTCGCCCCGCTGTCTGGCGGTCGCGGCGGAGCTCCTCACGGCGGGCGTCGACCCCGAACAGATGTACGCCCGCATCTACGGCAGCGTGCCGCTGGGCCGCATCCATCTCCTGCGCGACGCGCTCGACACGCTCGAGGTCGACATGGCGCACGGGATGGCCTGGGTGAAGGTCCTCGCGGGCGCGCTCGAGCGGCACGGGGTCTCCAGCGAGGACCTGGACGGGGTCGTGGAGCATCCGCGATCGATCGCGGGCGTGCGCCTCGCGATGCTCTTCCGCGACCTCGGGCACGGCAAGGTGAAGATCTCGTTCCGCAGCCTGGCAGGTGTGAACGTGAACACGCTCGCCCGGGCCTTCGGCGGTGGCGGGCACGCGCGCGCCTCCGGAGCGTTGGTCCCGGGAACGCTCGTCGAGGTCGAGGCGAGCGTGCTCGCCGAAGCGCGCCGGCTCCTCGAGTCCGGTGGGCTCGCCGACTGACGCGGCGCTACCCGTACGTACCGCATGAACCCCGGATCCCCCGACATGACCGATACCCTGCAAGCACGCCTCGCCGAGGCGCTCGCCCCCATCGCCAATCCCCGCACCGGCGCGTCGATCTACCAGACGCAGCAGGTGCGTGACATCGCCGCCACGCGCGACGGCAAGGTGCGCGTCACGCTCCTGCTCGCCGCGCAGGACGACCCCACGCTCGCGCGGCAGGTGCGCCAGGCGCTCGAGAAGGTCGACGGCGTGACCGACGTGCGAGTGGACGTGAAGGACGCCACGGAGGTCCCCGCCACGGGGTCCCCTGCCGCGCCCACCAAGTCCGCTCCGACCGCTCCCGGCAAGACGAGGAGCGCGTTGCCGATGATGGAGGCGCCCCAGCAGCCTCCCCGCGTCGCCGCGCCCACACCCGTCGCGTATCCCCGACTCGGCCGCATCATCGCCGTCTCGTCAGGCAAGGGCGGGGTCGGCAAGTCGACCGTCACCACGAACCTCGCGATCGCGCTGGCCAAGGCCGGCTATCGCGTGGGCCTGCTCGACGCCGACATCTACGGGCCGAACATCCCGCGGATGATGGGCGTGGACGAGGCCCCGCCGGTGCAGAACGAGAAGATCATGCCGCTCGAGGCGCATGGCGTGAAGATCATCTCGATCGGGTTCCTGATCGAGCGCGACCAGCCGGCGATCTGGCGCGGCCCGATCGTGATGAAGATCCTCACGCAGTTCCTGCGCGACGTGGACTGGGGCGACCTCGACACGCTCCTCGTGGACATGCCCCCCGGCACCGGGGACGCCCAGCTCTCGCTCGTGCAGGCCACGCACATCGCCGGGGCGGTGATCGTCACCACGCCGCAGGAGGTCGCGGTCGGCGACGCGCTCCGCGGCGCGATGATGTTCCGCCGCGTGGGCGTGCCGGTGCTCGGCATCGTCGAGAACATGTCGTACTTCGAGTCTCCCGACACGGGGAAGCCGCTGGCGATCTTCGGCACCGGCGGTGGCCGGCGACTCGCCGACGAGCTCCAGGTCCCGCTGCTCGGCGAGGTGCCGCTGCATCCGCCGGTCCTCGAGGGCGCGGATCGTGGCTTGCCGATCGTGGTCTCGGAGCCGGACTGCACGGCGGCGCGCAAGCTCACCGCCGTGGCGATGGAGATCGCGAAGCAGCTCGGGCTGACACGGCCGAGCTGAGGGTCCCTACTGCGGACTGGCGCCCGGCCGCGCGGGGATCGGGCGGCGCGCGGCGGCGACGCCCGCGATCGGCGTGGGGGTCTGCCATCCCTGCAGCGGCGGCTGGGGTCGCTCGGCGCTCTTGCGACGTCCGGCGCCGGCACGCGAGAGCAACGCCGCGCCGAGCCCGGCGCTCAGGGCCACCCAGGCGATCGCCAGCGCGACGATCCGGGCGATGAGCGCGGCCATGCCGGTCCCCTGCAACGCGGCCGCGACGAGCCACGGGGCCATCAGGAGCACCACGCCGAGCGTCAGGGCGCGCAGGGCCTCGTTGCGTGAGGCACCGTCGCGATGCCCGCCCGAGAGCGCGCGGCCGGTCACGAGCGCGAGCGCGAGCCAGCCGAGCGTGACGAGGCCCACCAGCGCGACCGGACCGGCCACGAGCGCGAACGGGATGAGCAGGACGCCGACGATCGTCACCGCGAGCGCAACGCAGGTGATGAGCAGGAGCGGGAGGAACCCGAGCTGCCCGAGCACGCCGGCGAGGAAGGCGCGACCGAAGTCCTTCTCGAGCACGCGCGCCGTGGCCTCGAGGTTCGAGGCGAGCAGGACGAGCACGATGAGGCCGATGACGACGAACATCGCCGTCCAGCCGATGCTCAGCGTGAGCGCCCGGCCACGGGTCGCCGCCGGCGCGACGACCGCCGCCGCGCTCGCCGTCTCGCGCTGCCACGATTCCATGGGGCCGCGGACGCGTCCGCCGTCGAGGATCACCCGGCCACGATAGGCGCTCGCGGCGCCGAGCACGTCGGCGCCGGCGTGGACGACCACGTCACCCCAGAGCGAATGCACGTCACCGGCGATCACGCCGTACACGTCGGCCGTGCCGCCGACGACCACGAGTGGACCGCGCACGGTGTCGCCCGCGACGATCGTGGTGTTGCCGCGCGAGTAGCGGCCATTGAGCTGGAGCCCCGCTTCGGTGAGTCCGATCGCCCCGAGTGCGGTGGTCACGCTGTCGGGCGTACCGGTCCCGGCCTGCGCGACGGCGCGCTGCGGGATCGCGAACGCCAGGACCAGCGTCGCGGCAGAGAGGAGGGATGAACGGGTCATCGGCCTAGCTCCGCTTGGCGGCCGCGGTGGCGGCCAGGCGGCGAAAGGCGAGGAGGGCACCGATCGCCGTCACGGTGAGCACGGCGGCGAGGATCGCGATCGTCGGCGCGCCGCCGTTCGCGAGGGTCGCCGCCCCGTCGGCTCCGAGTGCGCCGGACGCCACCGCGCTGGCCCCGGCGACGATGCCTTCGCGGCCGCGATCGACCACGAGATCGAGCACCCAGCCGGCCAGGTCGCCGCGCAATGCGAGCCAGGCGGCAGTGCCGGAGACCGCGACCGCCACGATGCTCGCGCCGGCGAGACCGAGCATGCGCACCGGGCGGCTCGTGGGCACGAGGCGCTTGGCCGACTCGGTGACACCGACATGCCAGGGCTCGGCGACCTGCACGCCGGCCATGACCGAGTCGGCGAAGCGCAGCTTGGGGACGAAGTGCGGCACCGCCTCCACGGCCTCGGACACGATCCGCAGCTCGTCATAGCGGGCGCGGCAGTCGTTGCACTCGTCGAGATGCGCGCGGAACGGCGCGAGC
Source organism: Gemmatimonadota bacterium (assembly GCA_021413975.1). Classification (GTDB taxonomy): domain Bacteria; phylum Gemmatimonadota; class Gemmatimonadetes; order Gemmatimonadales; family Gemmatimonadaceae; genus Pseudogemmatithrix. The sequence goes on from JAIOPJ010000013.1 coordinate 65,965, forward strand.
CCGACGCCGGCGGTGCCGTCGACGAGCAGGTCGATCTCGTTGGGGAGGAGGTGGCGGTGGTCCATGGTGAAGTGCTCCGATGGGGCGTACGGGGGTGGGGGCCCGGGGGTTTCAGAGAGGCAGAAGGGAGATGCGAGAGGGGAGAGGTGGGGTCTCACTCCACCCCTCGCCCCCCTCGCTTCCGCTATTCCCTCAAGTGCTCGAGCGCTTCTCGAAGCTGATGCCGCGCGCGATGGATGTAGGTCTTCACGGTGCCGAGCGGGAGATCGAGCGTGGCGGCGATCTCCTCGTAGCTCCGGCCTTCCACATGCCGGAGCATGATGCAGTTCCGGTATTCGGGGCGGAGCTTGCCGATCGCCTGTTCGATCGCGCTGCCGAGTTCCTTGGCGGCGAGTTCGTCGAGCGCGTTCTCGCTGTCGTCGGCGATGTCGAACGAGGTCGCCTCGCGATCGGCGGCGGTCATCGCGTTGGGCGAGCCGTCCATCGAGATCGTGTCGAGCTGGCGGCGGCGCAGGTGATCGATCGCGATGTTGTTCGCGATCTTGAAGAGCCAGCTCGAGAACTTGAACTCGGGCCGGTACTTGTCGATGTGATTGAGGACCTTGATGAACGCGTCCTGCGCCAGATCCTCGGCCACGGTGCTGTCGCGCACCATGCGGTAGATCAGCGAGAAGACGGGCCGCTCGTACCTGCGGATGAGTTCGCGGAACGCCGGCTCCCGCCCCAGTTGGGCGAGCGCGACGACGTCGGCATCCGGCAGGTTGGGAAGGTCGAGGGGGGGCGCCATTCGCAGGGAGAAACTTGCCCGCGCGTACGACCGCGGGCAACTTTCATGTCTATGCCGCACACGCTCGACTCAGAGGCTCTCGAGGCCAACGCGGCCGCCGAGGGCGCTTCGGCGGCGGGCAAGCGCACGTACGTCCAGCGCATCTTCTCGGAGATCGCGCCGCGCTATGACCTCCTCAATCGTCTGCTCTCGCTGGGCATCGACCGTCGGTGGCGGACGCTGGCCCTGAAGCGCCTCGGCTGGGACCGCACCCCCGGGGGTGCGTACCTGGACCTCTGCGCAGGAACGCTCGACGTGGGTGCGGAGTTGAGCAGGAAGCCGGGGTTCGCAGGGCGGATCCTCGGCGCCGACTTCGCGGAGCCCATGCTGCGGGCCGGCGTGGGAAAGGCGCCGACCACGGTGCTCGCGCCGGTCGTCGCCGATGCGCTCGCGCTGCCGGTGGCCGATGCGACCTTCGACGGTGCGATCGTGGCGTTCGGCATCCGCAACGTCGCCGACCTCGGCGCTGGCCTGCGGGAAGTGAATCGCGCGCTCAGGCCCGGCGCACGGTTCGTGATCCTCGAGTTCTCCACGCCGCGCGTGCCGCTCGTGCGGGCCGGGTACCTGTTCTACTTCCACAACATCCTTCCGCTGATCGGCCGGATCATCAGCGGGCACAAGACCGCCTACACCTATCTGCCGCGTTCCGTGGCCAACTTCCCCGAGACCGGCGCGCTCGCCGCGGCGATGACCGCGGCAGGCTTCCGCGACGTGACGTGGGAAGCGCTGACCTTCGGGATCGCCGCCGTGCACGTGGGAACCAAGTGACCGAGACGCTCGACACCCTGCAGGAGTTCATTGCCGCCATCGAGAGGATGGGCGAGCTCAAGCGCATCACCGAGCCGGTGAGCGTGCACCTGGAGATGTGCGAGATCGCCGACCGCGTCATGAAGATGCCGGGCGGCGGACCGGCGCTGCTCTTCGAGAAGCCCGTGCTGCGGGACGGCTCCGTCTCGAAGGTCCCGGTCGCGATCAACCTGTTCGGCTCGATGACGCGCATGGCGATGTCGCTCGGGGTGGAGAAGCTCGACGACCATGGCGACCGCATCACCAGGCTGCTCGACCTGAAGGTGCCCGAGGGCTTCCTCGGCAAGCTGCAGCTGCTGCCGCGCCTCCTGGAGGTCGCCAAGTTCCCGCCGCGCACGCAGTCGGGACCGGCGGCCTGTCAGGAGATCGTCTGGCAGGGGAGCGACATCGACCTCGACAAGCTGCCGGTGCTCACCACCTGGCCCGAGGACGGCGGTCCGTTCCTCACCATGACGGCCGTGGTGAGCAAGGATCCCGCGCGCGGCATCCGGAACGTGGGCATGTACCGCGTGCAGCAGATGAGCAAGAACACCGTGGCGATGCACTGGCAGCGCCACAAGACCGGGGCCGCGCACTTCGCCGAGATGGCCGCCAAGGGCGAGCGGATGCCGGTGTGCATCGTGATCGGGTCCGATCCGGCGTCGATGTACTCGGCGAGCGCGCCGCTGCCGCCGAACATCGACGAGTTCATCTTCGCGGGCTTCCTGCGGAAGAAGCCGGTGAAGCTCGTGAAGGCGCTCACCTGCGACCTCGAGGTGCCGGCCGACGCGGAGATCGTGATCGAGGGGTTCATCGACCCCAAGGAGCCGCTGGTGACGGAGGGGCCGTTCGGCGACCACACCGGCTACTACTCCGAGGCCGATCTCTACCCGCTGGTGCATGTCACGGCGGTCACCATGCGCAAGAACGCGGTGTATTGCGCGACGATCGTCGGCCGCCCGCCCATGGAGGACTTCTATCTCGGGCACGCGACCGAGCGGATCTTCCTGCCGCTGCTCAAGCTCACCAACCACGAGATCGTGGACTATCACATGCCCGCCGAGGGCGTGTTCCACAACCTGGTGTTCGTGAGCATCAGGAAGACGTATCCGGGTCAGGCATGGAAGGTGATGAACGCGCTCTGGGGCGCGGGACTCATGTCGCTCGCCAAGGTGCTCGTGGTGGTGGACGACTGGGTCGACGTGCGCAACGTGCAGGAGGCGTGGTGGGTGGCACTCAACAACATCGACCCCGAGCGCGACACGCGGTTCACCATGGGGCCGATGGACGTGCTCGACCACTCGAGCCGTGCGTTCACCTACGGATCGAAGATGGGGATCGACGCGACGAAGAAGATGCCCGAGGAAGGCTTCACGCGTGACTGGCCGACCGTGATCACCATGGACGACGCGACCAAGGCGAAGGTGGATGCGATGTGGCCGAGGCTGGGGCTGACGTGAGCGCGCGGGAAGGGCAGACCTTCGCGGGCGAGTCGGGGTTCGCGCGGTGGGCGAGCTTCGTGAAGTTGCCTCACACGGTGTTCGCGCTGCCGTTCGCGCTGGTCGGGGTGACGATCGCCACCCGCGTGTCCGCCATCACGGTGGCGACCGTCGGCTGGGTGGTGCTCGCGTTCACGAGCGCGCGCTGGGTGGCGATGGCCGTGAACCGGATCGTGGACCGTGAGTACGATGCGAAGAACCCGCGGACGGCACAGCGGGAGATCCCGCGCGGCGCGATCGCGGTGGGTCAGGCCTGGGCGTCGGTGGCGATCGCCGCCGCGTGCTTCGTGCTGGCGGCGTGGATGCTGAATCCCCTCTGCCTCGAACTGTCGCCGGTCGCGCTCGGCTGGGTCTGCTTCTACTCGTTCACCAAGCGGTTCACGCGGTACGCGCACCTGGTGCTCGGTCTCGGGCTCGCGATCGCGCCAGTGGGCGGGTATCTCGCGGTGACGGGTGCGTGGAGCGAGCCCTGGTGGGTGCTGATCGCGCTCACGGTGGCGGTGATGAGCTGGTCGGGCGGCTTCGATATCCTGTACGCGTTGCCCGACGTGGAGTTCGACCGGTCGCAGCAGCTGCACTCGATCCCGGCGGCGCTCGGTGTGCCGCGGGCGATCGTCGTGGCGCGGGTGCTCCACGTGGTGACGGTGAGCGCGCTCTCGGTGACCGTCTGGGCGATCGGTGCGGGCGCGATCGCGTGGATCGGCGTGGCGATCGTCGCGGCGCTGCTCGCGTACGAGCATTCGCTCGTGCGGTCCGACGACCTGAGCAAGCTCGACGCGGCCTTCTTCACCATGAATGGCGTGATCTCCCTGACGTTCTTCGGCTGCATGCTCGCCGACCGGATGCTCGCGTGAACCGGCCGATCGACGAGACGGCGCCGATCGTCATGGCGATCACGGGTGCCAGCGGTGCGCCCTACGGCATCCGGTTGCTCGAGCAGCTGCTCGTGGCCGGACGGAAGGTCTCGCTGATCGTGTCGTCGCACGGCTTCCGGCTGTTGCAGACCGAATCGGATGTGGCGGACATGGCCGAGCTGCGCACGGCGGTGGGCGCGACACGGTTCGACCGGCTCGTCACGGTGTTCGACGACAAGGACCGCGGGGCGGCGCCGGCTTCGGGGTCGTCGCTCGCGGGCGGCATGGTGATCTGCCCCTGCTCCATGGGCACGCTCGCGAGCATCGCCGCGGGGACGTCGCGCTCGCTCGTCGAGCGTGCGGCCGATGTGGCGCTCAAGGAACGGCGGCCGCTCCTGCTCGTCACGCGCGAGACGCCGCTCTCGCTGATCCATCTCGACAACATGCGGACGGTCACGCTCGCCGGTGCGACGGTGATGCCGGCGGCGCCGGGGTTCTACCACCGGCCGCAACGGATCGACGAGCTCGTGGACTTCATCGTCGCGCGCGCGCTCGATCACCTCGGCGTGCCGAACACGCTCGCGCCGCGCTGGGGCGAGTCGGAGGCCTGATGGCGGGGCCGATCCGGATCGGGCTGATCTCCGACACGCACGGGCAACTGCGCGCCGACGTGCATCGCGTGTTCACCGGGGTGTCGATGATCCTGCATGCCGGCGACGTGTGCGGCGACGAGATACTCGATGAACTCCAGCTGATCGCGCCCACCTGGGCCGTGTACGGGAACTGCGACCTGCCTGGGGATCCGCGCCTCACCGAGCGGCTCGACGTCGAGGTGGGCGGGGTGCGGATCCATGTGAGTCATGGGCATGAGCTCGGACGGCCGGGGGCGGCGAAGGTGGCCGCCGCGTACGACGCGGATGTCTGCGTGTACGGGCACACGCACCGACAGCTGATCGAGCGGGTGGGAGAGCGGCTGGTCGTGAATCCCGGCGCGGCGGGGCCGCGACGGTTCGACCTGGTGCCGAGTGTGGCGATCCTCACGATCCGCGATGGGCGGGCGGAAGCCGAGTTGATCACGCTCGTGGAGTGAGCGGCGAGCGTGATGGTGGCGCCGCTGTCGCGCGCCCATGCGCTCTTGTGCCCTCCCAGCATGCGCCGCAGATTCGCGCGATGCAACGCCGTGACCTCCTCCGCCTCGCGGGTGCCGCTGCCCTCTCCTCTGCGGCCGCCCCCGCCTTCCTCCGGGGCCGCTACCGCCTCGAGGCGCAGTCGCCCGCCGAGTACTCGGCGCGCACCATCCGCCTCATGCAGGAATCGCCGGTCGTCGACATGCTCTGCCAATTCGCCTTCGCGGACGAGCGCGGGGAGGGTACGCCACGCGCGGACCAGTGGCTCCAGGACCCGTCGACCTTCACCGCCGCCGATCTGGAGGTCTTCCGCGGATCGGGCGTGAAGACGCTCGCGCTCGGACGCGGCGGGGCCAACTACGAGGAGCATCTCCGGTTCATGGCCGAGTGGAACGGGCTCATCGCCTCGCGGCCGGAATGGTTCGTGCGGGTCGACGATCTGGATGACCTCAAGAGCACCCGGCGCGACGGGCGCATCGGCATCATGATCACGGCACAGAACGCGGACTACTTCCGGACGCCGGCGGACGTCACGACCTTCCACCGGCTCGGCCAACGGGTCGCGCAACTGACCTACAACTTCCAGAACCGCATCGGCGCGGGCTTCCTCGAGAACCACGACGGCGGGCTCAGCGTCTTCGGGCAGGAGATCGTCACCGCGATGCAGCGGGTGGGGATGACGGTGGATCTCTCGCACTGCGCCGATCGCACCACGCTGGACGGGATCGCCGCGGCGACGAAGCCGGTGGTGTTCACGCACGGCGCGGCCCGTGGCCTCATGCCCGGCTACGCGCGCTGCAAGAGCGACGAGGCGCTGAAGGCACTCGCGCGGAACGGTGGGGTCATGGGGATCGCCTTCATCCGCTTCATGATCCGCCCCGAGGCACCGGTCACGGTCGAGCATGTCGTCGACCACATCGACTACGTGATCAAGCTGGTGGGCGCCGAGCATGTAGGCATCGGGTCCGATCTCGACATGGCGGGGCTCGGGACACCCATCCCCAAGGCGGGGCAACCCCTTGCCGTCGCGGCCCAAGCGAACTTCGACCGATACAAGACCTACTACGCGGCCGACGGCGGCGTCCACGTGGATGGCATGAACCATCCCAAGCGACTGTTCGATCTCGTCGAGGCGATGGGGCGGCGGCGGTACAGCGACGACACCATCCGGCTCGTGCTCGGGGGGAACTTCATCCGCGCTGTGGGAGCGAGCTGGGTGTCGGCGTGATCCCGAGGCGCCTGCTGCAGACGTGGAAGAGCAAGACGGTGATCCCCGAGGACCTCGCCTATTGGCGGGGGACGGTCGTGCGGATGAACCCGACGTTCGAACCGCTGCTGTTCGACGACGAGGACAATCGCGACCTCGTCTCGACCCGCTGTCCTCGCCTCCTGTCCGTGTACGACGCCTTCCCCGAGGAGATCTATCGCGCCGATGCGGTGCGGCCGATCTACCTGTTCTTCCTCGGCGGGTTCTACGTGGACATGGATGTCGAGTGCCTTCGACCGTTCGACCGCTACGCGGAGCGCGGCGGCATCCTCCTCGGCCGGATGGGGAACGATCCGGACTTCCGGGAGTCGATCCCCAACGCGCTCATGGCGTCGGAGGCGAGAGAGGGATTCTGGTTGCTCTATCTCGCGCGGATCGTGGCGGCATCCTCAGAACGCGCCGGCCAGGGACCCGAGGCGGTGACCGGTCCCGTCGTGCTCAAGGAGTGCGTCGACCTCTACGTCAACGAACCGGTCGAAGCCCGGGCGCGCATCGACCGATTCCTCGCCGATTACCTGCCGGACTTCGACGCCGGCACCGTCCGGTACTCGCCGCTGACGCTCCTGCCCGGAGTCGAGTGGTTCCCGCTGGACTGGCACGACAAGATCCACCGCCAGTTCCGTCTGCGCCTCGTGCGAAGGGGGAAGATCCTCAGTGAGGCCGAGGCACGGCGCTACTTCCCGACGAGCTCCGCGGTGACCTACTGGGCACACTCGTGGGGCCCCCGGGAGACCTTCCTCGGCACGATCGCCCGGGTCCTGGGGAGCAAGAAGAAGCGATGATCATGCTGCGGCGGCGCGCCTCCGGACCGTCCCGTTCTCTTCCGGCGAAAGCTCAGGCCGTGAGCGCGCTGTCATCCGCCCCGATCGGCACGGTGCGCTTGAGCTCCTTGGGGTTGCGACTGAACCAGCTCGCCAGCAGCAGGACCTCATCCACTTCGTGCCCTGGCACCGCGGCGGGCGCCCGCTCGGCGGGACCGAGTATCTCGCTCACTCTCGCCGCGAGCGCCCGCTTCTCGGCCGCTGTGCGCGGCGCGGGCCCTTCGTGACGCACGCGACCGCGGCGTACCACATAGCTCAATGAGGTCTCGGGCGTGGCCCCGGGCACGGTGTACACGAACGAGAGCGACTCGAGCGCGAACCGGATGCGCAGGAACTGCTCGCGCAGCGACTCGAGGCGCTTGAGCTTGTCGCGCATGACGGCCGCGCGCTCGAAGTCGAGCGCATCGCTCGACGCCTCCATCTGCCCGCGCAGGATCGCGAGCGGCGCATCGTGGTGGCCTTCCAGGAACTCCCTCGCCGCCCGGAAGCGCTCCAGATACTCGTCCTCGCGCACGGCCGCGACGCACGGACCGAGGCACTTCCCGATCTCATGCCGGATGCACCCCGGGGTGCGTGATGGGAGCGGGAGCAGGTCGGGCTGGTCGGCGAAGAAGATCGGCTGGTCGAGCCGGCAGTCGCGCAGGCCCAGCACGTCGTTGAGTTCGCGCAGCGCTTCCTCGAGCTGGATCGCGCCGCGGAAGGGACCGTAGTAGGTGCCGGTCTCGTCGGTGCCGGCGCTACGGACGACGTGGAAGCGTGGCGCCGGGCCGCGCGAGACCCGGACGAAGGCATGATGACGCGCATCGCGCTTCATGGCGACATTGTAGCGCGGACGGAGTTGCTTGATCAGCCGCAGTTCGCGCAGCAACGCCGAGAACTCGTTCGGCAACGGCTCCCACTCGAGTGCGGCCGCCTCGCGAAGGATCCGCGCGCCCTTGTCGCGGGGGAACTGGGCGCGGAAGTAGCTGAGCAGGCGGGTGCGCAGCGCCTTGGACTTGCCGACGTAGATGACCTCGCCGTCCACCGACGTCATGCGGTAGACGCCGGGCACGTCGCGCGCGTTGTCCTTCACGAGCGCGAGCATGTTGTCGATCCGCATCTCGACGTCCTTGGGCGGCGTGACCGGGCCGCGGCGGCGACGACGGCGCGGGCTCATGCGGTCGCCATCGGATCCGCACCCGGACGCGCGCTCACGACTGGCACGCCCGGCACCAGACCGTCTGGCGCCCCTCGAGTGCGTGCGTCGCGCTGAGCGCGTCGCCGCAGCGCGAGCAGGGCTCACCCGCGCGGCCGTAGGCCTGCAGCCTCGCCGCGAATCCCCCGCGGCCACCGTAGGCGTCCCGATAATCGCGGAAGGTCGTCCCGCGCAGCGCGATCGACTCGGAGAGCACCGCGCGCAACTCGCTCAGGAGGAGGGCGCACTGCACGCGCGTCACGCGCTCCCCCCGCCGCGTCGGCCGGATCCGGGCGCGCCAGAGTGCCTCGTTCGCATAGATGTTGCCCACGCCAGCCAGTCGCTTCTGGTCCATCAGGATGCTCTTCACGGCCCTGGACGACCCCCGAATGATTCCCGAAAATCGCTCCGGGGTGAGGGCTGGGTCAAGCGGTTCCGGCCCGAGGGCCATCTCCCAAGCCTCGAAGGCCGAGGGTCCGAGCAGCGCCAGCGTCCCGAGCCGGCGGACATCGTGGTAACGGAGCGAGCGCCCATCGGCCAGGTCGAGGCGCAGGCAGGTGTAGGCGTCGTCAGGCGTGCCGTCGATCAACAGGGCGCCGGTGAACCGCGGCGTGACGACGAGCCGGTGCAGGCCTTCGACCTGGCCGCCCGCGCAGACGGTCCCGAATGCGATCACGACGCTCTTCGCGCGCCGCGAGACCCCGTGGACCTTCGCGCCGGTCAGCGCGTCCGCGACTTCGGCGGCGAGTGCCGCGGCCGAACGTCGCGACCGACCGGGAGCCTCACCACGCAGCACGTCGCTGCGCACGACCTCCACCGAACGCACGACGGCGCCGCGAAGGGCGCCGTCGAGGTCGCGGGCGATCGTCTCGGTCTCGGGGAGCTCAGGCACGCGCGAGTTCGCGCCAGCCGATGTCGCGGCGGAACTGGCTCCCTTCGAACCGGACCTCTGCGGCGCCGGCCGCGCTGCGCGCCTGCGCCTCGGCGATGGTGGCGCCCAGCGCCGTCACCGCGACCACGCGACCACCACTCGTCACGAGCCGGCCATCGGCGAGCCGTTTGGTGCCGGCATGGAAGACCGTGACGTCGTCGTCATCGGCGGGCTCGGTGATCGCATCCCCGCTCGCGATGGTGCCCGGATAGCCCGCGGCCGCGACCACCGTGGTCACCGACGCCCCCTCGTACCAGGTGAACGGCCCGAAGGGCTCGAGCGTGTGCCGCTGGGCGATCGCCTTCATGGGCTCGAGGAGACTCGACGCCATGAGCGGCAGCAGTGCCTGCGTCTCCGGGTCGCCGAACCGACAGTTGAACTCGACGACCTTCGGGCCATCCTTCGTGAGCATGAGCCCGGCGTAGAGCAGGCCGGTGAACGGACACCCGGCGTCGCGCATGGCGCGGAGCGTCGGCACGAACACCAACTGCGTCGCCTTCCGCATCACGTCGCGCGTGGCGATCGCGACCGGTGCGTACGCGCCCATGCCGCCGGTGTTGGGGCCGGTGTCCCCTTCGCCGATGCGCTTGTGATCCTGCGCCGCGATGAACGGCAGCACATGGGTGCCGTCGGTGAGCGCGAAGCACGAGAGCTCCTCACCCTGCATGAACTCCTCGACCAGCACCTCGGCGCCCGCCGCCCCGAACGCGTCGTCGACGAGCATCGCGTCGATCGCCTGCTCGGCCTCGGCGAGCGACATCGCGACGATCACGCCCTTGCCGGCCGCGATGCCCGAGGCCTTGATCACCACCGGCGCACCGAGCCGCCGCGCCTCGAGCTTGGCGGCCCCGGGCTCGGTGAACGTCCGCGCGCTCGCGGTGGGCACGCCGGCCGCCTGCATGAGTTCCTTGGCGAACCGCTTCGAGGTCTCGATGCGGGCCGCCGCGGCCGTCGGCCCGAAGATCGCGAGCCCGTCGCCACGGAACCGGTCGACGATCCCCGCCTCGAGCGGCCCCTCGGGCCCCACGATCGTGAAGTCCACGCGCTCCGTGCGCGCCAGCGTGATGAGCGCCGGGATGTTGGTGACGGCGATCTCGACGCACCGCCCCAGCTGCGCGATCCCGGGGTTCCCCGGGGCCGCGATGATCTCGCATGTGGGATCGTCCTGGCGGAGCTTCCACGCGAGCGCGTGCTCGCGGCCCCCGCCACCGACGATCAGCACCTTCATCGACTGCCGCCCTTGAACGCGTCGGAGAACGCGCTCTTCGCCCGGCCGAGCGAATCACCGACCTTGCCCATCGCGGCCTTGGCCTGATCGGCGTAGTAGGTCGACGCCTCCTTCATGTCGTCGCCGAGGTGCTCGCCGGGCTTCACGTCGGCGCGGCGGGTGTACTCGCCGGCGAGGATCCTCTTGTACGCGCCGGTCTCGGCCCAGCGCTGCAGCTCGCCCGCGCGCACGGTCGCGAACGGGTGCTCGCGGAAGGCCGCATTGAGCGCCTTGAGCACGGTGTCCAACGTGCTGTCGTCGGTCTCGTACTCCTTGGCCTGTTCCTTGAACGCGCCGAGGTCGAGTGTGTCGCCGAACTCGCGGCCGCCGGCGAGCTTCATGAACGTCGTCAGCACGAGGTCGGGGTTCTGCGCGTCGAGCAGCGAGGCGCGGTCGCACGAGAGCTCGCTCTTGCGGTACCACTCGAGCAGCGCGAGCTGGAACGGCAGCAGCGCGATGCCGGCGAGGAAGGGAAGACTCCCGAGTCCGACCATGAGGATGATCTTGGCGATCGTCCGGTAGGTGACGTGGCCGCTCATGATGTGCCCGAGCTCGTGCGAGAGCAGCACGCGCAGCTCGTCTCGCGTGAGATGCTCGATCGCCGCCGAGTTGATGACGACGAACGGGTCGCCGAATCCGACGGCGCCGGCGTTCATCTCGGGCGTCTGCGTCACGTAGAGCTGCGGGCGCGTGGGCCAGTCCATGGTCTGCAGGACGTCGGTCCAGAGCGCATGGAGGTCGGGGCGCTGCGTGGGGCCGACGCGCACGGCATTGGCCGTGAACAGATGCCGGATGCCGCGCTCGCCGAAGAAGCCCGCGATCTTGTTGACGACCTGCTGGAAGCCGGGGATCGCGCGCAGCGCGTTGAGCGCGGCGCGGTCGGCGGGGTGCTCCCAGGCGAGGGAGGAGATGTCGGTCAGGACGACGCGGGCCATGTTGGAGCTCCGGTGATTAGGTCCTTCTTCCTACGTTCCGTGTCGCGCCGAAGTTGCGTTCTCGGTGATGAAGGCTCAAGGATGGAGGTTGAAAGTGAACTGCGCGGCTGCCCGACGCCGCTGCCGTCCATCTTCCATCCTTCATCCTTCCGCCTTCATCCTCGTCAGAGCCCCTTGAAGGCCTGCTCGAGGTCGGCGACGATGTCCTCGACATCCTCCACCCCGCACGAGAACCGGATCAACCCGTCGGTGATCCCGATCTCCAGCCGCCGTGCCGGCTCGATCGACGCGTGCGTCATCCCGGCCGGCTGGCAGACCAGCGACTCGACCCCGCCCAGCGACTCGGCGAGCGTGAAGACCTTCACGCGACTCACGACCTTGTTGGCGTTCTCCTTGGAACCGGTCTCCACCGAGACCATGCCGCCGAAGCCGCGCATCTGACGCTTGGCGAGCTCGTGCTGCGGGTGCGTGGCGAGGCCCGGGTAGAAGACGTTCTTCTCGCCCATGCGGTTCGCGAGCCAGGCGGCGACGGCGCGCCCATTGCTGTCGTGCTGGCGCACGCGCAGCGCGAGGGTCTTGGTGCCGCGCAGCGTGAGCCAGGAGTCCATGGGGCCCGGCACGGCACCGGCGGAGTTGAGCGCGAACTGGAGGCGCTTGGCGAGATCGTCGTCGTTGAGGACGGCGATGCCGCCGATCACGTCGGAGTGCCCGTTGAGGTACTTGGTGCTCGAGTGCCAGACGATGTCGGCCCCGAGCGAGAGCGGGGTCTGCAGGTAGGGCGTCGCGAAGGTGTTGTCGACGATCGTGAGCGCGCCGGCCTTCTTCGCGATCTGCGCGGCCGCCGCGATGTCGGTGAGCTGCATCAGCGGGTTCGTCGGCGTCTCGATCATGACGGCCGCAGTGCTCGGCGTGATGGCGTCGGCGATGCGCTGGGGGTCCCGCGTGTCGACCCACGAGAACCGCATCCCGAAGTTCGTGAGGATCTTGTCGAAGAGGCGGTAGGTGCCGCCGTAGACGTTCGAGCCCACGATGATGTGGTCGCCCGACTTGAACAGCTTCATGATCGAGTCGACGCAGCCCATGCCCGACGAGAAGGCGAAACCGTGCTGCGCGCCCTCCAGCCCGGCGACGTTGCGCTCGAGGCACTCGCGGGTGGGGTTCTTGCCGCGCGCGTACTCGTAGCCCTTGTTGACCCCGAGCGCTTCCTGCGCGTAGGTCGAGGTCTGGAAGATCGGCGGCATGATCGCGCCCGTCGTCGGGTCGGGGCGCTGGCCGGCATGGATCGCGCGGGTGGAGAAGCCCGCAGCGTGTTCGTCGGGGAGGATTCGGGTCATGCCCGAAATCTAGTCGTGCCGGCTCGTGCCCGGATTGAAGGTGCGCCAGCTGTGCCAGAACTCCTGGCTGGCCACCATCGGCTCGAGCGCTCCCTCGGGTCCCTTCCCGTTGAACGCGAAGGCCCGTGCCCCCGTGCGCAGGGAGTCGTCCACCACCGTAAAGCGCGTGCCGGTGTCGGGCCGCACGAAGGCGTAGAAGCTCGCGCTGTCCGTGGCGACGGCGAGGACCACCGGCGTCCCGCCGAGCGTGTCGTTGATGGCGCCTTCACGCAGCAGCTGGTTCCAGTCGTAGGCGCGGGCCGCGCCCCCCACGCGCAGCCCGACGACCCACGACTTGTCCTCCCAGGAGCGCGGGTCGGTGCCTGTTAGGCGGCTGCGGCTCGTGCCGCGCTCGAAGGCGTAGTCCTCGGCGTACTGCGCGGCGAACGCGGGGTCGCCCTGCATCACGCGGCTCTCGGGGTAGAGCGCGAGCCACTGACGCAGCGTCACCTGCCGGCTCGGGATCTCGGTGAGCATCGTCCCCTCGAGCGGTCCGGTCACCGCCTCGCCGTTGGCCTGGCGCCACCAGCTGCCAGTGGTGCGGTCCTCGAGCATCGCATTGAAGTGATCCATGCCGACCAGACGGAAGCGCTCCGGCGCGCCGTTGACGGTGGGATCGTAGACCCGGCCCGTCCGGCAGACGGTGCAGTAGGTGACGAGCACCTCGCGTCCGCCGATCGAGTCGCGCACGTGGTGGTGATAGCCGATGAACTGCAGCGGATAAGCGCGCGCCTCGCCGCCGAGTTCGACGCCCACCACCAGCCGGTCGAACGCCACGGTGTTCCCGGCGGGCGTCGCCATGGTGACGACGGTCGGCTGGCGGAACATCGCGTCGGCCGACATCACGAAGTTGAAAGCATAGGCAAGGCCCCCGACGGCGAGCGTGCCGGCGA
>JAIOPJ010000014.1 GCA_021413975.1 Gemmatimonadota bacterium
CCCGCCACCGGCGCCCGCTACAGCGGCCTCCGACGGCGCGGCAGCCCGTCCAGCGGACTCCGCACCCCGAGCCCCCCGCGGTTCAGAACGTGCGTGTAGATCATCGTCGTGCTCACGTCGCGGTGCCCCAGCAGCTCCTGCACCGTGCGGATGTCGTAGCCCGCCTCCAACAGGTGCGTCGCGAAGCTGTGGCGGAAGGTGTGACAGGTCACACGCTGGCCGATGCCCGCCGCGCGGGCCCCGGCGACCACCGCCGCCTGCATCACCGTCTCGTGCAGATGATGCCTCCGGAGCTCACCGGTCTCGGGGTCGCGATACTCGCGCGTCGCGGCGAAGACCCACTGCCACTCCCAGCGCCGGCCGGACTGTTTGCCGAGCTTCGCGCGCATCGCATCCGGCAGCGCCACGTAGCCCGCGCCGCGCCGCACATCGAGGTCGTGCTGCGCCTTGCGCGCCTTCAGATGGATGCGGAGGTCCACCACGATGCTCTCCGGGATCATCGTCCGCCGGTCGTGCCCGCCCTTGCCGCGCCGCACCGTGAGCTCGCCGCGGTCGAGGTCGAGGTCCTTCACGCGCAGCGTGCAACATTCCATCACGCGCAGGCCGCTGCCGTAGAGGATCCGGGCCATGAGTCGCGACACACCGGGCATGCCCTCGATCACGCGGCGCACGTCATCGCTGCCCAGCACCGTCGGGAGCCGCGCCGGTCGCTTCGCGACGAGATGGTCCGTCGGCGAGGCCATCGGGCGCTCGAGCACCACCTCGTAGAGGAACCGGAGTGCGGAGAGCGCCTGGTTCTGGGTGCTGGCACTGACCTTCTGGTCGCGCGCCAGATGCGTGAGGAAGTCACGCACTTCCGCGACATCCATCTCGCGCGGATGCCGGCGGCCGTGGTGCCGGATGAACCGGCGCACCCAGTGCTCGTACGCCTCGCGCGTGCGCGGGCTGTAGTGCTTCGCCGCGAGCCGGTCACGCAGGACCTGCAGCAGCGTCGGAGGAGTGGCCATGCCCCGAATTCTCCCGCACGCCGGCGGGAGTGACAAGCGCACCGCCGCAGGCGTTACCGCTTCACCGCGCCCGCTCGGAGGGGCGGGTCCGGCGCCGCCCCATCCACCACGCGATCGACCCGCCCGCGATCCCCAGCGGCACGAGCCACTCGGTCATGGTCGCGATCGCCGGCAACTCGGCGTACCGCGCCCCGATGCCGTACACGGCCCAGGCGACGACCAGCGGGAAGACCCACATCCCGCGCCCCCACGCCATGACCGCGCCGAGCAACGTCGCGACCACCAGCATCGCGAGCGACCAGCTCTGCTCGGCGATGCCGAAGCCGCCCCACTGGATCACGTGCATGTACTGGAAGGTGTTCGCGATCACCGCCACCGAGATCCACGCGAGGTACAGGTCGAATGGCCACCGCACCAGCATCAGCTCGGCGCGACCGGCGGGGTCGCCGGAGCGGGAGTCGGCACTGCCCGGCTCCGTTCCCTCCCCCGCTCCCCGTCGCAACCGCTCGCCCGTGACGATCAACGACACCAGGAACACCACCATCACCACCAGCGCGAGCCCGAACTGCGCGAACGAGAACAGCGTGATCCACGCGACGTTGAGCACGCTCGCGACGACCCACCATGGTCCGAGACGGTCCACCGCACGCGCCGACCCACGGGACGGCAGCACCTGATACACCACCGACGCCGTGAGACCGAGGTAGATCAGGCTCCAGATGCCGAACACCCAGTTCGCCGGCAGGAAGAGCGACCGGTAGCGATTCGCGATCACGCCGATCGAGTCACCGCTCATCGCCCCCGAGGCGGCCGCGCCGTTGAGGGCGATCACCGCCACGAAGGTCGCGAGGTTCACCACCTTCATCACCGTGATCCGTCGGGTGGTCATCATCGTTGGGCCTTCCTGTCGCGGGGGGCGAGCACGAACTCACGGATGCGTTCGAGCACTTCGCTGTCGCCGCGGTTGGTCCGCGCGAACGCGCCGACGGTCACGCCATGATCGCCGGGGACCCAGAGCTCGTCCACGTTCGCCCCGACCTCGCGCAGGTGCGCGACGAGCGACGTGGTGTTGGCTGGCCGGACGGTCCTGTCGTCGCGGCCCATGGCGAGCAGGGTGCGGGGCACGTCGCGCCGCACGAAGTTGACCGGCTGTGCATCATGCTCGCGCTCCGCCGCCCCGGCGAAGGTCGCGCGCAGGAGTTTGGAGTCGAGCACGAAGTCATACGGGCCGGAGAGACCGATGAACCCGGCGAGGATCGCGGGGGTGAGCCCCTGCCTCCCGAGATACCGTTCGTCGTACGCGACCAGCGCGGTGATCTGCGCGCCGGCGCTGTGGCCCATGAGGAAGAGTCGCGTGGTGTCGCCGCCCCACTCGCCCACGCGCGCGCGGGCGTGCGCGACCGCGGCGGCGACGTCGTCCACGAACGCCGGGAATCGCGTCGCGGGCATCAACCCGTAGTTGGGCAGCACCGCCACGAACCCCTGCTTCGCGAGCCCCTGCCCCACCCACCGGTACGACTTCTTGTCGCCGTTCTCCCAACTGCCGCCATGCACGAAGATCACCACCGGCAGCGGACCGGGCAGAGGCAGGCCATCCACACCGAGCGGCCGGTACACGTCGTAGCGCTGCCGCGCACCCGTGCCGTAGGCGACCTCGGTGCGCGGCGCATCGCCGTTCTCGATGACGTTCGCGGCGCCGAGCAGGATGCCGGTGCACCCCGACAGCGAGAGCGCCAGCGCAGTCACGAGGAAACACGAGAGGGCCCGCCGGCCCGTCAAGGCACGATCGCCACGGGCGCCTTCAGGAACCGGTCATACCACCCCACGAGCGCCTCATGGAAGTACGTGAACTCGTGCTCGTTCGTCATGGGGATCCCGTGCCCGCCGTCGGCGAAGTTCACCCACTCGACGTTCTTCCCGAGCCGGCGCAGCGCGTAGTACATCTCGCGCGTGTTGATCGCCGGCACGTTGTGGTCCTCGCCGCCGGTCATGAGCAGCAGCGGCGTGGTGATCCGGTCGGCCGAGAGAACGGCCGAGTGCTCGATGTACTTCATCGGTGCCTCCCACATGGTCGCGCCGATCCGGTCCTGGCTCCGCTCGGCGGCATGCGTGTTGCGGTCGCCGAGGCGCGGGGAGTCGGTGTAGAACGAGATGAAGTCGACCTTGCCGGAGATGTTGACGGCGGCCTTGAAGCGCTTGGTCTGCGTGATCAGCAGGTTGGTCGCGTAGCCGCCGTAGCTCGTGCCATGCACCCCCAGGCGCCCCGAGTCGGCGACCCCCATCGCGATGACATGGTTGGCCGCAGCGGTCACACCCTTGAGCCATGCCTCGCCGGGATACCCGGTCTCGAAGCCGACACTCGGCTTCACCACGGCATAGCCGCGCGACGCGAGGAGGTTCGCGGTGGCGTCGAAGGTGTCGTCGAAGAAGTTCTCGTAGACGAGGAAGATCGTCGGCGCGGGCTTGGCGCCGTTGGTCGGGTGATAGAGCACGCCCCACTGCGGCGCGCCGTCGGCGTCGAGGTAGCGGATGAGCTCGGTGCGCGCCAGCGAGCCGGGGCCGAGCTGTGGATTCGACTCGACCACCCGCCTGGCGTCACGGAGCGAGGGATCGGCGACGTACGGATCGGCGGGGCGGTTCGATGCACCGATGTTGAGGGCCATGGTCTCGCCGTTCCGCGAGAGCTGCAGGCCGGTGCGGAACTGCGCGTCGCGCGCGAGCGTGTCCGTCAGGCCGTTCGTGCGGTCCCAGCGCACCACACCGCGCTCCCACCGGTCGCGCCTGCTGACCGCGAGGTAGACCCAGCGACCGTCGTGCGACCACTGCAGCACGGAGGGCCGCGGACTCGCGAGGTCGGTGCTGTCGGGGAGTGCGGCGATGCGCCTCGTGCCGCCGAGCGTGTCCACGAGGTAGAGCCCGTCCATGCGCGACGCGATGACGGCGTCGCCGAGTGGCGCGGCGCGCACGAGCGTCCAGCGCGTCCGCGCGCGACGGTCACGCGCCGCGCGGCTCGTGTCGCTCGCGGGGATCGAATCGGGCGCGAGCAGCCGGCGACGGCCGGAGTCCGCAGCGGCGCTGCGCGCATCCGCGACCCGCCCCATCCAGACCGCCCCGTCGCGTCCGAAGAAGTACCGCTGCGAGTCCTCGGCCCACTGCAACGTCACGCCACGCAACGTCGGGAAGACCACGCGCAGGGCGGTGTCGCCCCCCACACGCGCGAGCACCCGCTCGGTGCGCCCCATGATCGTCTCGTAGTCGGTGCGCTTGGTCAGGTCGTCGTTCCAGACGCGCACGGCGCCGTCGGGCGAGACCGACCATGCCCCGATCATCCCTTCGGCGATCAGCGTCTCCACGCGCTGCGTCGCCGGCGTCCACGATGCGACGGCGCGGCGATTCCCCTCGCGCCGCAACGCCTCCCAGGGCAGGAACGGCTCCTGCTCCGGCGATCCCAGGCGCGTGATGGGCCCGCGGACCATCGTCGCGAAGCGCTCCTGCACCTGGGTCCGCCAGGCCTCGGTGCGCAGCGCGAAGAAGAGCTGCGTCCCCGCCGCGTTCCAGCGCAGCTCGGAGTTCTCGGCCACGTAACTCCCCGTGGTCAGGCGCGACACGGTGCTGCGACCGGTCGCGCGCTCCCAGACCACGATCCGGGATCGGTCGTCCACCACGTCGAGGTACGCGAGCCGCGTGCCGTCGGGCGACCAGGTGGCCGCGCGCACCGGGCGCTTGCCCGCGAAGACCGGCTTGCGCTCGAGCGAGCGGGTGTCGACCGCGAAGAGCTCCGCCGGCACCACGCGCAGGTAGCTCGGATCACCGTCGCGCGCGGCGACGATCCCCAGGGCGTCGCGGCGGCGACTCGTCGTCAGGGCGAGCCAGCGGCCGTCGTCGCTCAGGTCGGCAACGGTCGCCGTGGCGATGTCGAGCAGGTCGGCGGCGCGCAGCGAATCCGCGGGCGTCTGCGGCGCGAGGCCGACTAGGCTCGCGATCAGGAGAGGGGTCAGCATCGGCGGAGCCGTCCGGGTGGGGGTGCGGAGTGAAGCTATCCCTCGCGCTCGCGGGTGTCACGCGGGTATCGCGAGAGGATCGGGCGAGGGGTTCCACCGCAGGAATTCGACATCGATCGCGCCTAGCGGCCCGTGGCGCATCGCACGACCTTTGGCGCTCACCGCTTCCGCGTCCCGTCCACCACGCCTTCCATGCCCTCGGACCCGACCGCCCGCCCCACGCCCTTCGCTGTCGCGGTGCGCTCCGCGTGACGGGCCGCCCGGTCCTGATCTTCGGCGCCGGCCATCTCGCCGTCCGGATCCGCAAGCTCGCGACGGCGAATGGTGACGCCGTCACCTCGCTGACGCATGCCACCATCCACCCGGGCCACGCGGAGTCGTCGGCCATGGACGCGATCGGCCGGGCGCTGCGCGACGTGGACGTCGACGCCCTCTCTGCCGTCTTCCTGGTGGACGACCGCGACGAGCACAACCTCGAGATGCTGCTGGCGCTCATCTCCACCGCGAGCACGCTCCCGATCGTCGCGTCGCTCTTCAACGAAAACGTCGCGCCGCACCTGCAGGCCGCGCATCCCAACCTGCGGATCCTCAATCCGGCCAAGCTCGCGGCCGCGGCGTTCGTCGAGGCCCTCGACACACCGCTCACGCGGACGCTGCGCTACGTGCCGGCTCCCATGGCCGAGGATCCGGCGCCGAGGCGGGTGGACCGCACGATCCCGCGACTGCTGGCCGGCTTCGTCGCGCTCGTCGCGACGGCCGTCGCGTACTTCCACCTGGCCGACGGACTCGGCTGGCTCGACGCCCTGTACTTCGTCGTGGTGACCACGGCCACGGTGGGCTACGGCGACATCAACCTGCTGAACGCCAGCGCCTTCTCCAAGATCGTCGGCATCGCGCTCATCCTCGCGTCGACCTGCTTCATCTGGATGATCTTCTCCCTCACCGTCGACCGCATCATCAAGCGGCAGGAGCAGATGGCGCTCGGTCGCAAGCGCTATGACCTTCGCGATCATGTGATCCTGTGCGGCCTCGGCCGCCTGGGCTACTTCATCGCCGAGGGGCTGCTGCGGCGAGGGGAGCAGGTGATGATCATCGAGGCGAACGAGTCGCTCAGCACCCTCGACCATCTGCGGTCGATGGGGGCCACGGTCTACGTCGGCGACGCGCGGCTCGCGCGCGTGCTGCGCGATGTGGGCGTGACGCGCGCCAAGGCGCTCTTCTCGGTGATCAACAACGACTTCGTGAACCTCGAGGTGGGGCTCAACGCGCGCTCCTTCGCGCCCGGCCTCCGCCTGATCGTGCGGGTCTTCGACGACTCGATGTCGCGACTCATGAAGGACCACCTCGACATCCACCTCACGCTGAGCATGTCGGCGATCGCCGACCAGCTCATCTTCGACGCGGTGCCGCGCGAGGGTTGATCGCGGTCAGTCTCCCCCGCCGCCGCAGCTCGACGAGCACCCCGACCCGCCGCCGTCCCCGCCACCGTCGCCGCCGTCACTCCCCGAGTCGGAGTCGCCACCGTGGCCGGCGTCGCCATGACCGTCCGAGGGATCGTCCCAGGAGGCGCTGGAGCCACCGCCGGAGAACCCTCCCCCGCCGCCGAAGTGGGACGCCCCCGATGAGCCGCCGGAGTCGCCGCCGCTGCCGAAGAAGAAGGTGTGCAGGGGCTCGGACTCGTACGACGATCCATGCTCCGACGAGACGGAGCCATCATCGCCGGACGACCGCTTTCGCGGGCTCGGCTTGTTCGTGACCGGCCCCGCCTTGAACTTCGGCGTGCCCCAGATCTCGGCGGGCGGCTCGCGGTGGAACTCCGTGTGGTACAGCACGAGCGTCGCCGCGTACTGCACCTGGAAGAGCTCGGTCTGGCTCTTGGACTGCACCAGTTCGGGGTTGTGGTCGAAGTCCCGGCCGAGCACGTCGCGGCAGAAGTCCCGGTACGCGCGCGTGAAGAGCAGGTGCTCGTGCCAGACCTGGTCGATCACCTTCGGCGGCGTCACGCCGGAGTCGCTCACGACGCCGAGGTAGACGAACTTCTTGTACTCATGGATCGCGCGCAGGGCGAAGGGGCGCGTCCAGCCGAGCTTCCGGGCCACCTTGCTCGCGAAGGCCATCGTGGAGGCGTCGGCGCCGCCGAAGGCCGCGCGCACGTGGTCCGTGAGCTGTGCCGGAACGAGGTGGTCGAAGTGGTACCGCTGGAGGCGGAGCCAGAGTTCTTTCTTCATGTGGGGAATCTCCCGCCGGCGACGGGTCGGCGCCAGCGCGACGGCCCCCCGAGCGAACTGCTCGGGGGGCCGTCGGGTTCCGGGAGTGGGCCTGGGAGGAGTTGAACCTCCGACCTCACGCTTATCAGGCGTGCGCTCTAACCACCTGAGCTACAGGCCCGGTTCAGAGCCTTGAAATAAAGCCGAACGGGGGGTCAGGGTCAACGGCCGCGGCGGAGGAATGACGACCCGTCGTCGCGGACTTCGGCCGACTTGCGGCCAGCCCCGAAACTCGGCACTCTCGCCCTGTCGTCTCCTCCCACCGCCCCACCCGCCCATGTTCGAGCAAGCCGAGAAGGGTCTCACGCTCTCCGACCGGGCCTACGAGACCACGGTCCGGTACCTCCGCTCCAAGCTGCTGAGCGCCCACTTCGCGTTGCGCGACACCAAGCGGCAGGTCGTGGTGATCGTCTCCGGCGCCGACGGGGCCGGCAAGGGCGAACTCGTGCACCGGCTCAACGAGTGGCTCGACCCGCGCGGCGTGGTCACGCACGCGTTCTGGGACGCGTCGGACGAGGAGGAGGAGCGGCCGCACTTCTGGCGCTTCTGGCGCGCCATGCCGGGCAAGGGGCGCGTGGGGATCTTCTTCGGCTCCTGGTACACGCGGCCGATCATCGAGCGCGTGAAGAAGGTGCGCCGCAAGCGGGAGTTCATGCCGGAGCTCGACCGGATCGTCGCCTTCGAACGGATGCTCACCGAGGGCGGGACCACCTTCGTGAAGCTCTGGATGCACCTCGCCAAGGACGCGCAGCGCGAGAAGCTCGCGCAACTCGACAAGGACGGCCGGATCGGGCCCGACGACTGGGAGCACTTCAAGGTCTATGACCGGTACCGCGAGGTGTCGGAGCGGGCGCTGGTGCATACCAACGAGCCGTGGGCGCCGTGGCATGTGGTCGATGCGACGGATCGGAGGCATCGCGAGGTGGAAGCGGGGAAGTTGCTGCTGGCTGCCATCGAAACTGCGACGGCTTTCACCACCGAGGCACCGAGGACGCCGAGAACTGCGAAACGAGGGGGAAAGGCGGCGGCGAAGCGTTCGGAGACGGTCGCGGCGCGGGCGGTGGGGCTCCCGGCGGTGCCGGCGCGGTGGGTCGCGGGGCCGTCACTGCTCGACGCGGTCGATCTCACGCAGAAGCTCTCGGTCGTGATGTACGAGCGCGAGATGAAGACGCTGCAGGAGCGGCTGAGCCGGCTCGCGTGGGCCGCGCGGGAGCAGGGGGTCGCGACGGTGCTCGCGTTCGAAGGGTGGGACGCCGCCGGCAAGGGGAGTGCGATCCGGCGCGTGACCGGGGCGATCGACCCGCGGCTCTACCGCGTGACCGGCATCGCGGCCCCGACCGACGAGGAGCGGGCGCAGCACTATCTCTGGCGCTTCTGGCGGCACATCCCCCGCGACGGGCGGATCGCGATCTTCGACCGCTCCTGGTACGGACGGGTGCTGGTGGAACGCGTGGAAGGCTTCGCCCCGGTCGCCGAGTGGGACCGCGCCTTCGGCGAGATCAATGCCTTCGAGCGCCAGCTCACGGACCACGGCATGGCGGTGGCCAAGTTCTGGATCCACATCAGCGCCGACGAGCAGCTCAAGCGCTTCAAGGAGCGCGAGCGGGTGGTCTACAAGCGGTTCAAGATCACCGACGAGGACTGGCGCAACCGCAAGAGGATGCCGGCGTACCGCGAGGCGGTGGAGGAGATGCTGGCGCGCTGCACGGCGCCCGACGCGACATGGACGGTGGTGGCGGGCAACGACAAGCGCTTCGCGCGGGTGCAGATCCTGCGGGCGATCGCCGACCGGCTCGAGCGCGCGCTGGGCTGAGTCAGTCGTCGTTGCGGCCGGGGCCCGGCATGGGGCGGTCGTCCTGGTCGGCGCCGTCGTACTCGTCGTCGAGGTCGATCAGGTCGTCGTCGAGGTCGTCCTCGTCGTCGTCGAGGTCGTCGTCATCGAAGTCATCGTCGTCGTCATCGAGGTCACCCTCGAGGTCGTCCGACTCGCCGTCCTCCTCGAGCGCGGCGAAGAACCCGATGTCGAACCCGTCGACCTCCTCCTGGTCCAGGTCCGGGGTCGGGACCGAGGATGACTGCACATTCGCCAGCATTGCCGCGTTCTCCTGAAGAGTGGCGTGCGGGGTGGCGGCGAGACCGGCCCCCGATCACGGATCGGTACCGCATCAGACGACCGAGGACGGCGCACAGTTTCGGTGTGCCGTCCAAGATGGTCATTGCGTTCGTGGGGTCAAGGGTCCACGCGCCTGATGCCTCACGCGTGGACCGTCATGCGGCCCGCCCGGTCAGACGCCGGCGCGTTCCTTCTTGGCCACCCGGCTGATCCGCTTGCGGTCGCTCTCGGAGAGCAGGCGCTTGCGGAGGCGGATGTTCTTGGGCGTGATCTCGATCAGCTCGTCGTCCTCGATGTACTCGAGGGCGGTCTCGAGCGTGAGCAGGCGCGGCGGCTCGAGCGTGATCGCGTCGTCGGCGCTCTTGGAGCGCATGTTCGTGAGCTTCTTCTCCTTGGTCGGGTTCACGTCCATGTCCCCCGGCCGGGAGTTCTCGCCCACGATCATCCCCTGATAGACCTCGTCACCAGGCGTCACGAAGAGCGTCGAGCGGTCCTGCAGGTTGCCGAGCGCGAAGGCGATGATGGTCCCCGCCTCCATCGACACGAGCACCCCGCGGAGCCGGCCCTGCAGCGCCCCCGCCCACGCCCCGTACTCGAGGAAGCGGTGGTGCATGATCCCGAGGCCGCGGGTGTCGGTCATGAACTCCGAGCGGTAGCCGAAGAGGCCGCGCGCCGGGATCCGGTAGACGAGGCGCACGAGCCCCATGCCGGGGTTCTTCATCTCGATCATGCTCGCCTTGCGGGGTCCGAGCTTCTCGATCACGGTGCCCATGTACTCCTCGGGCACGTCGATCGCGAGCTCCTCGTACGGCTCGAGCTTCTCGCCGTTGGGGCCCAGGTGCGTGATGACGCGCGGCCGGCTCACCTGGAACTCGAACCCCTCGCGCCGCATGGTCTCCATGAGGATCGAGAGATGGAGCTCACCGCGGCCCGAGACGGTCCAGGCATCGGTGCTCTCGGTGTCCTCGACGCGCAGCGCGACGTTGCGCTCGAGTTCCTTCTCGAGGCGCTCCTTCACCTGGCGGCTGGTCACGTACTTGCCGTCCTGACCGGCGAACGGCGAGTTGTTCACCATGAAGTCCACCGAGATCGTCGGCTCCTCCACGGCGATGCCCTCGAGGCGCTCGGGGTGCTCGGGATCGGTGATGGTGAGGCCGATCTCGACGCCCTCGAGCCCGGCCAGCGCGACGATCTCGCCGGCGACGGCGCTCTGGACCTCGATCCGCTCGAGCCCCTCGAACCCGTACAGCTTCGTGATGCGGCCCGGCGCGCCCTTGAGGGCATGGTCGACCGGCAGCAGGTGGACGGTGTCGCCCACGTGCGCGGTGCCGCGCTCGATGCGCCCGATCGCGAGGCGACCGAGGTAGTTCGAATAGTCGATCGTCGACACGAGCATCTGGAACGAGCCGTCCTTGTCGCTCGGCGGCTTGGGCACGTGCTTCACGATGCAGTCGAAGAGCGGCGTGAGGTCGACGGCCGGGACGTCCATGTCCATCGTGGAGGTGCCGTTGCGGCCCGAGGCATAGACCACCGGGGCGTCGAGCTGGGTCTCGTTGGCCTCGAGCTCGATCAGGAGGTCGAGGACCTCCTCGTGCACGCGCATGGGATCGGCGCCGGGGCGGTCGATCTTGTTGATGCAGATGATGACCGTGCGGCCCAGCGCGAGCGCCTTGCGGAGCACGAAGCGCGTCTGCGGCATGGGGCCGTCGAAGGCGTCGACGACGAGGAGCACGCCGTCCACCATGCGCAGGATCCGCTCGACCTCTCCGCCGAAGTCGGAGTGCCCGGGGGTGTCGACGATGTTGAGCTTGGTATCACCCCAATGGACCGAGGTGTTCTTGGCGAGGATGGTGATGCCGCGCTCTTTCTCGAGCGGGTTGGAGTCCATCACGCGTTCGGCGACGACCTGGTTCGCGCGAAAGGCCCCGGCCTGCCGGAGCATCTTGTCGACGAGCGTGGTCTTGCCGTGGTCGACGTGCGCGATGATGGCGATATTGCGGATTTCCATAGCCTAGGAAGATAGTAGGGGGGAGGGGGGAGGTGGTAGTCACGGCAACACCGTTCGGAGACGCCCACCGCGCCGGACACACCCCCCTTCAGCCTTCATCCTCCCCCCTTCGTCCTTCATCCTTCCTCCTTCTCCCTTCACCCTTGGACTAGCGCTTCTTCCCCGCCCCCGCCCCCCCCCCACCCGCCGGCGTCGCCGCCGTGGGCGACGCGCCGGGCGGCGTGTTGGTGGGGTCCGCCTCCACGAAGCTCACGTCGAACCCCTTGGCCTTGAGCGAGTTCACGAACGAGGCCTTGTCCACCGACTTCATGTAGGCCTCCTTCGGCTCCACCAGCTTCTTCTCCACCAGCTCCAGCAGCGTGTCGTTCATGGTGATCATGCCGAGCCGCTTGGAGGTCTGGATGATCGACGGGATCTGGAAGGTCTTCCCTTCCCGGATCAGGTTCGAGATCGCCGGCGTCACCAGCAGGATCTCGCGCGCCGCCACGCGGCCGCCGCCGATCTTCTTGCAGAGCACCTGCGAGACCACGCCCTTGAGCGACTCCGAGAGCATCGTCCGCACCTGCTCCTGCCGGTCAGCCGGGAACTGGTCGATCAGCCGGTCGATCGTGCTCGCCGCCGTGGTCGTGTGCAGCGTGCCGAACACCAGGTGGCCCGTCTCGGCGGTCTCGATCGCGATCGCCACCGTCTCCAGGTCGCGCAGCTCGCCGACGAGGATGATGTCCGGGTCCTCGCGCAACGCCGCGCGCAGCGCGCTCTTGAAGGAGCCCGTGTGCACCCCCACCTGCCGCTGCGTGATGATGCAGTTCTTGTTCTCGTGCACGAACTCGATCGGGTCCTCGATCGTGATCACATGGTCGGAGCGCGACCGGTTCACGAGGTCCACGAGCGCGCAGAGCGTGGTCGACTTGCCCGACCCCGTGGGCCCGGTGACGAGCACGAGCCCCTTGGTGAGGTAGCAGAGGTTCTGCACCTCGGGCGAGACGCCGAGCTGGTCGGCGGTGACGATCTTGCTGGGGATCACGCGGAAGACCGCGGCCACGCCCTTCCGGTCGCGCAGCACGTTCGCGCGGAAGCGCGCGAGGTCGGCGATCTCGTACGCGAAGTCGGTGTCGTTGGTCTCGGCGAACTCGCGGCGGTTGCGCTCGGGCATGATCGCCTGGAGCAGCGCCTCGGTGGTGGCGGGGTCGAGCTTGCTCTGCCCCTCGATCCGCTCCATCTCGCCGTTCTTGCGCAGGATCGGCGGCTCGCCCACGCGCATGTGCAGGTCCGACGCCCCCTGCTCCACCAGGATGCGCAGGAGCTTCTCCATCGCGTCCTTCGCCTGACCCGGGTCGGCCACGGCGGTCTTCACGTCGGGGATCCGGTGCGCGAGGCTGGGCCCCGTGGCCGGCTCGTCGGCGATCGAGACGCGCTTCATCATGCCGGTCGCGCGCTGGAACTCCCCGGCGTCGTCCACGACGATGTCGATCACGAAGGCCTCGCCCTGCAACGTGGCCCGCACCGCGAAGACCGAATCCTCGCTCGTGTAGCGGAACTTGGTCGGCTGCCGCGCCTCGAGCTGCAGCGCCGCCTGCGGCGTCGCGATCTCCTTGATGAGCGCGATCATCTGCGGCGCGGCCAGCGGCTTGGTCACCGGCCGCGGCTTGCCCTCGACCATGAGCGTCGCGGCCTCGCCCTCGCGCAGGATCAGCGAGTCGGCGCGGTTGGAGATCATCACGGAGAGCAGTCGGTCGAGTTGCGCCATCAGCGGGTGGCCGGCGTGAGGGTGGCGGGGGCGGAGCGGACGGCGGGATCGGACGGAGGGGGCGCGCAGTTGTCGAGCGGGATGCCTTCCAACTGGATCGTCGCGTGCAAGATACCGAACCGGCCCACCGCCGCGTGCAGATCCTCGAGCACGCGCTGATGCTCGTTGGGATCGGGGGCCACCGCGTGGGCGCTCATGGCGACCACACCCGAGGTGAGGGTCCAGACATGCAGGTCGTGCACGCTCCCCACGCCCCGCACCTGGGCCATCGCGCGCCGGAGCGCGGCGAGCTCGATGTGCGCCGGCGTCGACTCGAGCAGCACGTCCACCGCCTCCCGCACCAGGCGCCAGGCACCGGCGACGATCAGCGCGGTCATGAGCATCGACGCGATCGGGTCGGCGATCAGCCAGCCCTTCCAGCGCACGAGCACCGCCGCCGCGATCGCGGCGACGGACCCGAGGAGGTCGCCGATCACGTGCAGGTAGGCGGCGCGGATGTTCATGGAGTGGTGCGCGCTGCCGTGGAGCAGCCAGGCCGAGACGGCGTTCACGCCGAGTCCGAGCACCGCGACGACGAGCATGAGTCCGCCGCCGATCGGCTCGGGCGAGGTCAGCCGGCCCACCGACTCCCAGAGGATGAACGCCGAGACGACGAGGAGCACCGCGCCGTTGATGAACGCGGCGAGGATCTCCCAGCGCAGGTAGCCGTAGGTCTTCTGCGGCGTGGCGGGTTGCCGGCTGAACCAGGCGACGAAGAGCGAGAGCGCGAGCGCCCCGACGTCGGTGAGCATGTGCCCCGCGTCGGCGAGCAGCGCGAGCGAGTTGGAGACGAGCCCGCCGACGACCTCGGCGACGAGGAAGAGCGCGGTCATGGCGAGCGCGATGGTCAACCGGCGCGTGCCGGCGGCGTGGGCCTCCCCGTGCGCGGGTCCGTGCGCATGCCCGTGCGTATGCCCGTGCGTATGCCCGTGCTCGTGCCCAGGCGCGTGCGAATGCCCGTCGTGGTGCGTGTGCACCTCGACGGCCGGCGACTGGCGTTCGATGACGCAGTCCCCGTAGCTTTCACCCGTGCTCTCGCGCCTGTTCGCCATCGTCGCCCTGTTGGCCCTCAATGCCTTCTTCGTCGCGGTGGAATTCGCGCTGGTGCGGGCGCGTCGCTCGCGCCTCGAAGCCATGGTCCGCGGCGGCGACCACTTCGCCCGGTTCGCCGTCACCGCGACCTCCCGTAGCAATCTCACACGGGTGCTCTCCGCGGGCCAGCTGGGTATCACTTTGGCCTCGCTGGGGCTGGGCTGGGTGGCGGAGGCGTCGCTGGGGCAGACCCTCGAGCACTGGTTCGCCGGGCTCCCGGTCCCGATCGAGCTCTCCGTCCGGCTCGGAATGGCCACGGCGGTCGCGATCACGGCGGTCACGTACCTCCACGTGGTGCTCGGCGAGCTCGCCCCGCGCGCCCTCTCGCTCAACTATCCCGAGCAGTTCGCCAAGTGGCTCGCCCCGCCGATCCTCGCCTGGAGCTGGCTGGTCACGCCGTTCATCTGGGTCCTGAACGGGTCGAGCAACCTCCTGCTGCGGATGGTGGGCCAGAAGGCGAGTTCGGAGGAGGAGACGCCGCACTCCCCCGACGAACTGCGACTGCTCGTGGAACGCGCCTCCGAGGGCGGGCTGCTGCCGGTGAGCGACGCCGAGATCCTGGGGGGCGTGTTCGAGTTCTCGGAGAAGAACGCGCGCGAGGTGATGACGCCGCGGACGGCGATCGTCGCGATCCCGGCGGGCTCCTCGCTCGACGAGGCGGTGGAGGTGGTGGAGGACGCGGGCTTCTCGCGCTACCCGGTCTACCGCGACACGCTCGACGACATCGTGGGGATGGTGCACGCCAAGGACCTGCTCAAGGTCCTGGCGCGGCGCCCCGCCGACTTCTCGATCGAGTCGATCCTCCGTCCGGTGCACGTGGTGCCCGGCTCGCGCGAGGTGGAGGACGTGCTCGCCGACTTCAAGCGCCGCAAGGAGCACATGGCGGTCGTGCTCGACGAGTACGGCGGCACGGCCGGCATGGTCACCATGGAGGACCTGCTCGAGGAGATCGTGGGCGAGATCCTCGACGAGTACGACGACACGCCGGCGGCGACGGGGATGGAGAGCGGGACCAGCGGGGCGCGCACCGTGCCGGGGGACTCGGCGATCTCCGAGGTGAATGCCGAGCTGGAGTTGTCGATCCCCGAGGACGACTACACGACCGTGGGCGGGTTCGTGTTCGGGTTGCTCGGGCGGTTGCCCGTGGTCGGGGACCGGGTGGTCGGGGGCGGGGCCGCGTTCACCGTGCGGGCGATGGATGGGCGGAGGATCGAGTCGTTGTCGATCGAGGTGTTGCCGGGGGGCGGGTCGTAACGGCCACTGCCACGGCTTTCACCACAGGGGCACAGGGAACTGCGACTGCCACGGCAACGGCTTTCACCACCGAGGCACAGAGGGCACCGGGAACTGCGACTGCCACAGCTTGGGGGAACGGCAACTGCAAGTGCCTTGGGGAATGCAACGGCGACGGCGGTAGGATGCCACCTCCCCCTCGCCGAGCCGAGAAGAGCATGGCTCCCGGGAGCGCCCGTCCCCATCAGTGCTTCCCCCGCAGTTCCCGGTGCCCTCGGTGCCTCGGTGGTGAGCGCAGTTGCCCGTCAGCCCCGGCCGAGCATCTCCACGGCACACCGCACGGCAGCGACCATCGACGACGCACTCGCGCTCCCGGTCCCCGCGATTCCGAGCGCGGTCCCATGATCGGGTGACGTCCGCACGAACGGCAGCCCGAGCGTCACGTTCACGCCCTCCCCGAAGCTCGCGACCTTGATCGCGGTCATCCCCACGTCGTGATAGGGAGCGATCACGCAATCGAACTCGCCACGCATGGCCCGCACGAACACGGTGTCGGCGGGGAAGGGCCCGGCGATCCCCGCGGCGCGAGCGGCGGGCGCGAGCAGGTCGTCGTCCTCGCGCCCGAACCGCCCCTGGTCCCCCGCATGCGGGTTGAGGGCGCAGAGCGCGAGTCGCGGCTCGGCGATGCCGAAGGCCCGTTGCAGTCCCTCGCGCGTGATCCGGGCCGTCCGCACGATCAGGTCGTGCGTCAGCCGCGCATGCACCTCGCTCAACGCGATGTGCGTCGTCGCGAGGACCACGCGCAACGAGGGGCCGGCGAGCATCATCACGGTCGGGCTGCCGGTGAGGGCTTCGAGCATCTCCGTGTGGCCCGGATAGTCGTAGCCGCCGGCCAGCAGGGCCGCCTTGTCGATCGGCGCCGTGACGATGCCCTGCACCGTCCCCGCGCGTGCGAGCTCGATCGCCCGCGCGATCGCCTTGCCGGCGAGCGCACCGGCCCGCGCATCGCGCGCGCGGCCGGCCGCGGTGTCCGGACTCGGGCCCGTGCCCTCGGTCCAGGCGCCGATCGCGTCGTCCACGGTCACGCCGGTGCCGGTCGGGCCGACCACCACGAAACGAGCGGCGCTCGCGACCTCTGGGGTCGCGAGCGCCTTGCCGACGATCTCGGGGCCGATCCCGCGCGGGTCGCCGAGCGTGACGGCGAGCGTGGGCCGTCCGCGGGCCGCCGTGGTCAGAGCCTCAGCGAGACGTAGATCTCGCGTCGAAGGATGTCGAGCGTGCGGCGGATCGACTTCTCCTCGCGCAGCTGCTTGCGGATGTTCTCCTGATACTCCTCGAGCGTCACCGCGCCGGCCGGCTTGCGCCCGATCACCTGCACGATCGCCCACTTGTTGAGCCCGGTGCGGCGATCGGGGAGCGCGAAGACCCCCGAGAGGCCGTTCACCGGCACGTCCTTCAACGCCACGCGGTACTCCGCGGGGAGCGAATCGATCGCGACGCCGTCGGGGATGGTGCGTTCCTCGCCGATGTCGTGGTAGCGCTTCACGAGCGTGTCGAAGGGCGTGGCGCCGGCCTTCCAGATCGTCAGGACCGAATCGCCGAGGATGCGCGCCGCGGCCACATCGACCGAGTCGACGTCGGGCTTGATGAGGATGTGCCGTGCCCGCACCTCGGCGGCGCGCACGCGATCGACGCGGATCACATGGAAGCCGTACTCGGTCTCGACGAGCGGGCTGATGCGCCCCGGCGCGAGCGCGAACATCCACCGCTCGAACTCGGCGACCATCACGCCACGGCGCTGCCAGTCGAGGTCGCCGCCCTTGGCGGCGGAGCTCTCGTCCATGGAGAATCGTCGCGCGGCGGAGTCGAAGTCCGCCCCCTTCTCGAGCTCGATTCGGATGGAGTCCGCCAGCGCCCTCGCGCGCGCGATGCTCGCCGCGCGAGGCGTGAGCTTCACGACGATCTGCCGGAACGCGACCGTCGCCGGACGCGGCGGCGCATTCTCGCGGAAGCGTTCGAATGCCGCCGCGACCTCCTGCTCGGTCACGTTGGCCGGCGCGAGCCGTCCCTTGGCCTTGAGCGAGTCCACGGCGCGGCGCTGCTGCTCGTCGCGGATCGCGGCCTCGACGGCCTTCTTGCGATACTCCTCGGGCGTGCCGAAGCCTTCCTTCTGGAGTGCGTCACGGAACTCCGCGTCCGAGCGGAACTGCCCGCGCGCGCGGTCGAGATCCTTCTCGACCTGGCTCGAGACGTCGGACTCGGTGACCTCGATCTTGTAGTTCGCGGCGACGACGATCAGCACTTCCTTGTCCACGATCCGGCCGAGCAGTTCGCGCGCGAGCCTCATCTGCCCGGCGCTGTCCTGCGGCACCTGCATCCCCCCCGCGCGCGCGAACGCGAGCGCCTCGAGCACCTCGCTCATGAGGATCGGGTGCTTGCCCACGACCCCGACGATGCGATCGACCTCGATCCCCTTGAGCGCCTGCGGGGTGAACTGCGGGGCCACCTGCGCCCGCGCCGGCGCCGCGAGGGCGGCGCCGGCGGACACGACCAGCGCGACGCGCCGAGCGGTGCGGAGCATCGACTGTCCGCGCATCAAGGCTTCGGCGGAGCGGCCGGAGCCATCGGCGCGCCCATCGGCACGGCCGAGGGCGGCTGCGTGGCGGCGCGCGCGGAGTCGGCGGCGGCGCGGATCTTCGTCGCCTCCGCCAGCACCCGATCGATGCCAGCCGGCACCACCCGGCTCTCGTACTTCTCGCGCAGCACGAGCGCGATCTGCTCGGCCACGTCCACGTACTCGCGCTGGTTCTTCACGAGGCCGCTCATGTACTCCTCCACGCGCGCCGCGGCGAGGCGCTCACGCGCCCCCGCGTCGGCGCCCGAGTCGGCCAGCTGTTCCGGCGAGACGCCGAGCGCGCGCATGGTCTCGGCCACGCGGGCGCGGAAGGCGGCGCGCAGGTCCTTGGTCTCGGTGCTGTCGAGCGTGATGCCGGCCGAGTCGGCCGAGCGGAGCAGGAGCTCGTTGCGCATCACGTTCTGCACGAACATCGGGATGAGCGAGTCGGGCGCCTGCGCCACCTGCGCGCGCATGCGGGACTGCGCCGGGAAGGCGGCCATCCACATGCTCATGCGGGCGGCGGTCATGTTGCCGCTGCGCGCCGTCGCGATCACGGTCTTGTCGTCGCGGTAGGACTCGACGTCCACCGCGATCGCCTTCACGAGCTTGGGCGCGCTGGTGCGCACCTGCACGTTGGCGGCCTTCTCGAGCGCGGCGAAGTAGAGGCTCTCGGAGCGCTGCGCCGCGATCGCCTGGTACTGGGCCGGGAAGGAATCGGCGATCTCCGCCCAGGTGTGGCGGCGGATGATGTGGTAGCCGAACTGCGACTCCACCACGCCGGTCACGCCGCCCGGGGCGACCGAGAGGATGCCGTTGTCGAACTCGGGGACCATCTGGCCGCGCGCGAAGACGCCGTAGTCCCCGCCCTTGTCCTTCGAGCCCGGGTCCTGCGTCCTGGCCTTGGCCGCGGCGGCGAACTGCGCGAGCGTCGCGTTCTTGAGGCTCACGGCGAGCTGTTCGGCCTGGGCGCGGATCGCCGCGTTCTGCGCCGGATCGAGCCCTTCCGGCTGCTTGCTGAGCAGGATGTGCGAGGCGGCGAGGAGCGCGCCGTCGTTGTAGGCCTTCTCGTAGGAGGCCGGGTCGGCCTGCCCCCAGTCCTTGGCGATGATCGCGTAGTACTTGCGCGACTTGAGCTGGGCGACCATCGACCACATGCCGGCGTCGGCCTGCGCGTCGGTGCCGAGCGTGTCACCGGCGGCGCCGGCGCGGCCGAGGAGCTGGTAGTTCACCCAGAGCTGGGCCACGGTGCGGATGGCGTCCGGCTGGAGCGGGACTTCGGTCGGGCCGAGGAGCTCGGCGAGGCGCGAGACGGTCAGCTCCTGCGAGCCGGCGCGGGCCACGGTGTCCACATGGGCGGTCATCGCTTCCTTGAAACCCTCGCACGCGGTGAGGCCGGCGACGAGGACGAGCGAAGCGGAGAAGAGTCGGATACGGGTCATGTTCGGAAAGGGGGAGAGGTCCTTCTACCGTGCATCGGGCGAAATGGTTCGGAGCGCCCGGATGAGACCGTCCAGGAGCGTGGCGCCCCCGAGGCGCGTGAGCTTGAGCGACAGGGGCTGGACCCGACGCACGTCGACCTGGAACTGGACGTCCCGGAAGGCGGCGGCGAGGGGCTTCAGACGCGGGATCGCGTCGGGCCGGAAGTTAACACGGGCCTCGTTCCCATGCACGAGGATCCCTTCGGCACCGAGGGGGGCGCCCAGCAGCCGGAGCCGGGCCACCGCGAGGTAGGCGTCGGCCGGCGCCGGGAGCGGGCCGAACCGGTCGCGTACCTCGTCCTTGAGTTCATCCACCTGCTCGACCACCGTCGCCGCGCCGAGGCGGCGGTAGAGGTCGAGCTTCACCTCGGGGGAGGCGATGTACTCGTCGGGGAGGTAGCAGGGGATGTCGAGCGTGACGTCGGTGGGCGGAGGCGGCGGCGCCTTGTCGCCGCGCATCACGCGCGTGACGGTCTCGTCGAGCAGGCGCAGGTAGAGATCGAACCCCACCGCGTGCACGAACCCCGACTGCTCCGGGCCGAGGAGGTTCCCCGCCCCGCGCAGTTCCATGTCCTTGAGGGCCACGCGGTAGCCGGCGCCGAGTTCGGTGTGGTGCTCGAGCACGCGCAGCCGGCGCTCGGCGTCCTCGTCCACGTTCTCGGGCACGATCAGGTAGCAGTAGGCGCGGCGGTGCGACCGGCCCACGCGGCCGCGGAGCTGGTACAGCTGCGCGAGCCCGAGCCGGTCGGCGCGGTTCACGAACATGGTGTTCGCGTTCGGCACGTCGAGCCCGCTCTCGACGATGAGCGTGGAGACGAGGATGTCGAGCTCGCCGCTCACGAACTGCTTCATCACGGCTTCGAGCTCGCGCTCCTTCATCTGCCCGTGACCCACGCCCACCCGCGCGCGCGGCACGACCCGCTTGATGTGGTCGGCGATCGCGAGGATCGTCTCGATCCGGTTGTGCACGAAGAAGACCTGGCCGCCGCGGTCGAGCTCGCGCGCGATCCCCTCCTCGATGAGTCCGTCGTCCCAGGGCTCGAGGAAGGTGAGCACCGGCGAACGGTCGCGCGGCGGCGTCTGCATGAGCGTCATGTCGCGCAGCCCCGCGAGCGACTGGTGCAGCGTGCGGGGGATCGGCGTCGCGGTGAGCGTGAGCACGTCGGTCTCGAGCTTGAGTTGCTTGAGCCGTTCCTTGTGCTTCACGCCGAAGCGGTGCTCCTCGTCGACGATGATCAGGCCGAGCTTGCTGAACGTGACGTCGGGGCTGAGCAGGCGGTGCGTGCCGATCACCACGTCCACCTTGCCGTTCGCGAGCTCCACGAGCGCGGCGGCCTGCTCCTTGCCCGTCTGGAAGCGGCTCATCACCGCGATCCGCACCGGGAAGTCGGCGAAGCGCTCGCCGAAGGTGCGCGCATGCTGCTCGGCGAGCACGGTCGTCGGCACGAGCACCGCCACCTGGCGGCCGCTCTGGATCGCCTTGAAGGCCGCGCGCACCGCGATCTCGGTCTTGCCGTAGCCCACGTCGCCCACGAGGAGGCGGTCCATGGGCTTGGCGCCCTCCATGTCGCGCTTCACGTCGTCGGTCGCCTTGCGCTGGTCGGGCGTGTCCTCGAAGAGGAACGAGCTCTCGAGCTGCTTCTGCCAGGCGCCGTCCGGATGATGCGGGGCCCGAGCGGCGATCTTGCGGCGCGCATAGAGGTCGAGCAGCTCGACGGTCATCTCCTGGATGGCCGAGCGCGTGCGTTCCTTCTGCGCCGTCCACTTCTTGCCGCCGAGCTTGTGGAGCCGGGGCGGCGGCAGGTCGTCGCTCACGTCGCCGGCGGCGCGGTACTTCTCCACCTGGTCGAGCCGGTAGAGCGGCACGTTGAGCCGGTCGCCGCCCTCGTACTCGATGACCGCGACCTCGAGCGTCGCCTCGCCGTGGAAGACCGTGGTCATGCCGCGGTAGATCCCGACGCCATGGTCGAGATGCACGACGAAATCACCCGGCTTGAGCGCGGTGACCTGCTCGAGCGCCGTGCCGGTGGCGTACTTGCGGCTGCGGCGGATGCGCCGCTCGCGGCGGAAGATCTCGTGGTCGGTGAGGACGCGCAGGCCGCTCGGCGTGCCGCGCGGCGGGATCAGGAACCCGCCCGCGAGCACGCCGATCACGAGCGCGGCCGGCGACCGGCCCTCCTTGCGCGCGTCGAGCAGCTCCTCGAGCCGCTCCGCCTGCCCCGCGTTGTCGCAGAGGACGATCGTCTGCGTGCCGTCGCGGACCATCGCCGAGAGGCGCGCGATGTCGCGCTCCACCGGCTCGGGCGCGCGCAGCGGGAACTGCACCACCTCGTGCACGCGCGAGGCGTCGGCACCGGTGCCGATCACCTCGAGCGCGGGGAAGTCGTCGATCGCCTTGATGGTGTCGTGCGGCGACTGGAGCAGTTCGTCGCGCGAGGGCGCGTCCTCGCCACGCCGGCGCGCGAGCGTGAGATGATGCTCGGCCTCGTCCCAGGTGCGCTGCAGCTCGGGGCGGAGCGCGACGCCCGACGGGATCACCACGAGCGAGCCCGCCGGCCAGAGGTCGGGGAGCGAGACCCGGGCGTAGCGCTCCTCCGCCGCCTCGCCCGAGACCTCCACCGGCAGGATCAGCACCGACTCCGCCGAGGCGAGCATCCGCTGCGTGGAGACGTCGAACCGGCGGATCTCCTCGAGCCGGTCGCCCCAGAACTCGAGACGCACCGGCTCGCTCATGCCGAAGCCGTACACGTCGAGGATCCCGCCCCGCACGCTGTACTCGGCCACGTCCTCCACGAGCGTCACGCGCGCGAAGCCGACCGCGTCGAGGTGCGAGGTGAGATCCTCGAGCCGCCAGGTGTCGCCGCGCCGCAGTTCGAGCCGGGCGTCGGCGAGCGCGCGCGGCAGGCGCGTGCGCTCCTGCACCGCTCGCGCGGTGGTGATGAGCACGCGCACCGCACCGCGCGCGAGGCGCTCGAGCGTCTCCACCCGCTCGCCCGCGATCTCGGCGTGCGGCTCGATCTCGCCGAACCCCTCGCGCGGCGGGTAGAGCGCCACGGCCTCGTCCCCGAACACCGACTGCAGGTCGGCGAGCCAGCGCTCGGCCTCGGGCAGTTGGTCGGCGACGACGATGAAGAGCCGGTTGGGCTCGCGCTGCGCGAGGGCGGCGAGCAGTACCGCGTCGGACGAGCCCGCGAGTCCGGTCGCGCCGATGCGTCCCCCCTGCGAGGGCAGCGCGCGCGTGAGACTCGTGAATGCGGTGAGCGCCGAGAGGCGCTCGACCAGGATGGGCAGGGCCATCAGGTCTGGGCGGGCTTGGACGAGCCGCGCCGCGCGACGAGCGTCTCGGCGACGAGCAGGAGGAGCGCGAGGAGGAGGAAGGTGCGGGCGAGCGCACGCGAACCGGCGGAGGAGAAGGCCGCGCGCCCGGCGGCGACGGGATCGGCACTCGCGCTCGTGGCGCCCAGTTGACGCGCGAGCGAGTCCGCCGCGAGCCGCTCGAGCGCGCTCTCACCGGGCTCGGGATTCACCACGAGCGCACCCACGCGCTCGGTGCCGCGGCGCCAGAAGTGCACGCCCGCGAGCCAGGGCACGTCGATCAGCGCTCCGGCGCGCGCCGCGTTCACCGTGCCGTCCGGGGCTTCGAGGCCCTCGGCGAGCGCGGGCACGCGCACCGTCCCGCCCGGTGCCGCCTCGAGGACGCCGACGGTGCCGGCGACCAGCCGCTGGGCGATGAGGTCGTCGAGCCAGGGCAGGAAGGCGGCGCGCACGGGGAGGTCGGTCGCCGTGGCCTCGGCCGCGGACGCGACGAGCACGTAGCCCTCGCCGGCGACGGCCCATGGCGCACCGCCCACCCGCGCGAGTGTGTCGGTGCGCTCCGCAGCGGTGCCCGAGGGCTGGTTCGAAGGAGCGCTCTCGAGCAGGTACCAGCTCTGCGCGGTCGCCCCGTCCACGCCCTGCCCGCGCAACGGTGCCGGTCCGAGCCTCTTCGCGCCGAACCGCCAGGGGATCCCGGCGCGCTCGAGTGCGCGGTTGGCGTCGGCGATCTTGAGCGGGTCGCCGGGCGCGAAGAGCAGCGCCGGCCGGCGGGCGCGTTCGGCGCTCGCGAGCAGCACGCCCTCGCCGCGGCGGGCGCGCGCGCCCTGCACGAGCGCCTCGACGGCGCCGCGCAGGAACGGTCCGGCCGCGGCGTCGACGGTGATCGCCGGCGGTTCGCCGACATGCGCGGCGAAATGGCGCGCGTCGTCGCCGCGCAGCTCGTCGGGCGCGAGTTCGATCGTGCCGGCCACCCAGCCGCGGGCGGGGGGCTGCACGCGCGCCAGTACCGTCGCGCCGGCCTGCGCGGTGCCGCGGGCGAGCGTACGCCCATCGACGACGACGCGCCACGAGGTCGAGTCGGGGCCGGCGACCGTGGCGCGCACCGTGCCGCGCGGATCCCAGTGGCGCGGCTCGGTCGCGACGGCGATCACGGCGCGATTCACGCCGAGCGCGCCACCGGGCGCGATCAGGGTGACCGGTGCGTCGTCGGCCGCGAGCGGGGCCACGCCGGCCCAGGTGGTGGCCTGCGCGTCGGTGAGGACGACGATGCGTCCGGTGGGCACCGCGCTCTCCTTCACGAGCGTCGCCGCGCGGCGCAGCACCACGGCCGCATCGCCGGCCCCGTCGAGCGCCCGCAGCCCGGAGAGGGCGGCGGTGATCGTCCCCGCATCGCCGCCGATCACGGCCCCGTCCATGGTCAGCAGCCAGAGCCGGTCGCCGGAGGCCGATGCGTCGACGATCCCGCGCGCGGCGGCCCCGAGCCGCCCGATCATCGGCCCCTCGCCACCGGCCGCGGCCGACGAGAGCGAGTTGTCGATCACGATCGCGACCGCGGTGGGGGCATGTCCCACGCCGGGGAGCCAGCCCAGCGGTCGGGCGGCGGCGAGGGCGATCGCGACGATGATCGCGACCCGCAGCACCATCAGCAGGAGGTTCTTGAGCCGCACCTCACGCGCATGCTCGCGCTCCATGCGCATGAGGTAGCGCACGGCAGGGAAGTCGATCTTCTCGCCGGTGCGCCGTCGCAGGAGATGCAACAGCAGTGGCAGGCCCGCCGCGGCGGCGAGCAGGAGCGCCCAGGGAGCGAGGAAACTCACGAGAGGCGCTGGCGGGCGGCGAAGGCGCGGCGCAGCGGCACGCCGAAGGGCTGATCGGTCTGGATCGGCTCGTAGAAGGCGCCGGCGGCGGAGAAGCGCGCGCGCCATTCGTCGATCGCCTCGTTCACCGTCGCCGCATAGAGATCGCGCACGTCGGCGGGTGTGACCGCGAGCGAGTCGCCGCGCTCGGGGTCGACGAAGAGCGACTCGCCCGCCGACAGGTCGAGCTGGCGTTCGGCGGGATCGAGGAGATGCAGCACCGTGACGTCATGTCCCTGGGCGCGCAGCGCGTGCACGGTGTCCTCGATCTCCTTCGCGTCGAGCAGCAGGTCGGAGATGAGGATCACGATCCCGCGGCGGCGGATGAGCTTGCCGGCCTGCGCGAGCGCCCCGGCGGCGTCGGAGCCCATCCCCGAGCCGGGATCGGCGAGCGCGGTGAGGATGCGCTTGAACTGGGCCGAGCGCGACCGGGGCGGCACGACCGACCGCAGCTGGTCGTCGAAGCGGATGAGCCCGACCGAGTCGCGCTGGCGGATGAGCAGCAGCGAGAGCGCGGCGGCGAGGCGCTCGGCGTAGGCGAGCTTGGTGAGGAGGTTGGGGCGGCTCTTCCAGTCCATGGACTTGGAGACGTCCACCACGACCGTCGCCCGGACGTTGGTCTCCTCCTCGTACTGCTTGATGAGCCACTTGTCGGCGCGGGCGGCGACCTTCCAGTCCATGAAGCGCAGGTCGTCGCCGGGCTGGTAGGCGCGGTGCTCGGCGAACTCGACCGAGAAGCCCTTCTTGGGGGAGCGGTGGAGGCCCGCCAGGAGGCCGTCCACGACCCAACGCGAGATCACCTCGAGGCGCCCGAGGGCCGCGAGGGTCTGTGGATCCATCAGGTCAGCCCGGACGGACTGCGTTGCCGGTGCGGTCATGCGACGTGGAAGGTAAGTGGGGTGGGCACCGATTGGTACGCTCGTGGGCCGGGTTGTGCTGAGGGTTCGGAGTACGGGCAACGGCGTTCACCACCGAGGCACCGAGGACATCGGGAACTGCGGGACGGGCTCGAGGCAATCCAGGTCGCTCGCCCAGACCCCGAGGGAAACACCGAACCGGCATCGTATCGAGCCTCCGCAGGACTCGTCGCGACCGTTCCCCGCGCGCCGCAGTCGCAGGCGCCGTTACCATCGCCCTCGTCGTTCTCGGTGCCCTCGGTGCCTCGGTGGTGATCGCAGTTCACACTCCACCCGAGCCAGGGAAGCGCCCGTCCGTTGGAGCAAGCCCCGCACCCGACTAGCTTTAGGGGCTACACCAACCCCAGCAACGCGCCCGTGACCCCGCCGTCCCTGATCCGCAACTTCTGCATCGTCGCCCACATCGACCACGGGAAGTCCACGTTGGCCGATCGCCTGATCGAGGCCACGGGGATGCTCCAGAAGCGCGAGATGAAGGCGCAGGTCCTCGATACCCTGGACCTCGAGCGCGAGCGCGGCATCACGATCAAGCTCAACGCCGTCCGCATGTCGTACGACGCCAAGGACGGCACGACCTACGAGCTGAACCTGATCGACACGCCCGGGCACGTCGACTTCACCTACGAGGTCTCGCGGTCGCTCGCCGCCTGCGAGGGCGCGATCCTCGTCGTCGACGCGTCGCAGGGGATCCAGGCCCAGACGCTCTCGAACCTCTTCCTCGCCATGGAAGCCGGGCTCGAGATCATCCCGATCCTCAACAAGATCGACCTCCCCGGCGCCGAGCCCGAGAAGCGCCGCAAGGAGGTGGTCGACCTCCTCGGCTGCGACCCCGACAGCATCCTGCTCGTGAGCGCCAAGGAGGGCATCGGGATCCCCGAGCTCCTCGAGCTGGTGGTCAAGCAGGTCCCGCCGCCGCGCGGCGACATCAACAAGCCCATGCGCGCGCTGATCTACGACTCGTACTACGATCGCTACCGCGGCGCGATCCCGAGCGTGCGCGTCGTGGACGGCGTGCTCAAGAAGGGCACCAAGATCACCTTCGGCGCCTCCGATTCCATCTACGAGGTGGAGGAGGTCGGCTACAACCAGCTCCGCCGCGTGGTGACGCCGCAGCTCACCGCCGGCGAGGTGGGCTTCGTGGTCGCCAACGTGCGCTCGGTGAAGGAGACCCGCGCCGGCGACACGATCTTCGATGCCGACAACAAGGCCGCCGAGGCGCTGCCGGGCTACCAGGCGGTGCGGTCGTTCGTCTTCGCCGGGGTCTACCCGACCGACACGCAACAGTACGAGGACCTGCGCGACGCGCTCGAGAAGCTCCAGCTCAACGACGCCTCGCTCCAGTACCAGCCCGAGAGCTCCACCGCGCTCGGCTTCGGCTTCCGCTGCGGATTCCTCGGCCTGTTGCACATGGAGATCGTGCAGGAGCGGCTGGAGCGCGAGTTCGACCTCGACCTGGTCACGACGGTGCCGAGCGTGGAGTACCACGTGACGCTCACCGACGGCACGGAGACGCTCGTGGAGAACCCGGCGCTCATGCCGCCCTCCACGGTGATCGACTACGTGGAGGAGCCGTACGTGAAGGCGCGCATCATGGTCCCGAGCGAGTACATCGGCGCGATCATGACGCTCGGCACCGAGCGCCGCGGCGAGTACAAGGGGATG
>JAIOPJ010000017.1 GCA_021413975.1 Gemmatimonadota bacterium
CACCTCATGCGCTACAGCGGGCAGGACCCGGCGCAGGTCTTCAACGAACGGCTCAAGGGGCACCTGCTCGACAAGGCGGACGTCCAGCGCTACCTGCTCGACGACGATGAATGAGCCGACGCGGGACATCATCGCCGGCCACGGGACCTACGCCGCCGGGATGCTCTCCGCCCTCGAGCAGATCGCGGGTCGCGCCGACCGCTTCATCGCCGTGAGCAACGCCGATCTCGAGCCGGGCGCGATCGAGGCGCTCCTGCGCGCCACGATCGCGGCGCATCGTTCACGGGTCATCTTCACCGACCTCTCCGCCGGCAGTTGCACGATCGCCGCCCGCCGGATCCAGCGTGACCAGCCCGGCCTCGTCCTGGTGACCGGGGCCGCACTGCCGACGATCCTCTCCTACGCCTGCGGCGGCGATCTCCTCAAGTCGGTGGAGCAGGGTCGGACCGCGCTCACCGTGGTCGAGGGCAAGCGTGACCCTTGAGATCTTCCGGATCGACGACCGCCTGGTGCACGGGCAGGTCGTGGTCGGGTGGGGCCAGCCCTGCTCGCTCGGGTTCCTCGTGCTCGTCGACGACGAGGTCGCGCGCTCGGAGTGGGAGAAGGAGCTCTATCGCATGGGCGTGCCGCCGGAGATGGAGATCGTCTTCGATTCGGTGGAGAGCGCGGTGGCGCGGCTCGCCGGGTATCGCGCCGACGCACGCGCGGGGATGCTGCTCACCGGCGACATCGACACCATGGC
This sequence comes from Gemmatimonadota bacterium, assembly GCA_021413975.1. Taxonomy (GTDB): domain Bacteria; phylum Gemmatimonadota; class Gemmatimonadetes; order Gemmatimonadales; family Gemmatimonadaceae; genus Pseudogemmatithrix. The sequence continues at coordinate 743 of JAIOPJ010000017.1, forward strand.
GCGTCTCGTCGCCGCCGCACCCGACATCCGCACGGTCACCGTGGGCGGCGTGCACCACAAGCCGGGGCGCGTGCCACGATCGCGCTACGTGTTCCTCACGCCCGCCGAGGAGGCGCGACTGCTCGAGCTCGCCGCCGGCGGCGTGACCGTCGTGGCGCAGGATGTCCCGCAGGCCGCTGCGACGCCCCTCGAGGTCATGCTCCGCGGCGAGGGACCCACATGACGTTCACCGACCTCATGATGCTGATGCCGCTCGCGGTGCTCGGCGCCGTGCTCGGTCTCGACGTCGTGAGTTTCCCGCAGGCCATGATCTCCCGCCCGATCGTCGCGTCGACGCTGGCCGGTGCGCTGATCGGCCAACCGGGACGCGGGTTGGTGATGGGCGTGGCGCTCGAGTTCTTCGCGCTCGAGTCCATGCCGTTCGGGGCCTCGCGATACCCCGAGTGGGGGTCGGCATCGGTCGTCGGCGGCGTGCTCTTCGCGCAGACGGCGGATGGCACGGCGGGCGCGATGACGGTCGCGGCGCTCGCGGCATTGCTGACCGCGAGCATCGGCGGCTCGTCGATGGTGCTGCTGCGCCGCGCGAACGCGGTCTGGGCGCGCAAGCAACAGGCACGCATCACGCGCGGATCGGGGAGTGCCGTCGTGGCGTTGCAGCTCGTCGGCATGACCTCCGACCTGTTGCGCGGCGGAGCGCTGACGCTCGTCGCGCTCGTCGTCTTCATGCCGTTGTACGAGGCGGTCACGGCCACGCTGACCATCTCGCCGGTCCTCTCCCGCGCCGTCGTCGTCTCGATCGCGTCGGCGGTGGGTCTGGCCGCGGTCTGGAAGGTGGTGCACACGACGGTGGGGGCGCGCTGGTACCTGCTCGGCGGCCTCGCGATGGGCTTCGGGATCGCGGCGGCGCTGAAATGAACGCGCCCGTGGCGGCTCCGCATCTCCCGCTCCGCGTCCGCGCGGCGATGTTGCTGCGTCTGTTCGCCATCCAGGGTGTCTGGAACTACGAGACGATGGTCGGCAACGGCATCGCCTTCGCGCTGGAGCCCGCCCTGAGGCGGCTGCCGGGCGGGCACACGGGCGACCGGTTCCGGGCGGCGATGGCGCGGCACAGCGGCTACTTCAACGCACACCCCTATCTCGCGTCGGTCGCCGTCGGGGCGCTGGCGCGCGCCGAACTGGATGGGGTACCGGACGCGCAGATCGAGCGATTCCGCGTGGCGGCACCCGGGCCGCTCGGCTCGGTCGGCGACCGACTCGTCTGGGCGGGTTGGGTCCCCTTCTCGTCCGCGGTCGCGCTCCTCGCGTTCGGGCTGGGGATGTCCCCGGCTGGCGTGGTGCTGGTATTCCTCGGAACTTATAACGTGTTGCATCTGGGCCTTCGCATCTGGGGCCTGCACGCGGGATGGACGCGCGGGCTCGGCGTCGCGTCGGCGCTCGCGAATCCGGTCCTGCGTCAGGGCCCGGCCCACGTGGCGCGTGCGACGGCGCTGATCGCCGGGGTCGCGCTGCCGGTGGCGGCGGACGGGATCATCGGATCGGGTCGGGCGGTGCTGGGTGGGGTCCTCGCCGCGGTCGCGGCCGGGGCGGTGATGGTGACCCTGTTGCACGGCCGGATCGAGGGATGGCGCGTCGCCACCTTCGCCCTGGCCGCCTTCGTCCTCTACGCAATGGTGCGCTGATGCCCGAACGTGCCGTGCAGGTGATCAATGCCAACGGGATCCATGCCCGTCCGGCCGCCGAGATCGTCAAGGTCGCCGGCCGCTTCCGCGCGGACATCACGCTCGCGCGCGACGACCTCGAGGTGAACGCCAAGAGCATCATGGGCGTCATGATGCTCGCGGCCGAGTGTGGCGCGACGGTGCGGATCAACGCCAGCGGCGAGGACGCCGACGGCGCACTCGACGCGCTGTCGACGTTGATCGCGAACAAGTTCGGCGAACGGTAGCGGCGTGCCCGCCACGCTCATCGGCGTCTCGGCGTCGCCAGGGATCGTGGTCGGACCGGCCCACCTCCTGCGGTGGGAGGTGCCGGAGGTACGGGCGCGGGTCATCGAGCCGGCGGAAGTGGACACCGAGATCCTGCGGCTGCGCGGCGCCGTCGAGGCGGCGGTGGAACGCCTGCGCGCGGTGAAGGCGCGGGCGGAGGAGAACGCCGGCGTGGCCGAAGCGGCGATCTTCGACGTGCAGATCGCGATCCTGCAGGACGCCGAGCTGCGCGCCCGGGTCGAGACGCTCGTCCGCCAGAACCTCTCGGCCGAGAAGGCCTTCGACCTCGTGATGCTCGAGTGGCGCGAGCACTTCGGGCGCTCGGCCAACCCGATGATGCGCGAGCGCGTGGGCGACCTGGTCGACGTGCACATCCGTCTCCTGTCGCTCCTGCTCGACCTTCCCGACCACGATCCGGTCGGACTGGCGCCGGGTTCGAACGCGATCCTCGTCACGCACGATCTCACGCCGAGCCTCACGATCCAGCTCGACCGCCGCGCGATCGCCGGCATCGCCACCGACGCCGGCACGCGCACCTCGCACGTGGCGATCCTCGCGCGCTCGCTCGGGCTGCCCGCGGTGGTGGGTCTGATCGACGCGACGAGCAAGCTGCAGACCGGGGACCCGGTGATCCTCGACGGCACCAATGGCACGCTCATTCCCCGGCCGACGACGGCGGTGCTCGCGCAGTTCGCCGACCGGGCCCGCCGCGAGGCCGCGGCACACGCCGAGCTCGCCACGCTGGTGGACGCCGAGGCGATCATGACCGACGGCGCGCGGGTCACGCTGCGCGCCAACGTCGACCTCCCCGACGAAGCGGTGCGGGCCGCCGAGAGCGGGGCCGAGGGCGTGGGGCTCATGCGGACCGAGTTCCTCGTCGTGGGGCGTGCGGCGATGCCCAGTGAGGAGGAGCAGTACGAGGCGTACGTCCGGGTGATCAAGGCGTTCGTCGGCCAGCCGGTGGTGATCCGGACCTACGACGTGGGTGGCGACAAGCTCCCGATCGGCGGCTTCCCGCACGAACCGAATCCGTTCCTCGGGTGGCGCGCGATCCGGATGTGCCTCGACGAGCCGGAACTGTTCAAGGTGCAGTTGCGCGCGCTGCTGCGCGCGGCGGTCCACGGCGACGTGCGCATCATGCTCCCGCTGGTCGTGTCGGTGGAGGAGGTGCGGCAGGCACGGTACCTGTTGCAGGAGGCGGCGGCCGAGCTCTCCCGGCGCGGCGTCCCGCACCGCGAGGACGTGCCGCTCGGGGTGATGGTCGAGACGCCGGCGGCCGCGATGAGCGCGGACAGCTTCGTGAACGACGTCGCCTTCTTCTCGATCGGGACGAACGACCTGGTGCAGTACACGCTCGCGGTCGACCGAGGGAACGCGTCGCTGGTGACGCGCTACACGCCTTTGCATCCGGCCGTCCTGCGGCTCATCGCCCGCACGGTCGAGGTGGCGCGCTCGGCGAAGCTCGAGATCAGCGTCTGCGGGGAGATGGCGTCGCAGCCGCTCATGGCGTACGCGCTGCTGGGACTCGGCATCCGGACGCTCAGCGTGAGCGCCAGCGGGATCCCGGCCCTCAAGCGGCTCGTGCGCGGCGTGAGCACCTCCGCCTCCGCGGCGGCGGCGGCGGTCGCGCTCGCGGCGGCGACCCCGCGCGAAGCGGAGCAGGCGCTCCGGAACGGCCTCGTGGGTGAACTCGGTGAGGAACTCCTCGACGGGTTGCTCGGCCTCGCCTAGGGGCGTTATCCTTCGACGAGCGAGTTGACCGAAGGCCGGCGCGTCGCGCCGGCCTTCCTGTTTTCCCGGCCCACCCACAGCCCTCCCTCCCGTGCTGCACCGCCATCTCTTCACGTCCGAGTCCGTCACCGAAGGCCATCCGGACAAGGTCGCCGACCAGATCTCCGACGCGGTGCTCGATGCGCTGCTCGCCCAGGATGCGCACTCGCGCGTCGCCTGCGAGACGATGGTGACCACGGGGCTCGCGACGATCTTCGGCGAGGTGACCACGGCGGCCTGGGTCGATCTCCGCGGCCTCGTGCGCGAGACGATCAAGAACATCGGCTACACCGAGGCCGGCATCGGGTTCGATTCCGATTCGTGCGCGGTGCTCAACGCGCTCGGCCAGCAGTCGCGCGACATCGGTCAGGGCGTCGACACCGGCGGCGCGGGCGACCAGGGGATGATGTTCGGCTTCGCCTGCGACGAGACCGACGAACTGATGCCGCTCCCGATCACGCTCGCGCACAAGCTCACGCACGCGCTCGCCGATCGCCGCAAGGATGGCACGCTGCCCTGGCTCCGCCCCGACGGCAAGTCGCAGGTCTCGGTGGTCTACGAGGACGGGCGCCCGGTGGAGGTCGACACGGTCGTCATCTCCACGCAGCATGCCGACACGGTCAAGAACAAGGCGATCCACGAGTCCGTGAAGCGCGACATCATCGAGGCGGTCATCCCGCCCGAGCTGCGCGCCAAGAGGATGAAGCTCCACATCAACCCGACCGGCCGCTTCGTCGTCGGCGGCCCGCACGGGGATGCCGGACTGACCGGACGCAAGATCATCGTCGACACCTACGGCGGCTATGGCCGTCACGGTGGCGGCGCGTTCTCGGGCAAGGATCCGTCCAAGGTCGATCGCTCGGCCGCCTACGCGGCCCGTTGGGTCGCCAAGAACATCGTCGCCGCCAAGCTCGCGACGAAGTGCGAGGTCCAGCTCGCCTACGCGATCGGCGTCGCCAAGCCCGTCTCGGTGATGGTCGACACCTTCGGCACCAACACCGTCGACGAGCGGAGGATCATGCAGGCCGTGGCCGCGACCTTCGACCTCACGCCGAAGGGGATCATCGACGCACTCGACCTCCGCAAGCCGATCTACGGCCCGACCGCGGCGTACGGGCACTTCGGTCGCACCCCCGCGAAGGTCGAGCGCCTCGGCAGGAAGGTCTCGCTGTTCAACTGGGAGCGGACCGACAAGGTCGCCGAGCTCAAGCGCGCCGTCCGCGGCGCCTGATCGCCCAGGAGGCGTCGTGGTCGAGGTGGTGGTCTCGCGACTCGGACTCGATGCCTCCTCGCAGGCATTCGTGGTCGTGTTGGAGGAGAAGGGCGGCGAACGGGCGCTCCCGATCTGGATAGGGCGCCCCGAGGCCGAGGCGATCGCGGCCCACCTCAATCATGTGAAGCGCGAACGTCCCATGACGCATGACCTCGCCCAGTCGATCATCAACGGGCTGGGCGGGCTGCTGCGCCGCGTGCAGGTGACCCGCGTGCTCGAGGGGACGTTCTTCGCCGAGCTGCATTTCAACCGGGGCGGTCAGCCGGTGGTGATCGACGCACGACCGTCCGACGCGATCGCGCTCGCCTTGCGCCTCGGGGCGCCGATCTTCGTCGCCGACGCGCTCTTCGGCAATGATTCCGACGACAACGATGGCGGGAGCGAACGCCCCACGGCGGGCGAAGGCGACGAGCTCTCGGCCGACGAGTTGAAGCGACATCTCGCGCAGCTGCGGCCCGAGGACTTCGGGCGGTTCTCGCTTTGAACGGGATCCGCTGATGTCGATCCGCATCACCGGCGCCAGGAGACTCCTGTCCGCGGCTGCATTCCCCGTGGCCGCATCGCTGTGCGCGATCGGGACCCTCGGAGCGCAGGGGACCGAGCGGAGCATCGAGGGCACCGTCACGCGCCCGGGGCCGACGGCTGCCGGGTTGCCGGTGGCCGGCGCGTGGGCGGTACTGCATCGCGTGGGTGCCGACACCGCGGGCCCGATCGATTCGATGCGCACCACCGCCACTGGAGTCTTCCGATTCCGCTATCGCGCGACCGGGGACTCGCTGGCCGTCTACTTCGTCTCGACGAGCCGCGGCGGCGTCTCGTACTTCACGCCGCCGGCGCGCGAGCGGGTGGTCCGCGGCGGATCGGCCGACCTGCTCGTCTTCGACACCACGAGCGCACCGATCCCGATCCGGGTGCGCGGGCGGCACCTCATCGTCACCGCGCCCGATTCCGCGACCGGACGGACGCGCACGCTCGTCGAAGCGTACGAGCTGAGCAACGACAGCTCGGTCACGCGCATCGCGCGGGGACGCCGGGGGATCACCTTCGATGCGGCGCTGCCCGAGGGCGTCGCCACGATCACCGCCGGACAGGGGGATGTGTCGAGCGATGCGGTCGTCGCCGAGGAGGGGCGGATGCGCCTCAATGCGCCGCTCTCCCCGGGCCTGAAGCAGGTGACGTTCTCGTATGAACTCCCGGCCCGCACCGATCCGATCGAGATCCTCGTCGAGGCGCCGACGACGGTGCTCGAGGTCCTCGTCGAGGATGCCAACGCGCAGGTCGCCGGGGCGGGTCTCGTCGCGGTCGATCCGGTGCAGATCGAGGGACGGGCCTTCCGGCGATTCCTCGCCCAGGACGTGGCCGCCGCGCAGACGTTCAGTGTCTCGGTGCCACCGTCCGGCTCGTCGCGGCAGCTGCGGGTGATGCTGATCGTGACCGCCGTCGGCGCCGCGATGCTCCTCGGCCTCGGCATGTTCGTGATGCGCGGCGGCCCTGGTGGATTCACGAGTCGCCGCCTGGACGACCCCGAGGCGCTCGCGCTCGCCGTCGCCGCGCTCGACGCGGCACACGAAGGCCTCTCGGCGCCGACCGAGCAGCAGAAGGCCGAGCATTATCTCGCGCGCGCGCGACTGAAGGGCCGGCTCGCGAACGCGCTTGCCAAGCGCGACGGCTTGCGGTAGCCTTCGCCCCACAACCGAAGGCGAACGCGGGACACGGAAGCCGGTGAGATGCCGGCGCGGCCCCGCCACTGTATCGGGCAAGCAGTCGAACGTCCGCTCAACACCGCCACTGGACCGCGAGGTCCGGGAAGGCGAGCGAGACGGCCCGGAGCCAGGAGACGACCCACGTTCGCGCGACATATCCGGACCCTCGGGGGAGGGTCGGTGTCGTTGACGCGCTCGTGTCCTGTCCGGACGACGCGCGTCACGTGCATCGAGGCTCCTTCGCATCGCAGAAGGAGCCTTTCGTGTTCCCGTCCCAACGCCGTTCGCTCGCCGCCGTCTCCTTCGCCCTGGCACTCGTCCTGGGTTGCGAGCGCGCACCGGAGCCCGTTCGCGCCGGCACCACCGCGGCGCGCGCTGCGGCCAAGGATGACTTCGGGGACACGATCGCGTCGGGCGTACCCGCGCGACGCGTCGTCTCGCTCAACCCGGTCACGACCGAGTTGATCTTCGCGCTCGGCGCCGGCGATCGACTCGTGGGCCGCACGCATTGGGACCTGTATCCGGCAGCTGCAGCCCGCGTGCCCGATGTCGGCAACGGGATGATGCCGAACGTCGAGGCAGTGCTGGGGCAGCGTCCCGACCTCGTGATCCTCTATGGCAGCGAGTCGAACCGCACGGCCGCGGCGCAACTCGCGCGTGCCGGCGTTCGCACGATCACGTTCCGCACCGACCACGTCGCCGATCTCGCGCGCATCACACCGGTGATCGCCGAGGCACTGGGCGTATCGGGCGCCGGCGCGGTCGTGGTCGACAGCGTGCTCGCGAGCCTCGCGGCGGTGCGCGCCCTGCCCGCGCCACGGCGGGTCGTGCGTGCCTACTGGCATGTGTGGGACGCGCCGTTGCTCACGATCGGCCGCGAGAGCTATCTCACCGAGCTGCTCACCGCGGCCGGCGCCGAGAACGTCTTCGGCGACCTGCCCTCGCCATCGCCACAGGTCTCGCTCGAGGAGATCGCGCGGCGGGATCCCGACGTCATCCTCGTCGGTCCGAACTCCGCCGCCAAGTTGCGTGCGCATCCGGGGTGGGCCGCCGTGCGCGCCGTACGCGAGGGGCGCGTGCTCGTCGTCGACACCATGCTCGTCGGGCGTCCCGGCGTGCGGATGGGAGAGGCCGCGCGCCATCTCCGCGGCCTGCTCTACCCGGAGGGTGCGAAGTGAGCGGAGCCCCTCGGCTCCTCTGGGGGATGCTTGCGCTGGCACTCCTCGCTGCCGCGACGCTCGGTCTCGCGGTGGGTGCGGTGCCGCTCTCTCCCGCCGAGGTCTGGCGTGCGCTCGCCGCCGCCGGCGATCCGTCGGCGTCCGCGATCGTGAACGACCTGCGACTCCCGCGCGTCATGCTCGGCATCGTCGTCGGGGCCGGGCTCGCCGCGAGCGGGACCGCCCTGCAGTCCACGCTGCGCAATCCGCTCGCGGAGCCGTACCTCCTCGGCGTCTCGGGTGGTGCGGCCGTCGGCGCGGTGCTCGCCGTCGTGCTCGGCCTCACCGGGCCGGGATTCGTGCCGATCGCCGCCTTCGGCGGCGCGATGCTCGCGGTGCTGCTGGTGTTGATGGTCGCCCGCGCGGCCGGGGGCCGCGCCGACCCGCGGATCCTGCTCATGGCCGGCGTCGTGGTCGGCGCGTTCTGCACCGCGGCGATCATGGTCGCGCTCGCGACGGCACCCGAGGGCACGGTGCGCGGTGCCCTCTGGTGGATGATGGGCTCGCTCGGCGACGCGCAATGGAGCGGCGTGCGCTGGATCGCGCTCTACGTCGCCGGCGGCATCGCCTGCCTCGCGTGGTGGGGCAGGGACCTCGACGTACTCGCACTGGGTGAGGACGCGGCCGCTTCGCTCGGGATCGACGTCGAGCGCGTGACGCGGCGCATCTTCCTCGTGGCATCGCTGCTCGCGGCGGCGACCGTCGCCGGCGCCGGACTCATCGGGTTCGTCGGTCTCATCGTGCCGGCGATCGCCCGCGCGCTCGGCACGCGGTCGGCGCGGGAGACCGTGCTCGCGTCCGCGATGGCCGGCGGCACGCTCGTCGTGGTCGCGGATGTGGTCGCGCGCACCGTCGTACGGCCCACCGAGCTGCCGCTCGGCGCCGTCACGGCGCTCATCGGAGTGCCCTTCTTCCTCTGGCGTCTGCGCAACGGGGCCGCCCGGTGATCCGTTTCGACGATGTGGTGCTGCGCTACGCCGGGAGCGAGGTCGCGGCGGTGCGAGGGGTATCGCTCGAAGCGTCGGTGGGTCGGGTCACCGCGGTCGTCGGACCGAACGGTTCGGGCAAGAGCACGCTCGTGCGCACGTTGCTCGGTCGTCTCGCACCCGAGCGCGGACTGGTCACGCTCGACGGGAGGCCGATCGGCGGGTTCACGCGCCGCGAGGTCGCGACCACGCTCGCCGTCGTCCCGCAGCGCGAGGAGCCGGCATTCCCGCTCAGTACGCGTGATTTCATCGCGCTCGGTCGATACCCGCATGGCGGCGCCTTCAGCGGCCCGTCCACGGCCGACCGCGAGGCGATCGCAGGCGCCGTCGCGCGCGCAGACGTCGGCGCACTGCTCGACCGCCGCACCGATGAGCTCTCGGGAGGCGAATGGCAGCGGGTGCGGATCGCGCGCGCACTGGCCCAGGGGGGCCGGGCGCTCGTGCTCGACGAACCGACCACCTTCCTCGACGTCGCGCACGAGATGGCGGTCTTCGAACTGCTCGATGCGCTCGCACGCGCCGGGCAGTGCGTCCTGCTCGTGAGTCATCAACTGAATCTCGTGGCGCGCTTCGCGGACCATATCGTGTTGTTGCACCATGGCAGCATCGCCGCCGCGGGGACGCCGGCGGAGGTGATGCGCGGGGAGGTGCTCGAACGGGTCTACGAGTGGCCACTCGTCGTCACCCGCGATCCCGCCGTGGGCGCTCCCGTTCTCGTGCCCCTCCGTGGGCGAGGGGCCCGCTGACCTGACCGCGGGTCCCCGGGTCGCCGTCAGGCGACCTGTCCGCCGGGCATGCATATTCCGCCGGGCGCGGAACGCACATCACCACCGACGTTCGAGGGCTCCATGCAATTCGACCCAGCAGCAGCGACCGCGGCCTACATCGACGGGCTCGGTGCGGAGAATCTCGCGCGCGCCCTGGCGTACACGACCGGCGGGCACTGGCTGCTGCTCTGGAGCCTCCTCGTATCCGGCCTCGTCTGCTGGGTCATCGTGCGCATGGGGATCCTGGAGCGGGTCGAGTCGCGATTCGGCGCCCGTGGTACCGGCTTCAGGGCGTTCGTGGTCGGCGTCGTGTACTTCCTCTGCGCGTCGCTCATCGGCCTGCCCTGGTCCGTCTACTCGAGCTGGTGGCGCGAGCGCTCGTACGGCCGTACGGCGCAGCCGCTCGGTGACTACCTCATGCAGAGCAGCATCGGCGTGCTGCTGGGCGCGGTGCTGGGCGCGCTCTTCTTCATGGGCGTCTTCGCGCTCATGCGACGCACCGGACGGCGGTGGTGGATCTGGTCGGCCGGGATGACGGCGGTCTCGGCCGCCGTGCTCATCCTGCTCGCGCCGATCGTGATCGAGCCGATCTTCAACGACTACCGGCCGATCCCGCCGGGCGAAGTGCGCGACGCGATCGTGGTCCTGGCCAAGAGCGCCGGCGTCCCCGAGGACCGCATCTTCGTCTATGACGGCTCGCGGCAATCCAACAACTTCACGGCCAACGCCGGCGGGATCGGCGGGTCGGCGCGCATCGCCGTCTCCGATATCGCGTGGAAGGGTGCCTCGCTCGACGAGGTGAAGGCCGTGACCGGGCACGAGATCGGCCACTATGTCCTTGGCCACACCTGGCGCGGCGTGGCACTGATCACGGTGCTGGCGGTGCTCTTCTTCTTCCTGATCGATCGGCTCTTCCCGCGCTTCGCGGGCGCGTTCGGCAGTCGCGCGACACTCGACTCGCCGGTCGGTCTCCCGGTGATGCTCTTCATGGCCGCGCTCTTCGGGCTCCTGGGCACGCCGGTCATGAACGCGTTCGGGCGCTACGGGGAGACCGAGGCGGATCGGTATTCGCTCCGGAACGTCGACCTGCCCGATGCGCTCGCGTCGGCGCTGGTGAAGACCGCCGAGTACCGGTACCCGCGTCCGGGCGCGCTCGAGGAGGCCATCTTCTACGACCATCCGTCGGTCGAGCGGCGCGTGCGGATGGGGATGGAGTGGAAGGCGGCGCATCCCCCGAGGTAACTTGCGCCGGTGATCCAGACCGACGCGATCGTCCTGCACGGCTTCGACTATCGGGAGACCTCGCGCATCGTCCGGTTGGCGACGCGCGAGGCCGGCGTGGTGAGCGCGATCGCCCGTGGAGCCAAGCGTCCCAAGAGCCGGTTCGGTCTGGGACTCGATCTCTTCACGAGCGGCGTCGCGCATCTCACCATGCTCCCCGGCCGCGACCTGCACACCCTCACCGGGTTCGACGCGACGCGTTCACGCCCCGAACTCGCGGCGTCGCTCGAACGCTTCTCCGCAGCGGCCGCGCTCGGCGAGCTCTGCATCCGCTTCGCCTCGGAGGACGAGGGGGGCGCGATCCACGATGCACTCGCCTTCGGCCTCGATGCGATCGGCACCGCCGCGGACGCCGAGGTGGGCGGTCGAACGCTCGCCGCCGCCTGGCGACTCGTGAGCGAACTCGGCTTCGCTCCCGCGCTCGACAGTTGTGCGCTCTGTCATCGCCTGCTCGCCGAGGACGAGGTCGTGCGGTTCGGTCACCGGTCGGGAGGCGCACTCTGCCGCCTCTGCGCCGCCCTCGCGCCCGGGGCACGCACCTTGCCCCCCGAGGCCCGCCTCACGCTCCTGCGCTGGTCGCGCGAGGAGGAGGTGCCCGCGCTCGACCCCCCGACGCAGCGGGCGCACCTGCGCCTCCTGCGCGAGTTCGTCGAGGAGCATCTCGGGGACGGGCGCGCGCTCCGGGCGTGGGCCTCGTGGGAGGCATCGCAGCGGTGATCCTCGGTACGGCGGGCCACATCGATCATGGCAAGACGTCGCTGGTGCGGGCCCTCACCGGCGTGGACACCGATCGGCTGCCCGAGGAGAAACGGCGCGGCATCACGATCGCACTCGGGTTCGCACCGCTCCAGCTCGATGGGGTGGGGACCATCGGCGTCGTCGACGTGCCGGGGCACGAAGCCTTCGTGCGCACGATGCTCGCGGGTGCGTCGGGTATCGACCTCGCGTTGCTGGTGATCGCCGCCGACGAAGGCGTCATGCCTCAGACGCGCGAGCATCTCGCGATCCTCTCGCTGCTCGGCGTGAAGGCCGGCGTCGTCGCGTTGACCAAGTCGGACCTCGTCGATGACGACCTGCGGGAGCTCGTCACCGAGGACGTGCGTGCGACCCTCGCGGGCACGACGCTCGCCGACGCGCCGATCATCCCCGTCTCGTCCGTGACCGGCGCCGGCCTGAACGACCTGCGCGCCGCGATCCGCGCCGCCGCCGCGCTGGTGCCGGCGCGCGCGGCCGATGACCCCTGGCGGATGCCCGTCGATCGCGTCTTCTCCGTCGCCGGTGCAGGCACGGTCGTGACCGGCACGGCCTGGACGGGGACGATCGCGCGCGAGGCGTCGGTACGCATCCTGCCCCTCGGTCGCACCGCACGGGTCCGCAGTCTCGAATCGCATGGCGCCGCCGCCGCATCGGTCGGTGCGGGGACCCGCGTGGCGCTCGCGCTCGTGGGCGTCGACCGTGAGGAGGTGTCGCACGAGGCCGTGCTGGTGCGCGCCGAGGATCCTTGGGAGCCGAGTCGGGTGCTCCGCGCCGACGTCGCGCTGCTGCCCCACGCGCCCACGATCACCGCGCGACGTTGGGTCCGCTTCCATCTGGGCACCGCGGACGTCGGCGCACGGATCGTCGCGGTGGGTGGGCCGGTGACCCCCGGCGCCTCGCGCGCGGTGCGCCTCCTGCTCGACGCGCCCGTGGTGATGAGGGCAGGGGATCGGTTCGTGCTGCGCACGGGCGGCGCCGAGGGAACGGTCGGCGGTGGCGTCGTCACCGACCCGCTTCCCCCCAGCCGGCGCGCCAAGCCCTGGCCGCGCACCGGCGCCCCCGACGGCGAGCGTCTCGAGTGGATGCTCCTCGAGAGTGGCGCGAGCGGGCTCGAGGTCGCGTCGCTCCCGCTCCGGCTCGGACTGCGTCCGGCGTTGGTGGAACGCATCCTGAAGGACCTGCAGAAGGTCGTGCGCATCGAGGAGCGCCTCGTGCGACAGCCGGTGCTGACGGCGCTGCGGGCGACGCTCATCGAACTGGTGGAACGCACGCACGCGGAACAACCGCTCGCCCCCGGCGTGGACCGTCAGGCGGCGCGCGCGGTGTTGTCGCCGAACGCGGCGCTCGCCGACGAGGTGATCCGCCGCGCCGAACGCGCGGGCCTGATCGTGGTGGAGGGCGCGACGCTCCGCGCCGTGGCCTTCCAGGCCGGCGCCAGCGAGGGCGCGACCTCCGCCCGCGACCGGCTGCTGGACCGCCTGCGTGGCGCCGGCGTCGAACCGCCCGGGCTCGCGGAACTCGTCACCGAACTCGGCCCCGAGGTGCCCGCCTTGCTCCGCCTGCTCGACAAGGAGAAACGGATCGTGATGGTCGCCCTCGATCGCCCCTTCTCGCGCGAGGGGGTGGCGGAACTGCTCGGACGGCTGCGCACCTTCGTGAAGGCGGGCACCGCCTACTCGCCGGCCGAACTCCGCGACGCGCTGGGGATCTCCCGCAAGTGGTTGATCCCGTTCCTGGAGTGGTGCGATCGCCAGCGCATCTCGCTTCGTCGCGACGATGGACGCACCTTTGGCACCATCCCGGAGAATCCCTGACCCTCCGACGTATCGGCCGACCCCGGTGCCAATCCCGACACCGATCCGGCCGAAACGGCGTACGAAGCGAGGACCGTGCTTTGCACGTGCAGGTAGTGGGTGTGGCATGCGGAACGGCGAGGGTCGAGATGCCCCCCGCACCGCGGTGCCCCACATCTCACCTCTCCCTTCTCCCATCCGCCCCGCCATGCTCTCCCCCGACCGCCTGACCGTGAAGTCCCAGGAAGCCCTGACCGAAGCGATCGGCCACGCGCGTCGGAACGGCAATCCCCTGGTGCACGACACGCACCTCCTCGTCGCGCTGCTCGGTCAGGAGGACGGCATCGTCGTCCCCATCCTCCAGAAGATGGGCGTGACCGTCGCGCCGCTGCGCGAGGCGCTCGAGCGCGAGATCGCGCGGTATCCCAAGCAGAGCGACGCGCAGCCGAACCTCTCGCGCGAACTGACGGCCGTGATCGATCAGGCGGAGAAGGAGGCCAAGGCGCTCGGCGACGAATACGTCTCGATCGAGCACCTCCTGATCGCCCTCGCCGACGTGAAGGGGGCCGAGACCGCCAATCTCCTCAAGGCGCAGCGCGTCACCAGGAAGGGACTGCTCGAGGCGCTCCAGGTCGTGCGCGGCGCGCACAAGGTCACCGACCAGACGCCGGAGAACCAGTACCAGGCGCTGGCGAAGTACACCCGCGACCTCACCGAGGACGCCCGCAAGGGCAAGCTCGACCCGGTGATCGGCCGCGACGAGGAGATCCGCCGCGTCGTGCAGGTCCTCTCGCGCCGCACCAAGAACAATCCCGTCCTCATCGGCGAACCCGGCGTGGGCAAGACCGCGATCGCCGAGGGACTCGCCCAGCGCATCGTGAACGGTGACGTGCCGGAATCGCTGCGGAACAAGCGGCTGGTCTCGCTCGACCTCGGGGCACTGATCGCGGGCGCCAAGTTCCGCGGCGAGTTCGAGGAGCGCCTCAAGGCCGTGCTCAAGGAGGTCACGTCGAGCGCCGGCCAGTTCGTGATGTTCATCGACGAACTGCATACGATCGTGGGCGCGGGCAAGGCCGAGGGTTCGATGGACGCCGGCAACATGCTCAAGCCGATGCTCGCGCGCGGCGAGCTGCGCGTGGTCGGCGCGACCACGCTCGACGAGTACCGCAAGCATGTCGAGAAGGACCCCGCACTCGAGCGCCGCTTCCAGCCGGTCTTCGTCGGCGAGCCGACGGTCGAGAACACGATCGCGATCCTGCGCGGCCTCAAGGAGCGCTACGAATCGCACCATGGCGTGCGCATCACCGACGGGGCGCTGGTGGCCGCGGCGATGCTCTCCAACCGGTACATCGGCGACCGGTTCCTCCCCGACAAGGCGATCGACCTCATGGACGAGGCGTCGTCGCGGCTGCGCATCGAGATCGACTCGCTCCCGCAGGAGATCGACGAGGTCGAGCGCCGGGTGGTCCAGCTCGAGATCGAACGCCAGGCCCTCGCCAAGGAGAAGGACAAGGCGACCGTCGAGCGGCGCCACGCGATCGAGCAGGAACTGGCGCAGCTGCGCGAGAAGGCCGGCGCCATGAAGGCGCAGTGGCAGCTCGAGAAGGACGCGCTCGGGAACGTCGGCAAGCTCAAGCAGCAGCTCGAGGAGGCCCGCATCGAGGTCGACCGGGTGACGCGGGCCGGCGACCTCGGCAAGGCGGCCGAACTGCAGTACGGCACCGTGCCCAAGCTCGAGGCCGAGCTCAAGCAGGTCGAGGAGCGCCTCACGTCGCAGAAGAGCGGCGGGCCGCAGTTCCTCAAGGAGGAGGTGACCGCCGACGACATCGCCGAGATCGTCGCGCGATGGACGGGGATCCCGGTCTCGCGCATGCTCGAGTCGGAGCGCGAGCGGCTCGCCAAGCTCGACCAGGAACTCGCGAAGCGCGTCATCGGCCAGACCGAGGCGGTCACGGCCGTCGCCAACGCCGTGCGCCGCTCGCGTGCCGGACTGCAGGATCCCAATCGCCCGATCGGCTCGTTCATCTTCCTCGGCCCCACCGGGGTGGGCAAGACGGAGACCGCGCGCGCGCTCGCGCACTTCCTCTTCGACGACGAAGCGGCGATGGTGCGCATCGACATGTCGGAGTACATGGAGAAGCATGCGGTCTCGCGCCTCGTCGGCGCGCCGCCGGGGTACGTCGGGTTCGAGGAAGGGGGCCAGCTCACCGAGGCGGTGCGCCGCCGTCCGTACAGCGTGGTGCTCTTCGACGAGATCGAGAAGGCGCACCCCGACGTCTTCAACATCCTCCTCCAGATCCTCGACGACGGTCGCCTGACCGACTCGCAGGGTCGCACGGTCGACTTCCGCAACACGGTCATCATCATGACCTCGAACATCGGGTCGTCGTGGATCCTCGAGACCGGCACCAGCGACTGGGCTCTCGTGGAGACGCAGGTGACGGCCGCGCTGCGGGGGCACTTCAAGCCCGAGTTCCTCAACCGCGTGGACGACATCGTCATCTTCCGTCCGCTCGCCGAGGAGCAGATCGGCCACATCGTGGGACTCCAGCTGCATCGGCTGGACAAGCTGCTCGCCGACCGCAAGATCACGCTCCGGCTCTCCGACGATGCCAAGGCGTTGATCGCGAGCGAGGGGTACGAACCGGCCTTCGGCGCGCGTCCGCTCAAGCGCGCCATCCAGCGGCTGCTGCAGAACCCGTTGGCGCTCTCGCTCCTCGAGGGCAAGTTCAAGGACGGCGACACGATCGTCGCGAAGGCGGCGGGGGACCACATCGAGTTCGAGGTGGCGTGACCCGGACCGGGGCGAGGCGGGAGGCACGCTGGGCGCTGGGGACCGTCCTGGTCCTCGGTGCACTCGCGTGTGGCAGCGGTGGCGACGGTGCCGTCACGCTGCCGCCGGGCGGCGGCGCTGCGGTCGCCCCCCTCGATGTCACCGGGTGGGTCGCGGCGACCGATGGCACGATGCCGCTCGTGATCGTGGCTCCGCACGGTGGCGACCTCGTCCCCACCGAACTCCCCGATCGCACCTGCGCCGGCTGCGAGACGGTGAACGACGCCAACACGCGCGCTCTCGCGATCGAGATCGCGGACGCGTTCGCGCGCCGGATCGGCAAGCGGCCCTTCGTCGTGGCCAACCTGCTGAGCCGGCGCAAGTTCGACGCGAATCGTGACCTGACCGAAGCGACCGGGAGCTATGCGCCACTCGCGCCGCTCTGGACGCTCTTCCACCAGCGCATCGACAGCGCCAAGGCCCGGGCCGCGCGCGTGCATCCGAGGGCGCTCCTGATCGACCTGCATGGCCACGCGCACGCCGTGCCGCGGCTCGAACTCGGGTATCTTCTCTCGGCAGCCAACCTCCGACTCCCCGACTCCATCGTCACGCCGCTGATGTTCGCGAGCAGCATCGCGCGCCTCGACTCGTCGGCCCGCTCTGGCGATGCCGGCGTGGTCCTGCTCCGCGGCGCGCGTTCGCTCGGCACCCGGTTCGCGCAATCCGGGTTCCCGGCGGTGCCTTCGGCGTCCGATCCCGCGCCCGCCGTGAGCGACGCGTACTTCAACGGCGGCTACGACACCCAGCGGCACGGGTCGCAGGTCGCCGGTCCGGTGGACGCGATCCAGATCGAGTGCAACTACGCCGGCGTGCGCGACACGCCCGCCGCCCGGGCGAACTTCGCCGAGGCGTTCGTGACCGCGACCCTCGCCTATCTCGCGGACCATTACGGTTGGGTCCCTGCATGAGGAGCGGGCCGGTGACCTTCGCGACCCGCGGGGAGGAGGACGCCTTCTGGATGGCCGAGGCGCTCGTCGAGGCGGAACGGGCGGGGAAGGCGGGTGAGGTCCCGGTCGGCGCCGTGATCGTGCACAACGGGGCGATCGTCTCGCGCGGTTGCAATGCGATGGTCGCCGGCAAGGACGCCACGCAGCACGCGGAGATGCGCGTCATCAAGGCGGCGGCCTATGCCGTCGGCGACACGCGGCTCACCACGGCGACGCTCTACGTGACGCTCGAACCCTGTGCCATGTGCGCCGGCGCGATCGTGCTCGCGCGGGTGGGGCGCGTGGTCTTCGGCGCCTGGGATGACAAGGCCGGCATGGCGGGCTCGGTCGGCGACCTGCTTCGGCACCCGCGACTGAATCACCGCCCCGAGGTGCAGGGCGGGGTGCTCGGGGAGGAGTGCGGGACGCTTCTCACGGAGTTCTTCAAGGCGCGACGGCAGTAGCTGGTGGTGTCGGGCGGACTGCAAGAGGCGCATCAGTCCCGACGAGCGCGCGGTTGGCTGCGGTCGTCGCCTCGAGAGGGCTCACCATTCCGTGTCACTCGGCCGTTGCCTCAGTGCGGTCGGCCGTCTAAATTCGTAAGGCTTGAAGGGCAGATGGCTGAGTGGTTGAAGGCACCGGTCTCGAAAACCGGCGTACCGGCAACGGTATCGTGAGTTCGAATCTCACTCTGCCCGTGCAACACCCGATGCGCTGGCGCTGCCGGCGCATCGTCGTTTGGAGGGGTCCCGACCCCCGGAGTCTCCTGGGACGAGTGGCCGAGTGGTTTAAGGCGCACGCCTGGAAAGTGTGTGTACGTTCATAGCGTACCGTGGGTTCGAATCCCACCTCGTCCGTCGAACGGCAGGCCCCCGCATCGCGGGAGCCTGCCGTTCCGCGTTCGAGACCACCCTGTGATGCAGGTGTGACGGACCCGGGCAAACCTTCCCGCGTCCCCCGGTGTCAGATGGGGTGAACGGAAGACGGAGGAGACGACCCAATGGAACCCACAGTGCCAAGACCCGCAGACAAGCCCCAGATCCAGTTGCTCGATGAACGCGGCCGCGTGATCGGGGTCATCACCCGCCCGGTCGACTCCGAGGCCCTCGGGCCCGGTCGCGAGAAGGTCTATCTCGCCCGCTCCCGGCCCGAACGGACCTCGCACGCGGCCTGACCGTCGCGGCGCAGGGGTCCCGCGCCGCGACCGGAAGCTCCCGCGGGGGAGTGCGAGACCGCATATTTCCCCGCGATGAGCAACGCCCCCTCCGTAGTCCTGAACGCGCGCGCCGTCGCGCGCACGATCTCCCGCATGGCGGACGAGATCCTCGAACTCAATGACGGCACCGATCGCCTCGTGCTCGTCGGCATCCAGCGCCGCGGCGTGCAGATCGCCGAGCGGCTCGCCGAGGTGATCCGGGAACGCGAGGGCGTCGAGATCGCGCGCGGCGCGCTCGACATCACGCTCTATCGCGATGACCTGCAGACCGTCGGCCCGCGCCCCGTCGTCGGCAAGACGGTGCTGCCGGTGCCGCTCGACGGCAAGGTCGTCGTCATCGTCGACGACGTGCTCTACACCGGCCGAACGATCCGCGCGGCCCTCGACGAGCTCGCCGACTTCGGCCGCCCCGCACGCATCATGCTCGCGGTGCTCGTGGACCGCGGCGGCCGCGAGCTGCCCATCCAGCCCGACGTGGTCGGCAAGCAGGTCGAGGTGAGGAAGGGAGGACGCGTGGATGTCTTCGTCCCCGCCCTCGACGGCCGCGACGAGGTCGTGGTGCTCGGCGGGGGCGCCGACGCGTGACGATCCTCGGCAAGGATCTGATCGGACTCGCCGGACTCACGCGGGAGCAGATCACCGCCATCCTCGACGTCGCCGAGCCGCTCAAGGAGATCTCCGAGCGCGCGATCAAGAAGGTCCCGACCCTGCGTGGCATGACCGTCGTGAACCTCTTCTTCGAGGCCTCCACCCGCACGCGCATCTCCTTCGAGTTCGCCGAGAAGCGCATGTCGGCCGACACCGTGAACGTCGCCGCCGCCGCGTCGAGCGTGTCGAAGGGGGAGACCCTGGTCGACACGGCGCGCAACCTCGAGGCGATGCGCATCGACATGGTCGTCGTGCGCCACCCCGGCTCCGGCGCCGCACGCTTCCTCGCCGAGCGCATCGAGTCGAACGTCATCAACGCCGGCGACGGGACGCACGAACATCCCACGCAGGGCCTGCTCGACCTCCTGACGCTCCGCGACAGGCTCGGCTCGCTCGAGGGCAAGCGCATCTGCATCGTCGGCGACGTGCTGCACTCGCGCGTGGCACGCTCCAACATCTGGGGCCTGCAGGCGATGGGGGCCGAGGTCGCGGTCTGCGGCCCGCGGTCGCTGCTGCCGAACGCGATCCGCGAGATGGGCGTGCAGGTCTTCGACCGGGTGGAGGCCGCGATCGAGTGGGCCGACGCCCTCAACGTGCTGCGGCTCCAGCTCGAGCGCATGCAGCTCGGATACATCCCTTCGCTGCGCGAGTACAATCGGGTCTTCGGCGTGACGCGCGCCCGCCTCGAGCGCGCCCCGCGCGACCTCCTCATCCTTCACCCCGGCCCGATGAACCGCGGCGTCGAGATCGACTCCGACGTGGCCGATGGACCGCACTCCGTGATCCTGCACCAAGTCACCAACGGCGTCGCCGTGCGCATGGCCGTCCTCTATCTGCTCGCCGGCAACAAGGCCTCCCTCGCCGACGTCGCCAAGGGAGGGCCCGCATGAGCGCGCCCCTCGTGCTCACCGGCGGCCGGATCGTCGATCCGTCGCAGGGGATGGACGCCATCGGCGACCTCCTCATCGTGGACGGGAGGATCGCTTCGGTCGGCGGTCGCATCACCGGACCGGACGGCGCGCGCATCATCGATTGCTCCGGCACGGTGGTCGCGCCCGGCCTGATCGACGTGCATGTGCACCTGCGCGAACCCGGCCGCGAGGATGTCGAGACCGTCGCGACAGGCGCGCATTCGGCGGCCGCCGGCGGGTTCACCGCGGTCGCCGCGATGCCCAATACCAAGCCGGTCACGGACAACCAGGCGACCGTGGGCTTCGTGAAGCGCCAGGGCGAGGCCGCGGGGTTCGCCCGCGTCTACCCCTACGGCGCGATCTCGGTCGGCCAGATGGGCGAGACGCTCGCCGAGTTCGGCGAGATGGTCGCCGCGGGGGCCGTGGCCGTGAGCGACGACGGCAAGCCGGTCGAGAACTCCCACCTCATGCGCACGGCACTCGAGTACGCGCAGACCTTCGGGATCCCGGTGGTCGAGCATTGCGAGGTCATGTCGCTCGCCCACGGTGGCTCGATGCACGAGGGTGTGATCTCGGCGCGGCTCGGGCTCAAGGGCATCCCGGGCGAGGCCGAGGAGATCGACGTCATCCGTTGCATCCTCCTCGCCAAGCTGACCGGCGGGCACATCCACCTCTGCCACCTGAGCACCAAGGGCTCGGTGGACCTGGTGCGCTGGGGCAAGGATCAGGGCGTGAACGTCACGGCCGAGGTCTGCAGCCACCACATCTCGCTGACCCACGAGGCGGTGGAGGGGTACAATACCAACGCCAAGATGAACCCGCCGCTCCGCACGCAGCGTGACGTCGAGGCATTGCAGCAGGGCCTCAAGGACGGGACCATCGATCTCCTCGTGACCGACCACGCGCCGCACCACTACGATGAGAAGGAGCGCGAGTTCGCCGATGCCCCGAACGGCATCGTCGGGCTCGAGACGGCGCTCGGCGTGAACGTCACTTGGTTGCTCGAGCCGGGGATCCTGACCCTCTCCCAGTTGGTCGACCGCATGACTTGCCTGCCGGCGAAGGTGTTCCATCTTCCCGGTGGGACCCTCGCCAAGGGCTCGATCGGCGACGTGACGGTCTTCGACCCGTCGCGCGAGTGGACCGTGGACCCCGCGCGCTTCAAATCGAAGGGCCGGAACACCCCCTACGGCGGCCGGAAGCTCCGCGGCCAGGCCGTGCGTACCATCGTGGGCGGTCGGATCGTCTACGAGCTGAACGGGTGACGCGCCTGCGCGTCGCCCTCATCGAGGAGTTCGATGGCCAAGGCTGACACATCGCGGATCGAGGCGCTCGACGCCGTCCTGGCGGAGAAGCGCAAGCACGAGGGCTTCCTCGCCAAGCTCGAGGAGCGTCGCGCGGCGACGCCCGCGAACGTCTTCGCGCGTCTTCGCGACGAGTATCTGACCAAGATCACCGATCTCCAGGTCCGGGCGTCGACCGAGGCGGAATCCCTCTCGGCCGGACTCATCGAGGACGAGGCGGCCGTCGCCGAGATCGAGGCCAAGCTCGCGGCCATCACCGAGGAGCGCATCGAGGGCGAGCTGCGTGCCGAAGTGGGCGAGTACGACCCCAAGGAGTGGGGGGAGCGCCTCAAGACGCTGAACGCGAACCTGTCGAAGATCGAGAAGGAGCGGGACGCCAAGGTGGCGACCTTCGAGCGGACGCGCGCGCTGCTGGCCGAGGCCCGCGGGCCCGCTGCCGCCGAAACGGAGGTGGCCGCTCCCGTCGTGGTGGAGGCGCCGTCGGCGCCCGCTCCGATCGTGCGGCCCACGCCACAGGCGATGCCGGCCCAGCCAGTCGTGAGAACCTCCGCTGCCGAGTCGCAGCCGGCGGTGCCGGCGGCCAAGGTGGATCCGGCACCTGCCGTCGCTTGGACCGCTCCATCCCCAGCGCCCGCGCCGGCACCCGCTCAGGCCCCTGCGGTGGTGCCAGCCGCCGCACCTGCGGCGCCCACTGCGGTGCCCGCAGTCGCGCCCGTGGTCGCGCCAGCACCGGCGCCCGTGGCGGCGCCCGTGGCGGCGCCTTCGGCGGCGCCGATGGCCGCGGCTCCCGCAGCGGCGGCCGCGCCAGATCCTGCGGCCCCAGCCGCTCCCTCCGCTCCGTCAGCCCCCGCAGAGCCGACGCCGCGTGCACCGGCTCCCGGCTCGCCGATGGCAGGGAGTCCGTCCTTCGACGAACTCGCGTTCCTGAACTCGGTCGTGGGACGTTCGTCCACGCAGTTCAAGGCCGAGCCACCGGCGCCGCGTCCGTCGCGGCCGATCTCCGAGCTGCGCGACACCTCCACGAATCGCACGCCGCCGATCCCCGCTGCCCCCGTCACTCCGCCACCGAAACCCGCTCCTCCGGCTGCACCCGCCGACGAGACGGACTCTGGTCCGCTCGGCCGCCCCACCCCGCGCACCTCGCAGGCGATCAAGACGCTCAAGTGTTCGGAGTGCGGGACGTTGAACTACCCGACCGAGTGGTACTGCGAGCGGTGCGGGGGAGAGCTGGCCGCGCTCTGAGGTGCGAGAGGCATGAACGAAGACCGCCGCGCTCCCACAGGGAGCGCGGCGGTCGTTGCTTGCGGAGCGGCGAGTCTTACTTCGCCTTGGCGAGCCGGGACTTCTGGCGGGCGGCGGCGTTCATATGGATGAGCCCCTTCCGCGCGGCGCGGTCGAGGAGCTGCACCGCCTTCAACTTGTCGGCCGGGGACGACGCCTCGACGTTCGCGGTCTTCATGGCGGTCCGGAGCGTGGCCCGCTGCGAGCGGTTGCGCGCGGTGGCCGCACGGGTCTTGCGCATGTTCTTCTTCGCGGACGCGATTCTCGGCACGAGCTGATTCTCCAAAGGTGGGATCCGGGCGCGAGTTCTCCGCGCTCCGTAGCTCGGGAAGACTAGGCGCCGAGGCCCCCTAAGTCAAGGGAAGGCCGTGCTTTGACTCCACCGGCGCCGGGGCCTACCTTTCGGCCCGACTGCCCGTGACGGGCCTCACTCCAGCCGCGCCGCGCTTGACTCCGTTCTCCACGATTCCTTCCCCGCCGCCGGCCTGGTCCCTGTGACCGCGGTCGAGCCCCAGTCGACCGACTCGATCTTCGTCGTCGACATCGCCGGCTTCAACGGCCCACTCGACCTCCTGCTCTCGCTCCTGCGCGACGAGCAGATCGACATCTACGACATCCCGGTCGCGCGCGTCTGCGAGCAGTTCCTCGGCCGCATGCACGAGCTGAAGCTCAACGAGGCCGCCGAGTATCTCGAGATGGCGGCGCGACTGATCCGCATCAAGGCGCAGATGCTGCTGCCGCGGAAGGACGGCTCGGAAGGCTGGGAGGACCCGCGCGCCGAACTCGTGCGTCGCCTCCTCGAGTACCAGCAGATGCGCGAAGTCGTCGACGTGCTGGAGAAGCTCGGCGAGGACCGGCGCAACCGGTTCGGCCGCTCGTTCATGCAGCAGGCCGCGGCGCCGCCGCCGGCGCCGCTCGCGCTCTCGCTCACCGACCTCCTGGTCGCGGTCGATCGCGTGCTGCGCGCGTCACGCAAGCCGACGATCCACGAGGTCATCCCGCGCGCCCTCGACGTCGACGGCGCCATGACGACCGTGCGTGCCGTGCTCGCCCTGCGCGCGAGTGCGCGGTGGCGTGACGTGGTGCGCGCCGATGCCGAACCCTGGGAGGTCCTCTCGGGCCTCCTCGCCCTCCTCGAGCTCGCGAAGCGCAGCGAGCTCCACCTGACCCAACCCCGACCGTTCGCAGACGTGGAGATCCGCCGTGAACTCGCTGGCGAAGCTGCTTGAGGCCGCGCTCTTCGCGAGCCCACGCCCCATCCCGACCGATGAACTCGCCGCGCTGGACCCCGAGGCCTCGCCGGCCGCGGTCCAGTCGGCGCTCGACGAACTGCGCGAGCACTATGACGTGGACGGGCATGCCGTCGCGCTGAGGGACGTGGGTGGAGGCTGGCAGATCCTCACGCGTCCCGAATACACCGAGGCGATCGAGCGCGCCCAGATGGCGGTGCGCCCGGCGCGCCTGTCGGCGGCGGCGCTCGAGACGCTCGCGATCATCGCCTACCGGCAGCCGATCGGGCGCGCCGAGGTCGCGGAGATCCGCGGCGTCGACGTCGGCGCGGTGCTGAAGGGATTGCACGAGCGCGGTCTCATCGACGTGGTCGGTCGCGCCGAGGGGCTCGGACGTCCGCTGCTCTATGGCACGACGTCGGCCTTCCTCGAGCAGTTCGGGTTGCGGCATCTCGAGGAACTCCCGCGCGTGGACGAGCTCGCCATCGCATTGCGGAAGGGCGGGGTCGAGGCGCAGTCGTCCGAGCCCGCGACGACCGAGCCCTCCCTCGAGGGCACCGACGCTCCCACCGGCGTTCCCACCGACGTTCCCACCGAGGCGACGCCGGACACGGAGCCGCAGCCCGCGTGAGCGGCGAGGAGATGCGCATCCATCGGGCGCTCGCCCGGGCCGGGATCGCCTCGCGCCGCAAGGCCGAGGAACTCGTCGCGGCGGGGCGCGTATCCATCAACGGCGAGGTCGCGCGCACCGGACAGAGCGTCGACCCGGCCAAGGACGTCATCGCGGTCGATGGCCGGCGCGTCGGCCAGGTCTCGCAGACCAGGCGGTGGTACGTGCTCAACAAGCCCGCCGGCGTGCTCACGACCAAGTCCGATCCCGAGGGACGCAAGACGGTGTTCGACTACGTGCCGCCCGACCCGGGACTCACGTACGTGGGCCGTCTCGACTACATGACCGAGGGAGTCCTGCTGCTCACGACCGATGGCGACGCCGCGCACAAGCTCACGCACCCCAGCACCGGCGTGGAGCGGAACTACGTCGCGACCGTGCGCGGTCCGGTGAAGGTGGCGGCGGCGGAGATCCGCGCTGGCATCGAGCTCGAGGACGGATTCGTGCAGCCCGAGTTCGTCGAGGTGACGCCCTCGGAGACCCCCCGCGCGTTCGATCTGGCCCTCACCATCCGCGAAGGACGCACGCGCGAGGTACGCCGGCTCTGCGAGGCCGTGGGCCTCGAGGTCCTGCGGCTCGTCCGCACGTCGTTCGGCCCGGTGCACCTCGGCGCGCTCGCGTCGGGAGCATCGCGCACGCTCTCCGCCAAGGAGCGCGACCTCATCCTCGCGCTCACCCATTCCGGGAACGATTGATGCCGAAGTCGAGCCTCACGCAGGACATCCTCGATCAGGTCTCGCAGCGCGTCGTCGGCCAGCAGGCGATGGTCGAACGCCTCCTCATCGCGTTGCTCACCGGGGGGCACGTCCTGCTCGAGGGCGTCCCCGGCCTCGCCAAGACGCTCACCGTGCGCACGCTGGCGGAGACGGTGCGCACGACCTTCAGTCGCATCCAGTTCACGCCCGACCTCCTGCCGGCCGACGTGGTCGGGACGCAGGTGTTCGACCAGACGACCGCGACCTTCTCGGTGAAGCGCGGGCCGATCTTCGCGAACATCGTGCTGGCCGACGAGATCAACCGCGCCCCCGCCAAGGTGCAGGCGGCGCTGCTCGAGGCGATGCAGGAGAAGCAGGTCACGATCGGTGGCACGAGCTTCCCGCTCGTGGAACCCTTCCTCGTGCTCGCGACGCAGAACCCGATCGAGCAGGAAGGCACGTACCCGCTGCCGGAAGCGCAGGTGGACCGGTTCATGCTCAAGCTCCGCGTCGGCTACCCGACGCGCGACGAGGAGCGCGAGATCATGAAGCGGATGGCGGGCGGCGAGGCCATCGAGGTGAAGACCGTCGCCGGCCCCGAGGAACTCATGGCCGCGCGGCGCACGATCGCCGGGCTCTTCCTCGACCCCCGGCTCGGCGACTACATCGTCGACCTCATCCATGCGACGCGCTCGCCCAAGGACGCGGGACTCGCCGACCTCGTGCCGCTCGTCGAGTACGGGGCGAGCCCCCGCGCGACGATCGCGCTCGCCCAGGCCTCGCGCGCACATGCCTACCTCCGCGGCCGCGACTTCGTCTCGCCCGACGACGTGAAGGCGATGGCGACCGACGTGCTGCGGCACCGCGTGCTGCTCAGCTACGAGGCGGAGGCGGAGAACGTGACGAGCGAAGAGGTCATCGGCCGCATCCTCTCGGCCGTCCCCGCGCCGTGAGGACGGCCGCCGCCCGGCCACCGGTCGAGCGGCGTGGATCGAGCGCGGTCCCCGCCGAGGTCCTGCAGCAGGTGAAGCGGATCGAGCTGCGCACGCGCGGCCTCGTGAACTCGCGCTTCACCGGCGAGTACCACTCGGTCTTCAAGGGCATGGGCATGGAGTTCGCCGAGGTGCGCGAGTACCAGCCCGGCGACGAGGTCCGCACGATCGACTGGAACGTGAGCGCGCGCATGCGGCGCCTCTTCGTGAAGCGTTTCGTCGAGGAGCGCGAACTCACGGTCATGCTCATCGTCGATTGTTCGGGGTCGAGCCGCGGGGGCGCCGGCGCGCGTGACAAGCAGGGCGTCGCGGCCGAGCTCGCGGCGGTGCTCGCCCTCACGGCGACGCGCAACAACGACCGCGTCGGCCTGCTCCTGCACTCAGACCGCGTCGAACATGTGGTGCCCCCGCGCAAGGGACGGCGGCACGCGCTGCGGCTCGTGCGGGACGTGCTCGCATGGCCCTCCACGTCGCGCGGCACCGACCTCGGTGCCGCGTTCGACTACGCGGCGCGCCTCCTCTCGCACCGCAGCATCGTCTTCGTCGTCTCCGACTTCGTGAGTCCGGCGCTCGAGAAGCCGCTCACGCGCCTCTCCCAGCGGCACGACGTCGTGGCGGTCGTCATGGATGATCCCGCCGAACGGTCGCTCCCCGACGCGGGTGTGGCGCGGTTGCGCGACGCCGAGTCGGGGGTGCTCGTCGAGGTGAACACGAGCGATCCCGCGGTGCGCGCGCGCTATGCGGCGCTCGTGCGCGCGGAACAGCAGGAGCGTCAGGGGCTGCTGCGCCGCCTCGCCGTGGACGAGGTCGTGGTGCCGCTCGAGCAGGGGTACGTGGAACCGCTCACGCGCTTCTTCCGGCGGCGTGAGACGCGGGCCCGCCGCCGGTGATCGCGGCCGCGCTCCTTCTGGCGTACCAGGCGGCCACGGCGCCCATGCTCGCGCCGCAGGTCACGGCGCGCATCACGCCCGACTCGGTGGGCGTCGGCGAGCCGATCCTCGTCGAGCTGCGGGTGCGTGCCCCGATCGGCAGCGAGGTGCGCTTCCCGGCACTTCCCGACTCATCGGACGTGGTCGAGCCGCTCGACCCGCGACTGATCCGCGATGCCTCGACCGCATCGATCCTCGATCGCACCGCGGTCTATCGGCTGATCGCATGGGACACCGGTCGCCGCGTGGTGAGGTTCGCCGACATCACGGTGTCGAAGGACGGCGCCGAGCGCCGCTACACCGTGAGCCTGCCGACGCTGCGGATCCGGTCGGTGCTCCCGGCCGACACCACGCGGCGCTTGCCGCGCGATGCGCGCGATCTGCTCGCGATCGCCGGCGGACTCTGGCGGCTCTGGCTCGGGCTCGCGGTGGTGGCCTTCCTGCTCTATCTCGTCGCACGCGCGTGGCGACGCCGATCCGCCGTGAGGGCGGCGCTCGGACCGGACGCGGCGGCGGTCGCCAGGGACGGCTTCGCGCACGCCGCGCGACTCGGGTTGCTCGAGGCCGGGGAGACCGGTCGCTTCGCCCTGACGCACGTGGACGTCCTGAGGAGGTATCTCGCCATCCGGTTCCCGCAGGCGGGTCCGTCGCGGACCGCACGCGAGGTCGCCGATGCGCTCGCGGGCACGGACTTCCCGGTGTTGCCTTCGCGCGTGACCGAGCTCCTCCTGCGCAGTGAACCGATCGCGTTCGCGCGTGCGGAGGTGAGTCAGGACGAGGCACGCGGCATCGCTGCCGAGGCGCGCGCGATCGTCGGCGACGTCGAGACCGCGTGGCGGGCCCGCGCCGAGAGCTGGACACGGATCCAGCGGAGGCCGCTCTGAACTGGCGCGCGATCGACTTCGCCACCCCGTGGGCGTTCACGGCCCTGATCGGCCTGCTCGGGTGGCTGATCTGGCGTCGTCGCCGTCGCCCGCCGGCGCTGCTCCATGCGCGCGCCGGCCTGCTGGCGCACGGGCCGCAACGTGGGCGCTGGGCCGCACGCCTCACCATGGCGCTGCGACTGATCGCGATCGTCGCCGCGGTCACCGCGCTGGCGCGACCGCGCGCGGGCGCGCGCGCCGAGACGATCCGCGCCGACGGCATCAGCATCGTCCTCGCGCTCGACGTGTCGACCTCGATGCTCGCCGAGGATTTCCAGCCCGACAACCGGCTGGTGGTCGCCAAGCAGACGATCAAGGAGTTCATCCTCGGTCGCAGCCAGGATCAGGTCGGGGTCGTGGCGTTCGCAGGCGAGGCGCTGACGCAGGTCCCGCTCACGCTCGACTATCCGGTGCTGTTGGCCGCCGTCGACAACCTCCAGCCGGGGCAGCTCGAGGACGGCACCGCCATCGGCACGGGCCTGATCACCGCGACCAACCGGCTTCGCAACGCGGCCGGCCGCTCGCGCGTGGTGATCCTCCTCACCGACGGCGAGAACAACCGCGGCACGATCGATCCGCGCACCGCCGCGCAGGCGGCCGCGGCGCTCGGTGTGCGCGTCTACACGATCGGTGTCGGCACGGAGGGCGTCGCTCCGGTGCCGGTGGGGCGCGGCGTGTTCGGATTGCGCTACGAGAATCGCCCGGTGCGGATCGACGAAGCGCTCCTCGAGGACATCGCGACGCAGACCGGCGGACGGTACTTCCGGGCCCGCGACGCGCAGGCACTGAAGCGGATCTACGAGCAGATCGATGCGCTCGAGCGCGCGCCGATCCGTTCCACGCGCTTCGTCCGCTTCACCGAGCTCTTCCAGTGGCCGCTCGGGCTGGCGGCCTTCGCGCTCCTGCTGGAGCTGCTCATGCTCTGGCGCCGGGGCGCGCTCCCATGACGCGCTTCGTCGATCATCCGTGGCTGCTCGCGGTCGCGCTCCTGGGCGGGCTGTTCGCGGTCTTCGCCGTGTTCGCCGGGCACCGCCGGCGTCAGGAACGGCTCGCCCGCTTCGGATCGCCGGAGGCGCTGGTGCGGCTCGGGCCGCCGGGACTCTCCCTCGTGCCGCGGCTGCGTGCGCTCCGCCTCGCGGTCGCCTTCATGCTGCTGCTCGCGGGACTCGCCGCGCCGCGCTGGGGGCAGGGCAGCGCGGTGATCGACACCGAGGGCATCGACGTCGCGCTCGCGCTCGATGTCTCGCTCTCGATGCTCGCCGAGGACGAGCGGCCCAGCCGGCTGGAGCGCATGAAGCAGGAGGTGCGGCGCTTCCGCGCGAGCGCGCCCGGCGACCGCGTCGCGCTGATCGCGTTCGCGGGCCGCAGCTACATCCTCTCGCCGCTCACGAGCGACGACGGCGCGCTCGAGCTCTTCCTCGAGAATCTCGATCCCACGATCGTCGGGCAGGTCGGCAGCGCGCTCGCGCCGCCGCTCAAGCAGGGGATCGACCTCCTCTCGGTCAGCCAGGGCGGGGCCGACCGCGCGCTCGTCGTGATGAGCGACGGCGAGGCATTCGACGACCATGCGGCCGCTCTGGCGCTCGCACGCGAAGCGAAAGCGAAGGGCATCCATCTCGTCACCGTGGGATTCGGCACGCCGGGGGGCGCGACGATCCCGATGCTCGAGAGCGGCGGCACCGAGGTCAAGCGCGACGCGGCCGGCGAGGTCGTCATCACGAAGTACGACGATGCGTTCCTCTCCGAGCTCGCCTCCGAGGCCGACGGGGAGTTCATCGCGGCCGACGCGAGCGACAAGGGCACGCGGGTGCGGCGGGCGCTCGCCCAGCTCGAGTCCACGCGGCGCGAGGAGGAGCAGAAGCTCGCGCGCCCGCTACGGTTCCAGTGGTTCGTCGGTCTCGCCGTCCTGCTGCTGCTGGTCGATGCCTGGCGGGCCGATGGTGGTCGTCTGCCGCGCCGGCGCGCGGCGATCAGCGTCACCTTGCTGCTCGCACTGCTCGGCATCCCGACGCGCGCGCGCGCCCAGCGCGACGGTCTGGCCGAGGCGATCAGGTTGCACGAGGCGGGGCGGATCCTTCCGGCGATCAAGGCGTACCGCGGCGTGATTGCGGGCGGCGACCGCAGGCCGATCGTCCTGTACGATCTCGGGACGGCGTTGCTCGCCGCCGATTCGCTCGCGGCGTCGATCGACGCCCTGGAGCGGGCGACCTTCACCCCCGACCCGGACCTCCGGTCGCGCGCGCTCTACAACCTCGGCACCGCGTACCTGAAGCAGGGCCTGCGCAGCGAGGGGGAACAGCGGAGCGGCGCACTGCGCAACGCACGGCGCGCCCTGCGGACCGTGCTCCTCGAGCGCCCCGGCGACCGCGACGCCCAATGGAACTACGAACTCGCGCTGCGCGCTCCGCAGGGCGGGGGAGGCGGAGGCAGTCCGCAGCAGCCGCAGCAACCGGGGCAATCCCCACGCCAACCGGAGCCGCAGGGAAGGATGTCGCGGCAGCAGGCTGAAGCGTTGCTCGACGCTGCCGCGCGTGAGGAGCGCGAGACCCAGTCGCGGCGTCAACGCGGGAGTCGCGGTCAGCGTGCCCCAGGGGAGAAGGACTGGTGAGCGCTCGGCGAACGGAGTCCTCCGTTTCCGTGTCGATCGTGACTCGGATCGCCGCCGTGTCGGTCGCGGTCCTCGTCCTCGCTTCGCGCGCGTTCGCGCAGGACGGTGTCGGGTTCCGCGCGTCCCTCACCCCCGACACGGTCTACGTCGGTCAGCAGGCGACCTATCAGCTCTCGGTGAGCCTGCCGGCGGAGGTGCGTCAGCGACTTCGTCGCAATCCCGTCTTCATCCCGCCCGAAGCGCGCGCCATGCTCGCCTACGAGTTGCCGATGTCCAAGGGCGATCCGACGCGCGAGGGCTCCGAGGTGCATGTCTTCCGGCGCGCGCTGTTCCCGCTCACGCCCGGACGCTATGAGATCGCGCCGTCGCTCCTGACCTACGCGCTGCCGCAGAGCCCGAGCTTCTTCAGCAGGGAGGAGGAACGCACCCTCCGCTCGCAGTCGGTCCTCTTGATCGCGGTGGACCCTCCCGCGACCGGCCGCCCGTCGAGCTGGCTCGGTGCGGTGGGAAACTGGCGGACGACCGCGCGCACGGACGTCCGCGAAGGGCGCGTGGGCGATCCCTTCGTGTTCACGCTGCGCGTGGAGGGCCTCGGCAACGCGACGCTCCTGCCGCGTCCTCCGCTCGCGATCGGCTGGGCCGACGTCGTCGCCGAGGACGAACGGGTGGTGCTCGACACCACGCCGGTGGCGCTCGGCGGCTCGAAGGAGTTCTCCTGGCTCGTGACCCCGCGACGGGCGGGCGATCTCGAAGTGCCGGCCCTCGACTACAGCTACTTCGATCCCGTGGCGCGCCGCTACGCGGTCGCGCGCACGGCGGCGGTCGGAGTGCGCGTCCGGGCCGGCGATCTCGTGCAGGTGGATCGACCGCGGTCCCCGGCGGCCCCCGACTCCCTCTTCGCGCTCAGGGCGCGCCTCGAGGGCGCCCGCCCGATCGCCTTGCGGCGCGGCACGCTCTGGGCCTGGCTCGCCCTGCTCGCGCCGTTGCTGTGGCTCTTCGCGTCGCGCGGGCGTCGGCGCGAGCGCGTTCTGCGACCGAGGACCACGCGCGAGCGCCTCGCCGACGCCTCGGCGTCGAGCCCGGGCACGCTGCGCACCCTGTTCGACGCCGCGGTGCACGAGCGCACCGGCGTGCGCCTCGACGGCGCGACCGACGCCGGAGCACTGGCCGCCGCCTTGCGCCGCGAAGGCGTGACGCCCGAGACCGCGAAGGACGCCGAGCATCTGCGCGATGCACTCGACGTCGCGGCCTACGCGCGGGGTGCGCGCGCGAGCGACCTGCGCGAGCGCGTGCGCCTGATGCTCGACCGGATCGGCGCCGAGGCCAGACGGCGCACGTCGCTCCTGCTCCTCGCGGCCCTGCTGCTCGCGGGCGGGGCCGTCGTCGCGCAGGAGTCGAATGAGGCGCTCGTCGCCTTCTCTCAGGGGCAGACCGCGTACGCGGGACGGGACTTCGCGCGCGCGCGCGATGCGTTCCTCGAGGCGTCGCGCCTCGCCCCTCGTGATCCCGCCGCGTGGGCGAACCTCGGGACCGCCGCCTGGCAGGCGGCCGACACGGCCGGCGCGGTGCTCGGGTGGCAGCGCGCGCTCCGACTCGATCCCCTTGCGTCAGATCTCAGGGACCGGCTCGCGCGCGTGCGCGCGCCGCAGGATCGGGGCGCCGCCAACGTCTGGCCGGTTCCGCCCCTTCCCGTCGCCACGCTCGCCCTCGTGCTCTGGTGGGCCGCCTGGCTGGCACTCGCGCTGGCCGCGCGACGCGGTCCCGTCGGCGCGCTCTGGTTGCTGCTCGCGCCGTCGGTCCTGCTCATCGGCGCTGCGGCCGTGGTGGAGTCCCGGCTCCGCGCCGACGATCTGGTGGTGATCGCGACTGCCGCACCGCTGCGCGCGCTGCCGGCGCTCGGGGCCGAGGCCGGGTCGGTGCCCTTGGTCGGTGAGGTCGTCACGGTCCTCGAGCACCGCGGCGTGTGGGTCCGCATCTCGCTCGACGCCGGTCGGCAGGGGTGGTATCCCGCCGAGCGTACCTATCCGCTCGTGCGCGATTGACCCGCGTCTCCCGCGCGCGGAGATTCCGGTCGTGAACTCCATCGTCAGCACGCCAACCATCGCGGTGCTCGCGAGCGACGTCGCCGACCGCATCGCGGCGGGCGAGGTCGTGGAACGGCCGGCGTCGGTCGTGAAGGAACTCGTCGAGAACGCGCTCGATGCCGGCGCGACGTCGGTCGACGTGGATCTGCGCGAAGGCGGGCGCGCGTCGATCCGCGTGAGCGACGACGGCCATGGCATGGACCGCGCGAACGCCGCGCGCGCCGTGGAGCGCCATGCCACGAGCAAGATCCGCGATGCCGAGGATCTCGTGGGGGTCGCCAGCTTCGGCTTCCGGGGCGAAGCGCTGCCGGCGATCGGTTCCGTCTCGCATCTCACGATCGAGACCGCGACCGACGACGGCGCCGGCGTGACGGTCGAAGTCTCGGGCGGCATCCTCGCGGGCGTGCGTGGCGCCGCGCGCCAACGCGGGACGTCGGTCACCGTGGCGTCGCTCTTCTACAACACGCCGGCCCGCCAGAAATTCCTCCGCGGCGCGCGCTCCGAGTGGCGCGCCGTGTCCGAGACCCTCACCACGCTCGCACTCGTCCGCCGCGACGTGCGCTTCACGGTCTCGCATGACGGCAAGGAGCAGATGCGCCTGCCCGTCGCCGCGTCGCTGCGCGTCCGCGTCGCGGCCCTCTGGGGGAACGAGGTCGCTGAACGCCTCGTCGCGGTCGACGACGTCTCCGGTGCCATCCGCGTGTCGGGACTCGTCGAGCGCCCGACCGATGTGGGCACCGCCGGACGGCGCGTCTTCGTCACCGTGAACGGTCGCGCCGTGCGCGACACCGGCATGGTGCGGGCCGCCGAGGCGGCCTACCGCACGACGATCTCGGCGGGACTCCGGCCGAGCGTCCTCCTCGAGATCGAGCTGCCGGGCGGCGAGGTCGACGTGAACGTGCACCCGGCGAAGGCCGAGGTGCGGTTCCGCGACCGGTGGACCGTCGAGCGTGCCGTCGAACGGGCGGTGCGCCGTTCCCTCGGCACCGAGGACTCCGCGGCCGCGGTCGGGTACGTGCGGCATTTCCTCCCGACGGAGCCCGCCTTCGGATCGCCGTTGGGCGTCGAGTCGTTGCGGGACACGCCGGTCGCTGCGCCCGCGCCGCTCCTCGATGCCGTGGTGCCGGTCGCCGACTCGGCGTCCGCCGCCACGACCGCCGCAGCCGAGCAGATCCTCGTGCCGCCGCTCTCGCAGTTCCATCGCACCTACATCACCTTCGAGCGCCCCGACGCACTCGTGCTGATCGACCAGCACTCGGCCCACGAACGCGTGCTCTACGAGCGGTTCATGCAGGCGCTCGAGGGCGGACAGTCGTCGTCGCAGCGGTTGCTCTTCCCGCTCACGCTGCATCTCGCGCCGGCCGAAGCCGAGGCGTTCGAGGAGAGCCGCGCGCTCTTCGCACAACTCGGCTACGAGGCCGAGGCGTTCGGCGGCTCGAGCATCGTCGTGCATGCGGTGCCTGCGCCGCACCCGCGCTTCGACGCCGAGCGCTGCCTCCGCGACTCGCTCGCGGCGCTCACCGGCGACCGGTCGGCCAGCACCATCGCCAAGCACGAGCGCCTCGCCGCGACGGTCGCCTGCAAGGCCGCGATCAAGTCGGGCGACCTCCTCGCGCCCGAGGAGATGCGGGCCCTCTACGTCGCGCTCGCGCGCACCACGCTGCCGGCGCACGACGTGCATGGCCGTGCGACGATCCTGCAACTCGGCTGGGATGAGCTCGATCGACGATTCGGCCGCCGGTAGGGCGCCGGTACGCATCGTCGCCGGGCCGACCGGGGCGGGCAAGTCCGCGCTCGCCCTCGAACTCGCCGAGCGGCATGGCGCGCTGATCGTCAGCGCGGATTCGCGACAGATCTACGTCGGCTTCAACGTCGGCACGGCCGCCCCGTCGGTCTGGGATCGCGTCCGCGTGATGCACCGGGGCATCGGTTATGTCGAGGCGACCGAGCGCTGGTCGGCCGCACGCTGGGCGGAGGATGCCTCGGGCTGGATCGCCGAGGCGACCGCGCGCGGCCAGCCGGTCATCATCGTCGGCGGCACCGGCCTCTGGATCCGTGCGCTGATCCAACCGCTCGCCGACGAGCCGGCGATGGACCCGGAGCGCCGCGCGGCGCTGCGCGACGCGTTCGGCGCGCTCGACACGCCGACGCTCCGGCGCTGGGTCGAGGCGCTGGACCCGACCCGGGCCGCACTCGGTCGGACGCAGCTCCTCCGGGCAGCCGAGATCGCGCTGCTCACCGGCACCCGCGCGAGCGATTGGCACACCGCCGGGTCCGCGAAGCCGCGCCGGCGGGCCCGGTGGCTGATCGTCGATCCGCAGGCGGCGCTCCATGAGCGCCTGGCCGCCCGATTCGACCAGATGCTCGCCGAGGGGTGGACCGACGAGGTGGAAGCGCTGAGCCGCGTGATCCCGCCGGAGGCGCCGGCGTGGAACGCTTGCGGGTATCGGGAGATTCGTGGGTGGCTGGAGGGTCACTGCACGGCCGCGGCCGCCCGCGAAGCCGTGTTGATCCGGACGAGACAGTACGCCAAGCGTCAGCGCACCTGGTTCCGTAATCAACTGCAGGGCGAGTCGGAGGTCCTCCGGCTCGACCCACGCGACACCGACGCGATCGAGCGCGCGGATCGATGGCTCTTCGACGGGGGTCCCACGTGAAGGTCGGCATCACCTGCTATCCGACGTATGGCGGCTCGGGCGCCGTCGCGACCGAACTCGGCATCGCACTCGCGGCACGCGGGCACGAGGTGCACTTCATCTCGTACGAGCATCCGTTCCGGCTGCCGCACTTCCTGCCGAGGGTCTACTTCCACGAAGTGAGCATCGGGAACTACCCGCTGTTCGAGTATCCGCCCTACGACCTCGCGCTGGCGGTGCGGATGCATGATGTCGTGCTCTCGCACGGACTCGACCTCCTGCACGTGCACTATGCGATCCCGCATGCCACCAGCGCCTGGATCGCCAAGGAGATGCTGCGCGAGCAGGGCCGCAAGCTCCCGGTCGTGACCACGCTCCACGGGACCGACATCACGATCGTGGGGCAGGACCACTCGTACCACGCGATCACGAAGTTCAGCATCGAACGGTCCGATCGCATCACCGCCGTCTCGCAGTGGCTCAAGGACGAGACCATCAAGGCCTTCGGCTGCGGGAACTGCCGCGTGGACGTCATCCCGAACTTCGTCGATCCGACGATCTTCGATCGCGCGAGGCACGGCGCCGGTCTCCGTCAGGAGCTCGGTGGCGGGAAGCCGGTGCTGATGCACATCTCCAACTTCCGTCCCGTCAAGCGCGTGCGCGACGTGGTGCGCGTGTTCGCCAAGGTGCGCGAGCGTGTTCCCTGCGTCCTCGTCATGGTGGGTGACGGCCCCGATCGGGGTGCCGCCGAGGAGGAGGCCCGGAGCCTCGGGGTGAGCGCCGACGTGCGGTTCCTGGGCAAGATCGACGCGGTCGCTCCGTTGCTCGCGGCCGCCGACGTGTACGTCTTCCCGTCGGAGAGCGAGAGCTTCGGCCTGAGCGCCCTCGAGGCGCTCGCGAGCGGCGTGCCGGTCGTCGCCGCCCGCGTGGGCGGCCTGCCCGACGTCGTCCGCGACGGTGTGACCGGCGCGCTCCTCCCGCTCGGCGACGTGGACGGCATGGCCGACGCGGTCGTGGGCTTCCTCGACCCGGTCCGCTGGGCCGGCGCGAGCAAGGCGGCGCAGGAGGATGCCCACGCCCGGTTCGCCACCGCCGACGTGGTGGCGCGGTACGAACGGCTCTACGCCGAGGCGTTGGAGCAGGTCCGTTGACGCCGCGATAGCTTTGGGGATGAACGAACCGACCATCTTCCAGGCCTTCGTCCTGGGTGCGCTGCAGGGACTCACCGAGTTCCTCCCCGTCTCGAGCTCGGCGCACCTCGCCCTCACGCCGTGGGTCTTCGGCTGGGCCCCCGCGGGGCTCGGCTTCGACCTCTCGCTGCACGTCGGCACGTTGATCACGCTCGCCTGGTACTTCCGGGCCGAGTGGCGTGCCCTGTTCCTCGGCGGCATCACGCTGCTGCGCAACCGGAAGGTCGTCGACGACCCGTCGCGACGCGCCTGGTTCATCGTCCTCGCGACGATCCCGGCGGCGATCGCCGGGGTGTTGCTCGAGGACTACGCGGAGACCGTCTTCCGCGCCCCCATCATCACCGCCGTGGCGTTGATCGTCATGGGTGCGGTGCTCTGGCTGGTGGACGCGCGTGTCGCGAAGTTGCGCGACCGTTCGTCCATGACGTGGCGCGACTCCCTCCTGATCGGCTGCGCCCAGATGCTCGCCCTGGTGCCGGGCGTCTCGCGCAGCGGGTCGACCATCACGGCGGGGCGCGCCCTCGGCTTCGACCGGACCGCCGCAGCCGTCTTCAGCTTCCTGATGTCGATGCCGATCATCCTCGCGGCCGCGATCCTCAAGGTCCCTGACGCGGTGCGCGAGACCGGGTTCTCCATCCCGCTGCTGGTCGGCGTGGCGACGGCCGCGATCTCGAGCTGGCTCGCGATCGCGGTGCTGCTACGTTACGTCTCGCACCGCGGCTACGGGATCTTCGCGATCTATCGCTTCGCGCTCGGCGCCGTCATCATCGGTCTCGTCGTCACGCGGGGTGGCTGGTGACCTGGATGGGGCTGCCGGACGCCGTCATCGCGGCGCGGCTCGACCTGCCTCGCGTCGCCGCGTACACGAGCCTGGCGAGCACCATGGACGTCGCGCATGCGCTCGCGGCCGACGGCGCCGCGGCCGGAACGCTGGTGATCGCCGAGGAGCAGACGGCGGGGCGGGGCCGTGGAGGTCGCGCCTGGACCTCGTGCCGCGCGGACGGACTCTGGATGACGCTCATCGAGCGCCCGCGGACCGCCGGCGCGCTCGACGTGCTCTCGCTTCGCGTCGGGCTCCATCTCGCGCCGGTGCTCGAGCGATGGTCGCGCGCGCCCATCCGGCTCAAGTGGCCGAACGACCTGTACATCGGCCCCCGCAAGCTCGCCGGCATCCTGATCGAGGCACGCTGGCGTGGAGCACATCCGGACTGGGTCGCGATCGGACTCGGCATCAATCTCGCCGCGCCCGCTTCGCTGCCCGACGCGATCGGCCTGGACGGTGCCGATGCCGAGGTGGTGCTCGCCGAGGTGATCCCCGCCGTGCGTGCCGCTGCCTTCGCCAGCGGTCCGCTCACCGCGCACGAGTTGAGCGAGTTCGCGCGCCGCGACCTCGCGGTCGGTCAGCGCGTCTCGTTGCCGGCCGACGGTCTCGTGCGCGGGATCTCGCCCACCGGGGAGCTGCTGCTCGACACGCCCGCCGGAGTGGCACCCTTCCGCAGCGGTTCGCTCGTCTTCGCCAACACCTGAGGGTCCCCCGATGCTCCTCGTCGTCGACGTCGGCAACACCGAGACCACCCTCGGCCTCTGCGAGGGCGAGGTCGTGACCGATCATTGGCGCATCACCACCGAGGCGAACCGGACGCCGGACGAGGTCTTCGTGCTGCTGAAGGGCCTCCTCACCGCGAACGGCATCGCCGCCGACCGCGTCACCGCCGGCGCCATCGGTTCGGTGGTGCCGAGCGTGACCGGCGCGCTCACCGAAGCGATGGCCCGCCTCACCGCCAGTGTGCCGGTGGTGGTCGATGCCCGGTCGAAGCTCGGCATCACCCTCGCGGTGGACGAACCGATGACCGTCGGCGCCGACCGCATCATCAACACGTTGGCAGCGAGCCGGATCTATGGCGTCGATTGCATCGTCGTCGACCTCGGCACCGCGACCACCTACGACTGCATCACCGCCGACGGCGTCTTCCTCGGCGGCGTGATCCAGCCCGGGGTGCGGACGTCGGCCGAGACGCTCTTCCGGCGGACATCGAAGCTGCCGGCGACCGAACTCGTCGCGCCGCTCAGGGTCATCGGCACGCGGACCGAGGAGTGCATCCGCTCGGGCGTCGTGTTCGGCGCGGTCGACTCGGTCGACGGCATCGTGCGTCGCATCAAGGGCGAGTGGCCGCGGTCCCAGGTGCCCAAGGTGATCGCCACCGGGGGACTCGCGACGGTGATCAAGCCCTACTGCACCGAGATCGAACTCGTCGAGCCCGATCTCACGTTGCACGGACTGCGCATGGCGCACACGATGCTCACGGCGCGCTGACGGACCGGGTCAGCCGCCCGCGGCGGCGAGCAGCGCGTCGACGGCGTCGTAGCCGCACGGTCTCGCGATCCCCTTGGTCGTCGCGCCGGCCCTGAGCAGGAGCTCCACCGATTCCGGCGTGCGACGATCGGTCCAGTACGAATCGACGCAGGCGCGCACGGCGAGCGCCAGCGGCGTGCGTCCGGCCCCGTCCTCCGCGCGGACGTCGGCGCCAGCGCCGAGCAGGACGCGCACGGCAGCGGGATGCCCGCGCCAGGACGCGATATGCAGCGGCGTGCTCATCGGCGCGATCTCGTAGTACGCGAACCCGGCGACGAAGCGCGAGTCGACCGGCAGTCCGAGGTCGAGCAGCAGCCGCAGTCCGGCACTGTTCCCATTGCCCGCGAAGCGCGCCATCACGGTGCCGGCGCTGCCGTGCACGTCGTCCAGCGCCGCCGGCAGCGTGTCGGCGATCGTGCGGACGGCGGGACCGTGTCCGCGTGCGCAGGCGGCGAGCAACGCATCGCCTCCGGCGATCTTCAGCGGGATGCCACGCCGCGCCATCGCGTCGAGCACATCGCCGCGTCCGGCGCGGGCGGCGGCCATGATCGCCGACACCCCATCCACGGCCTGATCCGGGTCCGCCCCGTGATCGAGGAGGAGCTGGATGATCTCGAGATCGTCGTCGCGCGAGAGGGCGTGGTGCAGGACGCTCGGGGTCCATCGCGTCGCGCGCGTGGCGTCGGCGCCATGCTCGAGCAGCCAGCGCACGCCCTTTACGTCGTGCCAGTCGCACTTCCGCAGCAGCATCGTGGCGAGCGTGTCCGCCGAGCACCGGCCGCTCTCGACGATGACCTGCAACACCTGGTTCTCGTATCCCTCGGCGGCGTGATAGGCGACTTCGTCGTCGTTCGGGTCCGCCCCGTGCTCGAGGAGGAGCCGGGACAGCGCAGCATGGCGGGCCAGTGCGGCCGCCCCGTAGAGCACGGAACGGAAGGCGCGCTCGGGCGCCGCCTTGGGATCGCGGAATCCCGTGTTGGCGTCGGCACCGGCCTCCAGGAGCGCACGGGCCGCGCCGACGAAATCGCGGTCCGGCCGGTCGGGCGCCTCGAGGAGGACGGAGAAACAGAGGTGCGTGAGGGCGTCCCAGTGGAACGGCTCGGCCGTCGCGCGCGCGCGTGACCGATCGGTGCCGAGCGACCGGCGCACGGCGCTCGCGTCGCCGACGGCGGCCGCCAGATGCAGCGCGTCGTCGGCGGGGATCGGCAGGTTCCGCAGTGCGTCCGCGAGTCGCGTCCGCGCGGCCACCCGGTCGCCATCGCGAGGCGAGACGGTCGAGCGGAGCAGTACGGTCGTGGGCGAGTCCGCGGGCGGCGATGGCATCGGCCGCAATTCTATGCGCTGTGCGCTCCGCCGGACAGTCGAGGTTCGCAGGCGGGATCCGCGTCCATGCTCAGGCCCGCACGAATCGATCGAGCGTCTCCGTCCACACGCGTACCACCTCCGCCGTGGGCATCGCGGCGTGTGCGGGACTGGTCGAGGGCAGGGTGAGCACCTCCACTCCGAGGTCGGGCCAGAAGCCGCGGGGGATCTGATGTCGGTGAAAGAACTCCGCGACCGACCGCCCATTGAGGAGGATCGCGCGGAGCTCGGCGTGCGATCCGACCACACGACTCAGGTCGTTCGGCTCCTCGCTCCCCCTGAGGATGCCCTGATCGAGCGATCCCTCGCGTCGGCAGGCGTGGAGCACGTCCCATAGTGCGATGCCGCGCGCGTGCAGGGCCGCGATGCGCGCCTCGTGGTGGGCGTCCGCGGTGAAGGCGCAGCTCGGAGCGAGGGCGCGCCAGAACCGATTCTGCGGGTTGGCGTAGTAGCGCCGTTCGCGCAGCGACCGCGCTCCGGGGAACGAGCCCAGGATGAGGACCCGGACCGACGGTCCAGCGCGGGGCGGCAGACCGAGCACCCGCGGAGGGAGCCGGTCCGAGATTCCCGCAGGGATTCGGTTCGTTCGCGT
Source organism: Gemmatimonadota bacterium (assembly GCA_021413975.1). GTDB lineage: Bacteria > Gemmatimonadota > Gemmatimonadetes > Gemmatimonadales > Gemmatimonadaceae > Pseudogemmatithrix. The sequence continues at coordinate 41,656 of JAIOPJ010000017.1, forward strand.
CGTCACGGTGATCGAGTTCGGTCGAATTGACGTGATTTCCGTGCCAGGAAGGCGGTTTGCGTACCGCCAGAACGACAGTTTGCGAGTGAGCGTAACATGTTTCTCTACATATACTTAGGCACTTGCTCGATGTGCGGGCCGCGGCGTTGACTGGCCCGTGGTTTGCCCATACATTCCGGTGTTGTTAGCACTCGCAGGCATTGAGTGCCAGAGTAGCGTCGCATCACTCATCCAACCCAGGTAGGAGGATACATACCAATGGCAGCGAAGACAGCAGCCGCAAGCAAGGTCGCACCCCTTTCCGATCGTGTCGTCGTGAAGGCGACCGAAGAGACGGAGCAGATGCGTGGCGGGCTCTACATCCCCGACACCGCGAAGGAGAAGCCGCAGCAGGGTGAGGTGATCGCGGTCGGTCCCGGTCGCACCGAGGACGGCAAGCGCGTCCCCATGGAAGTGAAGGCCGGCGACAAGGTCCTCTACGGCAAGTACTCCGGCACCGAAGTCACGATCGAGGGCGAGGCGCTCTTGATCCTCCGCGAGAGCGACATCCTCGCGATCGTTTCCTAACTCACTCATCTAGGATCACAGACATGGCTGCCAAGGAACTCCATTTCAACGTCGAGGCGCGCGCGGCTCTCAAGCGCGGCGTCGACCAGCTCGCCGAGGCCGTGAAGGTCACCCTCGGTCCCAAGGGCCGCAACGTCGTCATCGACAAGAAGTTCGGCGCCCCCACGGTCACCAAGGACGGCGTCACCGTCGCCAAGGAGATCGAGCTCTCCGACCCGATCGAGAACATGGGCGCGCAGATGGTGAAGGAGGTCGCGACCAAGACCTCCGACCTCGCCGGCGATGGCACCACGAC
>JAIOPJ010000018.1 GCA_021413975.1 Gemmatimonadota bacterium
CAGAAGCTCACGCGTGAGCGCATCGTGACGCGCGAGGTCGAGGTGCCCGTGCCCGTGCGGGTCGAGGTGCCGGTACTGCGCTCGGAGCCGTTCGTACGAGACGCCGCCCGGGTGGCCGCGCTCGGGCTCACGCCCAGCGAGCTCGACATCCTGGACGCGCTGGCGGCGGGCCTGAGCAACAAGGAGATCGCCGAGCGGTTGTTCGTGAGCGAGAACACGGTCAAGACCCACGCTGCACGGTTGTTCAGCAAGCTCGCCGCCAAGCGCCGCACGCAGGCGGTCCAGCTCGCCAAGGAGGCCGGACTCATCCCCTGAACGGGTGAATTCCGCTCGTTCGGCCGCAGAATCACCCGTTCGGGTGACGCGGAGCCGGGCCCTTCGCACACAGGATGGGGGCATCCCACGTCGTACCGTCCCCGATCCCCAAAGGAGCCACGACCATGAAGAAGATCGTCCTCACGTTCGGTCTGATCGCCGGAGCGATCCTCGCCGGTACGTTCATCGCCACGCTGCCGTTCCACGACGCCATGAGCAATGACACCGCCATGGTGGTGGGCTACACCAGCATGGTGTTGGCGTTCCTGCTCACGTTCTTCGGCGTGCGCTCCTACCGCGACAACGTCGGCGGCGGCACGATCAGCTTTGCCCGGGCGTTCGCGGTGGGCGGGCTCATCACGCTGGTGGCCTCGACCTGCTATGTGCTCACGTGGGAGGTCATGTACTTCGGCGGCAAGAGCGACTACCTCGAGCAGTACCAGGTGCGTGAGGTCGAGAGCATGCGCAAGCAGGGTGCGTCCGAGGCCGAGATCGCGGCCAAGACGGCCGAGATGCAGCAGTTCGCCGAGATGTACAAGAACCCGGTCATCAATACGGCCATGACCTACATGGAGCCGCTGCCCGTGGGGCTGGTCATGACGCTGGTGGCAGCGGGCATCCTGAGCCGGCGGCGGAAGGACCAAGCGCAGCTGGCGTGAGCGCCGTGGTGTGATCGCGATCTCGGCGATGCCCTGTTGTTCGAGCGCGCCGGATTGTAAGTCCTACATCGATGCGGTGGGTGAGTGGCTCGTGTCTCGCGTGTGCTGGGTGGCCTCTCCGCGAGCGCGAGCCCCACTGCATCCACCATCGCGCGTGCCCGTGGGGCATTGGCGGCGTTTGTTCCACACACGCTCGGATGGCACGGAACTGGCTCATGAGCCCAGGCGGTCACGAACCGGCGCGCAGCCGCAACCGGGAATGGGGGCTGAGCCGTGCATGAGTTCAAGCCACGCAGACGTTCGAGCCGAGCGCAGGGGCGGCGATGAAGCGAGCGTTCGACACGGACAGCCTGCGCGTACGGCCCGGGACACCCGTCCAGCTGGAGGAGTGGCCGACACGGGTGAAGCCGTTGTGGAAGTCCAAGAAGCAGTACCACGAGCAGTTGGAGCGAGGCGTCGAGGAGTTGAGCGACCTGCAGCGGCTCCACTTCGCTTCCGACCGCTACGCCTTGCTCCTGATCCTCCAGGGGATGGACGCATCGGGTAAGGACGGTGTGATCCGTCACGTCATGTCGGGGGTGAATCCGCAGGGCTGTCAGGTGGCCAGCTTCAAAGCGCCCAGCGCCGAGGAGTCGGCCCATGACTTCCTCTGGCGGACGTCACGTGCGCTGCCGGAGCGCGGGCAGATCGGCATCTTCAATCGTTCCTACTATGAAGAAGTGCTCATCGTCCGAGTGCATCCGGAGTTGCTGAGCCCGCAGCGCTTGCCGAACGAGCCCTCCGGGGGCGAGCGCCTGTGGAAGGACCGCTTCCGTTCCATCGTGGAGCATGAGGAACATCTGCATCGGAGCGGTACGCGCATCATCAAGTGCTTCCTCCACATGTCGAAGGAGGAACAGGCCGCTCGGTTCCGCGACCGTATCGACGACGCGCGCAAGAACTGGAAGTTCAGCGAGTCGGACATCCTCGAACGCAAGAGCTGGCCGCACTATATGCAGGCCTACGCGGCGTGCATGACCGCCACCAGTTCGGCGCATGCGCCGTGGTACATCGTTCCCGCCGACGACAAGAAGAATGCCCGCCTCATGGTGTCCCGGATCGTCCGCGAGACGTTGCATGCACTCCGGCTGACCGTTCCCACCACGACCGCGAGCCGTCGCGCGGAGTTGGCCGCCTTCCGGGAGAGGCTCTGACCCCCTCGCGGCCGAGGGCCTGAGCCCCAGCCGGCGGTGCAACAGCGCGCTGCAGGCCGCCTGAGGCCCGGAACCAGCGGGCTGGAGGGGGGCCGGCGGGGCCCCGCGGCCCTCGCCGGCCCACCCGAAGGTGGACCCAGAACCTGCTTCCAGCGGGGGGCCCGGGCGGGGTACGCTTATGGGATTCCAGACCACGCTGTGGCCCCCGGCCGCGGTCTCGTGGTGAGCACCCCCTTGCGGCGCCAGGTCGGCGTTCCCCGGGTCACGATCCGGTGAGCGCAGGACGGAAAGGCACACACCCTTGCGATTCACGCCCCCGAGACTCATTGCCCGGCTTTTCACGTTCGCATCGCTCGTCGCCCTTGCCGCCAGCACGGCGCTTGCCGCGACGCCGTTCCCGATGGTGAGCGGTAACTACTCCGAGAACTTCACCGACATCGCGAACTGGACGAATAACTTCGCGAGCGGTATCGGCGCCCAGTACTGGTCGAGTGTGCCGATCAACGCCACGGGCGTCATCGGCGACGGCGCGCGCATCACGGTGAGCACGGCCGCGTTCGTGACCACCACCACGGGTGGTGTGCAGAAGGGCAGTGGCAACATCCAACTGCTCTCCACGAACGGCACCGACAACATCAATGCGTGCGCGATCGATCTGCTGCTCGACTTCACGGGCATGGACCCGGGCACGTTGAGCTACGACTTCGCGACCGTGTTCAACACCACGGGCAATCGCAACGGCTCGCTCAAGGTGTTCACCAGCATCGACGGCGTCACGTTCACGGAACTCGCGGCCGCCTCGGTCATCAACTTCACGAACAACGTGGCGTTCTCCACGCAGATCGCCCAGGTGCCGCTGCCGGTCGAGTTCAGCAACTGCGCCACGGCGCGTATCCGGTTCTACGACTACAACGGCACGGGCCCGGTGGGCTCTTCGGGCGCGCGTCCCAAGGCCTCGATCGACAACCTGGCCATCACGGCCACGGTGCTCGGCGGCGGTGGCGGCCCGACGGGGCCGGTCATCTCGAACCTCACGCGCTCGCCGCTCGCCCCGGATGACACCAGCAACGTGACGGTGGGTGCCACGGTGGTCGACAATGCGCGGCCCATCAACGCCGTGTCGCTGGCGTGGGGCACGAACATCGTGTCGCTGCCGAACATCATCGCCATGGAGCCCACGACCGGGAACCTGTGGGCCACGTCCACGCCGATCCCGCCGCAGACCGCCGGCACCACGGTGTACTACCACATCACCGCGGTTGACGATTCGTTCTCGGTGCAGTCGCCCACGCTCAACTACCTCGTGAGCAGCACGACCGGCGGCAGCACCAGCGCGCCGGTGATCACGTCGGTGTTCCAGGCCAGCGAGACCACGCTGCAGGTGTTCTTCAACGTGCCGGTGGATCCGGTCAGCTCGCAGATCGCCGGTAACTACAGCGTGAACGGCCTGCCGGCCACGCTCGCGGTGCGCGATCCGTTCCAGACCAACATCGTCACGGTCACCGTGCCGGGCATCCCGGCGGGCGATCGCACGCTCACGGCGAACGGTGTGTCGGATCTGAATGCGCACCCCACGGTGAACGCCACGTTCGGGTTCCACTTCGTCGACGTGTCGATCCCGGCGGGCTACTACAACGGGCTCACGGGCCTCAAGGGCTACGCGCTCTTGGCCGCGTTGCACAGCAAGATCCGCGCGCACACCTCGATCAGCTACAGCGCCACCGCCACGGCGTTCCAGCGCACCGACCGCAAGCCCAATGGCAAGGTGTGGGATGTGTACTCCGACATCCCCGGTGGCACGGCGCCCTACGAGTTCTCGTTCGGCCCGCTGGGCTCGGGCGGTAGCGAAGGCATTGCCTACAACCGCGAGCACACGTTCCCGCAGTCGTGGTTCGG
>JAIOPJ010000031.1 GCA_021413975.1 Gemmatimonadota bacterium
GGCATTGGTGCACAGGTTCATGACCACCTGATGCAGCTCGATCTCGTCCGACAGCACCTTGGGCGTGGTGGCCGACAACGACAGCTTCATTTCAATGGTCGACGGCAGCGACGAGCGCAACAGGTCGGCCGCCTCGCGCACGACGCGCGACAGATCGACCGGCGCGCGCTTCACCTCGCGCGTGCGGCTGAACGCGAGGATGCGCTGCACCAGCTGGCGGCCACGCTCGGCCGCCGACATGACCTGCTCCAGGTCGTGGCTCGCGGTGTCGCCCTGCGACATGCGCGCCAACTCGGAGTGGCCCACGATGGCCATGAGGATGTTGTTGAAGTCGTGCGCGATGCCGCCGGCCAGCGTGCCCAGCGCCTCGAGCTTCTGCGACTGGCGCGACGCCTTCTCGCGCTCGAGCCGCGTGGTCACGTCGAGCACCGACGCCAGCGTGACCACGCCGCGCGACGTCTTGACCGGGCGCAGCCCGATCTCGACCGGGAACTCGGTGCCGTCCTTGCGCATGCCGCGCAGGTCGCGCCCCGCACCCAGGGGGCGCTGGTGCGGCGTGTCGAAGAAGCTCTTGATGAGCCCGGCATGACCATGCCGGTAGCGCGACGGCAGCAGCGCTTCGATGGGCTGGCCCAGCAGCTCCTCGCGAGTCCAACCGAACAGGCGTTCGATCTCCTGGTTCGCGAGCAGGATCACACCCTGTGCATCGACCGCGAGGATCCCCGCAGGCGACATGTCAGCAGCCATCCGGAACAGATCGTCGTGTTCAGACATCGGAGGATTCACGAGAGAACCTCGAGCGTCGGCCGGATGGGGGCCGGGTAGACCAAAGTGGACGGGTGCTATCATGCGTTCGATGCCCGGCCAGAGCAAGCGTTTCGAGTTTGTCCCAACACATACTAACCTGCTGGCGCACTGCGGTTTCAGTCTCATCGAACATCGCCGCGCCGCGCTTCACCCGCGGGCCGCGCCGGGCGGCCGACCGACCCTTTCTCGCAAGGTGACTCCCATGCGCTCGAACCTGCGCCGCGCTGCCATCGTGCTCGCGCTGCTGCTGCCGCTGCCCGCCGCTGCCGCCCCCACGCGGCCCCGCCCCACGCCGCCCGCTCAGCTGTCGCCGGCCCAGGCCGACTCGCTGCGCGCCGCCTACGAGAAGGACCGGCTCGAGACCGGCGAGAACCTGAAGTCCGGCGCCACGTCGTATCTGGCCGCCATTGGCCGCACCGACTTCGACGGCCGCACCGCGCTGGTGGTGGGCCGCGCCGCCGACGCCGACCTGCGCATCGACGACACCGAGATCGCCGCGAAGCACCTGCGCGTCACCGTGGCGGGCGACTCCTTCTTCGTGCAGGCGATCGACGACACCGCGCACTTCCGCGTTCGCAACGGCGAGCCCATGCGCGAGGCCATGCTGGGCCCCGGCAACGTGCGCGTGGGCCGCTTCAACGTGCGGCTCTCGCACCAGCGCTACCCGGCGCTCATCGTGTTCGACCCCAAGAGCCCGCACTTCGCGGCGTATCACGGACTGTCGTGGTACGCGCCCGATCTGGCGTACCGGTTCGTGGCACCGCTCACGCCCAACCCGGCCGCCGACACCACGATCATCATGAGCACGCGCGGCAACGCGCGGCGCGCGGTGCTGGCGGGCTGGTTCGACCTGCTCGTGGCCGGCAAGCCCGCGCGGCTCGAGGCGCATCGCTTGCTGGAGCCGGGCGTGGACGAGCAGAGCGTGAGCGTGTTCTTCCGTGATGCCACCACGGGCCGCGAGACCTATAGCGTGGGCCGCTACGTGGACCCCGAGAAGCTGCCCGATGGCCGTTGGCTGATCGACTTCAACAACGCCTACAACCCGGCGTGCGCCACGAGCCCGTATTACAACTGCCCGATCCCGAGCAAGGCGAACACGCTCAAGGTGGCGATCAAGGCCGGAGAGAAGGACTCGCACTATTCACACTGATGCGAGAACGGCCGGCGCGCATGGCGCACCGGCCGGACCTGGAGCGGAGGAGGTCCACTCTCAGCTCACCGACATGGGTCCCTGGTCCACATCGGCTCTCTCCCCTTCTGGAACGTGCATCGGTGTTGCTGCATCCCCTTTGCTGCTTCCCCTTGGCCCCGGTCATGGCCGTCCCATCCACTGCGCCATGACCGGTCTCTGCTTGTAGCCGAGCGCTCGAGCCCCCCCGGGCCCTGCGCTCTCTCTGCACCCCCGGCCAGTCGGCGTCCCACATGCTGCGGGCGCACTCCCAGCGTTAAGGGTCCTGCGTCACACCGGCTTTGGCTGTGCCTCCACCGGCATGGATCCCGCAGGCACTGCTGCCCTGCGAGAAGCCCCGCGCTGCTCACGCGCTCGCCGCACGCC
>JAIOPJ010000030.1 GCA_021413975.1 Gemmatimonadota bacterium
CCCGCACGCGTCCCTGCGCGCCCTTCGCGCGGCGCTGGTGCGCGACCTCAACGTCGGCTTCGCCGGCGTGTTGCAGGAGGCGGGCTACGCCGGTGGCGATTCCGTCTTCGGCGCCTTCCGCGAGTGGTGCCTGGACAACGGCCTCGCGGCGCCTGAAGAGCTCCCGATGGCGCTCTTCCAGGAGTCGGCGGCGGTCTTCTTCAGCGAGGCCGGCTGGGGCACCATGAGCATCTCGCCGATCGGGGACAAGGTCGTCGCGCTCGACAGCGCCGATTGGTCCGAGGCCGATCCAGCCACCGCGATGCCCTACCCGTCCTGCTACTACTCGGCCGGGATGCTCGCCGATCTGTTCGGGCGCGTGGCGGACGGGCAGCTGGGGTGCATGGAGGTGGAGTGCCGGTCGAACGGCGCCGAGCGCTGCCGGTTCGTGCTCGGGAGCCCGGAGGTGCTCGGGCACGTGTACCAGCGCCTCACCGAAGGCGTGGGGTACGAGGCGGCGCTCGGCGAACTGGCGTAGAACGCCGGTTCACCGAGCGGTGCGGTCTCTCACTGGACCGTGACGCTCCCCGACATCGACGCCCCGTGGATGCTGCACTGGTACGTGAACGTCCCCGCCGTCGAGAAGAGCCGCGCGAAGGTCCCGCTCGACTGATCGGGCGAGGCCGGTCCCCCGGCGAACGTCACGTTGTGCGTCGAGCTCCCCGAGGCCCAGCGCCAGGTGAGCGTCGTGCCCACCGCGATCGTCCGCGTCGCCGGCGAGAAGGCGTTGTTGCTCACGCGGACCTCGTTGTCCGGGACCGGGCTGCTGGGACCGTCGCCGCTGCAGGCGGCCACGAGGACGAGCAGGGCCACGCCGAGTCGAGCGATCGACCGCACCAACCGAGCCGCTACCGGGTTCTCACGCACACGCTCTCCGGGATCAGGATGGGGGACTCTCCACGCGGATCGCCCGCACGGAGCTGACCGGGTCGCGCGACCGCGCGATCGGACGGAGTGATACCCCGCCGGTACCGGCCGCTGCCACTGCCCGGTGTGGCGGTCAGTACCCGCCGCCGGGCCCGTACTTGGGGTTGGGGCGCAGCTCCCCGTCCACGATCGTCTCGCGGTCCCACGGCAGCACGATCACGCTGTCGGTCTCGAGCGCGTGGAAGTCGGGCTTGTAGTTCCCCGTCTTGAAGCTCACCGCCGTGCGCACCTCAGACGACCCGGCATTGATGATCGCCGCCTTCGCGAGCCTGAGCGTATCACCCTCGCGACAGGTCTCGTCCACGATCAGCACCCGCCGCCCGATCACCTCGGGCGGCGCGGCCGAGAGGACGGCCGGCGTGTCGCGCACCTTGGCCGAGAGGTAGCGCCGGCTCACGATGATGGAGTGGAACGGCCGGTCGAGCATCGCCGCGACGGCGGCCCCGGGAACCACGCCGGCCGTCGCCACGCCCACCACGATCTCGGGATCGAAGACCTTGGAGACCTTGAGGGCGAGCGCCCGCGAGAGCTCGCCGAAGAGCGGCCAGTCCACGTGCATGGTGTCCCGGACGGGGACGAAGGGCACTTTGCGGGCGGCCATGAGCGCTCCTGCGGGCGGGTTGGGGTACGACCGCAAGCTACGCCGCGGCTCCCACGGGGGGAATCGCGAGGGGTATCGTGGTTGCTGGCTCTCTCGCGCATCAATAGCTTGTGCGGGACACCTGCCTCGCACCGACACGCCATGTCCTTCTGGGACCGCCTCTTCGGCGGCCGCTCCGAGTCCGCACAGAACCGGCAGCGACTCGATTATCTCAACGAGGCGCTGGTGCTGGAGCGTCAGGGCGACTTCGATGCCGCGGTGACGAGCTACCGGCTCGCGCTCCGGGAGCGGCCGGACGACCTGAAGATCCTGCAGAACATGGCGATCGCGCTCACCAAGATCGGGCGCGTCGAGGAGGCCGTGCGGGCCTACCGGAAGGCACTGGAGCTCGACCCGTCGCTCTCCGGAGCGCACTACGGTCTCGCCTTCCTGCTCATCAAACGCGGCGACTCCACCGGGGCGGCCAAGCATCTCTCGGCCTTCCTGGCCAAGCCGCCCACCGGTCCCGACGCTGCGCGCTGGGTCGCGCACGCGCAGGGGACCCTCGATCAACTGCGGACCCCGGCTGACGGGGCTTCGCCACCAGCCGGGGAGTAGCGTGGGAACCATCCTCGCCATCGTGAGCCAGAAGGGCGGCGTCGGCAAGACGACCACCGCCGTGAACCTCGCCGCCGCCTTCGCGCGCCGCGGCCTCAAGACGCTGCTCGTCGACGTCGACCCGCAGGGGTCGGTGCGCTTCGGTGCCGGTCTCCGTCGCGGGCACCCGACCTACGGCTTCGCCGACCATCTCTCGGGCGAGCGCGAACTGCGTGACGTCCTGCTCCCCACCTCGCTCCCCTGGCTCCGCGTGATGCTCGCCGGCAGCGTGACCGACGAGGCCGATCACACGCGCTACGGAGAGCAGATCGCCTCGTCGGACCTCCTCGCCCGCATGCTCACGGCCGCCGCGGAGCGCTGCGACATCGTGGTGGTCGACACCCCGCCCGGCCTGGGTCCGGTCACGCGCGCCACGCTCGCGTCGTCCGATCGTGTGTTGATCCCGCTCCAGGCCGAGCCGCTCGCGCTGCAGACCACGCCGCAGATCCTGCGCGGGATCCAGGACATCGTGACGACGCATGAGCGTCTGGTCTTCGACGGGATCCTCCTCACGATGTACGAGGAGGGCAATCCGGCCTGCCAGACGACCGCGACCTACATCCGCGAGAAGGTGCCCGCGCACCTCATGCTCGACATCGTCGTGCCTCGGAGTCACGCCATCGCCGAGGCGTTCGCCGCCGGGCAGCCGGCGGTGGTCCGCTCCCCTGCCGATCCGGCGTCGCAAGCGTACGTGAACCTCGCCACGCGCCTCGCCGAACGCCTGGGGCTCTGAGCGTGCGGCACAGGCGCCAGACGGACCGACCCGTGCTACACCGGCGCGTCCTGATCGCGACAGCCGCCGCGCTCTGCGCCGCCGCCTCCTGCGCCGAGCTCGGCACGGGCGTGGGCGAGGTCTCCTACCTGGCCTTCGACGGGATCCCGTGGCCGGCGCTCCTCGCGGGCGACACGCTGCGTGACTCGCTCGGCGTCGCCACGCCGCTCCGGGCGCACGCGTTCGACGCGAGCGGCCGCGAGATCACCGGCGCGCCGTTCCGCTACTTCACCCTGGACACCGGCGTGGTGGTCGACTCGAGCGGCACCATGCGCGCGACGACGCGCCGCGACGGCACCGTGCGCGTCGTCGCATCACTCGGCGCACTGCAGAGCGACGACCGGCTGCTACGCGTGACTCGTCGCCCCGACTCCACCTTCGCCGCCACCGCTCCGGCGATCACGCTCGAGTACGCGATCCCCGACGTGAGCACGAACCTGTCGCCCGAGATGCGGGTCTCGCTCGTGAGCCGGGACACGGTGCGCGTGAGTCCCGGCGTCGGTGGGTGGCGCGTGCGCTGGCGGACGGTCCACGCCGGCGATACTCTCGCAGTGAGCGACACGTCGTGGGTCGCACTCCAGACCACCGGAGGCGTGCGCAGCGCCGTCGACACGACGGCCGCCGATGGCAGTTCCACGCGGAAGCTCCGCGTCTTCGTGACGCGGATCCCCGCACCGATCGACAGCTTCATCGTGCTCGCCGACATCCGGCTCTACGGCGCGCGCGTGCCGGGCAGTCCGGTGCGATTCGTCGTCCGCGTCAACCCGAAACCCTGATCCGACGGGAACCGATCGATGCAAGTCTCCGGTGGACCCCGCCCCGCCCCGACCACGCTCACGGCGATCTTCTTCGAGGTGCTCGAGAAGTTCTCGCTCCCCCACGCCTATCAGTACAAGAAGGCCGGCGCGTACACGCCGATCACGCACGCGCAGGTCCTCGAGCGCTCGCGGCGTCTCTCCCTCGGGCTCGGCGCGATCGGCGTCAAGCGCGGGGACCGGGTGGGGATCATGTCGGAGAACCGCCCCGAGTGGGCCCTCGCCGACTGGGCCTGCCTCTGCAGCGGGATGACCGACGTGCCGATCTACCCCACGCTGCCGGCGGACCAGATCGTGCATCCGCTCAATGATTCCGGTGCGGTGGCGCTCTTCGTCTCCAACGAGGGGCAGGCGGCGAAGGCCGCGAGCGTGCGCGACCAGTTCAAGACGGTGAAGGCGATCATCAGCTTCGTGGAGCCCAAGCCCGCCGGCGTGGACCACAGCTTCGCCGAGCTCGAGGCCCTGGGCGCCGCGCTCGACAGCCCCACGAAGGCCGCCGAGTGGAAGGCGGCGGCGCTCACGGTCCGGCCGGGCGACCTCGCGACGCTCATCTACACCTCGGGCACCACGGGCCTGCCCAAGGGCGTGATGCTCACGCACGACAACATCGCGTCGAACGTGCGCGCGTCGCAGCAGAAGGTGCCGCTCATGTCGGGCGAGATCGCGCTGAGCTTCCTGCCGCTCTCGCACATCTTCGAGCGCATGGGCGACTACCTCTTCTTCTCCTGCGGCGTGAGCATCGCCTACGCGGAGAGCATAGACGCGGTGCCGTTCAATCTCTCCGAGGTGCGGCCGCACTTCGCGATGTCGGTGCCGCGGCTCTTCGAGAAGATGTATGCGCGCGTGCTCGAGAACGCCGTGTCGGGTGGCCCGGTGAAGGCGCGGATCTTCGCCTGGGCGCGCAACGTCGCCGACCGCTGGGCCGACGCGAAGCTCGCCGGGCGCGAGCCGGGCGTCTTCACCGCCTGGCAGTACGGCATCGCGCAGAAGCTCGTCTTCTCCAAGCTCAAGGAGCGCACCGGCGGCCGGCTGCGCTACTTCGTCTCGGGCGGCGCGCCCCTCGCGCCGTCGATCAACAAGTTCTTCTATGCGGCGGGCCTCACGATCCTCGAGGGCTACGGCCTCACCGAGACCTCCCCGGTGATCACCGTCAACAGCCCCGACGCCTTCCGCATCGGCTCGGTCGGCAAGTGCGTCGCCGGCGTCGAGGTGAGCATCGCCGCCGACGGCGAGATCCTCACCCGTGGCCCCCACGTGATGCAGGGCTACTACAACCGCCCCGACGCGACCGCCGAGGCGATCGACGCCGACGGCTGGTTCCACACCGGCGACATCGGCGTGCTCGAGGACGGGTTCCTGCGGATCACCGACCGCAAGAAGGACATCATCGTGACCGCCGGCGGCAAGAACATCGCGCCGCAGCCGATCGAGAACCGCATCAAGCTCAACAAGTACGTCTCGCAGGCGGTCATGATCGGCGACAAGCGCAAGTTCCCGGTCGTGCTGATCGTCCCCAACTGGGACAACCTCGAGAAGTGGGCCGGGCTCAAGAACATCATCTGGACCGAACGCCGGCAGCTGCTCGAGATGCCGACGATCCGCGCCAAGATGGAGAAGGAGGTGCAGAGCATGATCGAGGGGCTCGCGCACTTCGAGCAGCCGAAGAAGATCGCGTTGCTCGAGCACGACTTCTCGATCGAACGCGGCGAGTTGACGCCCAAGCTCAGCGTCAAGCGGAAGGTGATCGACGCGAGCTACAAGGCGATGATCGATGCGCTGTATGAGACGGATGAAGGCTGAAGGATGAAGGACGAAAGAAATCCTCCTTCATCCTGATCGTTCTCAGACCCGACGCTTCAGCTCCACGATCGCTCCACCCGACTCGCGCGCGGCGACCCATTCGGTGTCGTCGCGCGCGAGTTCCTTCACGCCCTGCGGCGAGGGGACGCGCGCGTCCGCCAGGACGCGACCGCCCGTGGCGGTCCCGCGCACGGCGTCGGCGATGAACGACGGCGGGAGGTCCATGTCGAGTGCGACCGCGCGGAAGGTACCGTCAATGAACGGGACCGAGCCCGGCACGCCATGCACCGAAGCGACCGCCGGTACACCGGCCGGCGCGCCCCCGGCCGCAGCGTGCATCAGCACCACGCTCACGTCCGATGTGTCCGCGAGCGCGGCGGCGAGCGCAGCGTAGCGACCGGTCAGGAGCACCGACCCGCCCGGCTCGGCGAGACCGAGCAGCGCGATCACACGCTCGAGATCCGCGACCGGCCCGGCGGACCGATCCGCCCGTGGGGCATCGGGCGACGCCGGCCGATCGCCCGACGCGTCGGTGAACCGCACGTCGCCGTCGACGATCCGCGCCTCGAGGTGGCAGACCGGGCACCCGAGCATCGCCGCGACCAGGTCGCGCTCCGCGGTGCGTTGTGCGACCACGATCAGCGGGGTGGCCGTATGCGCGCCCGGGCACCGCAGCCGCTCGGCCAACTCAAGTCGCATCGATGACTCCCGATCGATCGGCCACCGGTGCGCTCAGCTCCGCGCGAGGCGCAGTTCCTCGACGTCCACATGCGCCGGACGCGTCACGGCCCACGCCACCGCGTCGGCGACGTCCTCGGGCCGCAGCATCTCGCTGCGCGACGGCAGGTGCGGCGACCGGTCGGGATCATGCGGGTCCCAGATCGCCGTGTCGGTCGCTGCCGGCGAGATCAGCGTCGCACGCACCCCGCTGCCGCGCGTCTCGGCTCGGAGCGTCTCGTGCACGGCGCGCACCGCATGCTTGGAGGCCGTGTAGACCGAGTTCGACGGGTAGACCACGCGATCGGAGACGGAACCGATCGTCACCACGTGCCCGCCCCCGCGTACGCGCATGTCGCCGAGGAAGGCGCGCGTCAGTCGCAATGGCGCCGCCACGTTCAGCGCGAGCGCGAGGTCGAGTTCCGAGTCGCTCACGGCGTCGAGCGCCGAGATCGGGAAGCTCCCCGCGGAGTGGACGATGATGTCGGGCGCGCGCCCGAGCAGCGCGACCGCTGCCGCCGCGACCTCGGCGGCCGCCGACGGGACCGCGAGATCGGCGGTCAGCACGGCCGCACCATGGCCGCACTCCGCCGCGAGCGCCTGCAATGCCGCCGCGTCCCGTGCGACCAGCACGACCCGCGCGCCCGATGCCGCGAGAGCGCGCGCACACGCCGCCCCGATCCCGCGCGACGCGCCGGTGATGAGGGCACTCTGTCCCGCCAGCGGGAGCGGAACGCTCATCGCGCGCGCCGCCGACTCACCGCTGACCGGTGGAGCCGTACGCGAGGCGCAGGAACTCGTCGCGCGTCATCGCGTCGTCCTTGAACGTGCCGCGCAGCGCCGACGTGATCGTCCGCGAGTTCTGCTTCTCCACCCCGCGCATCATCATGCAGAGGTGCTCGCACTCGATCACCACGCCCACGCCCTGCGGCTTGAGCACGTCCTCGATCGCCTGCGCCACCTGCTCCGTCAGCCGCTCCTGCACCTGCAGCCGGCGGGCGAAGATCTCGACGATGCGCGGCAGCTTGGAGAGCCCGACGATGCGACCGTTGGGGATGTAGGCGATATGCGCCTTGCCGAAGAACGGCAGCATGTGGTGCTCGCACATCGAATAGAGCTCGATGTCGCGCACCATCACCATCGAGGCATGCGCCTCCTCGAACACCGCATCACCGACCACGTCCGCCACGTCCATCGCATAGCCGCGGGTGAGCCAGCTCATCGACTTCGCGACGCGCTCGGGCGTCTTGAGGAGCCCCTCGCGGTGGGGGTCCTCGCCGATGATCTCCAGCTCGCGCCGGATGATGTTCTCGAACTCGAGCATCCGGTCGCTGCTGATCGGCGGCGCGGCTTCGAAGTGGTCGCTTCCCGAGATGGGCTTCGCCATATGGTCTGCCGCCTCAGCGGCCGTCGTATTCGACATACTGGTTGTCCGTCTCCCAGAGCTTGAGCTTGGCCAATCGCGCGGGCGCGAGCTGCGGCGCCAGGACGCGCCAGCATGCCAGTACAAGGTTCTCGGTGCTCGGAATCGTTCCCGACATGAACGGCACGTCGAGGTTGAGGTTCTTGTGGTCCACCGCGTCCACGATCTCGCGCTCGGCGATCCGCTTGACGTCCGCCAGGTTCACGACGAACCCGGTGCCCGGGTCGACCTCACCCTCGACCGTGATCTCGAGCGCGTAGTTGTGGCCATGCCAGTTGGGATTGTTGCACTTGCCGAACAGCCGCTTGTTCTCCTCATCGCTGAACGACGGGTTGTACACGCGGTGGGCGGCGTTGAACTTGACGATTCTGGTGATCGAGACGATCGGCATCGTTGGACTCGGATTGGAATCCCGCCACGCTACGGGACGACCGTGGCCAGGGAGCTACACTAAGCCTGTACGCGCGGCGGCGGTTCCGCGAGGGACCGGACCGCGTCCAGCCCCAAAGCCGAAGCCCCGTCCGGCTGGACGGGGCTTCGGGAGGAGAGGGAGCGAAGAGGTGTTTTTGAAGCCCTGTCGAATGCTGAGGCCCGCACCCTACTTCCGCCTTCCCGGCGTCCGGGCATGACGTGGATAAGGATATTGGATCCGCTTCGGAGGACTTATCGGCTCAAAAAGTGATTCTCTTCGTCCCGTACGTGACTAGTTTCGAATGTAGGCCGCCGTAACTTGAATTACAATCGGACCCGGACCCCCAGATCGATGGACCTGCTCACCATCGCCGGACTCGCCATGATCGCCCTCTGGGCGGCGGGCACCTTCGCCTTCGAGGCCCCCGGGTTCATCCACGGGCTGCTCACGCTGGGCGTCTTCTTCATCGTCCTCGGCGCGGTGAAGCGGGCCGAGCGCAAGCGCACGGGCGGCCCCACGACCTAGCGGGCGTCTCGCGCGGGACCTCCCTCCGGCGGCGCTCAGATCTCCCAGTTCGAGAGCACCAGCCCACGCACCGGCGCTCGCTCCTCGAACCCCGAGAGCGTCATCCGCAGGTCGGACCAGCGCACCCGCGCACCGCGTGCGATCAGCGTACGGAACGCGACCGCGTACTCGCCCTGCAACCGGATCGCGCAGCGCAACGCACCGCTGCGCCGTGCCTGCGCCGCGAGCTGCTCCGCCATCCGCGCCATCATCGCCTCCTCGGCGAGCACGCACTTGAGCACCCGGATCTCCTCGCGGCTGCGGCCCTCCACTAGCGGCGCGTCATGGAAGAGCGCGAACCCCTCGAGCGCCCCCGACGCGTCGCGGAGCACGACGCAGTCGCCGATCGCCTGCCGGAGCGTGATCCCGATCTCGCGCGAGAAGTCCACGCCGGGCCGGATGCGGTCGGTGAGCGCGGCGCACTCGGCGATCGCCGCGGCCCGTTCCGCGGCGCCGAGCGCGCTGAGCACCGGGGGGCGCACATCGCTCAGGGGCGTCGCCTCGACCGTGAGCGTGAGCGTCAGTCGCCCGGGCACGAATCCCATCCCCCCGTAGAACCCGATGTTGTCCATCGTGCGCGGCATCGTCTCGAGCCCGATCACCGTGCACCCCGCGGCGCGCAGATGCTCCACGCCGGCGCGCACGATCGTGCGGCCGAGTCCACGCCCCTGGAGTTCCTCGCGCACCGCGAGCGGCCCCATCCACCCTTCGCGCCCGGAGACGTGCGCCAGGTTGAACGCGGCGATCCGGTCGAGTCCGTCGCGCCAGAGCATCGCGCCGGCGCCAGCGCCCTCGATCGCGAAGCGCCAGATGACCGGATTGAGCGGCGGTACCCGCACCCCCGCCATGCCGTCGCGCCGGTAGCGCTCGCTGAACGCGTCGCTGAAGAGGACGTTGAGCGTCGGCAGGTCCTCGAGCCGGATCGGGAAGGGCCCGCTCACCTTGTGGGCGATCTCGTTCATGCGGCGGTCCCTGCGGGGAGGAGTTCGATCTCGTCGGGCGAGGGATCGGTGCGGGTCACGACCGCCGCACCGGTGCGCTCGTCGAACCCGACCGAGATCACCCGGTCGAGCCCGTCGCGCACCCCTTCGATGTGCGTGATCACGATCACCTGCTCGAACCGGTCGTGCAGGCCCCGCAGCAGCGCGAGCACGTTCTGGCGGCGGACGTCGTCGAGCGAGCCGAACACCTCGTCGAGCACGAGCAGCGAGAAGGCCTGCCCCGCGCGGTCGGCGATCATCTGCGAGATCGCGAGGCGCAGCACGAGGTTCGCGATGTCCTCCTCGCCGCCCGAGATCACCGGCTTCGGCACGCCCTCCTCGAGCACGAGCAGGCGGTACTTGTCGTCGAGTTCGAGTTCGGTGTAGCGCGCGTCGGTGAGTTCGGTGAGGAAGTTCGACGCGATCTCCGAGACCTCGGGGCGCAGCTGGAAGTTGAGGTCGGTGCGCAGGTCCGAGTAGGCGCGGTGCAGCTCGTCATGCAGCCGTCGGTCGCGCTCGAGCGCCTCCACGCGCTCGGCGAGCCGCTCGTACTCGGCGCGGGCCTCGCCCGCGCGCAGGGCCGCCCCCTGCGCGACCTGCCGCGTCGCACGGGCGCCCGCGGCGGCCCGGGCGGTCTCGGCGAAGGCCGTCGCGACCTCGTCGTGCAGCCGGCGCAACTCCTGGTACTCGTCCTCGGGGAACCGCAGTTCGGCGAGCCGGGTCGTCGCGGTGCCGCGCCGCGAGTCGAGCGCGGCCCGCTGGCGCGCGAGCGATTCCTGCTCGCGCAGGAGTGCGGGCTCGCGCTCGATCCGCGTGGAGAGACGGTTCGCGAGCGTGGACGACTCGGCGAGCCGCGCATGCTCGGTCTCGAGCGCCTTGTGCCGCGCGGCATCGTACCCGCCGGGGATTCCGGTGAGCTCCGTCGTCGCGGCCACGAGGCGCGCCGATTTCGCCGCGAGTTCGCGCTCCACCTGACGCGCCTGCTGCACCGCCGCCTGAACGGTGGCGAGACGGCGCTCGAACTGCCCGACGTCGTCCTGCAGCTTGCGGCGCAGCTCGTCGAGATGCGCGATGTCGGCGGGCATCGACGTGACCTGCTCGATGCGCGACTTGAAGTACGCGCCATCGGCCTCCACGGTCTCGAGCTGGCGCTCGATCACGTCGAGCACGTTCCGGAAGTGCTCGCCGAGGGGCCGGGTGCAGGTGGGGCACGCCCCTTCCTCCCCGAGCTGCAGGAGTTTGTCGCGCTGGTCGCGCAACTCGGCGTACTGCACCCGGAGGGTGCGGAGCCGGGTCTCGACCTCCTGCCGGTCGCGCACCCACTCGGTGCGGCGCGCCTCGAGCTTCCCCTGCGCATCCTCCATCGCACGGCGGCGCTCCTCGAGGTCGACGGTGATCGCCTCCTCCTGCGCCGGCTCGCCGGCGAGCCGCTCCCGCTGCTCCGTGAGCGCGCGCACCTCCGCGTCGAGCGACGCCTGCGTCTCGAGCAGCGCGCGCCGCCGCCCGTCGTGCACCGCGAGCGCCCGCAGCGCCTCGAGCGCCTCCTGGGCGCGCGTGAAGGCCTCGATGTCGGGCAGCAGCGGCGCGAGGGCCGCACGCGCCTCGTTCACCTGCGCGAGTTCCGCCCGCAGGCGCTCCTCGGCGCGCGTGAGCGCGAACGACTCCCCGTCGATCGCCGCGAGGTCGGTCTCGATCCGCTGGCGCTCGTCGCGCCCGGTCTGCGCGGCCAGCCATCGCGGCGCCACCGAGTCGAGCGCGGCCTTGGTCTCCTGCTCCAGGCGCTCGGCCTCGGCCGCCGACGCGGTCGCCGCCGTGACGGACGCGCGCGCCTCGCGCTCCTGCGCCTCGAGCGCGTCACGGTCGGGCATGCCGGCGCGCAGGCCCGCGACCTCGCTCGCGAGCTCCTTGCGGCGCACCCCGCAGAGTTCCTGCGCCACGCGGAGCTTCTCGTACCCCAGCACCCGCGAGAGGAACTGCGCCCGTTCGCTCGCCGTGAGCGACTGCATCACCGCGAGTTCCTTCTGCCCCGTGAAGTAGGTGTTGAAGAACTCCGTGCGCGTCATGCCGAGGCGGCGCTGCAGCATCTCGGCCACCGTCGTCACCGAGTTCGCGATCGCGACCTCGCCGCCGTCGAGGTAGAGCTCGGCCATCGAGAGCCCGCGCACGACGCGATAGCGGTGGCCCGCGAGGTCGAACTCGAGCTCGACGCGCACCGGCGCTCTCGCCGCGGCCCGGTTGAAGCGCAGCGACTCGTTGCCGCCGCGCGCCGTGTTGCCGCCGTAGAGCGCCCAGGCGATCGCCTCGAGGATCGTCGACTTGCCCGCCCCGTTGGGCCCGATGATGCCCGTGAGCCCGGTGTCGAACGCGATGTCGGTCTCCGCATGCTGGCGGAAGTTCGTGAGCCGCAGCCGCGCGAGCCTCATGCGTCGGCCCCGGGGAACTCGCGCGCCGGCTCCGACAGTTCGGCTTCCTCGAGGTAGCGCAGGCCGAGCGCGACGAGCTCCGGACGTTCCACTCCTGCGGCGACGACGCGCGCCTGCAGCGCCTCGCGCAACGTCTCGGCCAGCGAGGGCCGGCGCCCCGGCGAGCCCGACGATTCGCGGCGCACCATCTCGGGACGCCGCATGTCGAGGTGGAAGTGCAATGCGCGCTTCTGCAGGTCGCGCAACGCCTTGTGGTCCAGGTCGCGCGCGATGTGCCGCGGCACGTTCTTCGCCACGAGCCGCACCACCTTGCCGTCGATCCCGCCGGGGATCCGCGCGACCGCCGACTGGATCGCCGCGTCGAGGTCGGCGGCCGCCATCCCGCGGCCCTCGATCGCCGCGAGGTCGAGCACCGCCCGACTCGTCGGGAGTGGATGGAAGGTCTGCTTCCCCGTCGCGAGGTCGCGCTCGATCATCCCCTTTCCGGGGAGCTTCGCCGCCTTCTCCTCGGCGAGTTCGCCCCAGGGGTTGGTGCTCGTGTACTCGAGCGAGCCCGAGTAGTAGACGTGGTCGGCGATCCGCTTGTAGACGTGGTAGTGCCCGAGCGCGACGTAGTCCCACCCCGTCCGTGTCACGTCCTCGAGCGGGATCTGCATCGCCGCGCGGTCGGCCTCGTCGGCGTGCGGGAGCGCGCCCTTCACCTCGCCGTGCAGCAGCAGCACGTTGTACTTCACCGCCGGATCGGGGGAGAGGTCCACCGTGCCGGGGGGCAGGTCGGGCACCGCGAGCACCGAGAGGTCGAGATGCGGGAAGTGGATCCGCCGCGCCTCGCGGTCGGCCACGTGGATCGGCAGCGCACTCAGCGACTCGGTCGGCGCACCGGGACGCTCGCGCGCCGCGAAGCCCTGTTCGAACAGCCGCAGGATACAGATCGTCTCGGTGGAGCGCGGCATGTCGTGATTGCCCGCGACGACCACGATCTGCGTGTCGGGCAGCGCGTCGACCAATCGGCCGAACTGGCGGAAGGCGTGCAGGATCGCGGTGTTCGTCGGACGGACGGTGTGGAACACGTCCCCGCCGACGAGGATCACGTCGGGCGCCAGCGCGATGAGCTTGTCCACCGCGCGCGAGAACGCCTGCGCGACATCAGCTTCGCGCTGGTTGATCCCGGCCGGCGTCTGCCGCTGGAACTGGCGGAAGCCGAGATGGAGGTCGGAGAGGTGGACGAGGCGCACGCGAGGGGAAATCTACCCGGCGGAGGACCCGGCCGTGCATCCAGGACGAAGGATGGAGGATGGAGGATGGAGGTGGAAAGACGAGGACCGTTCATCTTTCATCCTCCATCCTCCATCCTTCATCCTAGCCGTACGGATCATCCGGCGGCGCCACCCGCAGCGGCGCCGGCCCGCGCCGCCCCGCGACCTCCGGCGTCGCCCGCTTCTTCAACTGCGCCTTGAAGAAGGCCTTCACGTCGTCCGGCCGCGCCTGCAGCGTCCGGTTCCGCGCCCGCAGCACGCCGTCGTCATCATCGCCGGCCAACATGAGCTGGTCCTGCACCCAGCCGAGCGTGATCGCCGGATCGAGCCGCCTGAGCGCCTTCGCCACCGACTGCTCGATCGTGAGCTCCTCGGCCTGCGGGAACCGCTCCACTCCCTCACGCCCCGTGAGCACCGCCGGCCGCGGGAACCGCACGAAGATCGGCTGCCCGAAGTGCGGATGCCGCACCATGAGCTGACCCTTCTCGAGCGTCGCGAGGCGCGCCTTGGTCGCCGGCGCGAGCGTCTGGTAACCCGGCGTCGCGAGCTCGTCGGGATCCATCCGTCCGTACAACGAGGTGCCGCTGTTCCCCACCACCCGGCGGTGCACCTGCGAGCGGAACTGCTGCGCGCCGAACAGCACCAACCCCAGGTACCGCCCCCGCTCGGCGATGTCGAGCAGCATCTTCCGCACGTACGTGTCGGGGCCGTCGGCCGGGGCGTACTTGTTGAGCTCGTCGACGAAGACCACCACCTGCTCCACGCCGAGCTGCCGCTTCTCGAGATGCTCGCGCAGCTGCGAGACCACGCGCGCGAAGACGAGATCCTGTGCATCCTCCTCGAGGTTCGCGACGTCCACCACGTAGACCGCGCGGTCCTCGAACGCCTTGAACGGCAGGTCGCTCACCGAGCCGTCGTCGGTCACGAGCCCCTTGCAGCGCGTGGAGATGTTGGAGAGCCGGTTCCGCACCTTCCGGATGGTCGCTACATGGTGTGTGCGCCAGACGTCGGCGTTGCGCGCCTCGAGTCCGCGCAGGAGCTCACGGAACCACTGCTCGAGGTCCGAGAACGACCGCACCTCGTGCGCGCGCTCGAGCACGCCATCGGTGAACGTCTGGTCGACCACGCGCTCCTTGATGAAGTCGATCAACGCGTCGGCCTTGGCGTCGATGTCGTCGCGGTTGAGCAGCACCTCGGCGTACTGCAGCGTCTCCTTCAGGCCCCAGGTGAGCGGCTGCACGTTCTCCTGCAGCGCATCGTTGGAGCGCAGCGTCGCGAGCTGCCCGCCCTTGGCGGACCAGGGGGCGAAGTAGCGCACGTTGGCGAACGGGACCGCGGGCACGCCGAGGGTCGCGTAGATGGCGCGGTCCTCGTCCGAGAGCGCACTCGCCGGCTGGTCGAGGAAGCAGAGGTCGGGGCCCTTCACGTTGAAGCAGACCGCCGCGACCTTGCCCTTGCTCGCCGGGAAGTGCGCGAAGATGCTCGCGAGAAGCCACTCGACCGCGCTCGTCTTGGTCGCGAGTCCCGAGACGCCGGAGATGCTCAGGTGTGCCGCCTCGGGGCCGAGGAGGAAGTCGGCGTCGAGGTGGATCGCCGCCTCGGTGCCGCCGGCGCGGTAGAGACCCACCGGGATGCCCCGACGCGTGTCCCCCGTGGCGTAGGTGTCCATGCGCAGGGCGACCTGCACGTCGGCCTCGGTCGCGAGGTGCACAGTGCCCATCGGCACCGGCTGGAGCGGCTCCTCCGGCACGTGGCGCAGGACCGCGGCGGTGTAGAGCCGGATCTCGGTGCGCTCGGTGGGGGCCAGCGCACTCGCACCGGGCTCGCCGTCGGCACCGAGCACGTCGTGCAGCGGCGTCTGCAGGTCGGTGTAGCCGAAACCCTCGGTCACCACGCCGTAGATGCGCGGCAACAGACCACCCACCGGGCGCGCCGTCTCCACCCGCACGATCGTCCCGATCCCGACCGGCGCATCGAGCGCGGTCCAGAAGTGGAACTCGTGCGGCGTGTTGGGCTTCCGTTCGGTGGCGACGACGCGCCCGATGATCGCTTCACTCACGTTGTACTCACGCTCTGCGCACCCTGGTCACTTGAGGATCGCCGTAAGGTACTGCTCGCACTCGCGGATGCCGTACACCATCACGTCCCATCGCTGGTCCGGCAGCGACACCGGCGCGCGTTCGGCGAGGAGCCAGCGCGAGACGACGTCGGCGCGCGACGTGATGTCGTCCACGAGCGCCGCTTCCACCCGCACGAGGCCGAAGAGCGGTGACCGCGACGCCGGATCGCGCAGGCGCAGGTACCACGAGGCCACCGCATGCCGCCGCGGCGACGAGAGGGTCATCGCCGTCGTGCGCTCCCCCTCGCGCAGTCCGAGCAGCAGTGGGAGCGCGGCCTCGTCGGCGTAGAGCGTGCGATGCGACTTGACCACGCCGATCACCTGGGCGCTCCGCGCGGCCTCCGCGCTCGCGCTGGTGCCGCCATCGACGAGCAGAGGACCATCGCCGCTCGCGACCCAGTCGGCCGCGAGCGCCGACTCGGCCGCCTCGCGGGCGCGTTGCACGGCGGTGAGCGCGCGCGCGACGAGTTCCTGCGGGTGTCGGGCTCCCGGCACCGCATCGGGATCGTCGGCGGGGGACCTGCCGTCGGCCCGCAGGGTGTCGACCACCCGGACGCGCCCGAGGAGCGTTTCCAGCAGCGCGGCCTCGAGGAGCGCGTGTGGTGCGTACAGCGCCTGATCGATCCGCGGCGCGCCCCAGGTGTGCATCCGGCGCGCCTCGCGCACGCGGATCGCCGCCGCGACCGCCCCGTGGACGATCGGGACTCCGCCCGCATGCGCGAGCACCTGCGACCGCTGGATCCCGTCGAGGAAGGCGCGGAAGCCCACCACCGGCTCGCCGGGAACGGCGCGGACCTGGATGGAGGTCCCTTCGAGCGGCGTGGCGCGCTCGAGTCGCGGCGGCTGGTCGCCCTTGGGCTGCACTTCCAGCGGCGCCCCGCGGGCGCCGGCACCCAGGCCGCCGTCACGAAGTGCGCGGAGGGCGTCCCGCATGCTTGCCGCCCCCTCTGCCGGGGCGTAGCTTGGCCCTATGCGCCGACCTGCTATCATCGCGAGCATCCTAACCCTGCTCCTGGCGTGCGACAAGCCGCAGCAGCCCGCCCCTGACGTGCCCGACGCGCCGCTCAGCGTCGTCTCCGCCACGTCGAGCATCTTCTTCCAGGTCTACGGCGCCCGCGAGGAACCTCGCATCGCGCCGTTCGCGATCGTCGAGAACGGCCAGCTCGCGCCGATCTCGCTCGACGCCGACGGCTGGCGCAACGTCGATGCGACCTTCTTCGACGTCGGCCGCAAGCTCCCGCTCTACCGCGACGGCGTCGCGATCGGGGACGTCGAGATCGTGCGGCGCATGTGGGATCCCAACGAGGGCACGCTCTATTCGCTCCCCGGGTGCTCCGAGGTGGTCCCGCAGGCCCAGGGCAAGCTCATCATGAGCAACCGCGCCGAGACGAGCATCGAGTTCCTCGCCTCCTCCACGCCGCTGAAGCAGAAGGCCGACACGCGGCCGCTACCGAAGGATCCCGACGCCCAGGCGCGCACCGTCGCCAGTGCGGTCGCCACCGCGGCGCAGGTCGGCCCGGAGGAACTCAACCACCTCGACTTCATCGGCCGGTGGCTCCGCACGGGTGCCGGACGCGAGGGTCGCACCTTGCTCGCGACGTTCGTCGATGCCGAAGCGGGCGACGCGGGGCCGGGCGCGGGTCACACGGTGAGCCTGCTCGCGCTCGCCGAGGACTCGGCCGGGACGCTCCTGACGAGCTATCAGCATGTCGACCAGGGCGAGGCGCGAGGCGTCGAGTTCCGCCGCCTCGTGAACCATGCCGACCTCGACGGCGACGGGATCGACGAGATCATCCTCGAAGCGTGGCGCTACGCCGCCACGCCGGAGGTCGTCGTCCTCAAGTACGCCGTCGGCAAGTGGAGCGAGAGTTTCCGCGTGAGCCAGAACTGGTGCCTCGACAAGAAGCCGGGCACCGCCAAGTAGGCCACCGCCGCCGGCATGAATGAGGAAGGCCGCGCCTCACGGCGCGGCCTTCTTCGTTCCGGGACCGCGGGCGGATCCGTCTCAGTCGACACCCATGTCCCACGCCTGCTCGAGATCCGCCTTGGAGTAGGCGCGGAACGCGGTCAGCGTGGTGGTCTTCACGATTCCGGGCACGGTCGGGAACTGCTCGGTCACGATCCGCGCGATGTCCTCGTACTCCTTGACCTTCACGATCACCACGAGATCCCACTCCCCCGAGACGGAGTAGACGTCCGTCACCCCCTCGATCCCCGCGAGGGCCGCGGCGCACTTGGGGATGAGGCGGGGCTCGGCGTGGACGAGGACGATGGTCGTGATCATGGGGCGGTGGGGAACGGGGGGACGTTGAGGAACCAGAGCCCGGCGATGCGGGATCGTGCATCGACCTCGACCATGAGGTCGCGCGCGACGCGCAGCGCGCGGCTCGAGCGTTGCGGGCCGATGCGGAAGTGTATCGTCCGCTCCGCCTTGTCGGCTACGGCCCTGATCGGCGTGTCCACCTCGAGGGCCTCGAGCCCACCGTCCGCGCCGCTCGACGGCACGCGCAGTCTCGCGGCACCGGCCGCGACGGGTGGTGTGAGCGGCTCCACCGTCTTCACGTCGGGCCAGACCGCGACCTCCACCGCCGCGAGACGTCCCGCACTGAGCTCGAGCGTGAGCCAGGCACCGTCGGCTCCTTCGATGTCCATCGAGCCCGACAGGCCCTCGCTCACCGCGGCGGAGCGGAGCGTCACGCACAGGATGTCCGTGTCGGCATCCCAGCGGTACTCCACCGGCGGCAGTTCCGACTCCGCGATCTCCTCAAGCCGCACGTCGAGCGACACCGCTGCCTCCTCTTCGGGTTGCGGCGACGCTACCGCGCCGCGACTCCATCACCGTCAGCGGAAATCTGCGGACCGGCGCGCGCGAGCGCATGGGGGATTCACCCGGCGCTCATCGCATCGGCGAGCCGCGCGACGCGGCTACAGGCCTCCACCACCTGCGACCGCTCGGCGGCGTAGGAGATCCGGACCCAGTCGGGCGTCCGGAAGGCCGAACCCGGCACGATCGCCACGCCATGCTCCTCGAGGAGCGTGGCGCAGAAGGCCGCTCCGGCGTCGGCACCGGTGCCCGGCACCTTGAGGTAGAAGTAGAAGGCCCCTGCCGGCTGCAGCACCGTGAGCGCGCTCGACGCGCGGAGGATCGGGAGCGCCGCATCGCGACGCGCCTTGAACTCCGCGACCATCGCGCGCACCGCCTGCTCCACCGGCTCGCCGAGCGTCAGCGCGGCGAGCGCGGCATGCTGCGAGACCGTCGCCGCATTGCTCGTGGTGTGCGACTGGAACGCATTCATCGCCTTCGCGACCGCCGGCGCCGAGATCGTCCACCCGATGCGCCACCCGGTCATGGCGTACGCCTTCGCGACGCCGTTGACCACGATCAGGTTGTCACGACGCCCCGCGACGTCGAGCGCGCCCACCGCCGGCGCGTCGTACGCGATGCGCACGTAGATCTCGTCGCTGATCACCCACCATCCGCGCTCGGCGGCGAGGTCGAGGATCGCGCGCAGCTCGTCGGGCGAGTAGACCGATCCGGTCGGATTGCTCGGCGAGTTGAGCATGAGTCCGCGCGTGCGCGGCGTCGCATGCCGGGCCAGGCGCTCCGGGTCGACCTTGAATCCCTTGGCGGGGTCGCCATGCACCTCGACGACCGTCGCGCGGGCGAGGGTGACCATCTCGTAGTAGCTCGTCCAGCTCGGCGTCGGGACGAGCACCTCGTCGCCGGGGCCGAAGAGCACCATGCAGGCGTTGAACAGCGACTGCTTGGACCCGTTCGAGACGACGATGTCGGCCGGGGTGACCTTGCCCTCGCCCTTGTAGTGCCCGTTCGCCTCGGCGGCGATCGCCTCGCGCAACGGGAGGATGCCCTCGACCGCCGTGTAGCGGGTGGCGCCCTTGTCGAGCGCCAGCTTGGCCGCGGTCCGGATCGGCTCGGGCGTATCGAAGTCCGGCTCCCCCGCCCCGAGGTCGATCACCTCGCGTCCCGCCGCCTTGAGCGCCTTGGCTCGTTGCGAGACCGCGATCGTGGCCGATTCGCGGAGCTCGGCGATGTTCGCGGAGGGGTGGAACGCGAGCGGTCCGGGCACGATGAGTCCTCCTCGAGGACACGAGGGTGGAGAGGCGGCAGGGCTGGGCAGGCGCGGCAGCGACCGCGGGGCGACTATATTTCCCGCTCGACGAACGATAACGACCGCGCCCCCGGGCGCGCCATTGAAAACCGAGGTCCCGCAGTGACTGCTCTCGAGCGCGCGACGGCTGGCTCCGTCCGCTCCGCCCATGTGGCGCATTTCCTCCCCCCCGATTGGGGCCGTATCGCCCAACTCGCGACCCCGGCTCTCGAGCGCTCCACGCGTGACGCCTCGGCTCCCCATCTCCTGATCCTCGTCCCCGACGCCGCCGCCGCGGTGGCGCTCGCGCGCGCCCTCTCGCGGCTGCCGGCCGCCGAAGGGCGCCGCATCGTCGCGGCCACGAGCGCCTCGCGCACGAAGCGCCTGCTGGCCGCCGGTCCGGCCCAGGTCGTGATCGGTTCGAGTGCGATCCTCGCACCGGTCGTCGCCTCCACGGCGCTCAAGCTCGACCAGGTCGGCACCGTCTTCTTCGCCGCCGCCGATGAGCTCGACGCCGACGACGCCGACCTCGCCACGATCCTCACCGAGGTCCCCAAGACGGCGACCCGCGTACTCACCGCGCTCGAAGCGAGCCCGGCCGTGGAAGCGCTCCTGGAGCGTCACCTCCACAAGGCGCGTCGGATCGTCGACGACGTGGTCCCGGCTGAGCAGGAGACGCCGACCGACGGCGTGACGAACGTCCGCTTCCTGAGCGTGGGCGGCGCGCCGGCGGACGCTCTGCCGCAGGTGCTCGACGAGGTCGACGCCCCCACCGCGACGATCGTCGTCACCGATGACGCCTCGGCGGTCGCGGCGCGCGCGATCCTGCGCGCGATCGGCTCCGACAACGACACCCTCGCGCGCGTGACCAACGGCGAGGTCGCCGCCAACACCACGCTCGTCGTGACGCTCGGCATCCCCACCGGGACCGTCTGGGCCGGCATCGTGGCCGCCAAGCCGGCGCAGGTCGTGGCGATCATCGCGCCGCGCCAGCGGGCCGCGCTGCAACTTCTCGCCGGCGAGTCGCCGGTGGTGCCGTTCGCCGCACGCTCCGCCGTGCTCAAGGCGCGCGCCTACGACGCACGCGCCCGGGCGGAACTGCGCGACCTGCTCAGCGCCGGCGTGCCCCAGCGCGAGGTGCTCGCGCTCGAGCCGCTGCTCGGCGAGTTCTAGGGCCTCGAGATCGCCGCGGCCGCGCTGAAGCTCCTCGAGCGCACGCGCGCGATGCAGGACGAGCTGGTGAAGGCCGCCGAGATCCGCGTCCGCACCATCATGAAGGAGGCGATGGCCGAGAAGGAGGCCTCGCGCGAGCAGGGCGAGCGTGAGGATCGCGGTGAGCGCACCGAGCGTCCGCGCGAGTTCGCACCGCGCACCGGGGCCGGCGCGAGTGGCCCGCGGAGTGGGGGCAGCAACAGCGGCCCGCGCACCGGCGGCGCCCGTGGCGGATTCGGCGCCCGCAGCGACAAGCCGCGCACCTTCTCGCCTCGCGGCGACAAGCCGGGGTTCCCGCCCCGGGGCGACAAGCCGGGATTCGCTCCCCGCGGTGACAAGCCGCGTGGCTTCGCCCCCCGCGGCGACAAGCCCGGCTTCGCTCCTCGTGGTGACAAGCCCGGTTTCGCTCCCCGCGGCGACAAGCCCCGCGGCCCGCGTCGCGATGACGAAGGCGGTCGTGGTGGTCCCCGAGGTCCGAGGACGCCCCGGTGAGTGGGGGGTTCCAACTCACTGGCGGCTGGATGGAGGTCATCGCCGGCGTGATGTTCAGCGGGAAGAGCGAAGAGCTCATCCGACGCGTACGCCGTGCGATGATCGCCAAGAAACGCGTCCAGGTCTTCAAGTCGCATCTCGATGACCGGTATGCCGGCGGCGTCTACGCCGTCGGCAGTCATGACGGTCGCACGATCGAGGCGATCCCGGTGGACTCGTCCCGACAGATCGCGCTCCGCCTCGATCCGCTCGCGCAGGTGATCGCGATCGACGAGGTGCAGTTCCTCGACGCGGGGATCGTGGCGGTGGCGAGCGACCTCGCCTTGCGCGGCCGGCGGGTGATCCTCGCCGGCACCGACACCGATTTCCGCGGGGAGCCGTTCGGCCCCATGCCCCAGCTCATGTGCGTCGCCGAGGTGGTCGACAAGCTGCACGCGATCTGCGTGCTCTGCGGCGCGCCCGCGAGCCGCAATCAGCGGCTCATCGACGGCAAGCCGGCCGCCTACGATTCGCCCACGGTGATGGTCGGGGGCGCCGAGGCGTACGAGGCGCGGTGCCGGGCATGTCACTCGGTCGCACCTGCGGGCGACACCGGGCAGCTCCGGCTCGACGCGTCGGGCTGAGCGTCGGTGGTGCTTGCGATGGAACGCGCGCGCCACCGGTGAGCTGCGAGCAGAGCACTCGTTCCGGAGCTCGACTGCTTCTCACCACCGAGGCACCGAGGACACCGAGAGCCCCGGAGCGCATGACTCTTCACCGGCGCCCCGCAAGCAGTGCCGTCGGGATCACCCGCTGCCACGAAGGAAGCACAGCCTTCTCTGTGTCCTCGGTGCCTCGGAGGTGAACGTCGTTCGCCGTTCATGGCACGCGGTCAGTCGGCCCGAACGGAGCCGGCCGCCATCCTAGCGCCGCAACAGCACCTCTTCGAAGTACGCGATCACCCGCGGATCCCGCGTCTGCCCCAACCAGAAGATCGCACTCCGCCGCAACTCGGGATCGCGGTGCGTGCGCGCGATCCGCAGCAGCGCCGGAACCGCTTCGTCCGTGGGCCGTTGCGAGAGCGAGAAGACCGCACTCTTCCTCACCTCACGATCACCGTCGGCATCCACGATCTCGGCGAGCCCCTTCGTCGCCTCCTCTGCGGTGCCCTGCCCCAACCAGAAGACCGCGGAGTTGCGCACCTCGCGAGGACGACGGTCGTCCTTGGCGATCTCGAGCAGGCGCGGCCACGGTCTCGCACCCTGCGCGAGCGTCGCCGGGAAGATCGCCTCCTTCGCCACCGACTCGTTCGCGGTCGACGCGAGCGCGAGCAGATAGTCGCTCGCCTCGACCGCGCTCACGGCGCCGAGGTCCTGGGCCGCCTGGCCGCGCCACTGTCCACCGACATAGGCCCGCAGCCCGGTCACCGCCCCGCGCGAGAGGTCGAGCGCGATCCGCACCGGCCCCGGCTCGCACTCCGACTCCCACTCGCGCGACCGGAACTCCCCCTGTGAGATGCTCATCCGCCCACCGCTCCGGACGCCGATGTTGTCGCGTCCGTTGCCGCACACGCCGTCGGCCGCGGGGAACTCGAACCGCACCGTCCCGGAGTTCACCGCCGAGACCCGCGCCGCGAGCCCCTGTGCCGGGAGCCCCGAGGTGGCACCGAGTGTGCCGATCACCGCCAGTGTGTTGACGAACCGTCGCATGGCGCACCGTTCTTCAAAGGGAGTCGAGCGCACGAGGCGAAACACTTCAGCGGACGCAGGAGGGAGGAGGCGCGGACATCCGACACGGACGGGTTCGGGAATCCCCACGACCGTCGGTCCTACCACCTGCCACCTCCCACCTACATCCGCGTCCTTACTTGTTGATGATCTCCTCGAGCAACTTCGCCACCCGCGGATCGCGCGACTGGCTCAGCCAGAAGATCGCCTGCCGCCGCAACTCGCGATCCGGTTCCTTCCGCGCGATGTCGATCAGCTTGTCGACCGCCGGCGCATCACGACGCTGCGAGAGGGTGAAGATCACCTGCTCGCGCAGATCCGTGTCGTCACCGGCATTGTCGTAGATCTCCCCGAGGTCCTTCGCCGGCGCACCCCCCTGTCCGGCCCAGAACAGCGCCGACTTGCGCAGGTCGATGCTGAGCGTGCGATCCTTCGCTCGCTCCAGCAGGAAGCTCGTGTTCTCGGGCGTGCGACTCTGCGAGAGCGAGAAGAGCACCTTCTCCTTCGCCTCGTCGTCACTGAGCGTGCTGAATGCCTCGCGCAGCGCCGCGGCGTTCGCGGGGTTCCGCGCCTGGCCCAGCCAGAAGATCGCGTCGCCGCGCACCTCGTCGTCCACGTCGCGACGCCGGATGAAGTTCCGCAGGACGGCCTGCGAGCGGTCGGAGCGCCCCTGCGCCAGCGAGAAGACCGCCTTCTTCTGCAGCTCGGTGTCGGATTCGCGGAGCAGGATCTGCTCGAGCACTTCGGTGGCGCGATCGCTGCCCGTCTGCGAGAGCCAGAACACCGCATCCTCGCGCGTGGCCCGGTCGGGATCGGTCTTGGCGACCTCGAGCAGGAGGTCCACGGCCTCGTCGCTCCGCTTCTGCGAGACGAGGAACACCGCCTTGCGCCGCAGCAGCTCCGAGCACTTGTCGCGGCGCTGCAGCACCTTCTTGAGGATCGGGATCGCCTGCTCGGCGTTGAGCTGCATCATCGCGTTGAGCGCCTCGATGCGCTCGTCGTCCACCGCGTCCTCGCATCCCGGCGGGACGTCCGCATCGCGATCGCCGCGCGCATCCATCCGCGCCTCCGCCAGGCCGCGACGCGCCTCGGCGAGACCGCGACGCATCTCCGGCTCGGCACGCGCCAGTTCGGCACCGACCGACGCCAGCGCGTCGGCCACGCCCAGCACCGTCGCCTCCGCGATCGACGATGCCATGTCGGTCACCGCGATGGCCGCGTCATGGTCGCCGGCGCGCGCGAGGCGACCGTTCACCCGGGCGAGGAGCGCGCTCGATTCGCCGGAGACGTGCGTCGTCGCCTTGGGGTAGTCCTCCTTCTGCCGCTCCAGCGCCACGACCGCGCGGCGCAGGTCGGACTGCCGCCCCAGGCGCTGCAGCGCGAACGCCTCCCAGTAGAGCGCATCGCCGGCGTACGCCGACCGCGGGTAGCGCGTGACGATCTCACGGAAGGCGTCGGCCGCCTCCTGCCACGACTCGTCGGAGATCGCGATGCGCGCCCGACGCCAGAGCGTGTCGGCGGTGTCGCGCGGGGCCCAGCTCGCCGCAGGGACGAACGGGTCCGCGATGCTGTCCGCCGGGTGCGCGGGCACGAGGGCCGCCCCGGTCGCGAGGGCGGAGACGAGCGAGATGGTCAGGATCTTCACTGGGTGTTCCTCAGGTTCCGGTCGCGCCGGAGCGCAACCGCGTCAGGAGCTGGGTCTTCTGGAGCGTACGGTCGATCATCGCGCGATCCTCGATGGTGCGGCCCGAGCGCTGCACGAGCTGCACCAGGACCGTCTCGAGGTCCTCAAGGAGGCGCCGGCGCACGGGGTCGTCGCCGGCGGGGGAATCGAGCAGGAGGCGCGTGTTGGTGAGGATGTCGCGCGCCCAGCGCCCCGTGAGGGAATCGAGCGCGGCGTCGGCGGGCATCGCCGAGACCACGGCCACGAGCGCTTCGGCGCGCGTCAGATGCTGCTGAGATGCCTCGGAATAGGTGGCCGAGCTGCCATGGCGCTGGGCGAACGCGTCGGGCGACGGCGCCGGAGCGCGGCTGCCGGAGCGTGTCGATGACGGGGGACGGACGGCCCCGACTCGAGGCGACGCGACCGGAGCGGCAGGGTCGCCGAGCCCGGCGGTCCCGGGGAGAGCGCCGGACGCGGGAGTCGCGCCGCGGGTGGTCATGGCCGTCGCGGCCGCCACGGCGAGCGAGTCCACCGCCGGCACCGTGCCCATCTCGCGAGCGAGCATGTACCGACCGATGCCCAGGCCCAGCACGAGCATCGCGGCCATGCCGATCCACGGGGTGGAGCGCACGCTCAAACGCGGCCTCTCGGTGGTGATCGGCCGCGCTTCCACGGTCGGCCGCGCGACCCGCGCCGCCGCGATCGCCTCCCACATCGCCTCGCGCGGCACCTCGGCGGGCGGTTCGTTCAACCGCCGCGCCTCCCGCTCCAGGAACGCTTCGAACTGGTCGTCGTTGCTCATGATGCCCACTCCCCCGCGAAATCCGAAAGTTCCACCCGCAGCTTGGCCCGTGCCCGCGACAGCTGCGCCTTGGACGTGCCGGACTGGATGCCCAGCGCGGCACCGATCTCCTCATGCGTGAACCCTTCCACGTCATGCATCACGAACACCGTGCGGTACCCCTCCGGCAGTCCCTCGATCGCGGCGCGCATCCGGTGCTTCAGGTCCGGCTCCGACTCGCGCGTCCCGACCATCACTTCGGGCAACTCGTCCCCGCCGATCTCGCGGCCATGGATCCGCCGCACCTTCTTGAGTCCGTTCAGGATGACCGACACCGCGATCGAGTGGAGCCAAGTCGCCAGTGAACTGTCCGCCCGGAAATCGGAGAGCCGTTCGAAGGCCCTGATGAACGTGTCCTGCGTGAAGTCCCGCGCCAGCGTCTCGTCCCCGGCCATGCGCCAGGCCAGCCGATAGACACGTTCCACGTGCGCGTCGTAGAGCTCGCGCTCCGCCCGCACGTCCCCCCGCAACACGGCAGCGATGATCTCGTGGTCGGTCACGTCATGGGGGGTGGGGCGCTCGCTCGTGGACGACCCAGAGACAAGCGCATCGGGGAAAGGGTTGCGTGGCAGGAGAATGGGGCCGGGACCCGTGGTCCCAGCCCCATTGCCTACGCCGTCAGACCGGCCCCGGTGTCGGGGACTCGCCTACAGCGGCTTTCCCTTGAGGCGCATGAGGAGCGCACGGATCTTCGCCGGCGTGTTCACCTCGGTCGGGACGAGGGAGAGCGTCCGCAGGTGCGTGTACCGGTTCGTGAGGGGGAAGAACGGCGGGCGCCGCGTGGTCGTCTGGCAGCGGTCCGACGTGCCGTGGTACCGCAGCCCGGTGCCCGTCCCGTTGTGCGTCGCCGAGTAAGTCCGCATGACCATCCCGCCGCTCACGGCGAGGCATCCGCCGTTGTACGCCGACGAACTCGCGCCGTCCGGGCACGGGAGCGAGGTCGCGAACGTCACCGAGCTCGGCGCCTCGACGCCGACCGTGCCGGTGAGACTCATGAAGTTCCCGTGCAGGGTGAAGCGCGGCTCGCCGCCGAGATTGTCGTCGAACACGTTGAAGAAGAAGCTGTAGCCGATCAGGCGTGAGCGGGACGTCAGACCGTTCACCGTGAGGATGTCGCCGACCGCCACCAGGCCGAACTGGTCGGTGCAGGCGGTGGTGCCGGGGTCGTTGGGATCCCGCACGTACGTGATCCGGTCGACCAGCACGACCCGGCCGGCCACACGGAGGGTGACGTTCCCCGCGATCCGACCACTCACGTAGATCGGTCCGCTCGTGGCGCTCACCACGCCGCGCGATGCGCTGTTGTAGGTCGAGCTGAGCGGCCAGAGGTAGGGTCGCTCGACCGCCTGCAGGACCGAGTCGGGTGCGGACGCGATGGGCGTGCCGGGGAACGCGCGCCATTGCCCGATCTCCCCGAACGTGCCGCCGGCGCAACGTCCGTTCGACGCCAGCACCGTGCAACTCTTGGCACTCACCGAGAAGGTCGTGTCCGATCCGCCATAACCGTTCGGCGCGCTCGCTGGCCAACCGCCAGGCGGCACGATGATGCCGAACGGGACGGTGTCGGCGGCGGTGCCGGTTATCACGCCAGCGGAGTTGACCATCCGTTCGGCGGGCATCAGATAGGGCGAGCCGGCGGGGAAGCACCGCGCCGTCGGGAGTCCGAGGATCGCTTCCGCGGCGGGGTAGTCATAGTCGTCCATGCGATCCATGCCGAGGCTTCCGGTCCCTGCGTCGATCGCCGGGTACGATCCGACCGCCGTCGATTGGATCACGTTCTTGAGCAAGGGCCGGCGGTGCGCCGAGACGGGGAAGAAGTGCCACCGCCCCGCCCGCAGGTAGAAGGCGCCGCACTGGTTCTGCACGATCGGGTCGCTCCACGCCACGTACGGGATGCCGAAGAACGAACTGGGTACGGGTGATGCGCGCAGTCGCGTGGTGTCGCCGTAGGATCCGTTGTGCGCGTCGAAGAGGCGCATGAAGCCTTCCTCCGCTCCGACCGTCCCGTCCCCGTTGACGTCGTACGCGACGAAGGCGAGACGGCTCCCGCGCGTCCCGCCGGAGACCGGCGCGAACGACAGGTTGGCCGCGACGGCGAGCGAGTCGAGCCTGGGGAAGGTCGAGTCCTTCGGATAGGCGATCCGCGGCACGCCGGTCACGCTCGCGATCTCCAACGTGCCCGTTCCCGTCACCGCCCCGACCGTCGTCACCGTGTCGAGGTACCGGTTGCCCGATCCGCTCAGGCGCCAATCGCTGTTGCTGTGCACCCGTCCGGTCACGGTCGCCGGGCCATGCGTGACGCTCGAAGGGAACGAGTCGGTCAGCAGCGCATAGCGCGAGAAGCTCTCGCGCCGCAGGTCCATCCGCGCGACATGCCGCGTGCCCCCCGCATCGTATGCAGCCGCGATCAACGTGACGATCGGCAGCTGCCCGCCCGACGTGTCGCCGGTGACGGCGGCGTAGACGTTCACCCGCACGCGGGCGTTCGGCGTCCCGCTCGCATTGGCGACCTGCAGGCCGGCGACCACCTGCCGCATGCCGGTGTCCGGGATCGCGAACGACGAGTCCCGGTTGAGGCGACTGCGGACCATCTCCAGCGCCGACTCGGCGCCGAGCCGGAACTCCCGCTCGCGGTCGTAGTACGCCGAGAGCAGTCCCGCGCTCGACGACATGAAGATCGCGGCGATCGAGAGTCCCGCGATCGCGAGCGTCATGAGCAGCACGAGGATCAGGGCGGAGCCCTTGCGGGTGCGCATCAGGGCAGCGTCAGCGCCGTGGCGGTCGCGCGCGTGGACCCGGTGCCCCCGCAGTCGATCGCCGTCACGGCATACTGGTAGGAGCCGGAGACGAGCGGCACGTGGTGCTGCCATTCGTACGTGCTCGCCCGCGTGGCGGCCACCGAGCCGATCGTCTTCCAGGCGAGGTCGCCGACCTTCTGCCACTCGACGACGTATGCCCGCACGTCCCCCGCACCGGCGCCATCGTCGGTCGCGGCGTTCCAGGTGAAGCGCACCCGGAGTTTGGCCGGCGACGTCGTGGCCTTCACCGTCGCGGGCGAGCTTGGAGCGGCCGGCGCGGCCCCGCAAGTCCCTGCCGTGCGGGCCGCCGTGTTCGAGAGCATCGTCGTCCACTGCACGGTGCGGATCGTCACCGCCCCGGTCGCCTTGTCCCGGAAATAGCCGGCGACGCGCAACCCGACCGCGCGCACCGAGTCGACGGCGACCGAATCCCAGTAGAGCGGCAGTCGGCTCGCCGCGATGCGCGTGAGCACCCCCGCGATCGGCCGGTGATAGCTGAAGAAGGCCGAGTCGGTCGGGACCTGCAGGCCGCGCACGATCTCCACCGGGGGGCGCGCGTTCACCTGCCGGTGGAGCACGTAGATGTCGCTGCGTCCGGTGACCGTGTCGGCGGTCAGGTAGTAGCTGATCGTCTCGTTCTTGCTGATGGTGCCGTCGGCCGCGAGATAGTCCTGCGTGGGGAAGGTGCGTGCCGTGAGCGGCAGTGCCGCAGCATTCGCGAGCCGCCACGACTCGGTCAGTGTCGTCGGCGCCCCCGCCGAGATCTCCGACGCGCCCGGGTCGAGCGTGTCGCTCGCGAGGAGGTTCGCCGTGAACGCGATCGACATCGGCCCGGCGTGGACGAGCAAGGGCTGCCCCGCATCGGCGGTCGTCCGGCGCAGGTCGACGTCGATCGCGCGCTGCGCGTAGCGCGCGAGCTGGTCGGCGTCCATCCGGCCCGCGCTCACCCCCAGTGCCCTGGTCTGCGCCTTGATGAAGGGCAGCGTGATCGCGAACACGGCGAGCGTGAGCGTCATCGCGACGATGATCTCGACCACGGTGAAGCCGGCGGCGGAGCGGCGGGTCATCGGAACGCGGCGATCACGGCCGTCTTGGCCACCGGCGCCTTGAGCACGGCGGCGCTCAACGTCACCGTGACGGTGACGTAGTCGGAGCTGTCGTTCTGCGTGCGCGTGGCCGCGGTGGTCCGGGTGTACCCGGCGTACCCCGCCATCGACGGGTTCGCCGCGCCCGCCGAGGTCTCGGTCGTGCCGTTGTAGGTCGAGACGATCGTCGAATAGGTCGCGTGTCCCATCACGACCTGCAGCCGCGCGGTCGCCAGGTCGCTCGCGACCGCGAGATTCGCGGCGTCGCGCGTCGCGCGGGTGAACGCCTGCCCGAACCGCGACATCGCGAGCATCACCCCGGAGAGGATCACGATCGCGAACATCACCTCGATGATCGTCATCCCGCGGCGGCGGGCTCGTCGGGCCATCATGTCGCGCGGGTTCCGGGGGCTCGGGGAGCGGTGCGGTCCAATCCTTATACGAAGCATTCCCTCATAGGACGCGGGTACGGGAAAGGGTGTCACATCGTGATGCGCAGCGGTATTGTGATAGGGTTCCGACGTCCTCCCCCGGCACCCCGCGTGCCGAGTGAACCGCCCCCGCCGATCGGAGAACCCGCCGTGGCCGCGATCGCCACCATGTTGCCCGACACCGCCGCCCTGAGCCGCGTGAACGACGCCGTTCACGGGGAGCATCGGCTTGTGCACTGCCGGACCTGGGCCGAACTCGAGGCGGCCTGCCGCGACGAGGAGGTCACCCTCGCGATCGTCGACCTCTTCGCCGAGGGCCAGAGCCACTTCGATGTCGTCCGGCGGCTCAAGATGCGCGCCGAGCGGCTCACCCTCGTGGCCTACGTGACCCTCACGGCCGAGCGCGCCCGCGACCTCTTCGACGCCGGCCGCGCCGGCTTCGACGGCCTCCTGCTGCTCGGGCAGGACGATACGCCGGCCGCCTTCCGCGCGGTCCTCGAGCGCGCCACGGCGCGCGGCGTGGCGCAACTGCTGCGGCCGCACCTCGCGAAGGTCTCGTCGATCGCCCGGGACGCCACGATGGTCGCCGTCACGCGGGCCCACGTGCGCCTCACGTCGCACCGGTTGGCGGAGATCGTCGGCACGCCCAAGCGGACGCTCCTCTCCTCGCTCGACGCCGCCGGCTACCCGCCGCCGCAGAAGCTGCTGACCTGGGGGCGATTGATCGTCGCGGCGCAGATGCTCGAGGACCCGAACCGCGCCGCCGACGCCGTGGCGCGCCTGCTCGACTTCCCGTCCGGATCGGCGTTCCGCAACACCTGCCAACGCTACCTCGGCGCGACGCCGCACGAGATCCGCGGGCACGGGGGCGCCGCCTGGGCGATCTCGAGGTTCCTCGGGTCCATCGGCAAGTCCGAGCGGGTGAGCTGAGCCACCGGCGCTGGCGCGAGGGCCGTCGCGGCGCCGCTCAGTTGTCCCGGCGCCGCCAGGCGCCACCGCCGAAGGACCAGAAGCCGGTGCGCGTCGTCGCGCCCACGATCGACATCGCGCGGAAGTCCTCGTCGCGCCGGCGCGGCGAGCCGACGTAGATCACGGCGTCGCCGGAGAGCGACCCGTTGGGCGCGATCCGGATCGAGAGCTGCAGCGGATTCCCGGCCGAGATCACCCCGGGCCCGGTCATGTAGACCGACGCCACGCCGTCGATCGTCGAGGGCGGCGCCTGGAACTGCGCCCCGTCGGCGAGCGGCCGGTACCGCACGGTGTCGGTCACGTCCATCACGCCGTTGTTGTTGTAGTCCTGCAGGATGCGCAACCGATGTTCGTTGGCATCGAACATCACCTGCACCGCGACGTTCTTGGTGATGGCCGTCTGCTGCGCCCCGATGATGGCGTTCTGCATGAGCCGGATGTTCGCGTCCATGCGATAGCCCCAATAGCTGAAGCGCGTGACCGCGAACCCGGCGATGAGGCCGATGAGCGCGAACACCATCAGGAGCTCGATGAACGTGAAGCCGCGCGGCCGTCGCTGGTGGGGCATGAATGGAATACGCGCACCGGCGGGCCCGGGTCACTTCCACGCTGGATTGTCGCGCGCCGTGGCCCTACCGTTCGGCATGCTCGTCGTCGGCCTGACCGGGAACATCGCCGCGGGAAAGAGCGCCGTCGCGGCGCGGCTCGCCTCGCACGGCGTGCCGATCATCGACGCCGACCGCCTCGCGCGCGACGCGGTCGCGCCCGGCACCGTCGCCCTTCGCGCGATCCGTCGGCGGTGGGGACCGGACGTCCTCGCCGCCGACGGCACCCTCGATCGGGCGGCACTCCGGCGCATCGTCTTCAGCGACGAGGAGGAGCGCCGGGCGCTCGACGCGATCGTCCACCCCGAGGTGGCCCGGCTGCGCGATGCCGCGGTCGAGGCCGAACGCGCGCGAGGCGCACCGCTGGTCGTCTGCGACATCCCGCTCCTCTTCGAGGTCGGGCTGGAGGATCAGGTCGATCGCATCGTGCTCGTGGACGCGCCGGTGGCGGTCCGGCGCGAACGCCTCGTCCGCGACCGGGGCCTCACCACCGCCGAGGCTGACGCGATGATCGCGGCCCAGATGCCCGCCGACCGCAAGCGGGCCAGGGTGCAGCACCTGATCGAGAACCTCGGCACCCGCGAAGCGCTGCACGCGCGGGTCGACGCGCTCGTCGCGGAGCTCCGCGCGCTCGCCCGATCGCCGCGCGCGGGCCCCGGGGCTTCAGCTTGACCCTCGCCGCCGGCGCGGGTAGCCTTCGGTCCGAAGCGCATCCCGTTCCCTCCCCGAACAGTCCGGAGCCACGCGTGTCGTCGATCCCGCAGGACCTCCTCTACACCAATGACCACGAGTACGTGAAGAAGACCGCGGATGCCTCCGTGGTCCTCGTGGGCATCACCGACTACGCCCAGGGCGAGCTCGGCGACATCGTCTACCTCGAGATGCCGGCCGCCGGCAAGAAGTTCGGCGCGCATGACGTCTTCGGGACGATCGAGGCGGTGAAGGCGGTCTCGGAGCTCTTCTCGCCGCTCGCCGGGGAGATCGTCGAGGTGAACCCGAAGCTCGAAGCGGAGCCGGCGCTCGTGAACACCGATCCCTACGGGGATGGCTGGATGGTGAAGATGAAGATCGACCCCAAGGCGCTCGGCGGGCTGCTCGACGCGGCGGCGTACGGGAAGCTGCTCGGGCAGTAGTCCGGGTTCCGCTCCCGACTGCTCTCACCACCGAGGCACCGAGGGCGCCGGGAACGGCGACGGCAAGAAGCTCAAGAGGGCCCGGCGGAGAGTTTCCGCTGGGCCCTCTTTCTTGTGCTGTTTTTCCTTCGGCTCCTGGAGTCGAATCACTCCCCGCAGTTCCCTGTGCCCTCGGTGCCTCGGTGGTGAACGCCGTTGCCGGTGCAGTCGTGGCCCCACCCCCGCCACGAGCTCACGCCGACGCGTACTCCTCGATCGGCGGGCACGAGCAGACCAGGTTGCGGTCCCCGAACGCACTCTCCACGCGCCCCACCGCCGGCCAGAACTTCCGCTCCCGCACCCACGGCAGCGGGAACGCCGCCCGCTCGCGCGAGTAGCCGCGCGACCAGCCGTCGGCGAGCGTCACCTCGAGCGTGTGCGGCGCGTTCGCGAGCGGGTTGTCCTCCTTGCCCAGCACGCCCTTCTCGATGTCCATGATCTCGCCATGGATCGCGATGAGCGCGTCGCAGAAGCGATCGAGTTCGGCCTTCGACTCCGACTCGGTCGGTTCGATCATCAGCGTCCCCGCCACCGGGAAGCTCACCGTGGGCGCGTGGAAGCCGTAATCCATCAGGCGCTTGGCGATGTCCTCCACCTCGACGCCCGCCGAGACCTTGAGCGGCCGCGTGTCGATGATGCACTCGTGCGCGACGCGGTCGTTCTTGCCCTTGTAGAGCACCGCGTAGTGCCCGCGCAGCTGGTGGGCGACGTAGTTGGCGTTGAGGATGGCGATCTTGGTCGCCTCCGTGAGCCCTTCGCTCCCCATCATGTCGATGTACATCATCGAGATCGGGAGGATGCTCGCGCTCCCCCACGGTGCCGCCGAGACCGCACCGATCCCCTGCTCGCCGCCGGTCTTCACCACGCTGTGCGAGGGCAGGAACGGCGCGAGGTGCGCCACCACGCCGATCGGCCCCATGCCGGGACCGCCGCCGCCGTGCGGGATGCAGAAGGTCTTGTGCAGGTTCAGGTGGCAGACGTCCGCGCCGATGTCCCCGGGACGGCAGAGGCCGACCATCGCGTTCATGTTCGCGCCGTCCAGGTAGACCTGGCCGCCATGCTCGTGGATGATCGCGCAGATGTCCTTGATGCTCTCCTCGAACACGCCATGCGTGCTCGGGTAGGTCACCATCAGCGCCGCGAGGTTCGCCGAGTGCTGCTCGGCCTTCGCCCGCAGGTCACCGACGTCGATGTTGCCGTTCGCGTCGGTCTTCACCACGACCACGCCCATCCCCGCCATCACGGCGGACGCGGGGTTGGTCCCGTGCGCCGACTGCGGGATCAGGCAGACGGTGCGGTGTCCCTGCCCACGCGCGCGGTGGAAGGCGCGGATCACCAGCAGGCCGGCGTACTCTCCCTGCGAGCCGGCGTTCGGCTGCAGCGAGACCGCCGAGAAGCCGGTCACCTCGGCGAGGGCCTTCTCGAGGCGGACGAACATCGAGGCGTAGCCCTTGGCCTGCTCGCGGGGCGCGAACGGGTGCAGCCCGCCCACCTCGCGCCAGGTCACCGGGTACATCTCGGCCGAGGCGTTGAGCTTCATGGTGCAGCTGCCCAGCGCGATCATCGAGTGCGTGAGCGAGAGGTCGCGCGACTCGAGTTTGCGCATGTAGCGCAGCATCTCGGTCTCGCTGTGGTACCGGTGGAAGACCGCGTGCGTGAGGTAGCCCGACGTGCGCGCGAACCGCTCGTCGTACCGCGCATCGACCGACTTGGCGATCGCCTCGAGGTCGAGCCCGTGCGCCCGCCCGCCGTTGAAGGCGTCGAGCAGGTCGCTCAGGTCGGCGACGGTGGTGTTCTCGCCCATCGAGACACCGAGCGTGCGGGCGTCCACGCGGCGCACGTTGATCCCGGCGCGGTCGAGCGCGGCGACGATCGTGCCCTGCTGCGCGCCCACGTCCACGGTGATCGTGTCGAAGGTGACCGCGGGCGCCGGCGCCAGTCCGAGCTTGCGCAGGCCGGCCGCGAAGACCTCGGCGCGATGATGCACGCGCGTCGCGATCCGCTTCAGTCCGTCGGGCCCGTGCCAGACGGCGTACATGCCGGCCATCACCGAGAGGAGCACCTGCGCGGTGCAGACGTTGGAGGTCGCCTTCTCGCGGCGGATGTGCTGCTCGCGCGTCTGCAGCGCCATGCGCAGCGCCGGCTTGCCGCTCGAGTCGCGCGAGACCCCGATGATCCGGCCGGCGATCTGCCGCTTGTACTCGTCCTTGGTGGCGAAGAAGGCCGCGTGCGGGCCGCCGTAGCCGTACGGGACGCCGAAGCGCTGCGAGTTGCCGACCGCGACATCCGCACCCCATTCGCCCGGCGGCGTGAGGAGCGTGAGGGCCAGCAGGTCGGTCGCGACGATCACGAGGCCGCCCGCGGCATGCACGCGCTCGCAGAGCGCGCGATGGTCGTCCACCGAGCCGAACGTGTTCGGGTACTGGAGCAGCACGCCGGCGGTCGTCGCGTCGGGCTTCATCTCGCCGGGCGCCACGACCTTCACCACCTGACCGCGCGCCTCGGCGCGCGACTGCACCACCTCGATCGTCTGCGGATGCAGGTCGCTCGCGAGCAGGAACACGTCGCGGCCGTCCTTGCCGACGATCCCGTGCACCATCGTGAGGGCTTCCGCGGCGGCCGTGCCCTCGTCGAGCAGCGAGGCGTTGGCGATCGGGAGGCCGGTGAGGTCGCTCACCACCGTCTGGTAGTTGAGCAGCGCCTCCAGGCGCCCCTGCGCGATCTCCGCCTGGTACGGCGTGTACGCAGTGTACCAGCCCGGATTCTCGAGGATGTTGCGCTGGATGACCGCCGGCGTGTGCGTGTCGTAGTAACCCATGCCGATGAAGGAGCGGCGCACCTCGTTCGCGCTCATCTCGATCCGGAAGGCCTCGAGCGCCTCCTGCTCCGACTTGGCGCCCGGGATCGCCAGCGGGCGCCGGAAGCGGATGTTCTCGGGGATCGTGTCGTCGATGAACGCGTCGAGCGTGGGGTAGCCGAGCGCCTTCAGCATGGCGGCCACGTCGTCGGTCGAAGGACCGATGTGGCGGGAGATGAAGGTGTCGGGCTGCGGATGAGCGGAGGTCGGCACGGGAGGATCCTCGCAGGGGCGCACGGGCCCCGATGGGTTCGGACTGGCAGGACGCGCATGGTGCGCCGGCACGGGGCCGGAACCGAAAACTACACGGGGAAGAAGGTCCGCGTACATTCCTCT
The DNA here is from genome assembly GCA_021413975.1 of Gemmatimonadota bacterium. Lineage (GTDB taxonomy): Bacteria > Gemmatimonadota > Gemmatimonadetes > Gemmatimonadales > Gemmatimonadaceae > Pseudogemmatithrix. The sequence continues at coordinate 35,761 of JAIOPJ010000030.1, forward strand.
CGTGCCAGAGATCCTCAACGGTCCCCCTCCCCTCCGTGCCATGGAATCCTCGACCCGAGTCCAGGTCACGCGCGCCGGCGTCAGCTTCGGCTCGACGCTCGCGATCGCCATCTCGTGGAGTGTCAACCACTCGATCCTCTGGGCCTGCGTCCATGGGATCCTGAGCTGGATCTACGTCATCTACTTCGCGATCACGCGCTGAACCGCCTTCACGCGCCGAGCAGGGTCCGGACCTTGCGACGGTGTTCCCGGTGAGCGCCGCGGGGCTCCTCGCGCTCGCGCCGCGCTGGCGCTTCCTCGACTCGGGCGCCGGCGGCGGCAACGTCAACATGGCGACCGATGCCGCCCTCATGGCGCAGGCGCGCCGCACCGGCATCGGGACGTTCCGCATCTACGGCTGGAACGCTCCCACGCTCTCGCTCGGCCGGCACGAGCGCGCGCGCGATCGCTTCGACGGGGTGCGCCTCGCCGCGCTTGGCGTGGACGTCGTGCGACGCCCCACCGGCGGACGGGCGTTGCTGCACGATAGGGAAGTCACCTATTCGGTCACCGCTCCACTCGGCACCCTGTCGCTCGGCGAGAGTTATGCGGTCATCAATGCGCTGCTGCTCGACGCCCTCGCGCGACTCGGTGTGCAGGCGACCGTCGCCGTGGCCGCGCACCGTCCGCTCCGGCCGGAGGGAGCCGCCTGTTTCGCCGAGCCCGGTGCCGGCGAGCTCACGGTCGGCGGTGCCAAGCTCGTGGGCTCGGCGCAGTGGCGCGAGGACGGGGCGCTGCTCCAGCACGGGTCGATCCTGCTCGCGGACGACCAGTCGTTGATCGATCAGTTGCGCTCGGGTGATGCGACCGCCTTGCCGGCCACCGTGCGGGCGGCGACCCTCGGGACGCTGCTCGGTCGCGAGGTCGGCTATGACGAGGTGCGCAACGCCCTGGCGGGCGCGTTCACGTTCGCGACGGGCACGGCCGTGCACCTCGGCGACGCGCCCCCGGCGAATGATCCGTCGCGCGCCGACGCGTCGTTCCATGCCGATCTCGCGCGCCTCACGGTCGAGTTCTCCCGGCCGTCCTGGACCTGGCGACGCTGACGGTCCCGTCCCCGACCCCGGACGAGTACGGACCGGCGGCGGGCCTCCCGCGTTTGCGCTCCGCGCTCGGGCGTCGGATACTTCCCGTGTCGCGACTGAGTTCACGATCCTGACTTCTTCCCGGAGAGGCCGCATGGCCGATCGCTCGCCCGCCGCACCAGACGCTCTGCCGCAATTCAAACAGGTGCTCGGCCATCCCGCGCCGCTCTGGATGCTCTTCATGTCCGAGTTCTGGGAGCGCTTCGCGTTCTACGGGATCCGCTGGGCGCTGGTGCTCTACATCGTCGATCAATTCCACGGCGGCGCGGCCAGTGGCCAGGCCGACGCGAACCTCACCTACGGGTCGTACCTGGCCCTCGTGTACGCCGGCGCGATCTTCGGCGGCTACGTCGCCGACAAGGTGATCGGCTACCAGCGCGCGATCCTCACCGGCGCCGTCTTCATGGCGTGCGGCCTCTTCATGATCTCGCTGCCGGACCCGAACCTGTTCAAGCTCGGCCTCGCCACCATCGTGGTGGGCAACGGGATGTTCAAGCCGAACATCTCGACGATCGTCGGCCGGCTCTATGCGGCCGGCGACGAGCGGCGGGACAGCGGCTTCACGATCTTCTACATGGGCATCAACTCCGGCGCCTTCGTCGCCCCGCTCCTCACGGGGTGGCTGGCGAACGCGGTGTTCGGCACCGAAGCGATGCCCGCCTACAAGGTCGTGTTCATCGCCGCCGGCTTCGGCATGCTCGTGAGCACGGTCTGGTTCTACATCGGGCGCCGGCAGCTCGCCGGCATCGGCTCGGCACCGCCCGAGGCGCAGAGCATGGCGCGCGTGGCCTATGTGGTCGTCGGCGCGCTGCTCGCGATCCCGGTCGTGTACTTCCTCCTCGCCGTGGGCGCCCAGGTGCTGCAGTCGGTGCTCACCGTGATGTTCCTCGCGCTCGCGGTGATGCTCATGCTCGAGGGCATCCGCGACGGCAAGGTGGCGCGCGACAAGACGATCGCCATGCTGATCATCTTCACCTTCAACATCCTGTTCTGGATGTTCTTCGAGCAGGCCGGCAGCTCGTTCACGTTCCTCGCCGACCAGATCGTGGACCGTGACCTCGGCGGGTTCATCTTCCCGACCGGCTGGTTCCAGAGCGTCAACTCCGTGGCCATCATCGCGCTGGCCCCGGTGATCGCGTGGATCTGGGTCTGGATGGCCCGCAAGGGCATCAATCCGAGCATCCCGCGGAAGTTCGGGCTCGGCCTCCTCTTCAACGGCCTCGCGTTCCTGCTGCTGATGTTCGCCCTCACGAGCCTCCTCGGCGCCGACAACAAGATCCCCTTCTGGACGCTCGTCGCCGTCTACTTCATCCAGTCGGTCGGCGAACTCTGCCTCTCGCCGATCGGCCTCTCGATGGTGACCAAGCTGGCACCGGTGCGGCTCGTCGGATTCGGCATGGGCGGATGGTTCCTCTCCACCGGCATCGGCAACAACCTGTCGGGGATCTTCGCCAGTGCGGTGAGCGGCGAGACCGGCATGTCGACCACGTCGGCGCTCAGCGGCTACACCTTCGGGTTCTGGGCGCTGCTCGCCGCCGGGCTGGTGCTCTTCGTCGCGGCCCCGCAGATCAACAAGCTGTTGCACGGGGTGAAGTAACGGCCGCACCGCTGCACCTGCGAACGAGAACGGCGACCCGTCATGGGTCGCCGTTCTCGTTCCATGCGATGACTGCGGCCGCAGCGCCCGCTACTCGCGCCCCATCTTCTTCTTCAGCGCCTCGAGCGCCGCATCCGCGCCGGCATCCCGGTCCGCCCGCTGACGCGCGCGCGCGAGGCCGTCGAGCTCCGAGCGGAGCGGCGCGTCGTTCGGCAGGCCGAGCTCCTCGTCGGTCGGGCCGCGCGAGGCGGCGTTGAGCCCCGCCCCGGCGCCGGCATTGGCCTTCTTGAGTTGCGCGACCATCTCGTCGTAGTCGCGTTCGGCGAGGCCGAACTCCGCTTCCTGCGCCTCGAGCTTCCGCTCGAGCACCGCGAGCCGCTCGGCGAACTGCGCCTCGAACTTCGCGGCCACGGCGACCGTCTCGGCGTCGTTGATCCCCTCGGCCAACGTGCGCCGGCGCGTCGCCGTCGCGAGCTGTTCGCGCTCCGCCGCCACCCGACGGCGCGTGATCTCCACGCCCTCGCGGAGGTCCTCCACGCCCAGCTTGGCCAGCGTGAGCGCCTGCTTCATGTCCATGATCACGGCGCGGCGATCGGCAGGCGCGACGCGGCCACCGAGCAGGTCGCCGATCGTCGCGCGGAGGGATTCGAACACCTGTGGAGCTCCGGTGACGGGTACCCGCCGAATCTACTCGGCGTGCCGCCAGCGCGCCTCGTCCTTCACCTGGCGCATGAGGCGCTCGGGCGAATGCCGGTGGGGGAACAGCAGCGTGTCGCTCAGCCGGTTGAGCGCGATCCGCAGCACCGGGAAGCGCTCCGCGACGTGAGTGAAGAGCAGCGCGAGGCCCTGCTCGTCCGCCAGCCGATGCTTCGCCGCGAGCGCGAAGCCGCGACGGCCCAGCCGCTCGAAGTACTCCAGGTCGGGACCGCCGCGCCGCCAGCGCCGGTGCTCGATCCGGTCGGGGAAGAGCCCGCTCATCCAGAGCGCGTAGTTGCCGAGGTGCGCCTGCACCAGGAACGCCCGTCGCGGGTCCGGCCCTTCGGCCGCGCCCAGGAGGGAGGCGAGCGTGTCGAACGTCTCGTCGTCGGTGTCGGCCACGCGCTCGGCGCGATCGCGGAGACCGAAATGCAGGAGGATCGACGCCGCATAGTCGGCGAGCATGCGCTCGTGCTCACCCGAGCGCAGCAAGGCCTGCCGGACCGTCACGTAGGCGAAGAGCGGGAGCGAGGCATGCGCACCGCGCGGCGTCCCGAGGAGCCCTTCGTGCAGCGCCGGATCGTCGAGCAGCGGGTCGAGCCCCTGCTCGTGCAGCGTCCGCTCGCCGCGCTCGCGGGCCTCGGTGCCCTGCTGGGAGATCAGGGCCAGTGCGAGGGCCACATCCTCCCGGGTCAACTTGGAACGGACATCGGCGACGATCACCTTGTCTTCCTCCAGTCGAATGGCGCGCTACTATACCGCGCGTGACCTCTCCCTCCACACCCGCCAGCGCGCGCCGGGTTCCGAAGCACCTGCGCGTCCTGCATGTCGACGCCGCCCGACACTGGCGCGGTGGGGAACGACAGCTCCTGCTCCTCGCGGCCGGCCTGCGCGAGCGCGGCGCCGAACCACTCGTCGCGGCGCGGCCCGGCACGCCGCTGCTGCAACGGCTCAAGGCCGAGGGGATCGCCACCGCCGCCTTCGCCATGCGCAGCGACATCGACCTCCTTGCGGTGCGACGACTCAGGCGACTCATCGCCACCTGGCGCCCCGACCTCGTCCACGCGCACGACCGCCGTGGTCATGCGCTCGCCCTCGCCGCACTCGTCGGGAGGCGTGGCGCCGTCCCCCTCATGGTCACCTGTCGGCTCGTCGCGCGCCCGCGCGGACTCATCCGCTTCGGACCGCGCGTGGCGCGCTTCATCGCGATCTCGGCCGCGGTACGCGACGCGCTCATCGGCGGAGGGATCGCCGCCGACCGCATCACCGTGGCCTATCCCGGAGTATCGGCCGCGCGCCCGGAAAGCCCGCGCGACTGGCGCCGCGAATGCGGTTGGGCTCCGGGGACCTTGCTCGCCGGCGTCGTCGGGCCCCTCACGAACGACCACGCGAGCGCGCGCCTCGCGACACTCATGGCCTGCATCCCGCGCGACATCGCCGAGCGGATGGCGCTGGTCATCCTCGGCGGCCATGCGAGCGGCCACGGCGGGATCGGCGGGGTCCGCGCGTTCCGGGCCGGCTTCGTGCACGACGTGCCGCACGCCCTCGCCGGGCTCGACCTCCTCCTGCACCCCGGGGGCGCCGAGGGACTCGGCACCGCGGTGATCGAGGCCATGGCGCTCGGCGTCCCGACCGTCGCGGTCGCGGCCGGCGGGCTCGGCGAGATCATCGAGGACGGCCGCAATGGGCTGCTCTTCGCTCCCGACGACGACCCGTCGTTCGCGGCGGGAGTCTCCCGCCTCGTGGCGGACGAGCCTCGCCGGCTCGCGCTCGGCGCGGCCGGCCCGGAGCGCGCGCGGAGCTTCGGGCCCGACCGCATGGTCGAGTCCGTACTGACCGCCTACCGTGACTTGGTGGAGCGTTCCAAGGTCTAGCGGGATATATCGCTGTGGTCCCTGGTAGCGTCTCCGTCTAGCTTTCCACTGTGCTCTATATCTGCATCCCGACCTTCGACGAGGCCCCGACCGTGGGCGTCCTCCTGTGGCGCATCCGCAAGGTGTTCCAGGAGTACACGCGCGAGTACGAGATCCTCGTGTACGACGACGCTAGCACCGACGCCACACGCGAAGTGCTCGAGCCGTACACCAAGGCCATGCCGTTGACGGTGATCGGCGGACGCACGCGCGTGGGCTACGCGCGCGCCGTCGACGCGCTCCTGCGCGAGGCCTCCAACCGCACGAAGTATCCGCGCCGTGATGCGGTGGTCCTCCTCCAGGCCGACTTCACCGACCAGCCGGAGGGGATCCCCGAGCTCGTGAAACGGTTCGAGGGCGGCGCGGACGTCGTGGTCGCCGAGCGCGAAGTGCCCGACGAAGCGCCGGAATCGGTGCGCAAGCTCCATCGGCTCGTCTCCTGGCTCCCGAAGCTCTGGCCGATCCGCCACGCGGTCACGGTGGCCGGCGTGAAGGATCCGTTCGGTTCGTTCCGTCTCATGCGGATCGCCGTCGTGCGCGACCTGCTCAAGAAGGCGGGAGACCTGCCGGTGACGCAGGCGGCGGAGCCCTGGCAGGCGAACCTGGACTACCTGCACGCCGCGGCCGCGGAGGCGCGTCGCGTCGAGACCGTGTCGCTGCCGTTGCGCTTCGACGTGCGGTCGCGTGCGACGCGTCGCGATCCCTGGCCGGACACCTGGGCCCTCGTACGCGCCGGCTGGGCGGCGCGAGGACGCGCGCGCACCCGACCGGTCGCGTGAACCGGCGCGTGACGACCCTGCTCTCCGTCGTCGCGGTGTCCAGCGCGCTCGCGCTGCCCGCCACGGCGCAGGAGACGGTGTCGCCGACGGGCCGCGCACCCGTGCCGTTCCTCGTCGGAGAGAACCTCACCTACGACGTGCGCTTCGGCGCGATCAAGGTGGGCACGGCGCGCATGCGCGTGATGGGGATCGAGTCCATCCGCGACCGGCCCGCCTGGCATGTGCTCTTCACGTTGAGCGGCGGGACGATCTTCTACCGCGTCGACGACGTCTACGAGAGCTGGATGGACGTCAACACGCTCAACTCGCTGCGGTACTCGCAGAACCTCCGCGGGTCGAGCGAACGGCAGCGCCTCTACGAGATCTTCCCCGAGCGTTCGGTCTTCAACGAGGTCTTCAAGAAGAACCGCGAGATGCCCTCGGTCGCCGAACCGCTCGACGACGGGTCATTCCTGTTCTTCATCAGGACCGTGCCGCTCGAAGTGGGCCGGACGTACGAGTTCAACCGGTACTTCAAGCCCGACCGCAATCCGGTGACGATCCGCGTGCTGCGCCGCGAGCGCGTGCGGGTGCCCGCGGGTGCCTTCGACGCGATCGTCATCCAGCCGATCATCAAGACCTCCGGCATCTTCTCCGAGGGGGGGGCCGCCGAGATCTGGCTCACCGACGACGACAAGCGGATGATGCTGCAGATGAAGTCGCGCCTCTCGTTCGGCTCGCTCAATCTCTACCTGCGCTCGTACCGCTGGGCCACCGACTCCATTCCACCGGGTGCGATACCATGAGCCAGGATCGCCGAGTGCCGCGCGAGGTCGAACACGCGCGCGTGAGGACGGTGCCGATCGCCGTGCGCCCCAACAAGGTGCGCGCCGAGGAATTCGCCACGCCGCCCGGTGCCGACCGCTCCTTCGCCGGCTTCATGAAGTCGCTGCCGGACGCACTCAAGGCGCAGGATTTCCGGAAGGTCGTGGACGCCGTCGTGCGTGCCGCCACCCGCAAGCGCGGCGTGATCGTGATGCTGGGCGGGCATGTCGTGAAGACCGGCATCGGACCCATCCTCGTGGACCTCATGAAGCGCGGCGTCATCACGCATCTCGCCATGAACGGTTCGGCGGCGATCCACGACTACGAGATCGCCCGCTTCGGCGGCACCTCCGAGGACGTGGCGGCCGGCCTCAAGGACGGCACGTTCGGGATGGCGGAGGAGACGGGACGCGGGCTCAACGAGGCGTTCGTGGCCGGCCAGACCCACGGCTGGGGCATGGGGGAGTCGGTCGCGCGCGCGCTCGAGGGATCCAGCGCCCTCGCGCATGCCGAACATTCGATCGTCCTCGCCGCATACCGGCACTGGATCCCCGTCACGGTGCACGCCGCCCTGGGCGCCGAGATCATCCATCAGCATCCCGCGGCGAACGGTGCCGCGATCGGCGACACGAGCCACCGCGACTTCCGTCGCCTCGCCGCCAGCTGCGACGACCTCCACCAGGGGGGCGTGGTGCTCAACCTGGGGAGCGCGGTCATCATGCCCGAGGTCTTCCTCAAGGCGCTCACGGTCGCGCGCAACGTGAACGGCGGGAAGCCGACCGACTTCACGACCGCGGACTTCGACATGCAGCGGCACTACCGGCCGACAGTGAACGTGGTGCAGCGGCCCGTGCTGGCCGGCGGAGAGGGGTTCGCGATCACCGGGCACCACGAGCTGATGATCCCGCTGCTGGGCTGGGCGGTGGCCGAGGCGCTCGACTCGCGCTGACTCGGCGCGGGTGCCCGGCGCGGGTGACGAACCCGACGAGCTCGGCACCCGCGTACTCGGGGCCTGCGAGCGGAGAAACCGGAAGCGGCGCCCCCCCCCCCCCGGGGGCGGTCGCGGGCACAGGCGCCTGGGGCCGGTCCTCCGGCCTCGCGCTTCCTATCCGTCCCCGCGTCACTTCCCGCCGAACTTGTCCCGCAGTTCCTTGGCCGTGTCGGGCGCGAAGATCTTCAGCACCACGTAGACGACGAGACCGAGGAGCAGCACCGGGATCGCCATGCCGATCAGAGCGAAGAGAAGCCCGAAGAGGCCGCCGAGGATCCCGAAGGAGATCTTCAGGAGGAAGAGTCCGGCGAGCGCGATGAGGCCGATCATGAAGACGGTGCGGAGCATGGTGTCCCTGAGGGAGGAGTTGCCTTCATTACGCACCAGTGGGCCGCTTGGTTTCGGGGGTGCCCGGGCGGACGGGGGGCCGACCGCGACTGCATTCACCACAGGGGCACCGAGGACACAGGGAACGGCGACTGCGAGGCAGGCTCGCCGATGGAGGTGACGGGGACCGGAGACCGCGGCGTCCCGGTCGAGCACGCCTCGAGAGGAACGACCGCTCACGAGGGCACGCGGCGGACGAAGGCCGTCTTGTAGTTCCCTGTGTCCTCGGTGCCCCTGTGGTGATGGCCGTTCGCGGAGACCGCAGAGGCAGAACGACGACCAAGCGCACCGATCTCGGGTAACTGACAAAACACAGTAAAGATGGTTATGCCACCTACCCCTACCCACCGCCCCCGCGTATCCTCCATCCCGAACCATGCGGCGCCTCCCCCCAACGGGCACGGACACAGAGATGGCTGAGGTCCTCTACCAGATCATGGGCCGGCACCGCGCCGAACCCCTCCCCGAGCGCAAGCCGTCCTGGCTCAAGGTCAAGGCGCCCGGCGGGTCGAACTACCTCCATCTGAAGCAGCTGATGAAGGAACTCGACCTCCATACGGTCTGCGAGGAGGCGCACTGCCCGAATGTCGGCGAGTGCTGGGAACATGGCACCGCGACCTTCATGATCCTCGGCGACGTCTGCACGCGGAACTGCGCCTACTGCGCCGTCGCGCACGGCCGCCCCCCCAAGTTCGACCCCGCCGAACCGAGCCGCGTCGCCGAAGCGGCGAAGAAGATGAACCTCCGCCACCTCGTCATCACGAGCGTGGACCGCGACGACCTCCCCGACTTCGGCGCCTGGGCCTTCGCCGAGGTGATCCGACAGGTGCACGAGGCCGTCCCCGGCTGCTCGGTCGAGGTGCTCGTCCCCGACTTCCAGGGCAACGAGGACGCCATCCGCGCCGTGCTCGAGGCGCGCCCCGAGATCTACAACCACAACACCGAGACCGTCCCGCGCCTCTACAAGAAGGCACGGCCCGGCGGCCGCTACGAGCGCGTGCTCGAGATCTTCCGCTTCGCCAAGAGCGTCGCGCCGGAGATCCCGACCAAGACGGGCATCATCCTCGGCATGGGCGAGACCAACGAGGAGGTCCTCAAGACCATGCGCGAGCTGCGCGAGGTCGACGTCGACATCCTCACCCTCGGCCAGTACCTGCGCCCCTCCGACGACCACATCGCGCTCGACCGCTACGTCACGCCCGACGAGTTCGCGATGTTCCGCACCGAAGGCATGGCCATGGGCTTCAGGCACGTCGAGTCCGGGCCGCTCGTCCGTTCGTCCTACCACGCGTGGGAGCAGGTGCAGGCCGCAGGCGTCTGACCCGACTCTCCCACCGCACCCCGCCCCGCACACATGGCCGCCAAGAAGAGAACCGACGGCAAGCACCTGCCCGGTGACGCCGCCCTCCGCCGCGAATTGCTCCACACGATGCTCCTGCAGCGCCGCTTCGAGGAGAAGGTCGGCGAAGCGTACGCGCTCGGGAAGATCGGCGGCTTCTGCCATCTCTACATCGGGCAGGAGGGCGTCTCCACCGGCGTGATCTCGATGCTCCGCCCCGACGACTACATCATCACGACCTATCGTGACCACGGGCAGGCGCTCGCCCGCGGCATGACGCCGCGTTCGATCATGGCCGAGCTCTTCGGCCGCGTGGACGGCTGCTCGCGCGGCAAGGGCGGCTCGATGCACCTCTTCGACCGCAACCTCAACTTCCTCGGCGGCCACGGCATCGTCGGCGGGCATGTGCCGATCGCCGCGGGCGTGGGCTTCGCGATCAAGTACCGCGGGGGCGACCAGGTGATCGCCTGCTTCATGGGCGAGTCGGTCGTGAACACCGGCGCCTTCCACGAGGCGCTCAACATGGCGGCGCTCTGGAAGCTGCCCTGCCTCTTCATCATCGAGAACAACAAGTACGGCATGGGAACGGCCGTCGAGCGCGCGGCCGCGATCAAGGACCTCTCGCGCCGTTCCGATGCGTACGACGGCATGCATGGCGAGTACGTCGACGGTCAGGATGTCTTCGCCGTGCGCGAGTCCATGGAGCGCTCGCTCGAGACCGCGCGACGCGAATCCAAGCCGGTCCTGCTCGAGATCCGCACCTATCGCTACATGGGACACTCCATGTCCGACGCGGTGAGCGGCACCTACCGCACCAAGGCCGAACTCGACGAGTACCTCAAGCGCGACCCGATCAACCTGCTCAAGGCGCGCATGTACGAGGCCGGTGACCTCACCGAGTCCGACTTCGCCGCGATGGAGCAGGAGATCAAGACGATCTGCCAGGACGCGTGGGATTTCGCCGACGCCTCCCCGGAGCCTTCGATCGAAGCGCTCCACGAAGACGTCCTCGTCGACACCACGAGCTGACCGAGAACACCATATGCCGATCATCACCTACCGCGAGGCCCTGAATCAGGCCCTCCGCGAAGAGATGCAGCGCGACGACCGGGTCTTCCTCATGGGCGAGGAGGTCGCCGTCTACAACGGGGCCTACAAGGTCTCCAAGGGACTGCTCGAGGAGTTCGGCGAGATGCGCGTGGTCGACACGCCGATCACCGAACTCGGCTTCGCCGGCGTCGGCGTCGGCGCGGCCATGGTCGGCTTGCGTCCGGTCGTCGAGTTCATGACCTGGAACTTCGCGCTCCTCGCGATCGACCAGATCGTCAACGCCGCCGCCAAGATGCTCTACATGTCCGGCGGCCAGTACCCCATGCCGATGGTCTTCCGCGGCCCCAATGGCGCGGCGCTCCAGCTCTCGGCGCAGCACTCGCAGGCGTTCGAATCCTGGCTCGCGCACATCCCGGGGCTCAAGGTCGTCACGCCGGGCACGCCGTACGACGCGAAGGGTCTGCTCAAGGCGGCGATCCGCGATGACAACCCGGTGATCGTGCTCGAGGGCGAGATGCTCTACAACACCAAGGGCGAGGTCCCCACCGAGGACTACATCGTCCCGATCGGCAAGGCCGACCTCAAGCGCGAGGGTGATCACTGCTCGATCATCACCAGCGGGAAGATGGTCCTCGTCGCGATGAACGCCGCCGACCAGCTCGCCAAGGAGGGGATCCGCGTCGACGTCGTGGACCTGCGCACGGTGCGTCCGATGGACCGCGAGGCGATCGTCGCCTCGGTGCGCAAGACGAACCGCGCGGTGGTGCTCGAGGAAGGCTGGGAACTCGCCGGCATCGGCGCCCAGATCGTCGACTACATCCAGCGCGACTGCTTCGACGACCTCGACGCGCCGGTGATCCGCGTGCACCAGACCGACGTCCCGATGCCGTACGCGAAGGCGATCGAGAAAGCGGCCAAGCCCGACCTCGCGAAGACGATCGCGGCGGTCAAGAAGGTGATGTACCTGAACTAGGATGAAGGTGGAAGGATGAAGGTGGAAAGAAGTCGCGATCTTCGTTCCTCCGTCGGGCCCGCCCGTCTCGATTCTCCCGTATACCGTCCAACGACCGGAACTATGGCGACCAAGGTGTTCATGGAGGCCCTCAGCCCCACGATGGAAGAGGGGCGCCTCGTGAAGTGGAACAAGAGCGAGGGCGACGCGGTCAAGACCGGCGACATCCTCGCCGAGGTCGAGACCGACAAGGCGGTCATGGAACTCGTCGCGCGTGGCGACGGCGTGCTGCGGAAGCGGCTCGTCGCCGAGGGCACGACGGCGGCGGTCGGCACGCTCGTCGGCGTGATCGCGACGGCGGATGAGGACATCGCGGCGCTCGTGGCGGGTGCGCCGGCCGCGGCGCCGGCCGCGGCGCCTGCTGCTGCGCCTGCTGCTACGGCTGCTGCTACGGCTGCCACTGCGCCAGCCCCCGGGCCGACGTCCGCTCCCGTCGCTGCACCCGCGGTCCCGGCCGGTCGAGTGATCGCCTCCCCGCTCGCGCGCCGCCTCGCCGGCGACGAGGGAGTGAATCTCAGCGGCGTGCAGGGCTCGGGCCCCGGTGGCCGCATCGTCAAGCGCGACATCGAGGCTGCGGTCGCCGGCGGCGGAGCCGCTGCGGCGTCCCCGCCGGCACCGCGCGCGTTCTCGGCCGCCACGCCCGGGGAGCAGTTCCGCGACGAGAGTCTCACGCAGATCCGCAAGACGATCGCGCGCCGACTCGCCGAGTCGATCGGCCCGATCCCGACCTTCTATCTCACGGCCGAGTTCGACGTTGCCCGCGCCGCCGAGATGCGGAACGCCGCCGCCGAACTCGGCGACGCCTTCAAGTTCTCGTTCAACGATCTGATCCTGAAGGCGACCGCCACCGCGCTCACGAAGCACCCGGAAGTGAACGCGCACTGGCTCGGCGACCGGATCCGCTACTTCAACACCGTGCACCTCGGCATGGCGGTCGCCACCGACGACGGCCTGATCGTGCCGGTGATCTTCGACGCGCAGACCAAGCGCATGAGCGAGATCTCGGCCGAGTCCAAGTCGCTCGCCAAGCGCGCCCGTGAGCGGAAGCTCAAGCCCGAGGAGTTCACGGGCTCGACCTTCTCCGTCTCCAACCTCGGCATGATGCAGATCGACCAGTTCACGGCGATCATCAATCCGCCCGAGGTCGGCATCCTCGCGATCGGCGCGATCGAGGACAAGGTCGTCGTCGGTTCCGACGGTGGCTTCGAGGTCCGCAAGAAGCTCCGCGTGACGATGAGCTGCGACCATCGCGTGATCGACGGCGCGGTGGGGGCGAAGTTCCTGCAGACGCTCCGCCGCCTCATCGAGAACCCGCTGCTGCTAGTGTTCTGAATCAGGAAGAAGGATGAAGGCCGAAGGATGAGCGCACCGCATCATCGCTTCTGACCTCCATCCTCCATCCTTCCACCTTCATCTCTCCGTCAAATGGCACAGTACGACGTCATCTACGTAGGCGGCGGCCCGGCCGGCTACGTCGGCGCCCTCCGCTCCGCCCAGCTCGGCCAGTCCGTCGCCGTCGTCGAGCGCGAAGGCCTCGGCGGCACCTGCGTCCTCTGGGGCTGCATCCCCGCGAAGGCACTCCTCGAGGCCGCCTCGATCGTGCAGAAGGTCGCCAAGGGCGCCGAGTTCGGCGTGAAGGCGGAGAAGGTGACGCTCGATTACGGCGTCGCCATGAAGCGCTCGCGCGCGGTCTCGGCGCAGAACTCCAAGGGCGTCGAGTTCCTCTTCAAGAAGAACAAGATCACCTGGCTCAAGGGGACCGGCGCCCTCGGCGCGGGCAAGTCGGTGAAGGTCACCGGTGCCGACGGCAAGACGGAGACGCACACCGCGACCAAGGCCGTGGTGATCGCGACCGGCTCGCGCGTGAAGGGCCTCCCGCAGATCGGCCTCGAGCTCAACAAGACGACGATCATCTCGTCCGACGAGGCGCTCACGCTCGAGAAGGCCCCCGCGACGATGGCGATCATCGGCGCCGGCGCCGTGGGCTGCGAGTTCGCCGACGTGTTCAACGCCTTCGGCTCCAAGGTCACGCTGCTCGAGGTCATGCCGCGCATCCTCCCGATCGAGGACGAGGACTGCTCGGCCGAGCTCGCGAAGGCGTTCAAGAAGCGCGGCATCGAGGTGATCACGGGCGCCAAGCTCGGCACCGTGAAGACGACCAAGACGGGCGTGACCATCCCGGTCGAGGCGGGCGGCGAGAAGAAGGAGATGAGCTTCGACGTCGTGCTCGTGGCCGCCGGCCGCGCGCCGAACATCGAGGTGCCCGGCCTCAAGGAAGCGGGCGTCCAGATCACCGAGCGCGGCTTCATCAGGATCGATGCGCTGCTCGAGACCACCGCCAAGGGCATCTACGCGATCGGCGACGTCGCCGGCCCGCCGATGCTCGCGCACAAGGGCTCGCGCGAGGG
>JAIOPJ010000021.1 GCA_021413975.1 Gemmatimonadota bacterium
CCACGAATGTCGTGCCCGGGACGCGGGCGGCGGCATGCCGCACCAGTTCGACCCAACGCACGGGCGACGTGAGCTGCTTGAGGAGCAACTCGCGCGCGGTCGCCGCATCGCCGACCGCCTCGGTGGTCACGTTGCTCCAGATCGGCACCGACGGCGCGCGCCAGTGGGCGGCGTCGAGCGCCGCCTTGAGACCGGCGGCCGCGGGCTCCATCAACGGACTGTGGAATGCCCCGCTCACGGGCAGGCGGATCGCGCGCTTGGCGCCGGCGGCCTTGGCGAGTTCCATCCCCGCCTCGACCGCCGCGACCTCGCCCGAGATCACGATCTGTTCGGTGCTGTTGTAGTTCGCGGGAACGCACACGCCGCGCGCCCCCGCCTCGCGGCAGATCTCCTCGATCGGCCGCTTCAGTTCCCCGAGGATGGCGGCCATGGCCCCCGGCACCTTCACGCCGGTCTCGTACATCAGCTCGCCACGGCGCCGCACGAGCCTGACGGCATCCTCCAGCGGCAACGCACCGGCCGCGTGGTAGGCCGAGAACTCACCGAGCGAGTGTCCTGCCGCCCCCTGCACCCGCGCCGAGACCTTCTCCTTCACGACGGCCCAGACCGCGGCACCATGCGCCAGCAGCGCCGGCTGCGCGTTGTGCGTGAGCGTCAGCTCCTCGGCCGGTCCCTCGAAGCAGAGCGTGCTGAGCTTGGTGCCCAGTGCGGCGTCGGCGCGATCGAACACGTCGCGGGCTGCCGGGAAGGCCTCGGCGAGGTCCTTCGCCATGCCGGGTTTCTGCGAGCCCTGACCGGGGAAGAGTAGGAACACGGGACTCGGAGGTGAGGGGTGAGTCAGAACCGGACGACCATCGATCCCCAGGTGAAGCCGGCACCGAACGCCACGAACATCACGGTGCTCCCCTCCTTGATCAGCCCCTGCTCCTGCGCTTCGCTCAGCGCGATCGGGATCGAGGCCGCCGAGGTGTTGCCGAACCGGTCGACGTTCACGTAGACCTTCTCCATCGGGATGTTGGCGTGCTTCGCCGTCGCCTCGATGATGCGGATGTTCGCCTGGTGCGGGATCATGAGATCGATGTCCGCCGCCGAGAGCTTCGCGCCGTCGAGGGCACGGTCGGAGGCGTCCGCCATCGAACGCACGGCGTTCTTGAAGACCTCGCGGCCGGCCATCGTCAGCAGGTGCGATCCGTCGGCGATGATCTCCGGCGTGACGGGCGCGAGACAGCCGCCCTTCGGCCGGTGGAGCAGGTCGGCGAGCGTGCCGTCGGAGCGCATGTAGGCGGAGAGGATGCCGCGGCCCTTGGTGCTCTTCTTGAGGATCGTCGCCCCCGCCCCGTCGCCGAAGAGGACGCAGGTGTTGCGGTCCTTCCAGTTCACGATGCGCGAGAGCTGTTCGCCGCCGATGACGAGGATCGTCTCGTAGCCGCCGGTCGCGAGGAGCCCCTCGGCGATCTGGATCCCGTAGAGCCAGCCCGAGCAGGCCGCATCGATGTCGAACGCCACGGCGCGCGTGGCGCCGAGTGCGGCCTGGATCTCGACCGCCGTGGCCGGCAGCAGCCGGTCGGGGCTCGCGGTGCCGAGGATGATCACGTCGAGTTCGCTGGCCGTGACACCCGCGCGCTTCATCGCGAGCCGTGCCGCCTCGGCGGAGATACTCGTGAGCGTCTCGCCCTCGCCGGCGATATGGCGTTCGCGGATGCCGGTGCGCTCGCGGATCCACTCGTCGGAGGTGTCGATCCCCATGCCGACGAACTCGTCGTTGCGGAGGACCCGCTTGGGCACCGCGTGGCCGGTGGCCGCGAGCATCGCGAACGGGCGCTTCATGACGTGAGTTGCTCCCGGATGTGCTGGCTCATGTGGGACTCCACGGCGCGGATGCCCGCGAAGATGCCGTTCTTGATCGCTTCCGGGCTCGACTTGCCGTGGCAGATGATGCTGACGCCCTTCAGTCCGAGCAGCGGCGCCCCTCCGTACTTCTCGTAGTCGAGCGAGTGCACCACCGATCCGAGCTGTTCCCTGCTGACGCCCGCTTTGAGCATCATGCCGAAGAACATCGGGGCGACCGCCTCGTAGAACTTGAGGAGCACGTTGCCGGTGAAGCCGTCGCAGACGACGACGTCGATCGGGCCGCGGTCGCAGCTCCCGGTGGGGATGTCGCGCCCTTCGACGTTGCCGATGAAGTTGAGGTGGGCGCCGAGCAGGAGCTGATGGGCCTCCTTCACGGCAGCGTTGCCCTTCTCCGCTTCCTCGCCGATCGAGAGGAGGCCCACGGCCGGATTGGGTCGGCCCAGGATGTCGCGGGCGTAGACACTCCCGAGGCGAGCGAACTGCACGAGTTCGGCGGCGGAGCAGTCGACGTTGGCGCCGGCGTCGAGCACGACGACCGGCTGCTTGGCCGTCGGGAAGACCGTCCCGATGGCGGGGCGCGAGAGGCCTTCGTGCAGCCGCAGGATGAAGGTCGAGGCGGCCATCTGCGCGCCGGTGTTGCCGGCGGAGACGAAGGCGTCGGACCGCCCCTCGGTCTGGAGCCGGATGCCGACGGCCATGGACGACTGCGGCTTGCCGCGGATGGCGACCGAGGGCTTGTCGGTCATCTCGATGACGTCGGGCGCGTCGACGATCTCAAAGCGCGTAGCCGCCTCGACCAGGAGGGCCGGAGCGGCAGCGAGTTGGGCGTTCAGTTGCTCCTGGATGACGCTCGCGCGTCCCACGAGTTGGATCTGGTGCTCAGGCCCCAGTTCCTGGATGGCGAGCAGGGCGGCAGCGATCGGCGCGGCTGGGGCATGGTCGCCCCCCATCGCGTCCAGCGCGATGCGCGCCACGGCTACGCTTCGCGCGCCGCGACCCGCTGTTCCCCGGCGTAGAACCCGCACTCCTCACACACGTGGTGCGGGCGCTTCATCGCGCCGCACTTCGGGCACGCCTGGATGTTGATCGCCGGGGCGATCTTGTGGGTGTTGCGAGCGCGCTTCTTGCGCTTGGAGGTACGGCGCTTCGGGACGGCCATCGGGAACCTGCCAGGTAGGGTTGATCGGGATCAGGACAAGATACAGGCACAGGGGCCGGCATTGAGATCGGCACCGCACGTCGGGCAGAACCCCTTGCAGTCGGGGCGGCACAACGGGAGGGCCGGAGCCTCGAGCAGCCACTGCTCACGGAGCGCGGGGCGAAGGTCGAGCGTCGTCCCCGAATCACCGAGCGGGAAGACATCCGGTTCGTCCGCGTTCTCGTCGTCGGCGTCGGCGTAGAGGAAGTGGGCTTGACCGCTCACCGCACTCTCCACCGGCACCAGGCACCGGCGGCACTCCCCGGCAGCGGTTCCAGTGAACGCGCCGCTGAAGTAGTACCGGCCGCTGCCCGCTCCGCTCAGACGTCCGGTGACATGGACATGCGAGACAGGACGAGCGTCGTCCTCCAACCAGACCGGATCGGCGGCGCTGAGGTCCCCTTCGACCTGGACGGCGCCTTGGGATAGGGTGCGGATGTCGAACGACAGCATAGCAAAGGAAGATACCCCGCCCGAGGGGTGCGGACAAGGGGGCAACTCTCGGCGTCTCCGGCACTTAGAGCGGTGCCGGACCGCCGGTCAGATGACGTCCGCTTCGGCGAAGAAGAACCGGCTCTCGCGGACGGCGTTCTCGTCCGAATCCGAGGCGTGGATCGCGTTCCGGCCCTTGGACTCGGCGAAGAGCTTCCGGACCGTCCCGGCGGCCGCCTCGGCCGGATCGGTCGCGCCGATGGCGTCCCGGAGGGCGCTGACGGCGCTCCCCTTCTTGAGCACGAACGGCATGCAGGGGGCCGAGCTCATGAACTCCACGAGCTCGCCATAGAACGGGCGGCCGCGGTGGACGGCGTAGAACTCCTCCGCCTGCTTCTTGGTGAGCTGCATGACGCGCGCGGCCTTGAGCGTGAAGCCCTGGGCTTCGAGGTGCGCGATGATCTTGCCGGCCTTGCCCGCGTTGAAGGCGTCGGGCTTGATGATCGAGAAGGTATAGTCGAGGGACATCGGTCTGGGTTCCGTATTGGTTGGTTGGTTCGGACTGCGACTGCTTTCACCACCGAGGCACCGAGGGCACCGGGAACTGCGACTGCCACGGCAAGACCTTGGGAACTACCGCGTGCGACGCAGTTGCCGTTCCCCAAGTACTTGCGGTTCCCTGCCAAGCGCGCACTCCTGCCCCGCCCTGCGCGCCGTCATGCGCTCGTGCAGTCCCCGGTGTCCTCGGTGCCTCGGTGGTGAAAGCAGTGGCAGGAGAACCCAAGGACCCGCACCGCCATCACCCGAGCCGCGCCCGGATGAGCTCCACGAAGTCCTTCGGCCGCTTCGCGATCCCCATCCCCGCGGCCGCGAACGCCTCGAGCTTCTCGGCCGCCGTCCCCGACGACCCGGAGATGATCGCGCCGGCATGCCCCATCCGCCGCCCCGGCGGTGCGGTCTGCCCCGCGATGAACCCGACGACCGGCTTCTTCATGTGCTTCTTCACGAACTCGGCCGCTTCCTGCTCATCCGTCCCACCGATCTCCCCCATCATCGCGACAGCCTTGGTCTTCGGGTCCTTCTCGAAGGCCTCGAGGCAGTCGATGAAGTTGGTGCCGTTGATCGGATCGCCGCCGATGCCGACGCAGGTGGTCTGGCCGATCCCGGCGCGCGTGAGCTGGTAGACGATCTCATACGTGAGCGTACCCGACCGCGACACGACTCCGACGGGCCCCGGCATGCAGATCCGCCCCGGGATGATCCCGACCTTCGACTCGCCCGGCGTGATGAGCCCCGGGCAGTTCGGGCCGATCAACCGCACACCCTTCTCCTTCACGAAGGGATAGACCTTCGTCATGTCGAGCACCGGCACGCCCTCGGTGATGCAGACCACGAGCTGCACGCCGGCGGCGGCCGCTTCCATGATCGCATCGGCGGCGAACGGGGGCGGCACGTAGATCACGCTCGTGTTGGCGCCGGTCGCCTTCACGGCATCCATGACCGTGTTGAAGATCGGCACGGTCCCCTCGAACTTCTGGCCCCCCTTGCCCGGCGTCACGCCGGCCACGACCTGGGTGCCGTACTCCATCATCTGCTTCGCGTGGAAGGAGCCGTCGCGGCCCGTGATCCCCTGGATCACCAGCTTGGTGTTCTTGTCGATGAAGACGCTCATGCTACTTCCCTCCCTTGGCGAGCGCGACGGCCTTCTGCACCGCCTCGTCCATGTCGCTCGACGCCGAGAAGCCGTTCTCGGTCAGGATCCTCATCGCGATCTCCTCGTTGGTGCCGGTCAGGCGGATCACGATGGGCACCTTGAGCGGGTTCGCCTTGGTGGCCGTCACGATGCCGTTCGCGACGTCATCGGTGCGCGTGATGCCGCCGAAGATGTTGAACAGGATGGCCTTCACGTTGGGGTCGGCCGTGATGATGCGGAGCGCGTTGACGACCTTCTCCGGATTCGACGACCCGCCGATGTCGAGGAAGTTCGCCGGCTCGCCGCCGTAGTACTTCACGAGGTCCATCGTCGCCATCGCGAGGCCGGCGCCGTTCACCACGCAGCCCACGTCGCCGTCGAGCTTGATGAACGTGAGGTTCGCGTTGCGCGCGTCCACCTCGCTCGGCTCCTCGCTGCTCACGTCGCGCAGCGCGGCGATCGCGGGGAGGCGGTCGAGCTCGTTGTCGTCGATCACCATCTTGCCGTCGACCGCGATCAGTTCGCCCGTGGGCGTCACGACCAGCGGGTTGATCTCGGCGAGCGAGCAGCCGCTCGCCATGAAGGCGGCGTAGAGTTGCTGCATGATCTTCGCGGCGCCGCGCGCGAGCTTCACGTCGCCGAAGAGGAAGAAGCCCATCCGCATCGCGTCGTAGGTCGGCAGGCCGTAGCGCGGATCGACCGGCACGTAGAGGATCTTCTCGGGCGTCTCGGCGGCCACCTGCTCGATGTCGATGCCGCCGGCGGCGGACACCATGAACACCGGCTTCTTGGTCGCGCGGTCGACGATGATGCCCACGTACGCCTCGCTGCCGATGTCGGCGGCGACGGTGACGAGCACCTTCTCGACCGTGAGACCCTTGATGTCCATGCCCAGGATCGCCGTCGCCTTCTCCTTGGCGTCGGCCGGGGTCTTGCAGAACTTCACGCCGCCGGCCTTGCCGCGCCCACCGACGTGGACCTGCGCCTTGACCATGACCGCCGTGCCGTACTCCTTGGCGATCGCCTCGGCCTCGGCTGGGGTGGTGGCGACCTTGCCGGGCGGGATGTTCACGCCGTAGCCGCGGAGGATGTCCTTCGCTTGGTATTCGTGGAGATTCACAGCGGGCTCCAGGGGGTTTGGAAGAGAGTCCCGAAAACTAGCGGACCGGCGCCGCGATTGGCAGACGCGGAGAGACGGCCGAGCGCTATCGCTGCGGGCGTCCGAGCAGGCGTCCCAGCGCGGTCCACGCCTCGCCGTACGCGCGCCAATCCCCCACCCGCAGGGCCGCCGCGGCGGCGTCGTACAGCTGCGCGGCGCGCGCGCGGAAGACCTCCGGCGGGACGTCCCGCCCGGTCGGCTCGACCGACTGGCCGAGCGCGGCGGCGACGGTGCGACCGACGACGGTGCTCGAGCCCTTGAGCACCACCACGCCGGCGAGGCGCGGCGGGCCGTCCGCCGGCCACTCGTAGAAGCTCTGGACGAAGGCGATTCCCCCGACCGTGGGGATCGCCTGCACGCGTCCGCGTCGCGAGTCCTTGAGCGCCCGTCCGAATCCCGCCTGGTCGGCCGCACGCTGCAGCGCCTGGAGGACGCCGGTCCAGTTCGTTTCCGAGGTCGGGGGCAGCAGCGTGGTGCGCGGCGCGAGACCTCCGCGCGACACGAGCAGTCCGGCCATGCGATCCGCGCTCGACACGGCGATCCCCCAGCCGAGCGTCCCGCTCGAGTCGAGTTGGTGCAAGGTCGGCGGCCCGGCCGTGAGATCGGCGTCGGCGTCGTCGACCCGCGAGAGCGATCCCCCGGTCAGCACCGCGCCCCGCACGCCGGTGCGACCGAGGATCGCGCCCTGGATCATCGTCCAGTCCGTGGCCGGAGGCAGTCCGGAGCGGAGCCAGCCCGGTGCGTCCTCGCGCGCGGTGAAGAGCGTGGGCAGTCGCGCCATCCAACCGCGCATCACCGGATCGGGTGCCGCGACGGGCAGCAGCATCACGCGGCCCGTCTGCGCCTGGACGACGGCGGTGGCCGCGTGCTGCGCGTAGTGCACGAAGCGCCCGTCGACGAGCAGTCGTTCGGTGAGCGGATAGTGTTCCGCGACCGTGAAGAGCTCGACGACCCAGTAGAGCGAGTCGCCCCGCACCACCGGCGTCACGGTCTCACCGCGGGCGAGGAACGGCGTGAGCCGGACGAGTCGGTCGATCGCATCGCGCTCGGTGACGATGCGGGGACGTGGCGACGGGGCGTCCTGCGCCAGCAGTCGCGGGTTCTGCTGGTCCCAGGCCTGCACGAGCCGCTGGAGTCCGGTCTCGAACGGCGGTGCCGCGAGTCGGCCCAGCGTGTCGGCGACGAGGGCGTAGCTCGGCGCCCCGGGGAAGACGAGCACGCCGCCGATGCCGGGCGACGCCGGCCCGACGCCCGGGAGCGGCAGTCCCGAGGGGTCGATCGCATTGCTGCGGACGAGGTCCGCCGGCCACGCGGCGCCCGGCGGTGCGTCGGTCGGCGCGCGACGGAGCAGCACGGCATCGAGCCCCATCGCGCCGGCCTGCCACGAGAGGGCCGCGACGTCGGCCCCGCGCCGGTCGCGTTCGATGAAGCGCATGAGTGCGGCCGGGTCCCAGCTGCTCACCCACCGCGCGAGTTGCGCGTCGTCGAGTCGCTCGGGCGGGAGCGTGTCAGGGACCGCGACCTGGTCGACGCCGAAGGCGCGGCGCGTGAAGAGCAGTCGTGTCGCCTCGTACGGACGACTCCGCTCGGCGGCCGCGCGCGTGTCGCCGCGCGCGGGCGCCGCGGCCGGCAGGATCACCACGCGCGCCACCGGCCCGGCCACGAAGACCGCGACGAGCACGCCCCACGCGAGCCGCATGTTCGCGCGCCAGACCGACCAGACGAAGATCACCGCGACGGGCAGGGCGACGAACGAGATGACGGCGAGATACGGGAGGAGGATCCGGTGATCGAACGCGGTGAACGGTCGCGCGTCGAACAGGACCGTCCCCTCGCCGCTCCCCGCCGACAGGAGCGCGAAGCGGTCGAGTCGCCATCCCCACGCGATCACCGCGATCGAGAGACCGGCGAGCACGCCGAGGTGGCGGCGGACCCACGTCGAGACATAGAGCCCCCGCTCGTCCCACCGCACGCTGGGCGTGACGACGTAGGCGAGGAGCACCGTCATGCCGGTGATCACCAGCAGCACGGACGCGTTCTCGTACAGATGCCGCTCGAACGGCAGCCAGTTGACGAAGAACCCGAGGTCGCGGTCGAGATACGGCTCGTACTCGGCGAACGGGAGTCCGTGCATCGCCTGCGCGAGCAGCGTCCATTCCTGCTCCGAGACGGCGAAGAGCGCCGCCACGAGGAGCGCACCGACCAGTGCGAGCAGCGTCAGGCGACGGGTCGGGATCGCCTCGGCGATCTCCACGCCGCCGATCGACCGAGGCAGGACGAGGGCGACGATCGATTGCCGGACCGCGAAGAAGTGCGCGAAGGCGAATGCGAAGGCGACAGAGGAGACGGCCGCCCGCAGCATCGTCAGGTCCAGCAGTCGCTCGCGCCAGAGCGCGTCGGCGCCGAGCGCATGGTGGAACGCCCAGTCGCCGTAGAGCCCGGCGACCCAGCGTCCCACGAGGAGAGCGAGCGCGAGCCCGGCCAGGAGCCAGAGGAGCCCGCGCCGCGCCTTCATCTCAGTGGCCGGTCCCCGGCGTGACGTTCACACCCTGCGCCGTGAGCCAGCCCTCGACCTCCCCGCGGATCGCGGCGAGCCGCGCCTCGCTGTCGGCCTCGAAGCGCATCACGAGGATCGGCTGCGTGTTGGAACTGCGGATGAGTCCCCACCCGCCGTCGAAGAGGATCCGGACGCCATCGACGTCGGAGACCTTGTACCGGGCCGCGAAGTGCTTCAGCGCGTCCCGCACCACGACCTCCTTGCGGTCGTCGGCGCAGTCGATGCGCAGCTCGGGCGTGGAGACGAAGCGGGGGACGTCGGCGAGCAGGTCCTTCACGGTGCGCTTGGAGTCGGCGCAGATGCGCAGCAGCCGCGCGGCGCCGTAGAGCGCGTCGTCGTGGCCGTAGAACCCCTCGCCGAAGAACATGTGGCCCGACATCTCGCCGGCGATCGGCGCATGCATCGCCTTCATCTTGTCCTTGATGAGGGAGTGGCCGGTCTTCCACATGATCGCCTTGCCGCCGGCCTTCTCGATGCCGTCGGGGAGCGCCTGCGAGCACTTCACGTCGAAGATGATCGCCTGCCCCGCCCCGGTGCGCGCGAGCACGTCGCGGGCGTAGATCAGCAGCAGGTAGTCGCCCCAGATGATCGTGCCGTCGCCGTCGACGATGCCGATGCGGTCGGCGTCGCCGTCGAAGCCGATGCCGACCTCGCTCCCGGTGGCGCGCACGCTGCGGATCAGGTCCTGCAGGTTCTCCACGACCGTGGGATCGGGATGATGGTTCGGGAAGGTCCCGTCGCTCTCGGCGAAGAGCATCGTCGGGGCGATGCCGAGCGCCTTGAAGAGCGCCGGCGCGACGATGGCGCCGGCGCCGTTGCCGCAGTCGATCACGACCTTCATGTCCTTGGGCAGCGGACCGATCCGTGCCGCGACGTCGGCGACGTAGCGGTCGACGACGGCCTCGTGCGTCACCTTGCCGGCACCCTTGGGGAAGACGCCCTTGGCGATGATGTCGCGGAGGTGGAGGATGCCCTCGCCATGCAGCGAGCCGGTGCCCACGCAGCACTTGAAGCCGTTGTACTCGGGCGGATTGTGCGACCCCGTGATCTGGATGCCGGCGACGACCGGGAGGTTGTGCAGCGCCCAGTAGAGCAGCGGCGTCGGCACGACGCCGATGTCGATCACATCGAGGCCGGTCGACGTCAGGCCGCGCACGAGTGCGTCACGCAGCGCATCGCCGCTGGGGCGGTTGTCGCGACCCACCGCGACCGCGCCCGAGAGACCGCGCTCGGCGAGGATGATCGCGTAGCCGCGGCCGATCGCCTCGGCCGCCTCGATCGTGAGGTCCTTGCCGTAGATGCCGCGGATGTCGTACTGGCGGAAGATGCCTGGGGAGATCATTGGGATCGCGGGTGGTGGATGTGCCAAGGGGCGCCGCAGGAGGCGCCCCATGGAACCTGCCGGGTGAGAGGCCCCTGCGCTACCGCCGGAACTGCGGCTGGCCCATCTGGAGCGCGGGGGAGAACGGATATCGGGGGAAGGCGTTCATCTGCGTCATCTCGACGAGTCGCGACGGGAAGAGCCCGAGGCCGAGGATGAGCACGACGGTCACGGCGAGGACGGCGCGTGTGAGCGACCCGACCGGCAGCGGCTCCGGCGCACCCTCCGGCCGCGGCTTCATGAACATCACGCGCACGACCTGCAGGTAGTAGCCGGCGGAGATCACCGAGGTCAGCACCAGGATCACGGCGAGGATCGTCAGTCCGGCCGGCGCCGCGAGCGCCGCCTGGATCAGGTACCACTTGGCGAAGAAGCCGACGCCGCCGAACACGGGGAAGCCGAGGAGTGCGAGCAGGTACACGGCCATGGCGGTGGCGAGCCAGGGCCGCACGTGCCAGAGCCCCTCGTAGTCCGAGATCCGCGCGTCGGTCTCGCCCAGCTGCTGCATCGACGCCACCACGGCGAAGGCACCGAAGGTCGCGAGGGTGTAGGCCACGACGTAGAACGTGAAGGCGGTGCTCGCGAGCGCCGAGGCCGCCGTCACGGCGACCAGCAGGTACCCGGAATGCACGATGCTCGAGTAGGCGAGCATGCGCTTGATGTTCTTCTGCGACAGCGCGACGACGTTGCCGACGACCATCGTCACCACGGCGAGCCACCAGACGGAGGGCGCCCAACCGGAGAACATGTTGTAGAACGCCTCGTACCAGATGCGCATGAACGTCGCGAAGGCCGCCGCCTTGACCGTCGCGGCCATGAAGGCGCTGATCGGCGTGGGCGATCCGTCATAGACGTCGGGCGCCCACATGTGGAACGGGGCCGCCGCGACCTTGAATCCCATGCCGATGAGCATGAGGCCGATGCCGACCAGCAGCATCGGGTCGTTCGTGAGGTCGAAGCGCCGGATCGCATTGCCGATCTCGACGATCTGCGTCTGGCCGGTGGCGCCGTAGACGAGCGCGATGCCGTACAGCAGGAAGCCGGTCGCGAACGCGCCGAGCAGGAAGTACTTGAGCGACGCCTCGGCCGAGCGCGCACTGCGCCGGTTGAGTCCCGCGAGCACGTAGACGGCGACCGACATGATCTCGATGCCGAGGAAGACGACCATGAGGTCGCGCGCGCCGGCGAGGATCATCATGCCGGACGTGGCGAAGAGCACCAGCACATGCGACTCGGCCTGCACGATGCCGTCGCGCACGTTGTGCTCGATCGCGAGCGCGATCGTGCCGATCGCCCCGAGCAGGACGACCAGGTCGACCATCCAGCGGAACCCGTCGACGGCGATCACGCCCTTGTCGGAGGCGGTGAGGCCGCTCACGGCCATCCACACGACGAGCCCCATCGTGAGGACGAGCAGGCCGATCGACGCGAAGCCGACGGTCCGCTGACGCGCGTCGCTGTCGGGCCGCCAGGCGGCCATGAGCATGAGCAGGATCGCACCGGCCACGAGCAGCAGGTCGGGGAGCAGCGCCGAGGAGAGCTGCACGGGATTCAGGAGATCGAAGGTCATCTCAGCGCCCCCCGATCCGGGGGCGCGGCCCCAGCGAACCCATGCGGCCGGCTTCGACGCCTCGGACCAGCCGCTCGGCGGCGGCCTCGGTCTTCTGGAGCACCGGCCTGGGATAGACACCGAGCCAGAGGATCGCGATGAGCAGCGGCGTCAGAAGGCCGATCTCGCGCCAGTTGAGGTCGTTGCCCTTGAGGGCCTCGTTCTCGGGCTTCACGAGTGGGTTGTAGATGATGCGTTGGACCGCCCAGAGCAGGTACGCGGCGGCGAAGATGACGCTGGTCGCGGCGATGATCGTGTAGTACGGCGCCGTCGGGAAGGACCCGATCAGCACCAGGAACTCGCCGACGAAGCCGTTGGTGCCCGGCACGCCGATCGAGCTGAGCGAGACGATGGTGAGGCAGACGGCGAAGATCGGCATGACCTTGGCGATGCCGCCGAAGTCCTCGATCAGCCGCGTGTGCCGGCGCTCGTAGATCATGCCGATCAGGAGGAAGAGCGCGCCGGTCGAGATGCCGTGGCTGATGGTGACCATCAGCGCCCCCTGCATCGACTCGGTGGTCATCGCGAAGATGCCGAGCATGACGAAGCCCAGGTGCGAGACCGACGAGTAGGCGACGAGCTTCTTGAAGTCGGGCTGCACGAGCGCCACGAGCGCGCCGTACACGATCCCGATCACGGCGAGCACGAGCATGACCATGCGGACGGTCGGGTGCATGGCGACCGCGGGGAAGAGCGGCACCGCGAACCGGACGAAGCCGAAGGTCCCCATCTTGAGCATGATCGCGGCCAGGATCACCGAGCCGGCGGTGGGTGCCTCGACGTGGGCGTCGGGGAGCCAGGTGTGGAACGGGAACATCGGCACCTTCACGGCGAACGCGATCGCGAAGGCGCCGAAGAGCCAGAAGCTCCCCGCGAGCGGCATCGTGCGCGCCATGTCGAGGACGGCGTCATAGGCGAAGACCGGCGGCCCACCCTGCCCCGCCTTCAGGCCGAGGTACACGATCGCCACGAGCATGAGCAGCGATCCGACCATGGTGTAGAGGGAGAACTTGAGGCTCGCGTAGAGGCGGCGCTGGCCGCCCCAGATGCCGATGATCAGGTACATCGGCACCAGCATCACTTCCCACATCACGTAGAAGAACACCAGGTCGAGCGCCATGAACACGCCGAGCATCCCGGTCGTGAGGATGAGCAGCAGCGCGTAGTACGCATGCGTCTTCACGCGGATGCTCGTCCAGCTCCCGAGCACCGTGAGGGGCATGAGGAGCGTGGTGAGCAGGATCAGCATCAGCGCGATGCCGTCGACGCCGACCGTGAAGCGGGCGCCCCACTGCGGGATCCAGGCCGCGTCCACGTAGGCCTGCCAGTCGGGGCTGACCGTGTCCACCGACCACCAGAGCCCGAGCGAGAGCACCGCTTCGGCGAGGAAGATCCCGAAGGCCAGCGACCGTGCACTGCGCATGGCGGCGTCGGGGTCCTGCTTCTGCATGCTGCCCTGCAGGACCATGAGCAGCGCACCGAGGAGCGGGAGCGCGAGCAGGGTCGGCAGGATCCAACCGTTGTAGCCGATTCCGTCGAGGAACTGGGTCACTGTCTATGGCCTCAGCGGAAGGAGAAGGCGGAGAGCACGGAGAGCACGCCGATGAGCAGCACCCAGGCGTACGTGCCGACGCGGCCCGACTGCAGCTGCGATCCGGCCCAGCCCACCGCGCGCACCACCAGCGCACTCCCGTTCACCAGGAGCCCGTCGATGATGCCCGTGTCGATCCCCTTCCACAGCAGAGTGCGGGAGATGCCGAGCGTCGGCTTGACCACGGTCTTGTCGTAGGCCTCGTCGACGTACCACTTGTGGAGCAGGGTCTTCTCGATGCCTTCCTCGGCCTTGGCGTCCTTGGCCGCCACGAGCGCCTCGGGTTTGAGCCGCGTCCACGCGATCGCGATGCCGATGGCCGCGATGGCGATGGCGATCGCGATGAGCGTCCACTCGGTGGCGTGGGAGAGGTGGAGCCCCTCCTCGCCGAGCGTGATCCCGGTGCCCTCGGCGAGGACCGGCTCGAGCCACGCGTGCAACTGCTCGCTGTACTCCCCGGCGTAGAGCGCGGGCATGTTCACGAACCCGCCCACGGCGGAGAGCACGCCCAGCACCACGAGCGGACCCGTCATGATCCACGGGGCTTCCTTCAGGTGCGCGGCCTCCTTCTCGCCGGTCCGGTTGGGACCGTGGAAGGTGTAGAGCATCATGCGCGTCATGTAGATGGCGGTCATGAGCGCGGCGGCCAGCCCGAGCACGTACACGCCGTACAGCACCACGCTGCCGGGGATGCCCAGCCAGTGCGCCTCGGCGAGCGTCGACCCATGGGTCCTGGCGAAGACCGAGGCGAGGATCTCGTCCTTGGAGAAGAAGCCGGAGAAGGGCGGGATGCCCGCGATCGACAGCGTGGCGATCCACATGAGCACGAACGTCACCGGCATGTGCTTCCGGAGCCCGCCCATGTTGCGCATGTCCTGCGCGTCCTCGTGGCTGTGCGTCGCATGATACGCCTTGTGCATGGCGTAGATCACCGACCCCGACCCGAGGAAGAGGAGCGCCTTGAAGAAGGCGTGCGTCATGAGGTGGAAGACGCCCGCGGAGTAGGCGCCGACGCCGACACCCACGAACATGTAGCCGAGCTGCGAGACCGTGGAGTAGGCCAGGACCTTCTTGATGTCCCACTGCTTGAGGCCGATCGTCGCCGCGAAGACCGCCGTGAGCGCCCCGACGACGGCGACGGTCAGCTGCGCGACCGGGGCCATCGAGAAGAGCACCGCGCTGCGCGCGATCAGGTACACGCCCGCCGTGACCATCGTCGCGGCATGGATCAGCGCCGAGACCGGCGTCGGGCCCGCCATCGCGTCGGGGAGCCAGACGAAGAGCGGGATCTGCGCCGACTTGCCGGTGGCGCCGAGGAACAGGAAGAGGCAGATCGCGGTGACGAGCGCGCCGCCGAGCTGCGCGCCCATGGCCGCCTCGCCCACGCCGGCGAACGTGAGGGTCCCGAAGTTCGCGAACATCAGGAACATCGCGACCAGGAATCCGAAGTCACCGATCCGGTTGACGATGAACGCCTTCTTGCCCGCGTCGGCGTTCGCCTTGTCGCTGAACCAGAAGCCGATCAGCAGGTAGGAGCAGAGCCCGACCCCTTCCCACCCCACGAACATCAGCGGGTAGCTCGAGCCCATGACGAGCAGGAGCATGAAGAAGATGAACAGGTTGAGATACGCGAAGTAGCGCGGGTATCCCGGGTCGTCCTGCATGTAGCCGACGCTGAAGATGTGGATCAGCGTGCCGATGCCGGTGACGATGCTCATCATCACCAGCGAGAGCTGGTCGATCTGGAAGGCGGCGTCGACGCTGAGCTTGCCGGCCGGCATCCAAGAGAAGAGCGTGAGCACGTAGGGCTCGCGCAGGGCGTTGTCGACGACCCACACCTGATACAGGATGGCGAGCGTCATCGCGAACGAGAGCGCGAGCACACCCGGCCCGATCAGCGAGACGAGCGCCGCCGCAGGATGCCGCGCCGCGTGATGCCCGTCGTCATGACCGTGGTCCGCATGGCCGTCCCCTGTGCCCCCTGTGCCCCTGTGGTGACCGTCGTGCCCATGCCCGCCCGCCGACGGATCCGCCGGCCCAGGATGCCCCGCCGCGCGCAGCGAGAGCAGCCCGTTCAGCACGAAGCCGACGAGCGGGAACACCGGAATGAGCCAAGCGAACCGGGCGATCGTGTCGGCCAGCGGATGGCCTGTGGCGAGAGGTTCGGTCTGCATCATCCCTTCAGCAAGTTGATGTCTTCCAGGTTCACCGACTGCCGGTGCCGGAAGATCGCGATGATGATCGCGAGCCCCACGGCGGCCTCGGCGGCCGCGACCGTCATCACGAAGATGACGAACACCTGACCGCCGACCCCGTGGACCTTGGAGAGCGCGACGAAGGAGAGGTTCACGGCGTTGAGCATGAGCTCGACGCACATGAACAGGATGATGGCATTGCGCCGGGTGAGCACACCGACGACGCCGATCGTGAACAGGAGCGCCGAGAGCGCGAGCGACTCAGCGAGCATCGGGATTCCGCTTCTTGCCGATCACCACCGCCCCGACGATCGCCGTGAGCAGGAGCATCGAGGTGAGCTCGAAGGCGAGCAGGTACTCATTGAACAGCGGCCCGGCGATCGGACCGATCACGCCGGCCGTCCCGTCCACCGGCCCGAGGCCGTGGACGGCCTTGAGCGTCATGGCGTCGGGGAACTTGGTGCGGGCGAGCACCATCACCTCGGCGAGCATCGCCAGACCGACGAAACCGGCCGCGAGCCGTCCGGCATTGCCGCGCAGGTCGGAGACCGCCCCGGCGTGGCCGAGGTTGAGCAACATGACCACGAACAGGAAGACCACCATGATCGCGCCGGCGTAGACGATCACCTGGATCGCGCCGATGAACTGCGCGTCGAGCATCACGTAGAGCGCAGCGAGGCAGAACATCACGTTCACGAGCCACATCGCCGCGGCCACCGGGCTCTTGCGCGTCACGAAGAGCAGCGCCGAGGCGATCGCGATCAGCCCGAACAGGTAGAAGTTGAAGCCGTAGAAGAGCGGGACGAATTCATTGCTCATGGTCACTCTCCCCGCGGATGGGCGGGATCCCAGAGCTCGCTCACCGGGTGCGTCTGCGCGGTGAGGCGCTCGAGGTCATAGACGAAGCGCGCCCGGTTGAACTCGGCGTTCTCGTAGTGCCGCCCCATGTGGATCGCCTCCTCGGGGCAGACTTCCTGGCAGTAGCCGCAGAAGATGCAGCGGAACTCGTCGATCTCGAACACGAGCGGGTAGCGGTTCCCCGCCTCGTCCTCGCCCGGCACGAGCTTGATGCAGTTGGCCGGGCAGACCGTCGGGCAGAGGCCGCACGCGACGCACTTGGCCGAGCCGTCCTCGGTGGTCAGCATGCGGTGCGTCCCGCGCCAGCGCGGCGAGAGGTCCCACTTCTCCTCGGGGTACTGGATCGTCACCCGGTGCGGGTCCACGAGATGCTTGAGCGTGAGCGCGAGGCCCTTGAGCGTGGCGCGCACATAGCTCACCTCGCCGAGGGGGCGCTCCATGACCTTCACGGTGATCGCCACCTAGTGGGTCTCCCCGGGCGAGAGTGTGGATCGGGCGTCGGTGGCGGCGCGGAGCCGCTGCACGTCGGCGCGCTGCAGCCGCGACGAGGCGGGGCTGATCACCCGGCCCCGGTCGAGGATCACGAAGAGGATCATCACGAGCACGAGGTTCATCGCCCCCATCGCCATCCAGAAGAGCCGGCTCGTGCGGGCGATCCCCGAGGCGTCGAGCGCCAGCACCGCGCTCGCGACGATCACGATGTACGCCAGGGCCGTCGGGAGCATGAGCTTCCACCCGAGCGACATGAGCTGGTCGTAGCGGAACCGCGGCAGTGTCCAGCGGATCCAGATGAAGAAGAAGACGAACGAGTAGAGCTTGAACGCGAACATGGCGAAGGTCGCCAGCGACTTCAGGACCGTCGCCTGACCGGTGTTGTCCCAAGTCGTGAACGGGATGTCCCACCCGCCCAGGAAGAGCGTCACGAACATCGCGCTCGCGGTGATCACGTTCGCGTACTCGGCGATGAAGAACATCGAGAACTTCATCCCGCTGTACTCGGCGTGGTACCCGGCGATGAGCTCCGACTCGGCCTCGGGGAGGTCGAACGGCACGCGATTGGTCTCGGCGAAGGCCGAGACGAGGAAGATGAAGGCCGCGACCGAGATCAGGACGATGTTGTAGTTCGTCGCCTGCTGCTGGGCCACGATCGCCGTGAGCGAGACGTTGCCGGCCATGAGCAGCACGCAGACCGTGCTCATGCCCATCGCGATCTCGTAGCTGATCATCTGCGCCGAGGAGCGAAGGCCGCCGAGCAGCGCGTACTTGTTGTTGGACGACCAGCCGGCGAGCACGATGCCGTAGACGCCCAGCGAGGTGATCGCGAGGACGTAGAGGAACCCGATCGGCATGTTCGCGACGACGAGGTCGATCCTCCCCCACGGCGTCGGCATCGGCGCCCCGAAGGGGATGACCGCCCAGGCGATCATGGCGGTCGTGAAGGCGAGCGCGGGCGCGAGGATGAACAGGGGCTTGTTCACGTCCCCCGGCATCGTCTCTTCCTTCATGAAGTTCTTGACGCCGTCGGCGAGCACCTGGAAGAGGCCCCAGGGTCCCACGCGGTTCGGGCCATGGCGGTCCTGGATCCAGGCCGAGACCTTCCGCTCCGCGAGCGTCGTGTAGGCGACCACGACCATGTAGAGCGTGAAGATCGCGAGCATCTTCACGACCGTCGCGATCAGGAAGACGAATGCCGAGGGCGGCAGCTGGTTGGGATCGAGCGGCGTCATCAGTGCGCTCCCGCCGTGGCGCCCGCGACGAGCCCGCCGCGGAGACCGATGGTGTCGTAGGAGAGACCGGTGAAGGCCGGTTCGGACTTCGCCAGCGCCGTGAAGATCGTCGACGGGAGGTGCATGTCGTCGCTAGGGACCCCGAGCGCGGTCGCGAGGTCGGCGAGCGCGTACCAGCTCGGCCGCGCGAGACCGGGTGCCGTCTTGGCCTGCAGGAACCGCTGCACGCGGCCGCGCAGGTTGGTGAAGGTGCCTTCCTCCTCCGCGACGTTCGCGATCGGCAGCACGACGGCGGGGGTGATCCCGTCGACGAGGGTCGTACCGATCACGATGATCGCGCTGGCCTTCTTCGCTGCGCTCAGGTCGAGGCCCCCAAGCGACTCGTCCGCGAGCACGAGGACGTCACCGTCCTTGAGCCCCGCGAGCGGATCGGCGTCGTTGCGCTTGAAACCGAGCAGTTCGGCGCCGCGCACGTTCGGCGCACGGTCGGCACGCAGCGAGAGGTCCTTCACTCCCGGGAGCGGCGCCTCAGGGCCCGTCGCACAGCGGAACACCCCTTCACCGCCCGTCTGCTTCACGATCCGCTTGAGCAGGAACAGCGCCTCATTCGAGAGCCGGGGACTCGCCACGACATACGCGCGTTTCCCCTTCATCCTTCCGCCTACTTCCTGAATCGCTATGTCCCAGTCCACCGGCGAGAGCACGTCGTGCAGCCGGATCTTGGGGACCTCGGCGCGGTCGGGGCGGTTCATCCAGCGATAGTCGAGCCGGCCGGCGTCGCAGAGGTAGAAGTGGTTCACGTCCTCGTTGGACCGGGGCTTCATGCGCACGACCACGTTGTCGCGCGTCTCGAGGACGTTGTTGCACCCCTGCGAGCAGCCGGTGCAGACCGACGCAGTGCGGTCGAGCTCCCAGGCGCGCGCCTTGTTGAGGAAGTCCTTGGAGACGAGCGCACCCACCGGGCAGAGGTCGATCACGTTCGCGGCCCAGGGCTGCGTGAGATCGGCGTCGGGCGCCTTGCCGATCGTCGCACGGTCACCGCGCTCGGAGACGCAGAGCACGGCATCCTCGTGCACGTCCTCCATGAAGCGGACGCAGCGTGTGCAGAGGATGCAGCGGTTGGTGACGTACAGGACGTCGCCCCCGAAATCCTCGACCGGGTTGAAGCGCTTGGGCTCGTGGTACCGCGAGTCGGCGCGCCCTTCCTGGAAGGTGTAGTCCTGCAGCTCGCACTCCCCGGCCGGGTCGCAGAGCGGGCAGTCGAGCGGATGATTGATCAGCAGCAGCTCGAGCACGCCCTTGCGGGCCTCGAGCGCCTTCTCGGAGTAGACGTGCACCACCTGCCCCTCGCCGACGGTGGTCGCGCAGCTCGGCGCGAGCTTCGGCGCCTTCTCGACTTCCACGAGGCACATGCGGCAAACGCCGGCCACGGGGAGGCCGGGGTGGTAGCAGTAGTGCGGCACGAGCACGCCGGCGGTCTTCGCGGCCTCGAGGATCGTGGTTCCCTCGGGCACGCTGACGGCGCGACCTTCAATGGTGAGGTTCACCATCTTCCCACCTTCATCCTTCATCATTCATCGCGCTCCCACCGCAACTGTGGATGACCGCCGCCCCTTAATTAGTGCCTCGAATTCCCCGCGGAACTTGTTAATGCCGCTCACCACCGGAGCCCCGCACGAGTCGCTGAGCACGCAGATCGTCTTGCCGGTCATCGACTCCGAGAGCTCGAAGATGGTGTCGAGGTCCTCGTACGTGCCCTGCCCCGCGACGATCCGCTCGAGGATCTTGGTCATCCAGGCGGTGCCCTCGCGGCACTGCGTGCACTGGGCGCAGCTCTCGTGCGCGTAGAAGCGCGCGATGCGGGCCAGCTGCCGCGGCATGGACTGCGCGTCGTCGAAGATGATCACGCCGCCGGAGCCCAGCATCGTGCCCTGCTCCACGAAGCCCTCGTAATCCATCTTGATCGCTTCGGCCTCCTCGATGGTGATCGTCGGAACCGACGACCCACCGGGGATGAGCGCCTTGAACTTGCGGCCGGGGAGCGGGCCACCGCAGAGATCGTACAGGAACTCCTTGAAGGAGAAGCCCATCACGACCTCGTAGTTCCCCGGCTTGGCGACGTTGCCGCAGACCGAGAAGAGCTTGCTGCCGCTGCTCTTGGGGCTCGAGAGCGACATCGCCTTGTACCACTCGGCGCCGTTGTTCAGGATGTGCGGCACCGCGGCCAGCGTCTCGACGTTGTTGATCGTCGTCGGCTTGCCGAAGAGGCCCGAGACCGCCGGGAAGGGCGGCTTGATGCGCGGGTTGCCGCGCTTCCCCTCGAGCGAGTTCATCAGGGCAGTCTCCTCGCCGCAGATGTACGCGCCCGCGCCCTTGTGCACCCAGATGTCGATGTTCTTGCCGGATCCCATGGCATTCTTGCCGATGATCCCGGCGGCCCGCGCCTCGGCGAGCGCCTTCTCCATCACGTTGATCGGCTCGGTGAACTCGCCGCGGATGTAGATGTACGCCGTCTCGGCCCCGATCGCGTACGCGCCCACCGCGCATCCCTCGATGAGGGCGTGCGGGGTCCAGCGCATGATCTCGCGGTCCTTGAAGGTCCCCGGCTCCGACTCGTCGGCGTTGCAGCAGAGATAGTGCTCCTTGCCGTCGCCGATCTTCATGAACGACCACTTGAGCCCCGTCGGGAACCCCGCGCCGCCGCGACCGCGCAGGCCCGAGGCCTTCACGATGTCGACGATGGCCGTCGGTTCCATGTGGAGGGCCTGCGCGAGCGCCTTGTAGCCGCCGCGAGCCTTCCAGCCGTCCAGAGTCCGCGCTTCGGGGTCGCCGAAGTGCTTGCTCAGGACCGGCGTTTCACGGGGGTGGGACTTATGGGGGTAGCCCATGCATTCGCTCTTGGAGGAAAAACAGTGTTGGGTACTGAGCCGATTTCACCTGCAACTGCATTCACCACCGAGGCACCGAGGACACCGAGAACTTCAACTGATCGGGAAACCGCAGTTGCTGTAGCCGTTACCCCAGCAGTAGCAGTTCCCGGTGTCCTCGGTGCCTCGGTGGTGCCAGCCGTTGCCCTTACTTCAATCCAGCAAGAATCCCCGGCACCTTCTCCGGAGTCACAGATTCGACATAGTCCTCATTGATCTGCACCGGCGTCGCGAACCCGCACGCACCGAGGCACTCGACTTCGATCACCGTGTACTTCCCATCAGGAGAAGTCAGCCCGAGCTCCTTGCACCCGGTATGCTCGAGGAACGCCTTCACCACATCATCCGCCCCCGCACACAGGCAAGGCGACGTCGTGCACACCTGGATGAAGTGCTTCCCCACCGGATGCTGGTGGTACATGGTGTAGAACGTCACCACGCCCTTCACGTAGGCGGCGGTGCACCCGAGCTGGTCGCCGACCTCACGCATGGCGTCCTCGCTGATCCACCCGCGCTCCTGCTGCACCATCCAGAGCGCAGGCAGCAACGCCGCACGCTTGTCGGGATAGCGGGAGATGATGTCCTTCAGTTCCTTGAGGCGCGCCGAACCGTCGGTGAAGACCGGGACATAGGGCACGTGGTGCGCGTGGGCCCCGCCGTGCGCCTGCGCGGGGGCCGAGGGTCCGTGGCTCATCGGTCGATCTCTCCCATGACGATGTCGATGGACGCGTTGATCGCGATGACGTCCGAGAGGAGGTGCCCCTCGACCATCTTCGGGATCGCCGAGAGGTTCACATAGCTCGGCGGCCGGATGCGCCAGCGCACCGGCTTGGACGTTCCGTCGGACACGAAGTAGTAGCCCTTCTCGCCCTTGGGGCTCTCGATCGGCACGTACACCTCGCCGATCGGGGGCCGCGGGCCTTCCATGACGAGCTTGAAGTGATGGATCATCGATTCCATCTCGCTCGTCGCCTTGTGCTTGGGCGGCAGGATCACGCGCGGATCGTCGACGTTCACCGGACCGTCGGGGAGGCGCTTGAGCGCCTGCTCCAGGATCCGCACCGACTGCCGCAGCTCCTCGGTGCGCACGAGATAGCGATCGTAGACGTCACCGTTGGTGCCGACCGGGACCTCGAAGTCGTAGGTCTCGTAGTCGAGGTACGGGAAGTCCTTCCGCACGTCATAGTCCACGCCCGAGGCGCGGAGCATCGGACCGGAGAGACCGTAGTTGAGCGCCTCCTGCGGCGACATGACGCCGAGCCCGACCGTGCGGCCGACCCAGATCGCGTTGCGCGTGAGCATGCGATCGCATTCGTCGAGCGTCTTGGGAAAGCGGTCGAGGAAGCCACGCAGGCCCTCCACCCATCCCTCGGGCACGTCGGCGATCATGCCGCCCACGCGGGTGCCGCTCGTCGTGAGGCGCGCGCCCGTCCAGCCCTCGAGCAGCTTGTAGACGTTCTCGCGCTCCTGGAAGCTCCAGAGGAAGGGCGTGAACGCGCCGATGTCGATGCAGGTCGTGCCCATCCAGACCAGGTGCGAGATGATGCGCGACAGTTCCATCGCGATCACGCGCAGCACCGTGCAGCGCTCGGTGATCTCGATCCCGAAGAGCCGCTCGGCGCCGAGCACGAAGGCGACGTTGTTGCCCATCGAGTTGAGATAATCCTCGCGGTCGGTCCACGGGATGATCTGGTTGTACTGGCGGTACTCGCCGATCTTCTCGAAGCCGCAGTGCAGGTAGCCCACGTGCGGGATGCAGCGGACGACGGTCTCGCCGTCGAGCTCGAGCACCAGCCGGAGCACGCCGTGCGTCGCCGGGTGCTGCGGGCCGATGTTGATCAGCATGTTCTCGCCGGCCATCTCGGGCTCGAGGCCCTGGTGCGAGATGGCGACTTCGACGGTGCGGGTGGCGGTCATGGGCTATTCCCCCACCTTCTCGCCACCGGCGAGCCGCTTGCGCATGTCGAGCGGGAGGTCGCCGTAGGCGTCGGCGATCGAGATCTCTTCCATGGAATAGCGCGCCTCGGGGTCGGCCGCGAGCGCGTTCTTGAGCTGCTCGGAGCGCGAGAAACGACCGCGCATGGGGAAATCCTTGCGGAGCGGGAATCCTTCCTTGAAGTCCTCCCAGAGGAGGATGCGCCGCAGGTCGGGGTGTCCGGCGAACTTGATGCCGAACATGTCATAGCACTCGCGCTCGAGCCAATCGGCGCCCTTCCATACTGGCCAGACGCTCGGCACTTCGAGCGGGGTCTTGCCGTCCTTGGGGATCTCGCACTTGATGCGGAGGAAGCGGCGGAACTTGATCGAGCGGATATGCCAGACCACTTCGATCGGCCGCACATGGTCGCGGTACTCGACCGCGGTGACGTCGGAGAGGTACTCGTAGCTCTGCGTCGGGTCGGACTGGAGCCAGGCGCAGACCTCGGCGACCTTGGTGCGCTCCACGAAGACCGTGGTGTCGCCCCACATCACCTCGTGGCGACCGATCACGCTGCCGAACTTGGCGCGGAGTGCCTCGACCGACGGATTCGCGGCGCCACCCTTGTGCGGCACCTTCTTGGGCGTCGCCGGGCGATCACCGGGCTGACCGGCATTCACGATCGCGAACGCAGGCGCGGCCGGGTCCTTCCGTACGGGGGAACTCACGGGGCCGACCGGGTCTGGTGGACCGAGTTGCCGAACGGCTCCGAGAGCTCGTCGATGCGGCTGGGCGGGATGTAGAGCTGCGAGGTGGGATCGGGGGTCATCTCGTCGCGGATCGCCGTGTTGGACATGCGCTCGTCCATGATCTTCCGCTGCAGCATCATGATGCCGTAGATCAGGCCTTCGGGGCGCGGCGGGCAGCCGGGCACGTAGACGTCCACGGGGATGATCGTGTCGATGCCCTGCACCACCGCGTAGGAGTCGAACATCCCGCCGGTGGAGGCGCAGGCCCCCATGGAGATGACCCACTTGGGTTGCGGCATCTGCTGGTAGATGCGCCGGATGACGGGCGCGAGCTTGAACGGGACGCGGCCGGCGCAGATCAGGACGTCCGCCTGGCGGGGCGAGAAGCTCATGCGCTCCATGCCGAAGCGCGCCAGGTCGAAGTGCGAGGCGGCCGACGCCATGAACTCGATCGCGCAGCAGGCGGTGCCGAAGGGCATCGGCCAGAGGGAGTTGGCGCGCCCCCAGTTCACCAGGAAGTCGAGGCGGGTGGTGACCCACCCTTCCTGCGCCACCGGGTTGAACGAGACGGCCTTGGACCCCGTCTGGACGCTCTGGTCGGGGCGGGTGATCAATCCCATTGCAGGGCTCCCTTCTTCCATACGTAGAGGTAGCCGGCCAGCAGGATGATCATGAAGACGATCATCTCCCCGAGGCCGAAGAACGAGATGCTGCCGGTGGGGCAGGCGCCGCCCACGAGGGGCACGCTGCACGAGAGCTGCCGGTAGTAGGCGCCCCAGGGGATCATGAAGACCGTTTCGATGTCGAACACGATGAAGAGCATCGCGACCATGTAGAACTTGATCGAGAAGCGTTCGCGCGCGTCGCCGAGGACGGGCATGCCCGACTCGTAGGGCTGCTGCTTGACGGGGGTCGGCCGGGAGCGCGTGATGAGGTGCGCGAGCCCGAGGATGACGACCGCGTTGACGGCTACGAAGCCGACGAGCAGGAGGACGGGGAGGTACGTCCGTTCCATAGATTGGGGAGGCCGGAGCGGGGGTTCGTGAAATATTTCACGAGCTTCTGACTTTCGGGTGGGAAAGTAGCCGGATGCGTGGGTCGAAGCAACGGCACCGCATTGACTGGGGCCCCGCACCCGGGCAGGTTTGCCCTGCCCCCCCACACCTCACGCCTCACACCCCCCGTCCGTGTCAATCAAGAACGACCGCTGGATCACCGAGATGGCCACCAAGCACGGCATGATCGAGCCGTTCGAATCGTCGCAGCAGCGGGAGGGGGTCGTTTCGTACGGCGTCTCCGCTTACGGCTACGACATGCGGGTGGCGCCGGAGTACAAGATCTTCACGAATGTGCTGTCGTCGATCGTGGATCCCAAGCACTTCGATCCGAAGTCGTTCGTGGAGTTCGAGGGGCCGGTGTGCATCGTGCCGCCGAACTCGTTCGCGCTTGCCAGGTCGATCGAGTACTTCCGGATCCCGCGGAATGTCATGACGATCACCGTGGGCAAGTCGACGTATGCGCGGTGCGGGATCATCACGAACGTGACGCCGTTCGAGCCGGAGTGGGAAGGGTTCGTGACGTTGGAGATCTCGAATACCACTCCTCTGCCGGCGAAGATCTATTCGAATGAAGGGATCGCGCAGGTGTTGTTCTTTGAAGGGGATGAGGGGCCGCTCGTGAGCTATAAGGACAAGAAGGGGAAGTATCAGGGGCAGGTCGGGGTAACGTTGCCGCGGATCTGAAAGCCCGATTCAGAGGCACGAGCGCGACCGCGCCGCAGCCGGCGCAGCTTGTAGAGCGCGATTCGCATGAGAGGGCCTATTCGACGTCCCCATTCTCAGGGCTCCGCCTACTCAGAGGAGTGCAAACCCTCAGCCCTCCAGCGTCTCCTCCCCCGTCGGGGCCGCCGCACGGAGCAAAGTGCGACGCGCAGCCGCACTCGCGACGCGAATAGCGGGTGCTCCGTCGTCTCCACGTGCTGGTGCCATCCGGAAGCCGCGTGCCGCTGGGCGACGTTCCTCGCTCGCCAGATCGCCGTGCACTGATTCGAAAGCACTAGCTCGGCGGCTCGTCCCACCAGCCCGCGATCGAGCTGGGCCCAGGCTCGTCCCGCTACTTCGCAGCGGGTTGCGCGTTCCTGGTCCGCGAGCACTATTTGCGTATCAACCCTTGTCCGCTGAGCAGTTAGGCATCATCCGCAGGCCCGAAGATCGGGCTCGACGCGGTTGAAACCGATTTCAGGGAGCGCAAGTGCCAATCTTGTATTATTGGAAGCGCGAGCAGTTCACTTCCGACAATGCGGAGCCGCCAAGGGATGCTGACCTCGTGCTCTCGCAGGATTCGGCGAGACTGGTGCACGCCGATGGCCAGCGCATGTGGATAGTGAGTTGCGACTTCAATGGCAAGTACGTGCTTGTCGCGCAGCTGACGATCGATCGTTCAGAGGAACGTGGGAATCCTCTAGGGCGGTACACTGTTATTCCGAGAGCGGGTTCGACGCGCAGATATCGACTCGTGAATCCGACCCCTGATGTGGAATCGGTGATTCGGCAACTAAGCTTCCAGCCGACCGCAAAGACCCTTGGTCATGTATTTGAAGGCGAGGCTGCTGTGCGCGAGCTGAATCGCGCGGACGATCAACTACTGGATGCCTTCGCGAATGGACTGAAGCCGGCAACGTCGTCGCTTCCGTGGCGACTGGACCGCTAGTGCTGCATCGGAGCCGCCTCCGCCCATCGTCGGATGTTGATCGATGGCGGTGAGTAGTGGCGCCATGGCCACCGAACTCGCAGCACCGCAAGACTACTAGACAGACGTGCGCCCTCATGCCAGGCGAACGGGCACCGCGCAACCCGACACTTGACATCCTGACTTAATGCTCGCGATTCCGTCCGGCCAACTGAGCCTCTGCGATGCTCTAAAGCAGCTCGAGTCACACACGTGGCTCGAGCTTGAGGCCGGAGTGGCGGTGAAGCAGAGACTCGATGAAGAATCGGTTACCGCCTACCACCTCATGCGGTTAGCTCGGGCTGTGTCACAGATTGTGATTGAGAAGCACAGCCGGCCTCGCGAATCTCGGACGGGTGCCGACTGGGAATGGTGGATCGGACGCCCTGGCGCTTTCTTGGGTTTCCGCGTGCAGGCGAAGATCGTGAACGCCGAGAGCGTCGCCTATGCCTCGCTCTACTCCTCGGCAGCGAACCCCACGAAGCAGGTAGACAAGCTTATCAACGCGGCCGAGCACGCGGGACGGAATACATACCCTACCTATGCGTTCTACAACTACTGGCTGCCCTACGCTGGCACTCCGACGGACTGGCCTTGCCCGAGAGTGGGAACCGAGCCTCGTAGCATCGGCTGGACAATCGCGAGTGCGTACGACATTGCCGATCATCTACGTTCTTGGAGACCCTCTCGTAAGGCACGAGATCTCAGCAATCTGATGTATCCAGTGTCGTGCATGTTCTGCTGCGGATGCTCAGCGGCGGCAAAGACGAGGGAGGCATCGCTCGCGGAGCGCCTCGGCGCCTGGCTGTCATCGCGTTGGGCGGAGCATGCACCACGTGTAGTAGAGAGTGCTCCGCCGTACGTCCAGAGACTCTACCGTCTTGCCGCCGCCCGCGCTGACGCGCGATCGAGGTTTCACCCACTGTCTGAGCGCGACAATGGCATTCCTGACGGGCTCTCTCGCGTTGTGCTCATCGCAGGGTGAGTCCCCGACAGCGCGCCGAGGACCCGGCATCGAAGTCAGCAAGGACACTACGGGATGTTGAGGTTTCTAGCCTCACGGATGGGGCACTTTCGACGGCGCGACCGCAGCCGAAGAATCCTTGGGTGCACTGAGGAGAGCCTGCTTCATCGCGTCTGGCAAGGAGCTCCATAGAGCGAACAAGGCAGCCAGTATGAACGCGCCTACACCGATGACCCATTGCCACCGACGCGGGAGCGTCGCCAGAGGTTTCATATAGAAGCCCTCAAGTGTCTCAGAAGCTACAACACTGTCTGGGCGCGGCGCGGATGCAATATCCCCGTGCGGTGGGCGGCTCGCCGCAACTCCAGCTAGCGGATTGACTCGCGGAGGATGAATCTCGAAGCTCCTCGCAGCGGCCAGAACCTTCTCACAATCAGATTCGTACACGGCAAACTCTCGAAGTCGGTGCGTTTGCTCAGGAGCCGCAAATGCGAGATACCGTTCGAGCGCGCAGAGTGAACTGAGTGCCTCACTCAGAGCCCACACCGGCCGTTTGTTCGAAGACACCGGATCACGCCATAGACCAGT
Organism: Gemmatimonadota bacterium; assembly: GCA_021413975.1. Lineage (GTDB taxonomy): Bacteria > Gemmatimonadota > Gemmatimonadetes > Gemmatimonadales > Gemmatimonadaceae > Pseudogemmatithrix. Next base: position 28,125 of record JAIOPJ010000021.1, read on the forward strand.
CGCGGTCTCCTGTTGTTCGAGCAACCAACTGGAAAGTGCGCTTATCGTGCTCACATGCACATCGCGAGGCATCGCAATGAGCGCCCTGAGCACAAGTGGAGGCACGAAATGTTTGAACTCCATTCGTGCACCGCCGGATGACGGCGAAAGCGAGTCGGTTTCCGACAAGAGAACCGTGCCAGAATTGGCAACAAAGCCGGAGAGGAATGCTGCGACCGGATTGTTGTCCGTGGCACTCATGTTGTGTCCGCAGGCCACAAGACAACTGACGGCACGCGAGGTGTGAGCGTACGTGACGGAGTCCACCGTGTTCGTGTGTTGCAGGTAGGGACCCCAAAGCCCTGCCTTGGATCTCGCGGCGAATAGTGCCTGCACGGAGCTTTCCGGAACCTGACTCCGATCCACGGCAAGAATTGCTTCGAGCGCCAAGCAGGTTGGGAGAACCCTAGGGGCAAGCGACTCGCTATTCATTCCCCATCCCCCTGTCTCGTGCCTGTTCTCTAGCAACCAATGGACCCCCCACTCGCAGGCCAGCTGCGCTTCCGAGCTCCCAATTTGAGAAAGCGCCAGCATCACGTAGGCCGTACTTTCCGTCACTGAAGGCGACCCGATCGCTGCCATCCCCTTCATCCCCCACCCCCCATCCTTGTTTCTCTTCGCCAGAAGGGTCCTGGCGGCAGCTTGAACTTCGACACCGTCGAGAGCAGCACCTGCGAGTAGCGCTGACCGCACCCCGAGTGCCGTCCCGATGATCCCGACTCTGCGGTTTCCGAGCAGATGATCCCAGCCGTGCTCTGCGTCCACCTGGACCTGAGCGTTCAGAATGCCCGTGCGTGCGCGGTCCCGCGCGGTCGCGCAGGAGGCGATACAATCGAAGAGGCGCTCTGAATGAACGAGATGACTCGCTCGTTTGACGGCTTGCATTACGTTGGGGGCTAGTGACTCCGCGATCTCTTGTAGAGCCGCACAGGGTGTCAAGCCATGCTTCGCCTCTTCCGCAGCGGAAAGCACGCATGTGTACACCGCCATGAGGATCGCCTCGTCCGCCAGCAGGCAAACGAATCGCAGTTTCGTTGCAGCGATTCCAGTTTCCTCGTGCAGCTCTCTGGATGCGCACGCGACTGAGCTTTCTCTTCCTCGCATGCGGCCTCCTGGCAGAGCCCGCGCTCTGGGGTACAAGCCATGGGAAGGCCGACGCAACAGAAGCACACTGTCAATCGACTGGCCGAAGACAACCACTCCGGTCGTAATAAGTCTCGAATCCGAATCAGTCATGTGGCATTGTCGGTGCGCGCAATCAGCACTCGCTGTACGGCGAGCAGTTGACGGCGTAGCTCATCAGCACTGTACCGCGGACTCATGGTTGCCAGCGATCGGCGCTCGGACGCGTTGCGACAAACAACAGTGACATCCCTTTCATACGGGCCCTGCAGACAGAGGGTCACAGTGTCAGCACGTGGTGTTCGTTCCACTTGGTGTAAGTCGCGCGGATCAAGAGAATAGAGCGATCCTCTTGCAAGCGCCACGTCAAGTATGCGGCGCAGGCGCATGGTGAACTGCCTGACCGTGCGATACTGCGTCGGATGTACGGCTAGTTCTCGTGAGGAGTATTCTGCTCCAGCATCATCGCGCCCAAAGATACGAAAGCGGAGGGTGCCGTGGACAACACACGAATCAAGCGCCCACGCGTGATTGTGAATGTCCTCTGGGGCCGTCACGATGCGATTGGACTCCCAATGATGTAGCCGCAATCGATAGGCCGAACCTGGAGACTCCGCGAGTAGGAGCTTCTGAAACCCGTTGACGTGGAGATATGATTGCGCGGCAGCCGTCGCGAGCAACGATTCACTCGCAAGAAGATCGGTGAGCAAGCGCACCAGCGCCGGTCGGCGCGCTAGCTTCCGAAGAAGCAACCACCGTTCGTCGGCTGCGACCGGGGCCCTCTGTTCCCATACGGCCAGAAGGCTGCCCACTTCGGCGAGAGTGAACGACATGCGGGAAAGCGGAAGGTTAGGTGCCGCTATTGGCTGGGGGAATCTAGCAGCTGTCTCGTTGCGAGGGGGAGAACGACCGTTCTGTTCTCCAGAGGCGCATTCGCCTGAATGAACATCCCACTTGCGACGCGGCCAGCGGTAGGCCGATCTGGTGGGCGTGGAGCTCGAAGCGCTTCGCGAGCTCGGCCAGCGTGGCATCGACTTTCAGCGCGGCGAGCGCCACCTTAGCCTTGAAGGCGGGGGAGTGATTCCGACGGGGACGGCGGGGCATGAGGGCTCCAGGGAAGTGAGCGAAAGATCGCTCAGGGAGCCCGCCTGTCTACAGAGCGTGCTGTCCGAAGAACCGGGGCCACTTCTCCGGGCCGCATCCGCGCGCCATGTCTCAGGTAGTGTGTGCATACCCACTACCTCTGCGAGACCCCCCCAGCGGACAGAGTTAGTTGAGCTTCGGATACGAGTACGGTAAGACGCACTCCGGATCACTTACCGTACTGAATCGCCCCGGGAGTGCCGGACGCTCCATTCCCCGAGAGGTTGGGGCCTGGGGTCTGCGCCTACTCCGCCCCTCCATCCACTCCCCACACATCGACGCACCCCGACGCTTCACGGCGATGGAACTCGTCCGGATCGTGTTCCAGCAGGTCGGCGAGGTCGTGGTGGCCGAGCGCACGCAACGTCGAGACTCGGATCTGGCGGTCGCGTGCATCCCACGCCGCGTTGAGCACCAGCCACTCCGCCGGAGCCTCGTCGATGTACCAGTCCTCGTCGTCACCGAGCCCATGGGCGCGCTTCACCTTGTCGATCTCGGCATACAGGCGGAGCATCTCCGCGTCGTGACTCGCGGCCTGACTCGTGAGGCACTGGAGCAGGATCTCGACGAAGTAGCAGATCGCATCGTCCGAGATGAGCCCCTCCGCCGCGAGCGTCCGTGCCGCCGCGATCCAGGGGCCCGGCTCTGGCGTCTCCTCCAGCTCCTCCAGGATGCGACCCAGGATCCGCTGCGCTCGCTCCGCTTCCGGCTCGACCAAGAGCGAGCGAAGGCGTGCGAGCGGAGGACGCGCGTCGTCGGATGGCGTGGCGTCGGGGCGACGGAACATTGGAGGAAGATGGTCGATTGGCCGTGGCACCGCCACGCGGGTGAGGAAGAACATGTCCAGCCGATCGATGAACGCTCGGTCATCCGGAGGCTGACCGCCGCGGGCTCTACTCCGTATCGTCGGCTCCCCACACGTCGAAGTGGCCCGAGGCTTCCCGACTCCGGAACTCGGCCGGATCGTGCTCGAGCAGGTCCGCGATGTCGCCGTGGCCGAGCGTGCGCAGCGTCGACACGCGGATCTCGCGATCGCGTTCGTTCCACGCGTCATTGAGCGAGGTCCACTCCGGCGGACCCTCGTTCACGTACCACTCCTCGTCGTCACGCAGTCCGTGTGCCCGCTTCAGCTGGTCCATCTCGTGCTCCAAGCGGAGCATCTCGCCATCGTGGGACGTTGACTGGAGGGTGATGCACTCGAGCAGGATCTCGACGAAGTAGTAGACCGCATCGGCAGAGATGACGCCCTCCGCGGCCAGCGTCCGCGCCGCCGCGATCCAGGGCCCGGGATCCCGCGTGTCGTCGAGCTCCCTCCGGATGCGCCCCATCATCCGCGCCGACCGCGCTCTCGCGGGCTCGAGGACGAACGTGCGAAGACGGGCGAGGGGCGGGCGGTTGTCGTCCGTCCTGGGGGCTGCGCGGCGGCGGCTCATCGGCGGAAAATGGTCGACGGATCGTCGCGCGGCTACTCGACCCCCGTCCCGCTGCCCTCGTGCCGCCGGATGGGACGATCCGCCCATTCACGCGTCCCACGCCCTTCACTTGCGGGCACGAACTTTCCGCACTGCCTGCACAAGCAGCGCGCGGGCGCTATCGACCCACACCCAAGGGCCGATCCAAGAACTGGCGCGGCGTCAGGACCTCCACGCCGCGCCAGCCACTGACCCGCAGGAGGTCGCCGTCCCCGGACACGATGAGCGTCGTTTGTGAATCCGCGGCGACGGCGAGGAACTTGTCATCGTCCGGATCGTCGCTGACGGGCCCGGTGAGCGGTCGTGCGTCCACCATGACCCTCACCGCCCGCGACGCACCTTGGTGATCGCGGTGGAGACGTCCCCCTGACGAAGGCCGCTGCGCTTCGCAGCCTTTCGCGCCTCCGCCACCAGCGACGCGAACTCGCCGAGGGCCGGTGGGTCCAGGACCTTCAGGATGACCACGTCGCGATCAGCGACCACGACGAACTGGACGCCGGCCTTCAGGCCGAGTCGGAGTCGGATCTCTTCGGGGATCACGATCTGTCCCTTGGAGGACAGCGTGGTCGTTGCGGCGTTGGTCATGCATCCCTCTTGGTTGTCTTACTGGTAAGACTACTACTTCACAGTACCGGGCGTCAAGACAGGCTGGATCGCCCCTGGAGTCCCGGTGGCTCACCGCCGTGAGAGGTTCGAGTCATACCAACGCGCCCCCTCATGAACGACAACGGCCAGCGGGAATCCCTCCGCTGGCCGTCGCGGTTCCGCTGGAAGCCGCCGCGTCAGCCGACAAAAGAGCGAGCCGCAGACCAGCTCCTGCTCCTGACCACATGGGTCAGGCTCACCACAGCTGAACGGCTGTGGGTTTCGGCTCAGGCCGGCGGCAAGCGCTCCGGCGTCTGCGAGCCAGGATCACCGGGGTGTCTTGTCGGCTCACCCCCATGGTTCCGCAAGTCCGCGACCCCCGGCCGCATCCGCGTCAGGCCTCGGATCATCGACCGCGAGTGCGCGATCTCATCGCGCAGGCGTCTCCGCTTGCCCGGCGTGATCCAGAATCGCTTCAACTGCTCGCTGTTCTCGGCGATCGTGCGCTCATGATCGTCGAGCTGTGACTGCAGCAGGGCGTCGACCCGATCCCTCCGCTCGCCGGGCGGCAGTGCGAGCAACTCCTCGTGTTCGCGTGACGCCGAGAATGCGCCCCAGAAGAGCCACGAGATGAATGCGCTCGGCAGGCCGAGGAAGAGCAGGACGCCGCCGCCACGGCTTGCGAGCGCCACCATCCCGTAGAAGCTCGCGAGCGCGAGCGATCCGAATGCCGCGAAACCGAGGAAGCTGATCGACCTCGCGGCCTGGCGGAGTCCACTCGATCCCCCGATCCCGAGGATGAGGGCGGCGATCGCGACGACGGCGAGAACGAAGAACGGCACTGTCATCTCGTGAAGGTGTAGAAGAGGCCCGACGACCGCCACCATGGCCATGCCCGGCAATCCGTCGCATCCTCGCTCAGGTAGATGATTAGTGTTGGACATGCCTGCACCAAGCCGCGAGAGGCCATGCTGATCCCTGATCTGATCCTGCTGGCACTCGTGCTCGCGCTGGCCGCCTGGCGGTTGTTCGCTCCAGCTCGTCGACCCAGGCTGCGCATCGCCGCCGTCGCCCTCGGTCTCCTGCTGTCGGCCGCGCAATGGGCCCTCTGTGATTTCACCTGGCAGGACCTGCCGGCCTACGCTCTGCTGGCGCTGAGCGCGCTGCCGCCGCTTCGGACCGGCACCGTGCTGTTCTGGATCGGTCGCCTCGGCCTGGTCGGCACGGCCGCCGCGACCATCGGCGTCTGGGTCCTGCCCGCGGTCCCGACGTTGCCCGAGCCGGACGGCCCCTACTCCGTCGCGACCCAGGTCTACCGGTGGACCGACTCCACCCGCGACGAGCCGCATACGGTCGATTCGACCGACCGGCGCAGCGTGATCGCTCAGGCCTGGTATCCGACCGCGCGCAGCGAGCATCCCGGCGGCGGCGCGCGCCTCGCGTACATCGACGGGACCGACCGGATGCCCGACTACGTCAGCGTCTTGCCCGGCTTCTTGCTGCATCGTTACGGCCGGATCGATACCCACGCCGAGGCGTTGGCGCCGCTGGCGCCGAGCGATCGGCCTTGGCCGGTGGTGATCTTCTCGCCGGGCTATGGCGCGCCGCGCGCGGTCTATACCGGGCTTGCGACGCGGCTCGCCAGCCGCGGCTTCGTCGTCTTCGTGTTGGACCATTCCTACGAGTCGGGGGTGACGCAGCTGCCGGACGGCCGGGTGGTCGGGACGGAGGAGAACTTCCCGCCCGGACAGCCGGACCGGATCCGGTACATGGCGCAGCAGCAACTCGTGCGGACCTCCGACATTCGCTTCGTCGTCGATCGACTCGCGCGGCCGGAGGCGCTCTCGCCGCCGCTGCGTGGTGGCAGGATCGACGCATCGAATGTCGCCGTGATCGGTCACTCCTTCGGCGGAGCGGCCGCGATCGCGGCGATGAGCGAGGACCCGCGCGTGGTGGCCGCCGCCAACGTCGATGGCACCCCCTACGGTGACCTGCCCGATCGCGAGCTGACGCGGCCCTTCCTGTTGCTGCAGAGCGATGCCGCCGAGACGCACCACGGTGACTTCTTCGTCAACGGCAATGGCAAGTTGCTCGAACACATGACCGCGCCCGGCTTCCACTACGAGATCAAGCACGCCAACCACTACAGCTTCACGGACGCGCCGTTCTTCTTCGCGCCGCCGGGTCGCTGGCTCCTGGCGCAGGTGATGGGCGGCGGACGCGGTCCGGCGGCCACCCAACAGGCGGCGGCTGATATCCTGGCGGCCTTCCTCGCTGGCCCGCTCACGGGCGTGCCTTCCGACCTGGCCGCGACGGCCGCTCGCTACCCGGAGGTGCTGGGCGGCGCGGTGGAGCACAAAGAGGCGCGCGTGGCACCGGACGAGAGCGAGTGATCTTCGACTGGAAGCGTGCGTCCTCGGAGTCCTGAGTGAGAGTGCTGCCTATGGGGAGGATCGCATTTCAAGCCTCCGCGTCAGGCCTCGGATCATCGACCGCGAGAACGAAGAACGGCAGCGAGATGGCCGTCTTCATGAGCCGTCGATCCCGAGGAACCGCCGCATCGCGTCGAGCTCCGCGGCGAGCTCACGCCTGAAGTCAGCCCCGCTCGGCGCGCGCCCCGACACGAAGCCGACCTCGTGCGCGAGTCGCCCACCCTGCACCGACAGGTTGGCCCAGCCGATCACGGCGTCCCGCCACAGCAGCGGGAGCGCGTAGTAGCCGCGCACACGCTTGGCGGCCGGCGTGTACGCCTCGAAGCGATACGCCCAGCCCCAGAACTGCTCGAAGCGCCGCCGGTCCCAGACGACCGGATCGAACGGCGCCAGGAGCCTGACGCGCTCGAGCGGCTGCGCGCGACGGATGCGCTCCTGCGCCGGCCAGTACCAGTCGACGCCATCCACGCGCGCCGTGGCCAGGCGCGCACGCGCGCGCCGCAACGCCGCCACACGGTCGCCACGCCACTGCGGAGCGCCATACATGAGGCCGCTCGCCAGCCAGCCGAGCGTGGCCGACGGCAGCGGCGCGTACTTGGCCACCGCGATGTCCAAGAGCGTGTCGAGCGCTGCGCGCGGGTCTGACGGCGCTTGTGTGGCCGCGCGCACGGCGTACGTGCGCACGCCGCCCTCGCGCCGCGCGATGCGCAGGAGGCCGTGGTAGTGCATCGCATCGAGCAGCTGCGTGCTCGCGTTGGTCGAGCCGCCGAACCAGTTGAGGGTCTTGCCGTGCGCGAACTCCACGTCCACCTCGCGCGGATGCACGACGCCGCGCTCGCGCACGAACGCGAGCACCGCCGCGGCCCGTCGCCGTCTCTCCGGCGTCCAACTGGTGCGCGGCGTGCGCGGATGCATCAGTGCCTGCGTCGCGCGCGGCACGAAACCGTAGTTGACGAACACGTCCTCCTCGACGTCCAGGCGCGGGTAACGCCGCTCGAGGTCACCGGCGGCGTAGTCCGTCACCCGGTGCCGGAGGGTCAGGTCCTGCGCGCGCGCCGGCGCCCGGATGGGGTCGGCCTGCACGAAACCGAGTCGGGCGATCGCCTTGGGCAGCGTGGTCGGCGCGAAGAGACTGCGGGCGATGGCGTGGGCGCGCAGGTCGGCGAGGGTCAGCGGCATGGGTCGAAGGACAATGGATTCACTCCCGCGTTCCGCGCGATGAAGTCGACGCCGGGCGCACCGGGAGGTCCCACACGCGCATGTGCTCGCCGATCTCGCCCGTGGACCAGTAGCGCTCTAGCTCGGGAAAGAGCGTCACGAGTTCCCCGACCACCTCTGACGGCTCGCGCAGCGCGGGCCGCCCGAGCAGGCGTTGGAGGAAGGGGCGATCCTGCCGGAACCAGCTGCGGCTCGTCGCTCCGCGACGCGGTCGCAGCGTCCCGGCATCAGGGCACCAGGTGGGGAGGACCTGCCCCGGGACGTGAAGTTCGTCCCTGATCCGAAGGCCCGCCGCGGGACAGGTGCCGAAGTTCAGCGTGAAGCGAGGTCGTCCGTACTTCTCCCACTGCACTTCTAGGAGGTGGACCACGTCGCCGGAGACGCGACGAAGGACCGTGGTTCCCGGTCGACCGCGCCGATCGATGGCGAAGCCGGCATCCGCGACGGACGCGTAGAACACCAGCTTGAGCGCGCGGCGAAGCGGCGTCGTCATGTGGATCGAGTCTGACCGAGCTACGGCGAGCCTTCGAAGGCGCGCGCCCGCGCCCATTCGCGCGCCAAGCCGAGGCGCTCCACCCAGGCATCGAGCGTCGGTCGCTCCACCTCCGAACCGCTCACCTCGAGCATCCGGGCGATGTCCCTCAGGTGCCGGTCGGACCCGCCGTCGCGGAAGTACCGGAGCTTGCTGAGGATCACGTACTCGACCGGCGCGAACCGTACCGCCTCGCCCTGCACGACGCGCACGACTCGGCGATCGAGTGCCCACGCGGCGAGTTCGTCATTCCCCGCGAAGTACACGTCCGCGCGGAGCATCGAGGTGTTGTGGATCACGTTACAGTGCCCCGCGCCGACGCGCGCACTCTCCTCCGCGACGACTTCGACGGGTGGCACGTAGAACTCGTCAGCGGGCCAGAGCGCGGTGAACATGCCGGCGGACTTCGCCGGCAGCCGGATCACGAGGTCGACGTCGAGCGTCAGGCGCGGATGCCCGTACACGATGGCGGCGAGTCCGCCGGTGACCATGTACTCGATGCCGCCCCGATTGAGCGGCGCGACGAAGAGCCCGATGAGGCTAGACGCGGACGTCACGCAGCAGCTCCCGCACGCGAGTCACGACCTGCGACTCGGCCCACTCCGGGTTGCGACCACGCACCCCGGCCGCGAGCACCTCCCAGGTCTCCTCCCAGAGCGCCTGCGACACGCGGATCTTCTCGTCCGCGGTCATCGCGCGGAGCGCTCGCGTCTGGAAGTCGATCGCCCTGTTCACCGGTAGCCCCGAGCCGCGATCCCGCGGGACGCTGGATGGAGCCGGGCGCAAGGTGCTGACATGGCAAGGAAGATACATCCGTCCCGTCGCCGTTGAAGAACCTCTATTGCGTCCCGACGGTCCCGTCCACACCGTGTTGGCTGCGAAGCAGTGACCCGGACCCCCCGTCGTCGAGGCCGATCATGCCCTCCCGCCCCGCCGTCCGCTACGAAGTCGTCGCCACCGGCCTCAACCTGCGCGAGTCCGGTGACCTCGCCGCCCCGGTGATCCGCCAGCTGACCAGGGGCGAACGCCTCTCGTACGTCGGCAAGTCCGCCGACGGCAAATGGCTCAAGGTGCGCCACCGCCAGCGCGTCGGTTGGGTCGCCGCCAAGTACGTCCAGGCCGGGCATGCCGGCACCGACTCGGCCCGGGCACGGTCGTGGCTCAACTGGGGCAAGGCGACGAAGTCGCCATCGGTCGGCTGCGTCGTGGTCCTGCAACGCGACGCGAACAAGGGGCATGTCGGCTTCTTCGTGAGTCGCACACCCACTCACGTGCGCCTGCTCGGTGGCAACCAGCAGAACCGCGTCTGCGAGCAGGACTACCCGCTCGCGCATCTCCTCGGCTACCGGGCCCCGGCATGAACGCGCCCACCGAGTCGACGGAACGACTGAACCTCGAGGCCGTGGGGGAACTGGCGGCCTACCCCGCCGAGCTGGCCGCCGAGGAAGCCGCGCGCCGCGGCGGACGCAGCGCGCGTGTGGGACTGGGACTGTCCGGCGGCGGCATCCGCAGCGCGACCTTCGCGCTCGGACTCGCCCAAGGGCTCGCGCGCGCGAAGCTCATGCGGCACGTCGACCTCTTGTCCACGGTGTCGGGTGGCGGGTACTTCGGCAGCTTCTTCGGGCACCTCTTGCATCGCACACCGCGGCCGGCCGCGGCGGGCGCCCCGGCCGAGGACCCGCGCGCTGCGGCAGACGACGTCCTCCGCGATCCCAACGCGCCAGCGATCCACTTCCTGCGCGCGAATGGGCGCTACCTCGCACCGAATGGCGCGGGCGACCTCTTCACCGCCGCGGCCACGGTGCTGCGCAACTGGGCGTCGGCACTGATCGTCGTGGGCTGCGTGGTACTGCTCGCCTTCTCCCTCCTCGCACTGGTCCGGTACGACCTGCTCGAACGCGTCGGGATCTTCGCGCCCGCGCTCGCCAGCCTGCCCTTCTGGATGAGCCCCTGGGTGCTCCTCATCGTCGCGGTCTTCCTCGGCGCCACCGTCCCGCTGGCCTGGGCCTTCTGGCTCATCCGCGACACGGAACAGAGCGAGCGCGATGGACAGGGCATCGCCCGCTGGATCGGACTCGTCGTTGCGGCACTCCTCGCGGGCGCGATCGCCTGGGCGCCGCTCTTCGCTCCGGAACCGTGGTCGGGACTCGCCACCTACGTGAGCACCGTCGCGCAGGCGACGATCGTCATCTGCCTCGCCACGATCTTCTGGCACCTGGTGGTCACCGGCCGCAGCGGATCACCTCACGTGGCGCGACGGCATCGCTCGCAGTGGCTCGCCCGGTCGCTCATGGTGCTCCTGGTCCTCGGCGTGATCGCGCTGCTCGACTCCGTCGGGATCGCACTCACCGAAGCGGTCGGTTCGAACGCGACGCTCGGCGCGGCCGTGGCGACGATCGCGGCCTGGTTCGCGCGCACGCCCCTGACGAGGCTCGCGGCCCGACTGAAGGACCGTTCGCTCGGGCCGGTGCCGGCCTCCGTCGCGCTCATCGCGACGCTCGCGATCATCCTCGGCTACTTCGGCGGGATCGCGGCGGTCCCGCACTTCGTGTTCCGCGCTTACAACGACGGTACCGCCTGGCGGGGGCTCATCGCACTCGGCGCCCTCACGACCCTTCTCGCGGTCGTCGTCTTCGCCACCGCCGACCTCTGGTACTTCCTGAACCGCTCCTCGATGCACGCGCTCTACGAGGCCCGGCTCCGTCGAGCGTACCTCGGCGCCTCCAACCCGGCGCGCACCGGCGAAGGGACCACGCGCCTCCCGATCACCGAGCCGGAGAAGGACGACGGGCTCCCGCTCCACGCCTACGATCCGTCGACGGTCGGCGGCCCGATCCACCTGATCAACGTCTGCATCAACGAGACGGTCGACGGTCGCTCACAGCTGCAGCAGCGCGACCGCAAGGGACTCGGCATGGCGATCGGACCAGCCGGTGTCTCGGTGGGAGTGCGGCACCACGCCCGCTGGACCGCCGCGACGTCGACAGCGGGTGACTGGGGGACGGTGACCCGTGAGATCCGTCGGGAGCAGCTCAGCAACGTGCGGACCGGGCACACGGCCGAGGAGGCCGCGACGGCACCATTCCGCGTCTTCCCGCCGGGGATCTTCAAGCCGGAGCAACTGGAGGTCGGCGCCTGGGTCGCGATCTCAGGCGGCGCCGTGAGCACGGGGCTCGGGTCGCGCACCAATGCGGCATTCTCCCTGCTGCTGGGCCTGTTCAACGTGCGGTTGGGCTACTGGTGGCGGAGCGGCGTGAACGTGGCCGACCGTGCGGCGAAGAGCTCGCGCACGCGCACGCAGGAGCTGCTCGGCTACCTGCGCAGCTTCCTCCCCATGCAGTTCGCGCTCCTCGACGAGTGGTTCGCGCGCTTCCCCGGCACCCTGCGCCGCGACTGGTACCTCACCGACGGCGGGCACTTCGAGAACCTCGGTGGCTACGAGCTCATCCGCCGGTCGCTTCCGGTGATCGTGATCTCCGACGCGGAGTCCGACGCGGGCTTCGAGTTCTCGGGACTCGCCAACCTGGTGCGCAAGGCGCGCACCGACTTCGGCGCGGAGATCGACTTCCTGGGCGAGGATGACCTGGACGAGTTGCGCGCGGCGGTCCCTACGTTTCCCTCGTGCGTGGGGTCTTTGGACGCGATCGAGCACTCGCTCGCGCACGCTGCCCTGGCCCGCGTGCGGTACCGCACGGGTACGGGGTGGCTCCTCTACGTGAAGCCCACGCTCGACGGCGACGAGCCGACCGACGTGCGCCAGTACCATCGGTCGCATCCAGCCTTCCCGCACGAGTCGACCGGTGACCAGTTCTTCGACGAGGCACAGTGGGAGAGCTACCGCCGGCTCGGGGAGCACATCGCCGAGGAGTTGGTCGGCTGGGACTCGTGGCTCGCCGACCTCCTGCGCGGTGCGGTCGGCCTGCCCGCACCGACCCCCCGACCCTGAACCGAGGATCCCATGGCATTCAAGGGCGCGATCAAGGCAGGAAAGACCGTCGTCGCAACGCTGCGACTCGACCATTCGTCGAGTGGCGAGGCATTGGTCTTCATGGCCGCCGGCAGTGCCGACGGCGCATCGAGTTCGGGACGCGCGGTCGTGGTCCCCGGTGGTGAGGGCGCGATCACACTGGTCCCCGAGCAGGAAGGGATCCTCGAGATCGAGGTCGACATGACCGACGAGGATGACACGGGCCAGCTCATCGTCACCGTGAACGGGAAGAAGCGCACGTCGGAGAAGATCACCGGCGACACCAGCTGGACCTATGCGATCACTTGAGCAGGGAGGTCCCCCGATGCGCTCGATCGTTCGCGCCCTGCGCGCGACGTTGCCCTGTGCGCTGCTCCTCCTCCCGCTCCCGCGCGCGCTGCACGCCCAGTCCGGCGCGGAGCGCTGCAAGGCCGCTCTGATCGCGGTCTCGCCCGACACCACCGACGTGGACGGGAAGTGGTGCGAGACGCTCGCGACCTACGTGATCGGCTCGCTCGACGGCCGCGCGCGCGGCGCGAGCAGTGCCCTCGCCGCACCGTCCGCGCGCGACCTTCAGTCACGCACCGCCGGGAACTCGGCCGGCGCCGGCGGTGCCGCGCAGGGCGAGGCCGTGCCGACGGTGCAACCCACCGCGCTCGCGAGCGGATCGCTGGCGGCGCTCGGTTCCGGGGGCGGGTCCGATGCGGTCGTGGCGATCTCGCTCAATCCGCTGAGTCTCTTCCCTTCCCGCGCCGGAGCATCCACGCTCGAACGGTCGCGCCTGGCCGACGTCACGATCCTCGCGCCGGTCGGGGGATCGGACACGGCCACTGCCGCGAGCCTCGACTACATCGGCCTGCGGATCCGCGTGAACCTGTTCGCCGGGGGGAGTGCGCGCGCACTCGACAGCGCCGAGTCGCTCTTCAGGAGCCGCGTGGTGGACCGCGCCAAGCTCTCGGCGGAGCTCGCGGCGATCCTGCGTGACGCCCCCAAGGCCGGTGAATGCGTGGCGCTGCTCGTGGGCGCCGCCGCGCCGAGTGCCGCGCGCCAACGCGACGCCTGCGGCCGGTCGTTCGACGTGCAGCGCATCACCGACGCCGGAGCCGCCTTCCGGCGCTACACCGCCGCTCTTCGCGATTCGGTCGACGCCCGCTACCTCGGCCTCGACCTCCGCTACGACCGCGGCGACCCGACCTTCGGCGAGGTGCCTGGCCTGGACGGCACCTTTCTGTTCGCCGGACTCGCCATGGGCAAACGGATCAGCCCGCGCGACGCCGACCAGACGTCGTATGGCGTGCGATTGCGGGTGGGGGTGCAGCACATCGCCCTCGACTCGGGCGTGGTGGTCGACTCGGTGACGTCGGGCACGGCCTTCGACGCGGCGCTGGCGTTCGAGGCGTCGTATCCCACCGCGTTCCGGCCGCTGCGGTTGCTTGGCGGCCTGGAGTACCGCGGCGGCTCCCGGATCGCACCGACGGTCGACGATGCCCTGCACCGGCGGGGCCTGCAGTGGCGCGTCTCGCTCGACGTCCCGCTGACCGAGGCGAACGGGATCGCGGTCGCGTTCGCCACCCCACTGAGCGGCGGGGGCAAGCCCACGTTGAACGTCTCGTTCAACTGGCAGTTGCTGATGCAGGAACTCGTGCCGTAGGGCCGGGACCTCCCGGTGGCAGGCCGCAGCCGCCAAGGGTACCCCCCTGTCAGTCCTGACAGGGTGTTCGTCCCGCGGTCCCGACTCCAGATTGCGAATCCACTCCCAACGCAGGCACGTCCATGGGCAAGCCGCTCGACAGCACGAAGGACCACCGCATCTCCCTGAAGGAGGCCTCCGAACTGGCCCGACGGCATCGCCAGGATGGCGCCCACCGCGCGGGCGACTCCGGCGCATTCAACGGGAAGCCGGTCATGGAACTGCTGTCGCAGCCCGGCTGCGTGGGCCTGCGGATCTATCGTGGTCGTGCGGCTGGCGGCGAGTCCTCGCTGATCCTCGTCGGCGTTGACGCCAAGGGGAATGACATGACGGAGGGCGTCGTGCTGGACGGTCATTTCCCGTGTCCGCCGTACTGCGGCGACGACAACGCGCTGAACAGCTGAGGTCGCACGATGAAAGCCCCGCTCATCGCCTGGGTCGCCGTCTGGATGCAACTGCTCCCGGTCGTCGTCGCAGCGCGTCGTTGGCGGGAAATCGATCGGGCGCATCGAGGACTCCTGCTGTGGCTCCTGCTCCTGGTCGCGATGGATCTCTTCCAACGCCTCTGGGTCGTCGTGCTGCATCGCGGGAACAACCTGTTCATCGAGCACTTCGCCACACCGCTCCAAGGAGGCCTGATCCTCCTGGTGCTCGCGGAGTTCCAGGTGCGGCCCGTCGCGAGGAACACCGTGAGGATCATGGTGCCACTCGCGCTGGCATGGTGGGCCGTCACCACCGCCTTCTTCGAGGACACGAACAACTTCTCCGTGTTGAGCGGCCCGGTGATCGACCTGCTCGCGCTCTCGGCCGCCCTCCTGGCGTTCGTGACCCGACTGCAGGACGAGGAGGTGCCGGTGCTCCGCACCTCGTGGTGCTGGATCCTCGCCGGGCTCGCGATCTTCTTCGCGACCAACAGCGCCATCTCGATCTTCCAGGCCGTCGCGACGTCGCGTCAGGACTGGGAGTTCCTCGTACGCTCGCTGATCTACAAGTCCGGCATCGACATCCTGGCCGTCACGTGCATCGCTTGGGGGTTCCTCTGGCCGATTCCACCGAGGTCCTCTGGGGCCTCTTCCTCGCGACCTCTCTCTCCGTGACGATCGTCCTCGTCGCCTTCGTGGCGGCGACGGCGCTCGCACAGCGGCAGCGGGGCCAGATGCGGCAGGCGCAGGCCGTGCTGGTCGCGCGCGCCCATGAGGAGGAGCGCGCCTGGGTCGCGAGCGAGCTGCACGACGACGTGCTGCAACGCGTGGCGCTGGTGCGCGCGGAGATCGAGTCGCTCTGGGAAGCGTCCGAACCGCGCTCGGCCGACGCACTCGAGGACCGGCTGCGCGGCATCAACGCGGAGCTCGTCGATCTCGCGGTGGCGGTGCGCCGGATCGCGGTGCGATTGCACCCCACCGTCGTCGACCAGGTCGGGCTCGTGAGTGCCCTCCAGTCACTGGCCGACGAGGTCGAGCGCGGCAGCGACCTGGACGTGCGCCTCACCGCCGACGGTGACACGGCGACAGTCCCGGCCGACACCGCCCGCGCGGCGTATCGGATCGCGCAGGAGTCGCTCCGGAACGCGGTGAAGCACTCGGGGGCTCGCATCGCGACGATCGGGGTGCGCGTGACCGAGCGAACGCTGTCGCTCAGCGTCCACGATGACGGTCGGGGCTTCGACACCAACGTCAAGCGCGTCGACGGACTCGGTCTGGCGAGCCTGCAGGAGCGGGCGCTCTGCGTGGGGGGCAAGGCCGAGGTGCGGTCACGCCCGGGAGCCGGTACCACGATCGACGCCACCCTGCCCTTGCCCGTGAGATGACCCCTCCCCGTCTGCGTTTGGTGATCGGCGATGATCACCACCTCCTGGCCGAGTCGCTTCGCGCCGCGCTCGCGAAGAAGCATGACGTCTGCGCGGTCGCGTACAGGGCCGAGTCGATCCTGGCGGCCGTGACCACCCACCAGCCCGACGTCCTGCTCCTCGACCTCTCGCTCCCGGAGCGGAACGGGCTCGAGCTGCTGCCCGAGCTCCGGCTCGCCGCCCCGGCGACGCGCATCATCATCGTGACGATGCACGTCGACCGTGTCCTCGCCGAGACGACGCTCAAGGCCGGGGCGATGGGGTTCGTGCCGAAGGACGCGGGCCTCACGGAGCTCGGCCGCGCGATCGCGTCGGTGATGGAGGGGGAGACCTTCATCTCGACGCGGGTGCCGAACACCACCAACCGCGTCTCGTTGCGCGCGGCGCATGCGGCCCTCGCGCTGCTGACCCCCCGTCAACAGGAGATCGTGCGCCTGATCGCCGACGGGCTCACGTCGATCGAGATCGGCAAGAAGCTGGGACTGACCATCAGCACGGTGGCCTTCCACCGCGGGAACATCCGTGCGAAGCTCGGCGTGGACTCCGCCGGCGGCCTGATGCGCTACGCCCTGCTCACTCAGGTGGACTACCAGCCGGACGCGCGCAGTCGGCGCGGACGGATGCGCGGTTAGCCAGCACGCTGGCGAGCCAGGGGTCGGGCTCGGCGTCGGTCAGGAGTCGCGATGGCCGGGCAACGAACAGGCCGATGCTGCGTACAGGGTGTGACTCGCGCATCGCGCGGGACCGGAACATCTTTCGTTCGCTCCTGGACCACACACCTCCAAGCATCCCATGCCGAACCTCGCCGCGAACCACCCGCAGGTCGTCCACTTCGCCGTCGCCCTCCTGTTCGTCGGGGTCGCCTTCCGCCTGATCTCCCTCACCGGACGCATCGCCTTCACGAAGCACGCGGCCGCCACGTTGCTGTTGCTCGGCACTGTGTCCGCGATCGTCTCGGTCCAGTCAGGCACCGACGCGCACGGCCCGGTGGAGCGGATCCCCGGCGTCCGGAACGCCGTCATCGAGCACGAGGACCTCGGCAAGGACGCCAAGAACGTCTTCCTCGTGGTCGCGGTCGCGGAACTGCTCGCCCTCGGCCTCGCCGCCGGCGCCAAGACCGGCAGCTACGCCAAGTTCGCCTATGTCGCCTCGGCGATCGTCGGCGTCTACGGCACGTTCGTCCTCTACGAAGCGGCGGAGCATGGCGGCGCGCTCGTCTACGCGTATGCCGGCGGCCCCGGTCTCCGCACGGGCGATCCGGCCGACGTGCAGCGCCTCCTCGTGGCCGGGCTCTACACGCAGTCGCAGGCGGACCGGAAGGCCGGCCGCGGCGCCGACGCCGCCCGCCTCGTGACCGAGATGTCCATGCGGCTTCCCGAGGATACCACCGTGAAGTTCCTGCACGTCGAGTCGATGATGCTCGACACCAAGGATCTCGCGGGCGCGTTGGCCACCGTGCGCGGCATCGGCGTCGATGACAAGAACGCGCGCTGGGCGTCGCGGAAGGCCTCGGTCACCGCCGACATCTTCATCGCCATGGGCCAGCCCGACAGCGCCCGCGCGGTGCTCACGCCGGTGGTCGCCGCCTTCCCCAACAACACCCGCCTCAAGGCCAAGCTCGACTCGCTCCATTGATGTCCCGCACGGAGACCGCTCCGTGCTGAAGAGTCCCTCGCTGCGGGTGCTCCTCGCGCTCGCGGCAGGGCTGGGGGTCGGCATGACGCTGGCGGCCCTCGAGAGCCCCTCGTTGTCGTTCGTCCTGCCCCTTGCGGACGTCGTCGGGACGCTCTGGACGAACGCCATCCGCATGACGGTGATCCCGCTCGTCGCAGCCCTCACCGTCGCCTCGGTCGCGTCGACCGGTGGCTCGGCCGAACTGCGAGCGGCCGGTCTCCGCGCACTCGGTGTCTTCGTCGTGCTGCTCGTGGGGGGTGGCCTGCTGGCGCTCCTGATCGGTCGGGCGTCCTTCGCGGGCTTCACGCTCGCTCCGGAGGTCGCCGAGCGCCTCCGGGGCTCCGTCGCGGCCGTGGCCGCCGCGCCCGTGGTGCCGACGCTGTCGCAGCGGCTCATCGAGATGGTGCCGTCCAATCCGGTCAAGTCGGCGGTCGATGGGGCGCTCCTGCCGCTGGTGGTCTTCTCGCTCGCTCTCGGGTTCGCCCTGAAACAGGTCACGCCCGAGCGTCGCGCCCCCGTGGTGGATGCCTGCCGCGGTGTCTCCGATGCGATGCTCGTGGTGGTCGGGTGGGTCGTGGCCGCGGCGCCGATCGGCGTCCTCGGTCTCACCGTCGCCCTCGGCGCCCGCCTGGGCGTCGCGTCGATCGGCAAGCTGGCCCACTACATCGTGACCCTCTCGGTCGTGCTCTTCGTGTTCACGCTGCTGCTCTACCCGGTGGTCGTGCTGATCGGACGCATGCCGTTCCGCCGGTTCCTCGCGGCCGCCGCACCGGCTCAGGCACTCGCGGCGGGGTCGCGCTCCTCGCTCGCCGCGCTCCCGGTCATGATCTCGGCCGCCCGGGAGAAGCTCGGATTGGGAGAGGCGGCGAGCGGCTTCGTGCTCCCGCTGGCGGTGTCGATCTTCCGCGTGAACGTTCCCATGGCGTGGGTCGTGGGCGTGATCTTCCTCGGCAAGCTCTACGGCGTGCCCATCGGCGATGGCGCGCTGGTCACGTTGATCGTCACCTCCACCCTGCTCAGCTTCAGCGTCCCCGGCATCCCCTCGGGGAGTCTCTTCCTCCTGGCTCCGGTGCTGGTCGACATGGGCCTGCCGGCCGAGGGGGTGGGGATCCTGATCGCGGTCGACGTCCTGCCGGACGTGTTCAAGACGACGGCGAACGTGACGGCCCACCTCACCGCGGCGATCCTCTCCGCGCCTCGGACTCCCTCAGCGCTCGATCCCGCAAGACCGTAGTGCGTCGATTCACCGCGTCCACCGTGGGCGCCCAGCGACACCTCAGCAGAGGCATCAGATGACCTGGTCACGCTCGCTCCTCGTTCTTGCCGGCACGGCGGCCCTCGCCGCGTGCGCGGCCACGCCGGCCGCCGCGCCGACGCCGGCGCCGCAACCCGTCGCCACTCCTTCGGCGACCGCAGCCGCACCGGGCACTCCGACCACGCCGACCACGCCCGGCGGCGGCGCTCCCGGCGCGCAGGGCGCACCTGGCAACGGTCAGGGTGGCCCCGGTGGCGGCCAGGGCGCCGCGCCGGCGCCGCGGCCGTACCGCAGCGTCATCACCGACCGCGCCGTCACGCAGAACGGCCTGTTCAAGGTGCATCGCGTGGGCGAGCAACTCTTCTTCGAGATCCCGTCGCAGGCCCTGAACAAGGAGATGCTGCTCATCTCGCGTCCGGTGGAGAGCACGCTGCAGAACCCGGCCGGGTTCTTCGGCGGCGGCATGCGGCAGATCGTGCAGTGGGAGCGGATGGGGAACCGGATCGTCCTGCGCGCCAAGGAACATGACCTGATGGCCGACTCCACGTCGGCGATCTGGCGCGTGGTCTCGGGCTTCCGGAAGGGCCCGGTGCTCTCGGCGTTCAACGTCGCGGCCTACGGCGCCGACAGCGCGGCCGTGGTGGACGTGACGGAGCTCTTCCTGAGCAACATCCCCGAGCTCGCGCCCCTCACGGGCATCCAGCGCAACAAGAGCTGGGTGGAACGCACCTGGGCGTTCCCGGACAACCTGAACATCGAGGTGACACAGACCGGTCTCGGGGCCGCCGCACCCGCCGGCCCCACGCCGTTCGGGGCCGCAGGCGCCGCCCAGCCGCGATCGCAGACGGCGCGCGTGCAGTTCTCCATGCTCAAGCTCCCCGACCAGCCGATGATGCCGCGCTGGGAGGATGAGCGCGTGGGGTACATCTCGAGCAGCTGGTACGACATGTCGCGCGCGGTGCACAAGGCCGAGTCGAAGAGCTTCATCCACCGCTTCAAGCTCGTGAAGAAGGATCCCACCGCCGCGGTCTCCGATCCGGTGGAGCCGATCATCTACTGGATCGACCCGGCCACGCCCGACTGGATCAAGCCCTGGATCGTGAGCGGCGTGAACGCCTGGCAGGACGCCTTCCGCAAGGCCGGATTCAGCAACGCGATCTTCGGACGCGTCGCGCCCACGCCGGAGCAGGACCCGAACTTCTCGCTCTACGATGCGCGCAACTCGGTCATCTACTGGCGGCCGAGCACCGTCGCCAACGCGACCGGTGGCCAGATCGTGGACCCGCGCTCGGGCCAGATCCTCAAGGGCGAAGTGAACATGTACCACAACATCATGGAGCTCCAGAAGAACTGGTACTTCATCCAGGCCTCGCCGCTCGACGCGCGGGCGCAGAAGCTGCCGCTCCCCGACTCGCTCATGGGCCGGCTCGTCGAGTACGTGGTCACGCACGAGATCGGCCACTCGATCGGCTTCCCGCACAACATGAAGTCGTCGGCGCAGTACCCGGTGGACTCGATCCGCTCGGCGGCCTTCCTCGCGCGCATGCGCGGGCATGTGGCGACGCTCATGGACTACTCGCGCTTCAACTACGTCGCGCAGCCCGAGGACAACATCCCGCCGCACCTGCTCATCCCGCAGATCGGCCCGTATGACGACTTCGCCGTGCACTGGGGCTATGCGCCGATCCCGGGCGCACGCACGCCCGACGCGGAGAAGGCCACGCTCGACCAGTGGGCGCGCGAGCAGGACAAGTTCCCCTGGCTCCGCTTCTCCACGCCCGATGCCGAGGGCGATCCCGAGGACCAGACCGAGGCCGTCGGCGACGCCGACGCGGTGAAGGCGACCACACTCGGCATGCGCAACCTCGAGCGCGTCATGAACTCGATGCTCCGCGTGGCCGAGGTGCCGGGCGAGAACTACGACGAACTCGAGACGCTCTACGGCGAGGCCGTGGGCCAGTGGGGCCGCTACATGGGGCATGTGGGCTCGATCGTCGGCGGTGCGTACACGCAGGAGCGGTACGGCACCGGCGCGCGCTTCCGTCCGCTCGAGCGGGCGCGGCAGCAGGAAGCCGTCCGCTATCTCAACGCGACGGCCTTCCAGGTGCCGCCGATGTTCCTCAACGAGTCGATCCTCCGCCGGATCGAGAACGCGGGCGCCGTGGAGCGCTTCCGCGCGCGACAGACGGCCGTCCTGAACTCGTTGCTCGGTCAGGCGAGGCTCAACCGGTTGATCGAGTTCGAAGCACTCGCGACCAATCCGCGCGACGCCTACACGCTCTCCGACCTCATGGGGGACCTGCGGGCCGGGATCTTCGGCGAGCTCACGCAGAGCAGCGTGCGCGTGAACGTCTACCGGCGCAACCTGCAGCGCGCGTTCGTCGCGGCGGCGGATGCGCGGCTCAATCCGGTCGCCGGTGGTGCGGCTCCGGCGGGCTTCGGTGCCCCCGCGCCGACCACGCCGGCCGGCAGCGACGTGCGCGCGGCGATGCGCGCGGCGTTGCAGGACCTCGATGCATTGGCGGCGCAGGCGCTCCCCAAGGCCGGCGATGCCATGACGCGCGTCCACCTGCGTGACCTGCGCACGGAGATCGCGAGGGTGCTCGACGCGAAGCGGTGATCCGCTTGGTGTGAAGTGCGATAGGCCACTGCGTTCACCACAGAGGCACCGAGGACACAGAGAACGGCAGGCGCCCGTTGTTCTCTGTGTCCTCGGTGCCTCTGTGGTGAATGCGGTTTCCGATCGTGAGCGACCGCGACGCTCGCGAATGCGCGCAGTCCGTCAACGCGGCAACGTCTTCTCCAGCACCGCTGTCCCGGTCCGAGGATCGAACGTGGCCCCCGCCGGCAGCACATGCATGCGCAGGCCGGTGGCACCGAGCACCTGCCCCGCCGGCGTCACGACGGCTTGCCGCGCGTCATATACCGTCACGACACTCGCGCCGCGCACGCTCCACGTGCCGTCGGCGTGCACGACGAGCGCCGTCGATTCGTCGATCCCTGCCCCGAGGTGCGGCTCCCGCTCGAGCACGAGGCTGATCAATCGATTGTGACGCTTGCGGCGCAGGAAGTGCTGGTCGATGATCACGTCGTCGATCAGGCCGAAGCCGGTCGTCGTGATCGTGTTGTCGCGGGCGATGGTCACCCAGGAGAGCGTGGTGTCGGGCCGCGTGCCACCCGGTGCGCGCTCGTCGCCCGTGAGCATCACCGCGGACATCACCGCCGCGCCGGCCGAGGTGCCGCCGACGACCGCACCGGCGGCATAGCGCGCATGGATCGCCCGCTCGGTGGGCGTGCCGCGGAGCACGTCGGCGAGTCGCACCTGGTCCCCGCCGCCGAACCAGATGCCGGTCACGCCGTCGAGCAGGTGCGCGACCGAATCGGTCAGCGCCTGCTCACGCGTGACCCAGACGTTGCGGGCCTCGGCGCCGAGGGCGCGGAGATCCACCGCCTTCTCCTCGCCTCCGGAGAGCCCCGACTCGCTGGCCATGGCGAAGACGACGATCCGCGCCTTGCCGCGCCCGCCGGCGAGGTCCACGAATTCCTGCACCAGGGCCGGAGGCTGCGGTCCCCCACCGACGATGTACAGTGTGCCGCGACGGACCGCGGGCGCCTGTGCATCGCTCGCTGACGCGGCGAAGGTGATGGCGACGAGGACTGCGGCGAAGAGAGAACGGTTCATGCGTCCGAGGCCACGGTAGGTGCCCCTCCACGGTAGAGATAGCCGACACCCAACAGGAACGCACCCACCACCAGGTAGCTGCCGACGCGCAGGCCGATGCGGTCGAAGTCACTCGACTCCAGCACGACCTTCACCGCCGCGTAGAGCGAGAGCACGAGACCGGCCTGCCGCAGCCCGCTCACGCCGCGCGATCGGCCGAGCAGGATCGTGCCGACGCCCGTGACGGCGTAGTAGGAGATCAGGAGGAAGGTCGCGATGTCGGACGAGAAGGCGCCGGCGAGCTCCTGCCGCGCCCAGAGGAAGGCCGCCACCGGGCCGAGGAGGCGCAGCGCGGTGAGGGTCTCGGGCGCGCTCCACGGTCCCTGCTTCACGTCCGGTGCGCCGAGCGTTCGCGGTACCAGCCACGACTGCAGCGCGTACCCGATGACGACGACAGCCGCCGCCAGCGACACGTCATTGAGGAACGGCGTGTACGACCAGTGCGCCCGATGGTCATAGAGCATGACGGCCCGCAGCGTCGCGAGGCCGAGCCCGAGCAGGATCGGCAGCAGGAGCGACGGTCCGCGTTCGCGTTCGAGCGTGAAGACGCCGGCGAGCGCGACGAACGCGAACGCCACGATGCGGGCGAGCTCCCGATCATGGAACAGGGCGACGCTCGCGACGACCGCCGCCGTGAGGATCACGGTGAGGTGTCGCGCGCGATGCGAGGCGTCGTCGATGAACAGGAAGACGGCCGTGAGGGCGGCCCATGCGCCGGCGATCCATGCACCTTGGGGAAGGTCGATCTGGCCGCGCACCAGTACGGCGCTGCCCAGGAGGAGCAGCGGCAACCCCACCACCTCGTACCAGGTGTCCGGGCCCTCATCCGCCGCCGCCGTGCGACGACGCAGCGCGTGAGCGGTGACCGTGCCGAAGAGCGCGTAGGCCACGGCGGTCCACGGGGGCGTATGCACCCCGCTGTCGCCCATGAGGATCGCGAGTGCGAGCAGCGAGAGCAGGCTCTTGACCAGCCCGCGACGCACCTCGCGGGCGCCAAGGGTGAGCCCGACCAGTGAGAGCACGAGCGCGAGCGCGGCCGGCCAGAAGTGGCTGTTGGCCGACATCTCCGACGTCCGCCAGAGCACACCGGTGGTCATGTACCAGCCGGCGAACAACGGGAGGAGCTGTCGTGCCGCACGCCAGTCGGGATCCCGGAGTGCCACGATCGCGGCCGCCAGCACGGCCCCGCCGAAGACGAGCAACTGCCCCACGCTGCCCTCCCCGGTGGAGGTCACGAACGGGGCGAGGAGCGCGCCACCCAGGCCCAGGCAGAAGAGGAACTCCTCGCCCTCGCGCAGCGCGAGCGCAGCGAGCGCGAGGCTCGCCGCGGCGGCGACGGTGAGCGCGAAGGCCGGCGCCACGATCCCCAAGCCAGGCCCCGCGGCCCACGCGTCGAGGTGGACGATGGCGAGTGCGATCGCCAAGAGCGCGTTCCCGTAGCGCGCACTGCGTCGAGCGCGCATCCAGAGGCCAAGCGCGGTGAGCGCCAGCGCGGCGACCGCCCCCAGGGCGACGCGCACCTCGGGGCCGAGCAGTCCGCGGGTGATCGCCCACTGCAGGAAGACGCCGAGGCCGAGGAGGATCGAGAGCGTCGCGACCACCACGGTGCCGTAGCGGCCGACGAGCTGTTCCAGGTCGCCGGAGGCAGACGCCTGGGACCGCGACGTGCGAGCAGGGCCGACGGCGCGTGGAAGTGGCTCCGGCCTGATCACCACGGGATCCCGGGGCGTCGCTGGGATCACGGGATCCAGAGCCGGGGGCGGCGTTCCCCGCAACGACGCGACCTCGTTCCGCAGCCGCTCCAGATCGGCCACCAACGTCCGAACGACCACCTCGAGCGCCTCGATCCGCCGCTTCTCCGATCCTGACTGCTCGTCGCTCATCGCCGGCACGGGGTTTGGGGTGTGCGTCCAGACCGAATTTGGGGGGCGGCGCCAAGGGACGCCATCGGACGACCCGACCGACCCTCGCCCCTGTCCGGACGCCCCTCACACGGGACCAGCGATTCCACACCTTGCCGCCCCGCGAGCCTTTAGCGACACTTGCAAGAACCTCTGATCGGGGAACCCTCGGCACATGGCAGCAACCGACGTTTCTGACCCGCGTTACTACCACAAAGTCGTCGACTGTCAGTGGGCCTGTCCGGCCCACACGAACGTCCCCGGCTACCTGCGACTCATCGCCCAGGGCCGCTACGACGACTCGTACCTGCTCAACCGCGAGTCGAACGTCTTCCCGGGGATCCTCGGGCGCACCTGCGACCGTCCCTGCGAGCCGGCCTGCCGCCGTGGCCGTGTGGAGGAGAAGCCGGTCGCGATCTGCCGCCTCAAGCGCGTCGCCGCCGACCTGCGCGGCGACATCCGCGACCGGCTCCCCAAGGCGCCGGCGAAGAAGAACGGCAAGCGGGTCGCCCTCGTCGGCGCGGGTCCGTCGTCGCTGACCGTCGCGAACGACCTGCTCCCGCTCGGTTACGACGTCACGATCTACGAGAAGAACGCCCAGCCGGGCGGACTGATGCGGATCAACATCCCGTCGTTCCGGCTCCCCGCGCAGGTGCTCGACGACGAGTGCGGCTACATCATCGACATGGGGGCCAAGATGAAGTACGGCACCCCGGTCGAGAGCATGAAGGCGCTGCTCGCCGAAGGGTACGACGCGGTCTACGTCGGCAGCGGCGCGCCCAAGGGGAAGGAACTCGACATCCCCGGCCGCTGGGACGCGCCGTCGCAGGTGCACATCGGCATCGACTGGCTCGCGAACGTGCACTTCGGGCATACGGAGAGGATCGAGCCACGGGTGCTGATCATCGGCGTCGGCAACACCGCCATGGACTGCTGCCGCACCGCCAAGCGCGTCGGCGCGACCGACGTGAAGGTGATCGCGCGCCGCGGCCGCAAGAACTTCAAGGCGTCGCCCTGGGAACTCGAGGACGCCGAGGAGGAACTCGTCCAGATCGTCGAGAACCATGCCCCCAAGCGCTTCGTCATCGAGAACGGCAAGCTGACCGGCATGGAGTTCGAGACGCTGGAGTGGTCGGAGGACGCGAACGGCCGCCAGTCGAGCAAGGCGACCGGGAACGTCACCATCCCCTGCGACGCCGTGATCCTCGCGATCGGGCAGGACAACGCCTTCCACTGGATCGAGCGCGACCTCGGCGTGGAGTTCGACCCCAAGTGGGACATGCCGGTCGTCGACAAGACCACGCACCAGAGCACGCGCGCCGGTGTCTTCTTCGGCGGTGACGCCGCCTGGGGCCCGGAGAACATCATCTGGGCGGTCGCCCACGGCCATGCCGCGGCGATCTCGATCCACCAGCACTGCGAGGGGAAGCCGGTGACCGACCGCCCGCCGGTCGGCATGACGCTCGTCTCGGCGAAGATGGGCATGCAGTCCTGGGCGTACGACAACGACTACGAGACCGCGAAGCGCGCCAAGATGACCCACGAGGAGCTCACCAAGCGCTTCTCGGGCGTCGGCGTGGAGGTCGAGCTCGGTTACACGCCGGAGCAGGCCGCGCTCGAGGTGCAACGCTGCCTCAACTGCGACATCCAGACGCACTTCACCGCCTCTCTATGCATCGAGTGCGACGCCTGCGTCGACGTCTGCCCGACCAACTGCCTCACGATCACCACGAACAGCTCGCCGATCGACGAGTTGCGGACGCGCCTCTCGGCGCCCGCCATGAATCCCAAGCAGGAGATCTATGTCTCCGGCGCCCTGCCCCAGACCAAGCGCGTCATGGTCAAGGACGAGGACGTCTGCCTGCACTGCAGTCTCTGCGCGGAACGCTGCCCCACCGCGGCCTGGGACATGCGCACCTTCGACCTCAAGCTCGCCTACGCCGGCCAGGTGACCGTATGAGCGGCATCAACGACTTCGCCTTCAAGATGGGGACGGTCAACGGCACCGGCTCCGCCAGCGCGAACACCCTGCTCATGCAGGCGATCTTCCGCATGGGGATCCCGGTCACGGGGAAGAACATCTTCCCGTCCAACATCCAGGGTCTGCCCACCTGGTACGAGGTCCGGGTGAGCAAGGACGGCCACACCGCCCGTCCGAGCACGGTGGATCTGGTCGTGGCACTCAACCCGGCCACCTACGCCAAGGACGTCGCGACGGTGGCCCCGGGCGGCTATCTCGTCTACGACTCCACCTGGCCGCTCGATCCCGACCTCGTGCGCGAAGGGATCACGATCCTCGGCATCCCGTTCGGGAAGATGTGCGTGGAGACCTTCGAGGGCGACCGCGACCGCACGTTGCTCCGCAACATCGTCTACGTCGGCTCGCTCGCCGCCCTGCTCGACATCGACATGGGCGTGATCGAGCAGATGCTCACGGAGAAGTTCGGCAAGAAGCCCAAGCTCCTCGCGTCGAACCACACGGCGATCAAGCTCGGCTACGACTACGCCAAGGCCAACTTCACCTGCCCCTTGCCGTTCCGGCTCGAGAAGATGGACGCGACGGGTGACAGCATCCTGATCGACGGCAACACGGCCTGCGCGCTCGGCGCGCTCTACGCCGGCGCCACGGTCGGCGCCTGGTACCCGATCACGCCGGCCACCGCGCTCATGGAGGCGTTCAAGAGCTTCTGCGAGAAGTACCGCGTGGACAAGGCGACGGGCCTGCACAACTACGCGATCATCCAGGCCGAGGACGAGCTCTCGGCGGCCGGCATCGCCATCGGCGCGGGGTGGGCGGGGGCGCGGGCGTTCACGAACACGTCGGGCCCCGGCATCTCGCTCATGCAGGAGTTCATCGGTCTCGCGTACTACACCGACATCCCGGCGGTCTTCATCGACGTGCAGCGCTGCGGCCCCGCGACCGGCATGCCGACCCGCACGCAGCAGGCCGACCTCCTGACGCTCGCCTACGCCTCCCACGGCGACACCAAGCATCTGTTGCTCTTCCCGGCCAATCCGAAGGAGTGCTTCGAGATGACCGTCGAGGCCTTCGACCTCGCCGACCGGTACCAGACGCCGGTCTTCGTGGCGAGCGACCTCGACATCGGCATGAACGACTGGATGGTCAAGCGCTTCCAGTGGGACGACAGCTACAAGCCCGATCGCGGCAAGGTGCTCGACGCCGCCGCGCTCGAGAAGGTGAAGAAGTTCTCGCGCTACCTCGACGTGGACGGCGACGGCATCGCGGCGCGCACGCTCCCCGGCGTCGGCGGCAAGGGGGCCTACTTCGTGCGCGGCTCCGGGCACGACAAGCATGGGCTCTACACCGAGGACTCGGACGCCTATCAGGAACTGGTGGACCGCCTCAAGCGGAAGTTCGAGGGGGCGGCCGAGCATGTGCCGGCGCCGGAGATCTTGCATCAGGCGGGCTCCGAGGTCGCGCTCGTGACCATCGGGGGCTGCGATGCGGCCGTGCGCGAAGCGGCCGACCTGTTGCGGGCGGAGGGGATCCACACCGACTTCATGCGCATCCGCGGCTTCCCGTTCAGCAACGAGGTCCGCGCCTTCCTCGGCCGCCACGAGCACACCTTCGTGATCGAGCAGAACCGCGACGCCCAGCTGCGCTCGCTGATCGGCATCGAGCTCGGCTTCGCGCGCGACCAGATGATCCCCATCCTCGACTACGGCGGCATGCCGCTCTCGGCACAGAAGGTCGTGGACGCCGTGAAGACCCATCTCGCCGGAGTGCCCGCATGACGTCGATCGCCAAGCCTCCTGTCAGGCATCCCAGCTCGCGCGTGAACGGGCTCGGCCTCAGCATCCGCGACTACGAGGGGGCCATGAGCACCCTCTGCGCCGGCTGCGGGCATGACTCCGTGACCGCGGCACTCGTGCAGGCCGCCTGGGAACTCGAACTCGAGCCGCATCGCGTGGGGAAGATGAGCGGCATCGGCTGCTCGTCCAAGACGACCGCGTACTTCATGAAGCAGTCGCACGGCTTCAACTCCGTGCATGGGCGCATGCCGTCGGTCACGTCGGGCGCGAACGCCGCCAACCGGTCGCTCACGTACATCGGCATCTCCGGCGACGGCGACTCGCTCTCGATCGGCTTCGGCCAGCTCTCGCACGCGATCCGCCGCAACGTGAACATGCTATACGTGATCGAGAACAACGGCGTCTACGGGCTCACCAAGGGCCAGTTCTCCGCCTCGGCCGACATCGGCAGCACGAGCAAGAAGGGGGAGGCCAACGAGCAGGCGCCGATCGACCCCGTGCTCGTGGCGCTCACGCTCGGCTGCACCTTCGTGGCGCGGTCGTTCTCGGGCGACAAGAAGCAGCTCGTCCCGATCCTCAAGGCGGGCATCGCGCACAAGGGGCTCGCGCTGATCGACGTGATCTCGCCCTGCGTCTCGTTCAACGACCACGAGGGCTCGACCAAGAGCTACTCGTACACGCGCGAGCACGAGGTCGAGGCGGTGCAGACGGACTTCGTGCCGCTCAAGCGCGAGATCACGGTGCCGGAGACGGGCGAGGCGGTGCAGGTCGTCGAGATGCACGACGGGTCGCGGGTGCGGCTGCGGTCGACCTCGGCGGACTACGACCCCACCGACCGCGACTCGGCGTATGCCCATGTGCGGGCCTGTCAGGCCCGGCACGAGATCGCGACCGGGCTGCTGTTCGTGGATGAGACCGGCAAGGACATGCACGACCATCTCCGCACCGTGCCGACGCCGTTGATCGACCTGCCGTACGAGGCGCTCTGCCCCGGGAAGGGGGCGCTGGACAAGCTCATGGAGCGGTACCGGTAGGGCGCGCTGAGCTTGCGCTCCGGGCGGGGGGCCTTAGGATAGGACACCCTTTCCCGGAGCCATGCGCCATGAGGAGAAGCAGCTGGATCGCCGTCGCCGCGCTCAGTGCGCTCGCGATGGCCTGCGAGAAGCCCGAATCGGAGGAGATGGACGACGCGCCGACGGCGGCCGAGATCGCCGCGGCCAGGTCCGCCATCGAGGCGGCGAACGCCGCATCGCTCGCCGCGGTCACCGCCGGTGACGTGACCAAGTTCCTCACGAACTACGCCGACGACGCCGTGTTCTTGTTCCCGAACGCACCGGCCATGCGTGGGCATGCCGAGATCGAAGCTGGTCTCAAGGCGATGATGGAAGGCGCGACCTTCACCGACATGAAGTTCACGACCGAGGACGTCATGCTCGGCGGCGACATCGCGGTCGAGACCGGCTCGAACGAGATGACCATCACGCCCAAGGGCGGCAAGGCGATGGTCGACAAGGGCAAGTACATCACCGTCTGGAAGCGACAGGCCGACGGATCGTGGAAGGTGGTGCGTGACATCTCCAACTCGAACCTGCCGATGACGATGTAGCTGCGCTGTGTCGCTGTGGGGGAGGGCGCCGACGCGGCTATGCCGCCGTGCCGGCGCCCTCCTTCCGCGTCAGGGAGCGCTCTCGGCCGGGCGCACCAGCCACTGCACGATCGCCTCGGCCGCCTCGGCCGGGTCGCGGAACCCGATCCGCATCACCGGCACCGCCGAGACCAACCGGCTGAGCGCGCGCGCCGCCCGGACCCCATGATCGGCGAAGTTCCACGTACCGGCCGCGATCTCCACGAGCGCCTCCGACGGCGCGCACCGTTCGAAGGTGAGCCCGGTGCCTCGATGTGCCGCGGGCAACAGGATCGCCCGCAGCGGGAGCGTACTCCCTTCGATCCGGTCGTCCACGGCGATCTCCTTCTTCGCCACCTCCAGGAGCCAGCTCGCCGGCTTCTCCTCGCCCGGGTCGGGTCGCACTTCGGGCACGCGTGGAAAGGGGATCACCTCGAGCCGTTCGGGATCGACCGGGAGGATGTCGTCCGAGAGGAAGCTCGCGCCGCGGTCGCAGAGCGCCGTGACGATCGTGCTCTTCCCCCTCCCGCGCTGCCCCGCCACCAACACCGCCCCACCCTGCCATCCCGCGGCGGCTCCGTGCAGCCAGAGCAGGTCGGGACGCGCGGCGATCATCGCCTCGAGCACGCGCTGGCGCGCCCATCGCAATGCGGCGCGCTCGTCCGCTCGCTCGACGCCCTGCCCGCTCGAGTCGCGACAGATGAATCGCGCCCCCTCCTGCCGTATGTCGATCTCGAGGACCGACTCGGCACCCTGCACGCCGAGCATGTGACGGAACGTGCTGCCGAGCGAGCGCGTGATCTCATCATGATCCGATCGGATCACGACCTGATGGGCTCCGAACGCCACCTCGACGGACCGGTCCCGGCCGCTCACACGAGTTCGAGCAGGGCGAGCGTCCCGAGTTGCCCGATCACGGCGTGCACGTCTGCCAGCACCGCGTCGACCGGATGGCCGACCGCCGAACTCAGCTCGCGCGCGATGTCGGCGACCGTCCGCGTGCCGTCGCAGAGATCCCAGACCGCCCAGGCGGAGGTGTTCAGCGTGTGGACCACCTGCCTCCCTTCGTGGAAGAGCAGCATCTCGGCGTCACCCAGCGGGAACTCCTTCACGGCCGATCCCCGGACGACCCGACTGCCGTCGCCCACCGCGAAGGGGCGATTCGCCGGGAGTTCGTCCGGCGCGGGATCGACGGAACTCGGATCGGTGCTGCTCATGTCGGAACTCGTTCACAGGGCTGAGAGGTGCGACCGAAGGGGGGGAATATACGGAGGTCCGGGCTGAGTCCGCGCGGGCGCCGGCGCCGCAACTGACGGCTCGACTCTGTGGTCCCGCCGCCACAGAATGACCTCGACGTAGCCTCGTATACGTATGTGGTTCAAGGAGTTACGGACACGTGTACTGGCCCCAATCTTGCATCACACCCAATCATCCGCGCGGTCGCGCGAGGCGCATTCCGACTTCAGGGGGGTAGCGAATGGACATGGAGAAGATGGCTGCGAGCTTGTCCGCTTCACGGACGGCGGTGAGTCGTCGCGCGCTGGTCAAGGCCGGCTGGGTCGTGCCGGTGGTGCTCGCGGTGGGGATCCCGCGAAACGCGCTCGCGCAGACGGGTTCCGACGCCGGCGTACTGATCGATCCAGGCCAGGACACCTGAGGCCGCCCGAACGGGGACCCTGAATGGGGTCCCCGTTCTTGTTTCAGGGCTCCGGCACGCGCCCGGCGAACGTCCGCATCACCGACCGCGTGAACTCGATCACTCTCGCGGGCCACGAGCGCTCGTCGGTGAGCACACGGACCCAGGCGATCGCGACCCAGTTCGGCAGGAGCGCATCGTCCGTGACGCGCAGGGCGAGCCCCCTGATCGCGGCGAGCAGCAGCCGATCCTCCAACGGCCCGACTCCGGCCGTGCGGCGCAAGGCCGCGAGCGCGACGTCGCTCACGTCCGCGCCCACCATGACCTGCGCGGCCCGCAGACCCGCGTACATCGCGCGCTCCAC
The DNA here is from genome assembly GCA_021413975.1 of Gemmatimonadota bacterium. GTDB lineage: Bacteria > Gemmatimonadota > Gemmatimonadetes > Gemmatimonadales > Gemmatimonadaceae > Pseudogemmatithrix. Next base: position 60,120 of record JAIOPJ010000021.1, read on the forward strand.
GCCGGCGCTGTCGCGGACCGCCGCCGCCCAGTCGACCGCCGCTTCGCGACGACGCGTCACCTCCGCGATATCGCGCAGGGCCGACAGGCCGCCCGCGAACCGATTGGCGAGCGCGAGGTGCAACGTGAGGTGGATCAGGAGGTCCGAGGGGGCGAGCGTCGCGACCGGCCGCCCCGCGAGCAACTCGGGATGTGCACGCGCCGTCAGCGTCTCGGACGAGACGCCCAGGGGGATCCAGAGCGGCAGAAGGCGGTGGTGCAGCTCAACCGTCACGGAGCCGCGCCTGTAGGGCACGAGATGGTGCAGGTTGTCGAGATACCACTCCCGCGGTCGGTACCACTCGTCGGGAGTGAATCCGATCTCCTCCAGGACTTGGGCGGCCTCGAGGACCTGCCCCGCCGGGACCATCAGGTCGAGGTCGTGCATGGCGCGCAGCCCGACGTCGCGGTAGACGGGCTCCAGCAGCGCGGCGCCCTTGAGCACGACGACGGGGATGGCGCGCAGCTCGAGCGCGGAGAGGACCTCCGAGAGCGTCGCGAGCAGCAGTGCGTTCTTGGCGCTCACCGCGTAGTAGATCCGCTGCAGCTCCGCCAACGGCTCGGCGGGGATCCCATGGTCGCGCGGGTCGCGCGCGATCGCGCTCCGTAGTTGTCCGGCGACGCCAAGTCGCGTGGCGGCCCCGACGACGCGCGGCCACTCCTCGGCGGTGAGGATCGGCGATGCCGGAGGCCCGTCGGCGCGACAGACATCGAACAGCACCGCGCGTTCGCGTGGATCCATTCCCCAACCTACAGGGACGCCCGTCAGTCCGCGACGAGCCCGCTGATCCCCGGCCACCCTGCCGGATTGTACCGCGCGATCGTCCGCAGGTAGTGCACCCCATCCTTGCCGAACTGCTCGCGCACCAGCGCCGCCGCGCGCGCGACCGGTTCCGCCGCCGCGTAGGGCGGCTCGAGCGTCTCGTCGATCACCGCCCCCGCGGCCTTCACCCCGGCCGCCTGCAGGAACGCGGTCTGGATCGCCGGTTCGATGTCCACGTAGAGCGCCTGCAGCAGGTCGATCTCGTCCTCGGCGGTCTGCGCATTCATGCGCACGACCTCCTGCGCGAGCTTCGCGGCCGGCCAGGTCACGAGCGTGACTGGGCGGAATCCGCCGCGCTTGGCCATCCGCTGGATGTAGAGCGCCTTCACGTCCTTGCGCTCCGAGATCAGGCGGGTGAGCAACGCGATGCGCCGGGGCGCCGGGAGCTCGCGGTAGATGGAGCCGCTCACGCCGACCCCGCCCACTCCTTCATGTCCACCTTCGTCGCACTCGCCACGATGTAGTCCCGGTTCATCTGCATGATCGCGTCGATCGAGATCCCCTTCGGGCACGCTTCCTGGCACTCGCCGAAGAGCGTGCACCCGCCGAAGCCCTCGAGATCCATCGTGTCGACCATCGCCAGCGCCCGCTTGGAGCGCTCCGGCTGGCCCTGCGGCAGCACGGCGAGATGGTTGATCTTGGCGGCCGTGAAGAGCGACGCCGACGCGTTCGGGCAGGCCGCCACGCAGGCCCCGCAGCCGATGCAGGCCGCGTTGTCCATCGCGAGGTCGGCATCGGGCTTGCCGATCGGCAGCGAGTTCGCGTCCTGCGCGGTGCCCGTGGGCGCCGAGATGAAGCCCCCGGACTGGATGATCCGGTCGAAGGCGCTGCGGTCGACGATCAGGTCCTTCACCACCGGGAAGGCCTTGGCGCGCCAGGGCTCGATCCAGATGTCGTCGCCGTCCTTGAAGCTGCGCATGTGCAACTGGCAGGCCGTCGTCGCCTTCATGGGGCCGTGCGCCGCGCCGTTGATCATCACGCCGCACGAACCGCAGATCCCCTCGCGGCAGTCGTGGTCGAACGCGATCGGGTCCTGGCCGCCCTCGATCAGCCGCTCGTTCACCACGTCGAGCATCTCGAGGAAGCTCATGTCGGGGCTGATATCCTTGGCGGGATAATCCACGATCCGGCCGGCGACGTTCGCGCCCGCCTGACGCCAGACATGCAACGTGAGGTTCATCGGCTTGGCGCCAGGGTTGTGCATGCTGGCCCCGCTCACTTGTAGCTCCGCGTGCTCAGGTGGACGTTCTCGAACTCCAGCGGTTCCTTGTTCAGGACGGGCGGCTTCCCTTCCCCCGCGTACTCCCAGGCCGCCACGTACGCGAACTTCTCGTCGTTGCGCAGCGCTTCGCCGTCCTCGGTCTGGTACTCGGTGCGGAAGTGGCCGCCGCAGCTCTCCTCGCGCTGGAGCGCGTCTAGGCACATGAGCTCACCGAACTCGAGGAAGTCGGCCACGCGCCCCGCCTTCTCGAGCGACTGGTTGAGCTCGGCGCCGGTGCCCGGCACCTTCACGTTGCGCCAGAACTCCGCGCGCAGCCGCGGGATCTGCACGAGCGCCTCCTTGAGCCCCGCGGCGTCCCGTGCCATGCCGCACTTGTCCCACATGATCTTGCCGAGCTCGCGATGGAACGAGTCCACCGTGCGCGACCCGTTGATCGACAGGAGCTTCTTCGTCCGCTCCTCGACCGCGGTGCGCGCCGCGACGAACTCCGGATGCTCGGTCGTGACCTTCTCGAGCTTGTTGTTCGCGAGGTAGTCGCCGATGGTGTACGGGATCACGAAGTAGCCGTCAGCGAGCCCCTGCATGAGCGCGCTCGCACCGAGCCGGTTGGCGCCGTGGTCCGAGAAGTTCGCCTCGCCCAGCACGTGGAGGCCCTGGATCGTGCTCATCAGGTTGTAGTCCACCCAGAGGCCGCCCATGGTGTAATGCACCGCGGGGTAGATGCGCATCGGCCGGGTGTACGGGTCCTCGTCGGTGATCCGCTGATACATCTCGAATAGGTTGCCGTAGCGCTCCTCGATCGCCGCCTTGCCGAGCCGGTTGATGGCGTCGGCGAAGTCGAGGTACACGCCGAGTCCGCCGGGGCCCACGCCGCGGCCGTCGTCGCAGGCCTCCTTCGCCGCGCGCGACGCGATGTCGCGCGGCGAGAGGTTGCCGTAGCTCGGGTACTTCCGTTCGAGGTAGTAGTCGCGGTCCTCCTCGGCGATCTGCGACGGCTCCTTGGAGCAATCCTCCTTCTTCTTCGGCACCCAGACGCGGCCGTCATTGCGCAGCGACTCGGACATGAGCGTCAGCTTGCTCTGATACTCGCCCGCGACCGGGATGCAGGTCGGGTGGATCTGCGTGAAGCAGGGGTTCGCGAAGGCCGCGCCCTTCTTGTGGGCCCGCCAGGTGGCCGTGACGTTGCAGCCCTTGGCGTTCGTCGAGAGGTAGAAGACGTTGCCGTAACCGCCCGTCGCGAGGATCACCGCGTCGGCCGCGTGCGACTCGATCTCGCCCGTGACCATGTCGCGCACGACGATGCCGCGCGCCTTGCCGTCGATCACGACCAGCTCGAGCATCTCGTGCCGCTCGTACATCCTCACGCCGCCGCCCGCGATCTCCTTCTAGAGCGCCTGGTACGCGCCGATCAGCAACTGCTGGCCGGTCTGTCCGCGCGCGTAGAAGGTGCGCGAGACCTGCGCCCCGCCGAACGACCGGTTGGCGAGCAGTCCGCCGTACTCGCGCGCGAACGGCACGCCCTGCGCCACGCACTGGTCGATGATGTCCACGGAGACCTGCGCGAGGCGATACACGTTGGCCTCGCGGGCGCGGAAGTCGCCGCCCTTGATGGTGTCGTAGAAGAGCCGCTGCACCGAATCACCGTCGTTGCGGTAGTTCTTCGCGGCGTTGATCCCGCCCTGCGCGGCGATCGAGTGCGCGCGCCGCGGCGAGTCCTGGTAGCAGAAGCAGCTCACCTGGTACCCGAGCTCGCTGAGCGTCGCGGCCGCCGAGGCGCCCGCGAGTCCCGAGCCCACGACGATCACCGAGTATTTCCGCTTGTTGGCCGGGTTCACCAGCTTCATCTCGAAGCGGTGCTTGTCCCACTTCTCCGCGAGCGGGCCGGCGGGGATCCTGGCGTCGAGCTTGATGGTCATGGTATCGGTCTCGTCGCCTAGTTGAGGATGCCGAGCAGGACGGCGACCGGGATCGCCGTGAATCCCGCCCAGACGATGATCGCGACCCAGAGCGCGGCCGAGCGTTGGATCGGGCTCGCCGAGCGCTTCTGCAGGCCGAGCGTGCGGAATCCCGCCCAGACGCCGTGGAAGAGGTGCATCCCCAGCGAGGCCATCGCGATCACGTAGAAGAGCACCACCCAGACCGACTGGAAGCCGATGATCACGTTGCCGTACACGCCGGTGTGACTGAACGCCGGGTGGAAGGTGCCGAGCGTGAAGTGGCCCAGATGGTAGACGATGAAGACCGCGAGGATCACGCCGCCCACGCGCAGCGTGCGCGAGGCGAGCGTGGAGACCTGCGGTTCGCGTTTGGCGTACTCGGTGGGGCGCGCCGCGCGGTTGATCAGCGTCAGCTGGACCGCCGAGACGATGTGCAGCACCGCCGCCGCGAACAGGCCGGCGCGCGCTACCCAGAGCAGTTCACCGGTGCTCTTGAGGAAGGCCGCGTAGCCGTTCATCGCATCGGCACCGAGGAACATCTGCAGGTTCCCCAGCATGTGCGCGATCACGAAGCCGACGAGCATGATCCCCGTCACCGCCATCACGACCTTCTTGCCGACGGTCGAACTCCAGAACCTCATCTGCCAACTCATCTACGTCCTCAAAGGGGGGGGAGACGCGCCGGATCGGCTAGAGCTTCACGACCGACATCGGTTCGAGCACGGCCGCGGCGCTCTTCTCGAGGGCAGCCCGCTCGTCGGCGGTGAGCGTCACCTCGAGGATCCGCTCGATGCCCTTGCGGCCGAGCTTGACCGGGACGCCGAGGAAGTGGCCCTTCATGCCGTACTCGCCCTGCAGCCAGGCCGAGCACGGGAGGATCCGCTTCTGGTCGTTGACGATCGCCTCCACCATCTGCACCGCACCCGACGACGGCGCGTAGTACGCCGAGCCCGTCTTGAGGAACTTCACGATCTCGGCGCCGCCGTTGCGCGTGCGGTCGACGATCGCGTCGAGGGTCGCCTTGTCCATGAGCTGCGTGATCGGGATGCCGCTCACGGTCGTGTAGGAGATGAGCGGCACCATCGTGTCGCCATGGCCGCCGAGCACCATCGCCTGGATGTCGCGCACGCTCACGTCGAGGGCGGTCGCGAGGAAGGCGCGGTAGCGCGCCGTGTCGAGCACGCCGGCCATGCCGATCACGCGCTCGCGCGGGAAGCCGGTCGCTTCCTTCGCGACCCAGCACATCACGTCGAGCGGGTTCGACACCACGATCACGATCGCGTCGGGCGAGGTGTTCTTGACATGCTCGCTCACCGACTTGACGATGCCGGCGTTGGTGTTGAGCAGGTCGTCACGCGACATCCCCGGCTTGCGGGCGATGCCGGCGGTGATCACCACGATGTCGGAGCCGGCGGTCTCCTCGTAGCCGTTGGTGCCGATCACGCGCGAGTCGAAGCCCTCGATCGGCGCCGACTGCCACTGGTCGAGGCCCTTCCCCTGCGGGACACCGTCGGCGACGTCGACCATGACGACCGTGCGGGCGAGTTCCTTCTCGGCGATGCGCTGGGCCGCAGTCGCGCCGACATTGCCGGCGCCGACGACCGTGATCTTGTTGACCATTTTGGGGGACCGTTTCGGAATGTTTGGGTGGTGCTCGTGCGTCGAAAACTAGTCTCGGCACGGGGACGCGTAAACCGCGCGGACCGGGCGCGTCGGCGGGGCCGGGACCTCGGCGTGCCGTCCGGTGCGATTGCCGTTCACCACCGAGGCACCGCGGACACCGGGAACTGCGGCGAGACCCCTGCGTTCGTGCTTCCTCGGTGTCCTCGGTGCCTCGGTGGTGAATGCCGTTGCCGTCTCCCGACGGGAAACGCCCCTTCAGCCACCGACCTGCGACAGCGCCCGCAGCCCACCCACCTTGAGCTGCAGCAGGTCGTGCTCCAGCGGCTTCTCCGCGAGCGCCTGCCGGAAGAGCGGCTCCAGCGCCTCCCCGCGCCGGAGCGGGTCACGGAGGTTCACCTCGTGGTCGCCGTACAGGCAGGTCCGGAGCCGCCCGTCCGCGGTGAGGCGCACGCGGTTGCAACTGCCGCAGTAGGTGTGCGTCATGGGCGTGATCACGCCGATCGTGCCCGGTGCCCCGGCGATCCGGTAGTAGGTCGCCGGGCCGTTCCCGCGCGCCGGCCCGTCGGCGGCCGCGAGCGCACCGAGCGTCGCCGCGCGCGCCAGCACCTCGCTGCTCGGCACCACATGGTCGTTGGTGAGGTGCGCCATCTCCCCCACCGGCATGAGCTCGATGAACCGCACATGCACCGGCATTTCGAGCGTGAGCCGCGCGAAGTCCACGACCTCGTCGTCGTTGATCCCGCGCATCACGACCACGTTGAGCTTCACGGGCTCGAGCCCCGCCTCGATCGCCGCGCGTGCCGCTACCACCGGCGCGAACCCCAGGTCGCGCCGCGCGATCGCGGCGATCCGCTCGGGGCGGAGCGAGTCGGCCGAGATGTTCACGCGATCGAGCCCCGCCGCGCGCAGGTCGGCCGACATCGCGGGGAGCTTCACCCCGTTCGTCGAGAGCGCGATGTCCTCGATCCCGTCGACCGCCTTGAGTTGGCGCACCAGCGTCAGCAGGTCGGGGCGGATCGTCGGCTCGCCACCGGTGATCCGCAGGCGACGCAGCCCGAGCGGCGCGAGTTGCCGCACCACGCCGACGATCTCCTCGTATGACAGGATGTCCTGCTTGGGCAGCCAGTCGAGCCCCGCTTCCGGCATGCAATAGACGCAACGGAAGTTGCAGCGGTCGGTGATCGAGATGCGCAGGTACTCGATCGAGCGGCCGTGCTGGTCGCGCAGCGCGGGTGACGCGCCAGGCGGGACTCCGTTCCCCGACACCGCGCTCATGCGGCACCGCCGGCCACGACACCCGCCGTGGGATCGACCCACTCGCGCGACCCGTCCGCATAGTGCTCGCGCTTCCACACCGGTACGCGCTTCTTGATCTCCTCGATCAGGAACCGCTGCGCGTCCATCGCGGCGGCGCGGCGCTCGTGCGAGACGGCGATGATGATGCTCGCCTCTCCGAGCGCGAGCGTCCCGAGGCGATGCTCCACCGCGATCCGCGTCGTGCCGAAACGCGAGGCGGCCTCGTTAGCGATCGTCGCCAGCTCGGACTCGGCCATGGGGCCGTATGCCGAGTAGTCGATGCCGCTGACCAGCTTCCCCTCGTTCACCCGGCGGACGGTTCCCACGAAGAGCGTGCTCGCCCCCGACTCCGTGCTCGCCACTTCGGCGAGCAGCGCGGCCGGATCGAGCGGGTGATCCACTATGGCCGTCCGCATCCGGTCAGCCCCCCGCCACGGGCGGGATCAGGGCGACCTCGTCGCCGGCCCGCACGGGGCTCTCGGGCTTGGCGTACCGGTGGTTCACCGCCACCAGGGGCTTGGGGAGGGCTCGGCCCCCGGCGCGCGCCAGCACGGCCTCCATGACGTCGCGCACGGTCGCGACCGCCGGGACCCGAACGGTTACGCTCGGGCCGAGGGCGTCGGACCAACTCGCGAAGAGCAGGACGCTGATCTCCATGGCCGGAATCTATCCCCGTGGCGTGAAAGAGAATGGGGCGCCCGAGAGCGCCCCATGGTCCGGCCATCGATCACTCCCCACGAGCCTCACCAGGCCAACGGGGCACGGACCGCGCGCCGTCGCTCACTCGGTGTCGAGCGCCGGATCGTAGACGATATCGGCCACGAGGGCGCGGAGTTCCTTGGACGGCTTGAACACCGGCACCGGCCGCGCGGAGACCTCGACCGGCTCGCCGGTGCGCGGGTTGCGGGCCATGCGCGTCTTGCGGTTGCGGATCTTGAAGGTGCCGAACCCCCGGACCTCGATGTTCTTCTGCTCCTTGAGCGCGTCCTTGATGGCATCCAGGAACGCGTCCACGACGCGGGAGCAGTCCTTCTTCGAGATCATGGGGCCGGCCGTCTGGGAGATGGACTCCGTGACGCGCTCCACGAGATCGGCTTTGGTCATGGACATACCGGGGATGGGTTGGCGCCGGGGGCCGTAAGTGCCACTAGTCTAGGGACTTAGCTGTGGTGTGTCAAGCGCTTGCGCCCGCGCTTGCGCCAGCGGCCGCGCCGGCGCCGACGGCCACCATGAACTCGTCGAAATGGGGAACCGCGTCGTGCGGTCCCGGCGCCGCCTCCGGATGGTACTGCACGCCGAACACCGACAGCGTCCTGTGGCGCAGCCCTTCGACCGTTCCGTCGTTCAGGTTCAGGTGCGTCACCTTGAGGTCTGGCGCGCCCGGGATCCCCTTCTCCCCGCCCTCGACCGCGAAGCCATGGTTCTGGCTCGTGATGAGCACGTCACCCGACTCGAGATCCTTCACCGGATGGTTCCCGCCGCGGTGCCCGTAGGGGAGCTTCTTCGTGCGACCGCCGAAGGTGATCCCGAGGAGCTGGTGGCCGAGGCAGATGCCGAAGACCGGCACCCCGGCGGCAGCGATGGCGCGGATCGCCTCGGGGGCGTAGCCCACCGCTTCCGGATCGCCCGGGCCGTTCGAGAGGAAGACGCCATCGGGCTTCGCCGCGAGCACCTCGGCCGCCGACGTCGTCGACGGGACCACGGTGATGCGGCACCCGCGGTCGGCGAACATCCGGAGGATGTTCCGCTTGATCCCGTAGTCGTAGGCGACGATGTGGCGCGCGGCCTTGGGATCGCCCCAGAGGTACGGCTTGTCGGTCGTCACGCGAGAGGCCAGATCGAGCCCCGCCATGGCCGGACAGGCATCGAGCTCGCGCCGATTCTCCGACGTGGGCTCGACCCCGGCTCCGATGAGCCCGCGCATGACACCGACCGTCCTCAGATGGCGCGTGAGGCGACGGGTATCAACCTCCGACAATACAGGCACTTGCGCACCGATCAGCCAGGCACCCAATCCCTGCTCCGCACGCCAGTTGGAGTGCGTCTCGCTGAGTTCGCGGACCACGACGCCGGCCACCTGGGGGCGCGCCGACTCCGCGTCCTCGGTGTTGACGCCGTAGTTCCCGATCATCGGCGCGGTCATCACCACGATCTGCCCGCGGTACGACGGGTCGGTGAAGGTCTCCTGGTAGCCGCTCATCGACGTCGTGAACACGACCTCGGCGACGGCCGGGAGAGCGAGCGGCGCGTGGAGCCGGCCAAGAAAAAGGGTTCCGTCCTCTAGGAGGAGGAACCCCGGCACTACCTGTTGCGAGGTCGCGGTCACGGCTGGGGCGGCACGGTGGGAGACTGCTCGAGCGGGATCGCACTCGGCGTCGGGGCCGGCGTGGTGCCGGGGACCGCCTGCGACTGCGCCGGAGCGGGCGTCGCGATGTCGTCGAGGATCGACCGCGGTCCGCTCGCGCGCGTGGACATGAGCTGCAGCACGAAGGCGAGGAAGATGAAGATGCCGCCGCCCCACCAGCTGGTCTTGGTCAGGAGGTCGCCCGCCTGACGCGAGCCGATGACGGACGCCGTGGACGACGAGGCGCCACCGAAGTTGGCCGCGACGCCACCGCCCTTGCCCGCCTGCATGAGCACGGCGGCCGCGAGGATGAACGCGTCGATGATGAGGAGGACGAGGAGGAACGTATACATGGGGGCTCTAGCTACGGGTGCGGCCGACTGGGTAAGCCTCTAAGAATACCGGAGTTACCCCCCTTGGGCAACCCTCGGCTGAGCGCGTCACGATGCCCGGACGATCGCGAGCCACTGCTCGGCGTCGAGGCTCGCGCCGCCGACCAGCACGCCGTCCACTTCGGCCGCCGCCAATAGCGTCTCGACGTTCGACTTGTTTACGCTCCCGCCGTAGAGGATGGGGATCACGGCCGCCCTCTCTCCGGCGATCGCCCTGAGCTCGGCGCGGATCGCCACATGGACCGCGCTGGCGTCGGCAGGGGTCGCGGTCTTGCCTGTGCCGATCGCCCAGACCGGCTCGTAGGCGATGATCGCGGTGACCAGTGAAGCGACGTCCACGCCCGCGAGGGCGGCACGCAGCTGCCGCTTCACCACGGCGATCGTCTCGCCCGCCTCGCGTTGCGCGAGGGTCTCTCCCACGCAGACCGTCGGCGTGAGTCCGGCACGGAAGGCCGCCACCACCTTCTTCCCCGTCTCCTCGTCGGTCTCCCCGAACACGTGACGCCGCTCCGAGTGCCCGACGAGGACGTGCCGCGCGCCAGCGGCGCGTGCGAGCGGCCCCGAGGTCTCGCCGGTGAAGGCGCCCTTGTCCTCCCAATGGATGTTCTGCACCCCGGCCTCGAGATCGCTGCGCTCGCGGACGCCCTGTAGCACCGCATGGAGCGAGACCGCCGGCGGGAAGAAGAGCACGCGCCGGTCCTGCTGGCGCGGGTACTGGTCGGTGAAGGTCCGCAGGAAGGCGGCCGCGTCGGCGGGCGCCTGGTTCATCTTCCAGTTGGCCGCGAAGATCAGGTTGGGCATCGGTTCCGGTTCAGCGTTGATCGAGCGCCGCGACGCCCGGGAGGACCTTCCCTTCGAGGAACTCGAGCGAGGCGCCTCCGCCCGTGGAGACATGGCTCATCTTGTCGGCGAGCCCCGCGCCTTCCACCGCCGCTGCCGAGTCCCCGCCGCCGATGATCGTCGTGGCGCCGGCGGCCGTCGCCGCGGCCATCGCCTTCGCGACGGCCATGGTGCCGGCGTCGAAGGGCTTGGTCTCGAAGACGCCCATGGGGCCGTTCCAGATGATCGTCTTGGCCGACGCGATCGCCCGCGCGTACGAGATCGCGCTCTCGGGGCCGATGTCGAGCATCGCCTCATCCTCGGGGATGGCGTCGCGCTTGACCGCGTGGGCCTCGCTCGCCTCGGCGATCGACGGCGCGACCATCGCATCGTGCGGCAGCGTGAGCCGGAAGGCGGCCCGCTCGATGAGGTCGGCCGCCATCTCCACGCGGTCGGACTCGACGAGCGACTCGCCCGTCTCGAAGCCCATCGCCTCGTAGAAGGTGCAGGCCATGGCGCCGCCGATCAGGATGCCGTCGACCTTGGGCAGCAGCGCCTCGATCACGTCGATCTTGCCCGAGATCTTGGAGCCGCCGAGGATCGCGATGAACGGGCGTTTGGGCTTCTCGAGCGCGCCGCCCAAGTAGTCGAGTTCCTTCTCCATGAGGAGCCCGGCCACTGCGGGGCGCAGGTGCTTGGTGACACCCTCGGTGGAAGCATGCGCGCGGTGCGCTGCACCGAAGGCGTCGTTCACGAAGAGGTCGCCGAGCTTCGCGAAACCCTTCGCGAGCGCTTCGTCGTTCTTCTCCTCGCCCGCCTCGAAGCGCGTGTTCTCGAGGAGACAGACCTCGCCCTCCTTGAGCGCCTTGGTGGCCGCCTCGGCCTCGGCGCCGACCACATGCGGCACGAACTTCACCGGCACCTTGCCGCCCAGGAGCGCGGCGAGCACCGGGGCCACCGGCGCGAGCGTGTACTTGGGATCCGGCTTCCCCTTGGGGCGACCGAGGTGCGAGAAGAGCACCACCCGCGCGCCGGCCTTGAGGAGCGCCTGGATGGTCGGCACGGCGGCCCGGATGCGCGTGTCGTCGCCGACGCCGCCGGCGTCATCGAAGGGCACGTTGAAGTCGACCCGCACCAGCGCGCGCTTGCCGCGCACCTCCGCCGGCGCGAGGTCCTTGATGGTCCTGGTGTTCATCGCGGCCCCGGGCCTAGAGGCTCTTGCCGATCAGCTCGATCAGGTCCACGCAGCGCGACGAGTAGCCCCACTCGTTGTCGTACCAGCCGGAGACCTTCACCATGGTGCCGTCGATGACGTTCGTGCTCTTGGAGTCGAGGATCGACGAGTTGGGGTTGCCGACGTAGTCGATCGAGACGAGCTCCTCCTCGGTGTAGGCGAGCACGCCCTTGAGCGAGCCCTCCGACGCGGCCTTGAACGCCGCATTCACCTCGGCGATCGTCGTCGCCTTCTCCACCTCGACGGTGAGTTCGGTGAGCGAGACGTCAGGGGTGGGGACGCGAATCGCGATGCCGTCGATCTTCCCCTTCACCTCGGGGATCACGAGCGAGGTCGCCTTGGCGGCGCCGGTGGTGGTCGGGATCATGGAGAGCGCGGCCGCGCGGGCGCGGCGCAGGTCCTTGTGCGGCAGATCGAGGATGCTCTGGTCGTTGGTGTAGCTGTGGATCGTGACCATCGCGCCATGCTTGAAGCCGAAGGCGTCGCGGATCACCTGCACCATCGGCGCGAGGCAGTTGGTGGTGCAGCTCGCGTTGGAGATGATGTGGTGCTTCGCGGCGTCGTACTTCTTGTGGTTCACGCCGAGCACGATGGTGATGTCCTCGCCGGTCGCAGGGGCCGAGATGATGACCTTCTTCGCGCCACCGGCGATGTGCTTGCGGGCGTCGTCCGCCTTGGTGAAGCGGCCGGTGGCCTCGAGGACGACGTCGACGCCGAGGTCCTTCCACGGCAACGCCGACGGATCCTTCTCCTTGAGCACCTTGATTTTGTCACCGTTGATCGTGATCGAGTCCGCGTCATGGCTCACCGTCCCGTCGAACTGCCCGTGCACCGAGTCGTACTTGAAGAGGTGCGCGAGCGTCTTGGTGTCGGTGAGGTCGTTGATCGCGATGAAGTCGATCCCCGCCTTGCGCTCCATGGCGGCGCGGACGACCTGACGCCCGATGCGGCCGAAGCCGTTGATGCCGACGCGAATGGCCATCTGAGTTGGTGCTCCGTTGGGACTGCGTGTGGGTGATGCCGGGCTTCAGCGGTCCGCGGCGGTGCGCGCCCGACCGAAGGTGAGGTAGCTCATCGTGCGCGTGCCGGCAGCGAACAGCGCGTTCGCGCAGGCGTTGAGGGTCGCACCGGTCGTGAGGACGTCGTCCACCAGGATGACGTGCCGCCCGCGCAGGCGATCCGCGTACGACGCGCTCGCGAGGAACGCACCGTGAACGTTCGCCAAGCGTTCACCGGGAGTCAATCGCGTTTGCGACGGCGTCGCACGCGTGCGCGCGAGCGCGTCGGGCCAGACGGGGATGCCCCAGTGCACCGCGACCGCGTCAGCGAGTCGCTCGGCCTGATTGAAGCCGCGGGCGCGCTCCTTCACCGACGCCAACGGTACCGGGACGAGCGCCACCCGCTCCGCTTCCACGTCGGCGGGCCAGCGCAGGCGCGCGAGCCGCTCGCCCATCCCGGCGGCCACCGCCGGCCAGCCATGGTACTTGAGCGCCGCGAGGAGCGCGCTGCTGGTGTCGTCCGGCACCCAGCAGAGGGACCGGGCCGCGCGCACGAAGGGCGCGAGGAGCGCGCATCCGGCGCAGGCGCCGCGCGAGCGTTGCGGATGCCCACAGCGCTCGCAGCGCGGCGACGGCAGGAGCGGCACTCGCGCCCAGCAGCGTCCGCAGACGATGCCGCGGTCGGCGTCGTCGAGCGCGGCCTCGCAGGCGGCGCAGGTGCGGGGGAACGCGAACTGTCCGAGTGCCGTGACCGCGCGCCGCCACCGCGACGCGGTCAGGGCGCGCGGATCGCCCGCCACATCACCTCGCGGTCGGGGGCCGCGCCGAACCACCGTTCGAACGCCAGCGCCCCCTGCTCCACCAGCATCGGCAGGCCGTCGTCGGCGCGCAGGCCGCGCGCGCGGCAGGCCTTCACGAACGGCGTCCGCCCGCGCCGGTACGTCAGGTCGAGCACGGCCGTCGCATCGGGGATGCTCCCCGGCGCGATCGGCATCAACGCGCCGTCGAGGCCGAGGGGCGTCGCGTTCACGAGCAGGTCCATGCCGCGCACCGTGTGCATCTCGCTCTCCACCACGTGGGCCACGCCGGCGAACCGGGCGGCGAGTTGCTCGGCGCGTTCACGCGTGCGGGCGTGCACATGCACCTGGCTGTCGGGCCACTGCTCCACGGCCGCGCAGACCGCCGCGGCCGCACCACCGGCGCCCAGCATCCCCACGCGCAGGCCCTCGGGGCGGCGGCCGAGCAGTCGCTCCACGGCGTAGGTGAATCCACCGACGTCGGTGTTGTCACCCACCAGACCGTCCGCCTCGCTCCAGAAGGTGTTCACCGCCCCCACCCGTTCGGCGATCGCGGTGCGCCGCACGCACCAGGCGTACACCGATTCCTTGTGCGGCAACGTGACGTTCCCGGCCGCCCGTGCATCGGCGAGCAGGCCCATCATCGACTTGAGGTCGCCCGGTGCGACGTCGAGGGCCTCGTACACCAACGGGATCCCCGCCGCGGCGAGCGCCGCGTTCTGGAACACCGGCGAGAGCGAGTGCGCGACGGGATGACCGAGCAGGACGAGACGGCCGGGCAGGTCGCTCATGCCTCCTCCGTGCGACGCTCGGCCGCCAGGCGATCGAACACCAGCGCGATCTCGCGGGAGAGTTCGTCGAACGTCTGACGGTAGAGATCGAGCTCTCCGCCGAACGGATCCTGCACCGGCCGGCCGGTCGTGGAGCGGGCGGCGTAGTCGGTGAGCAGGTGCGTACGGCCTTCTCCGCCGAGGACGACGGCGCGCTCGCCATGGTGGGGGCTCATGACCAGGATCAGGTCGGCCGCTGCCACGAGTTCACGCGAGAGCACCCGCGCACGGTGCATGCTGAGGTCGACGCCCTGTTCCAGCGCCACGAGCAGGGCACCGTCGGAGGCGGGGGCTCCGTCCCACGCGCTCGTCCCCGCGCTCGACGCGGTCACGTCGAGCCCGCGCTCGTCCGCGACCCGGCGCGCGATCGCCTCGGCCATGGGACTGCGGCAGGTGTTCCCGGTGCAGACGAAGAGCAGGCGCACGATCACAGGTCTCCGATGAGGTCGGGGACACTCTCCCGCAACGTACTCGCGGGCAACGCCCCCGGTCGTATGACGCGCGGGACCCGTCCGGTGCAATCCACGACCGTCGAGGCGGGCGAGGGGGGGAGCCGTCCGCCGTCCAGGAGCCGAATCCTGCCCAGCGTGAGTTCGTTCCTCCACTGATCCACGATCTCGCCCGCCGTCACGGCCGGTGGTTGCCCCGGCAGGTTGGCCGAGGTGCTCGTGATCGGATCGCCGAGCGCGCCGATCAGGCGCTGCAGGCCGGGGTGCGGGGTCCATCGCACGGCGATCCCGCCTTCCGGTCCCCTGAGGCGTTCGGGGATCCTGCCCTCGCCGCCGGGCAACACGAGCGTGAGCGGACCGGGCCAGTGTCGCGACGCGAGCATGCTCGCCGAGGGGGTCATCTCGAGGCCGAGCCGCGCGAGCATGCGCGTCTCGCTGATGAGCAGCAGGAAGGGCTTCGCGGGGGGACGTCGCTTGAGGAGGACGAGCCGCTCGACCGCCTCGCGATCGATCATCGTGCCGAAGCCGTAGACGGTCTCGGTCGGGTACGCGAGCACGCCGCCGTCCTGCAGGTGCGCGATGGTGCCGGCGAGCGCCGCCTCGACCTCCTCGGGCGACCAGAACGGGATGCCGCGCGTCTCGGGCACGCGCTACTCCGCCAGCGGATGGACCGCTTCGGCGCGCGCGAAATCAGCCTCTTCGGTGACCTTGAGCGCGCGCTCGCTCCCGCGGACCACGTACACCGGCAGCCCGAGCAGTTCGCAGAGCGCGGCGTCGTCAGTGGCGGTCGCGTGCGTCCCGTTGGCGCGGCCCTCGCGATGCGCCCGCTCGATCATCTCGCGCGGGAAGCCCTGGGGCGTCTGCGCGCGCCAGAGTCCGTCGCGCGGCACGGTCGCGATGATGCGTCCGTCGGCGTCGACGCGCTTGAGCGTGTCGACCACCGGCAGGGCGGCGATCGCCCCATGCCCCTTGCGCGCCTCGGCGATCACGCGGTCGATCACCTGCTCCGACGCGAACGGCCGCGCGGCGTCGTGGATGAGGACGTAGCGGCACTCGGGCGGCAGGTCCTCGAGGCCGTTGGAGACCGACTCCGCGCGCGTCGCGCCGCCCACGCCGATGAGCATCCGCTCCGAATCGCTCTGGAAGATCCAGGGCGGCGGGTCGCCCGCGTACTGCCGCGGCAGGACGCAGACGACCATCGCGACGTCGGGCCGCGCCTGGAAGGCCTGCAGCGAGTGGAGCAGCATCGGCTTGCCGGCGACCCAGCGGAGCTGCTTGAGCTCGCCGCCGCCCATGCGGCTGCCGGAGCCGCCGGCCACGATCACCACGCCGACGTCGCGCGTCACGCGTGGCGCGTGCGGCGGGCTCTGCGGCGTCCCGCCCGGCGGCACCGCGCCGCTCATCGGAATAGCTCCTTGAAGAGCGCGCCGAGGTCGGCGACGCCGCGCACCTTGAGCGACTTGGGCGCGCGCCGGGGCACGCTGCGCTCCGACACGTACGCGACCTTCATCCCCATCTTCTCCGCCTCGGCGATCCGGCGTTCGGCCTGCGAGACCGCGCGGATCTCGCCACCGAGTCCCACCTCGCCGATGAAGACCGCGTCGGCCGGGAGCGGACGGTCGTAGACGCTGCTCGCGAGCGCCGCCGCCACCGCGAGGTCGCCGGCCGGCTCCTGCATACGCACGCCGCCGACGACGTTGAGGAAGACGTCGAGCTGCGCGAACGAGAGTCCGGCGCGCTTGTCGAGTACGGCGAGCAGCAGCGCGAGTCGGCGGCCATCGTAGCCGGTGCTCACGCGCTGCGGCGTGCCGAAGCCCGCCTTGGCGGCGAGTCCCTGCACTTCCAGCAGCATCGGCCGTGTGCCCTCGAGCAGACAGGTCACGGCGCTCCCACTCGTGGCCGCCTCGGTCCGCTCGCTCAGGAAAAGTGCGCTCGGGTTCTCCACCGCCTCGAGCCCGCGCACCGTCATCCGGAAGACGCCGATCTCGTCCACCGAGCCGAAGCGGTTCTTCGTCGCGCGGAGCACGCGGTGATCGGCCATGCCCTCGCCTTCGAAGTAGAGCACGGTGTCCACGATGTGCTCGAGCGTCTTCGGCCCCGCGATGCCGCCGCCCTTGGTCACGTGACCGACGACGAAGATCGCGGTCCCGCTCTCCTTGGCGAAGCGCATGAGCCGCGCCGCGCACTCGCGCACCTGCCCCACGTTGCCCGGCGCGCCCTCCAGGTCACCCGTGAAGACGGTCTGGATGGAGTCGACCACCAGCACCGCGGGCCGCACCGAGGCCGCGGTCGCGAGGATCGTCTCGAGGTTGGTCTCTCCGAGCAGCTGCACCGCGCCGGCGTCGGCGGCGAGCCGGTCGGAGCGCAGCTTCACCTGCAGCGGCGATTCCTCGCCGCTCACGTAGAGGGCCGAGTGCCCGGCCGCCTCGAGTCGCGCGGCGACCTGCAGCAGGATGGTGCTCTTGCCGATGCCGGGCTCGCCGCCGACGAGGACCATCGAGCCGGGGACCACGCCGCCACCGAGCACGAAGTCGAACTCGTTGATGCCGCTGCTCAGGCGATTCAGCTCCGAGCCCTGCACGTCGCGCAGGCGCGGCGTCTCCATCACGCTGCCGCCCTCGCCGTACGACTGCGAGCCCGCCTTGCGGCGCGCCGCGCCCATGCCCTTGCTCGCGCTCACCTTGGGGGCGGCCATCTCCTCCACGAGCGTGTTCCACTCGTTGCAGGTGTTGCACTGGCCCGCCCAGCGCAACGACTCCGCACCGCACTCGGTGCAGCGATAGACCGACTTAGTCTTGGGCACCGTCACCCTCACTGCGACTGGCGGCCGGACCAGTTCTCGAAGCGCGTGTGCTGCTTGCGGAAGTGCATCTTCACGAACCCCGTGGGCCCGTTGCGCTGCTTGCCGATGATCACCTCGGCGTAGCCGTCGAGCGGCACGTCGCTGGTGCCGGGGACCATGCGCGCGTTCCCCTGCTCGTCGTAGGGCCGTTCGTTCATCTCGGGACGGTAGATGAAGAGCACCACGTCGGCGTCCTGCTCGATCGCGCCCGAGTCGCGCAGGTCCGAGAGCTGCGGCTTGCGGTTCTCGCCGCCACGCTGCTCCGAGGCGCGCGAGAGCTGCGAGAGCGCGAGCACCGGCACGTTGAGCTCCTTGGCGAGCGCCTTGAGCGAGCGCGAGATCATGGAGACCTCCTGCTGGCGGTTCTCCGAGTTCGCCGGCCCGTTCACGAGCTGCAGGTAGTCGACGATGATCAGCTTGATGTCGGCCTGGCTCTTGAGCCGGCGCGCGCGCGACCGGAGCTCGAGCACGGTGAGCCCGGGCGTGTCGTCGATCCAGACCGGCGCCTGTCCGAGCAGAGCGGCGGCCTTGGCGAGGTTCGAGGCGTCCTGCGCGGTCAGTGCGCCGGACCGCAAGCGTTGAGCGTCCACGTATCCCTCCGAGGCGAGCATGCGCATCAGGAGGGACTCAGTACTCATTTCGAGCGAGAAGATCGCCGTCGGAACATTGCCTTCGATGGCGGCGTATTGCGCGATGTTCAGCACGAAGGCCGTCTTCCCCATCGACGGACGCGCCGCGATGATGACGAGATCGGCCGGCTGGAAGCCGAGCGTCATCTTGTCGAGATCGGTGAAGCCCGAGGGCACGCCGGTGAGGCTGCCGCCCGAGGTGCGCAGAAGCTCGATGCGCTCCATGGCCGACCAGAGGAGCGACTTGATCTTGACGAAGCCCTCCGACCCGCGCTGGTCGTTCAGCTCGAGGATCTTCGACTCCGCCATGTCGAGCAGTTCGGCCACGTCGGCCGGACTCTCGTGCCCCTCGCGCACGAGCGAGGTCGCGGTCTCGATCAGCCGGCGGCGCAGCGCCTTCTCGCGCACGATCCTGCAGTGATGCTCGACGTTGGCCGCGGTGGGGACCTCGTCGAGCAGCCCGCCGATGTACTCCTTGCCGCCGGCGCCGGGGAGGTCACCGCGCTGCTCGAGCTCGTTGGCGAGCGTGAGCGGGTCGACCACGGCCCCGGCCGCGTGCACGACCATCATCGCGCGGAAGAGCCGCCGATGCCCCTCGCGGTAGAACATGTCCTCGGTGAGCATCTCCGAGGCCGTGACGATGGCGTCGACGGAGAGCATCATCGCGGCGAGCACGGCGCGCTCCGCGTCCTCCGACCAGGGGGGGCGGCGGTCACGGAACGGATCGACCGAGGCCGTCTTAGGCGCGATCGAGAATTCTACGGGCGAGCTGGACATCTTCCCACGCGGGGCGTTTCCAATTGGGGTTCCGCAGCAGAGCGGCGGGATGATACGTGGCGACGAGCGGGATGCCGTGGTACGTGTGTTCGATCCCGCGCAGCTGCCCTATGGTGGAATCTGACTTGAGGAGGGTCTGCGCGGCAAACGTCCCCAGGGCCAGGATCACCTTGGGCTGCAGGATTTCGAGCTGCCGGAGCAGGAACGGCGCGCAGGCCGCGATCTCCGGGTCGGTCGGATTCCGGTTCCCCGGCGGCCGGTGTTTAAGGACGTTGCAGATGAAGACGTCCTCGCGCTTGAGCTGGATCGCCTCGAGGATCTTCGTGAGGAGGTCACCCGACTTCCCCACGAACGGGCGGCCGAGCTCGTCCTCGGTCGCCCCTGGGGCCTCGCCCACGACCACGAACTTGGCGTTGGGATTCCCCTCGCCCGGAACATGGTTGATCGCGGTGGCCGAGAGCGAACAGGCCTTGCAGGCGGCGATCGCCTTCGCGACGTCGGCAAGGGAGGCGGCGGCCGCGAGTTCCGGCGGGATCACGACCGGAGCGCCGGGCTCGTCGGCCTTCGGCCGCTTGGCCGCCTTGGGCGCCTTGGGCTTGTCCGCTTCGCTACCGTCCGGGGCCCCCACGATCGATTTCCAGTCCTCGGTCACGCCCTCGGTGCGCGAGGCCCGCGGCAGCTCGGCGGGCGCGCCGCGCGCGGGCGGGCCGTCGCCGGAGCTCCGCACCGGTGCGGGAGGCGCAGCGCGCGTGGCGCCGGACGCGAGCACCTTGAGCGCGTCATCCACGCTCATGGAGTCGAGCACGAACTCCGACTCCCCCATCTCGCGGCGCTGTTCGAGGTACTGGCGCAACCGGTCGCGGGCGTCGCTCACAGGAGCGCCTCGATCCGGTCGAGGATCAGGTCCGCGACCTCGGACTTGGGAAGCAGCGGCAGCGCGTCGTGCGCGCCGTCCTTGCCCATGATGGTCACGCGGTTGGTGTCG
Source organism: Gemmatimonadota bacterium (assembly GCA_021413975.1). GTDB lineage: Bacteria > Gemmatimonadota > Gemmatimonadetes > Gemmatimonadales > Gemmatimonadaceae > Pseudogemmatithrix. Next base: position 80,155 of record JAIOPJ010000021.1, read on the forward strand.
TAGCCGAACCCGGCCCCCGCCTCGCGCGCGCTGTTGGCGACGATCAGGTCGAGCCCCTTCTTCTCGAGCTTCGCGGCCGCATTCTCCAGGAGGTCGTCGGTCTCGAGCGCGAAGCCCACCGCGATCATCCCCGGCTTCCGCGCCGCGCGTGTGCTCGCGAGGATGTCCACGTTCTCGGTCAGCGCGATCGGTTCGGGGGCATTGCCGCGCTTCTTGATCTTCGAGCCCGCGACGGTCGCCGGCCGGAAGTCCGCCGGCGCCGCCGCCATCACGAGCACGTCGGCACCACCGACCTCGGCGCGCACCGCGTCGGCCATCTCCTGCGTCGTCTCCACGGGCGTGGCGCAGATGCCGGTCGCCGGCAACGTGGCCGCCATGGGCCCATGGATCACCGCGACCTCGGCGCCGCGACGCCAGGCGGCCTCAGCCAACGCCACGCCCATCTTGCCGGTGGAGTGATTCGAGAGGTAGCGCACCGGATCGAGCGGCTCGCGCGTGGGCCCTGCCGTCACGACGATGCGCTTGCCGCGAAGCTTGCCCGGCGGCTCGAGGAGGCGACCGGCATGCGCGATGATCGTCTCGGGCTCCTGCATCCGTCCCTGCCCCGAGCCTTCGTCGGGCGACGCGAGCGGACCAATGCCCGGATCGATCACGACGCGCCCCTGCTTGCGCAGCGCCGCGGCATTCGCCTGCACCTGCGCGTTGGCCCACATGCGGTCATTCATCGCCGGCGCGATCAGCACCGGCGCCTCGGTGGCGAGCAGGCAGGCCGAGAGCAGTTCATCCGCGTGCCCGTGCGCCGCGCGCGCGAGGAAGTCCGCCGTCGCCGGCGCGATGATCATGAGCTCGGCCGAGCGCGCGAGCTTGATGTGGTCGAGGGCGTGCCCGTCACCGATGAGCACGCTGTGCACGGGACGCCCGGTCAGGGCCTCGAACGTGACCGACCCGATGAACTCCCGGGCCGAACGCGTGAGAACGACGTCGACCTGGGCACCGGCCTGCGTGAGCAGGCGGGCGAGCCAGGCCGACTTGTAGCTGGCGATCCCACCGGTGACGCCGAGGAGGATCCGCCGACCGTCGAAGGGCCGCACGGAAGGGCTTCCGCGCCGGCCGCGCTTACTCGCCCCGGGGGCGGCGGCGCGGGACCACGCGGTACTCGATGTCGCCCGCCGAGAGATCCTCGAGCGCGCGGGTGGTCAGCTTCTTCTCGCCCGACTTGCCGCGATCGCGCGGGAACTCGTTGAGGACGCGCGCATACTTCGCGGCCACGAGGATCGAGAGGTACTTGTTGGTGGCGTGCTTGGAGACTTCGGCCGGCGTGAACACTTGCATCGGAACCTCGGAGGTCTGACGACGGGACTGCGTTGACTCGGATGATCGACGAAGAAGGAGCACACTGACGGTCTCCTTCCACCTTCAACCTTCTACCTTCTTCCCCCAACCTTGGCAGTCAGGCCGTCAAGGAGCTGAGCGATCACTCCCACGACCTCCCCACCAAGCGCGGGCTTCCGCTCCCGCTTCAACGACTCCGCATCGAGGATCGCGTTCACGCTCCTGAAGGCGTGCTCGAGCTCGTCGTTCACCACCACGTACTGGTACCGCTCGGCTTCGAGCAGTTCGACCCGGGCATTGCTCAGCCGCAGCGCGAGGGTCTCCTCGCTCTCCGACTTGCGCCCCTGCAACCGCGCCACCAGCACCTCGACGCTCGGCGGCACGATGAAGATCGTGACCGACTCCGGGAACGCCGCGGTCACCTGCCGCGCCCCCTGCACGTCGATGTCGAGCATCACATGCCGTCCCGCGTCCATCACGTCGCGGATGGCGCTGCGCAGGGTCCCGTAGCGGTTCCCGTGCACCTCCGCCCACTCCGCGAACTCCCCGTGCGAGGCCTTCGCGTCGAACTCCTGCCGCGTGAGGAAGTGATAGTCCACTCCATCCCGCTCGGTCGGCCGCGGCGCGCGCGTGGTGCACGACACCGAGTACCCGACATCCTTCCGCCGCTCCATCAACAACCGCGCGATGGTCGTCTTGCCACCACCGGACGGCGCCGACATCACGATCGGGAAGGGCCCGCCGCTCACTCGAGGTTCTCCACCTGTTCGCGGATCCGCTCGAGCTCCTCCTTGATGGCGACCACGTCGAGCAGCATCGCGGCATCGTTCGCCTTGCTCCCCGTCGTGTTCGCCTCGCGCAACATCTCCTGCAGCAGGAACCCGAGTCGCTTGCCCACCGGTTCCGAATCGTCGGCCTTGAGTGCATCTCGGAAGGCGGCGATGTGCGCCGCGAACCGGTCCAGCTCCTCCCCCACGTCCAGCCGGTCGGCGAGGATCGCGATCTCCTGCGCCAGGCGCTGCGGATCGACCGCGATGCCGCCTGCCAACCGCTCCACGTTCTCCCGCAACCGCACGCGCTGCGCCTCGGTGCGTTCCGGCGCCCGCACGGCCAGCCGCGCGACCGCCGCGGCCACCAGCGCGAGCCGCTCGGCGATCACCGCCGCGAGACGCGCACCTTCCTGCTCCCGCATGGTCTGCAGCGCCCGTGCCGCGGCGTCGACCACCACCAGCAGATCGGCCACCGTAGCTCCGGCGAGCCCATCGTCCTCACGTCCCATCCGCAGCACGTCCGGCATCCGCAGCACGGTCCCGACGTCGACATCGCCACTCAGCCCATGCGCCTGCTGGAGCCGGCGCAGTTCGGCGGCGAACCGCGCGAACCGCTCCTCATCCACCATCGCCTGCGGCTCGTCCCCCCGCTCGATGCGGGCGAACACCGTGAGGTGCCCGCGGGAGATCCGCTGACGCAACGCTTCCCGGACCTCTCCCTCCCACTGCGAGAGCGCGGTGGGGAGCTTGAGACTCGGGTTGAAGAATCGATGATTGACGGAGCGCAGCTCCACGCTGACGCGTGTGCTGCCGACGGGCCCTTCGGCCGCCCCGAAACCGGTCATGCTTCGAATCATTGGAGCCTGATAAGTTACGCTGGCGCAAGCTCTTGGGCAAGGTGCGCGGGCTCTTGCTCCCTGCGGTCCCCGGTGCCGCTCCGGGCCTAGTTCCAGAACTCCCAGCGGAGCCCGTACAGCTGCACCAGCCGCGGCATCAGGTACCCCGGGACCGTCTCGTAGACCTTCCCGACCGCATTCCGGTTGTACCAGAAGATCCGGGCCGTCCCGATCCGCATCTCGAGATAGCCGCCGACCCATCCGGCCCCCTCGGCTCGCCGCACGGAACCCGGCGCGGCCGGCATCTCCACGGCACCGCGGTAGTCGTGCGTGAGCCCGGCGGTCAGGCCGAACGTGCCCCGCTTGATCTGCTTGAGGAAGTCCGAGGCCACGCGCACCTCGGCGTGCGACTCCACCTGCGGGCGATAGAGCGCCGGCTCGGCCCAGCGGATCCCGCGCCAGTCGAACGAGAAGGGTCCCCAGATCTGCCCGGAGAGTCCACCCTCAAGCCCGGTGGAGGCGGCGATGTCGGCGGCCACGAAGAGCGAATCGAAGACCGGCATCCCCAGGGCGCGAGAGGCGGAGCGTTGCACCGCGCCGACGCTGATCCAGCGGCCGTAGACGCGGACCGCCGCTTCGGCACGCGAAGTCGTGCGGATGGGGCCGCCGGCGGCGGAATCGTCGGGCGTGTGGATCGAATGCGCGGCGGAGAGGTGCAGCCACGGAAATGGCGTGAGCGCCGCGATCGCGTCGATCCGGCGCGTCGAGTCCGGCCCGCCCTCTTCCACCATGCCGCTCAGTGCGACCCACTTCCGCTCCCAGGCCGCGCGCAGCGTGGGCGAAAGACGACTCTCGCCCTCCTGCACGCGCATCCGTGCGGTCGCCGACAGGCGCGCGCCCCATCGCGTGACTCCCGCAGTGGCGACGTACTGGGTCATGGAGCGCGCGGTGTCGGCACCGGGCGTGGAGTCGCCCGTCTCCTCATGGCGGAGCGAGGCGGCGATCGCCTGGAACCAGAGGCCCGAGCTGTCGGCGTCACCCCAGGCGGCGCGCACGTAGCCCGCGGCGGAATTGCCCTCGAACGCGCCGATCGCCTTCGGATCGAGTGTGCCGCTGATCACGTTCCGGAACGTGGCCGACCTCGTGCGCCCGAATCGCGAGCCGACCGCGTCCACGGTGAGGCGCCCCCGCGCGAACCCCACCCGACCGAACGCGGCGAGCGCGTCGCCATCGCCCGCCGTGCGCACGCTCGTGGTGGAATACTGCTGCGCCGCCACCTGCAGCACGCCGCCGCTGTTGGTGCGCTTGCCGAAGAAGCCGCGGTAGAGGTTGGTGTTCTCCGACCCGGTCGTGATGTCGGTGCGCGTCGACGCGGTGGTGAGCCGCACGCGCCAGCTCCGCAGGAAGACGCGCAGTTCACCGGCGGCGCGCTCCACGGCGACCTCCTCGAGGGCCGCGATCTGCACGGTCGAGAGATCCTGCACCGCCCCCGCGCGTGGGTCGAGCCCGTCGAGTTCCACGCCATCGAGGAAGACGCGCACCCGCCCCGGATCCCCATACCACGAAGTCGCGGTCGGCGCGGCGATGAAGCCCGCATTGAAGACGGTCGCACCCGGCACCTGCGCGAGCAGCTCGGGCAGGGTGAGCGCGCCGCTGGCGAAGAGGGCGGTCCGGTCCCAGACGGTGCGGCGACCGCGGATCTCGGGGCTCGCCGGGCGTTCGGCCACCGCGAGGGGCGCCTTCACGGTGTCGCGCACGACCGAGTCGCCCACGGCGCTCACGGGGATCGCCGGTCGAACGGTGTCCGGTCGCGCGACCACGGGGACCGGTGGAACAGGGGCACCGGTCGGTTGCTGCGCGAGTACGGGGATGGCCGCGAGCGCCATCCCCAGCGCGATCAGCAGCCTCAGCGCGCTCTCCCGCGCACGAACTCCACGAAGGTCCGCACCGGCGTGCCGGTCGGGCCCTTCGGCATCACCACCAGGTCGGACTCGGAGTACGCGGTCCCGGCGACATCCAGGTGCACCCAATTCATCCCCTCGGCGAACTCGGCAAGGAAGAGCGCGGCCGTGATCGTCCCGGCCCCGCGTCCTCCGATGTTCCGCATGTCGGCGACATCGGACTTGATGAGTTCCTTGTACTCCTCGAACATCGGGAGTTGCCATCCGAGCTCCCCGCCGCGCCGGCCGGCCGCGAGGGCCTCGTCGATCGTGGCCTGGTCGTTGCCCATCACGCCGACGGTCACGTTGCCGAGCGCGATGACGCAGGCGCCGGTGAGGGTGGCGGCATCGATGACGGCCTGCGGCTTGTACCGCTTGGCGTAATGCAGCACGTCCGCGAGCACGAGACGCCCCTCGGCGTCGGTGTTCTGGATCTCGATCGTCTTGCCGTTGCTCGCGCGCACCACGTCGCCCGGCTTGACCGCCTGGCTGCCGATCACATTGGTCGTGGAACCGATCAGCCCCACCACATTGATGCGCAGCTTCATGCGGGCGATCGCTTCCATGGCACCGAGCACGCCGGCCGCCCCGCCCATGTCGAACTTCATGAGCTCCATGCCGGGGCCGGGCTTGAGCGACACGCCACCGGTGTCGAAGCAGAGTCCCTTCCCGACCAGCGCCACCGGCGCCTCGCCACGACGCCCGCCCTTGTACTCCATCACGATGAGCTTGGGGTCCTGCGTCGTCGCCTGCGCGACGGCGAGGAACGAACCCATCTTGAGGCGCTGCATGTCGCGGCGACCCATGACCTTCACCGTCAGTCGGTGCCGCTTCCCGATGTCGCGTGCCGCGCGGCCGAGGTACTCCGGCGTGCAGATGTTCCCGGGCAGCATGGCGAGGCGGCGGGTGATGCGCTGTCCTTCGGCGACGGCGACGCCGGCCGTGAGCGCATGGCCGGCGGCGCGCACGTTCGGCACGTAGAGCGACACCGCGGTGAGCGGCTTGCGTCGCTTGGCCGCCGGGACCGGCGTGTGGAGTTCCTTGAACTCCCAGGCGCCGAGCGAGAGCCCGATCACGGCGCCCTCGAGCGCGGCGTCGGTGAGATCGGCGGCCCAGAAGGCCAGCTTGCCCACGCCGAGTCCGTTGGCCTTGCGGCCGGCGAGCGTCGCGGCGCGGGTGAGGCCCTTCACCGTGTCGCCACTGCCGGTGCCCACGAGCAGGACCCGTTCCGGCCCGCCGTCGGGAGAGAAGAGGAGCAGCGATTCGTCCTTGCCGCCCTGGAAGTCCTTGCGGCGGATCGCGCGGGAGAGCGCGCCGCCGTACCGCTTGTCGAGGGCCGCGAGCGCGCGCGGCGTGGACGGCTCGGACGGGAGTGCGACGACGAGGAGCGGCGTGGCGGCGCGCGCCGGATCACCGGCACGCACGTCGAACACGATCGACATCAGTTCATCCCCTTGATGATGGCGTCGCCGAACCCGGTGGTGGAGACTTCGGTCGCTCCGGTCATCTGACGCGCGAGGTCATAGGTGACCGTCTTGGCCGCGATCGCCTTCTCGAGTCCGCGCACGATCAGCTTGCCGGCCTCGTCCCAGCCCATGTGCTCGAACATCATGACGCCCGAGAGGATCACGCTCCCCGGGTTGATCTTGTCGAGCCCGGCATACTTCGGCGCGGTGCCGTGCGTGGCCTCGAAGACCGCCGCCTCGTCACCGACGTTGCCTCCCGGCGCGATGCCGAGCCCGCCCACTTCGGCCGCGAGCGCGTCGGAGATGTAGTCACCGTTCAGGTTGGGCGTGGCGACCACCGAGTACTCCTCGGGGCGCAGCAGGATCTGCTGGAACATCGAGTCGGCGATGCGGTCCTTGAGGACCACCGCGTCCGCGCGCGCACCGGCGCCAGCACTCCCGAGATCGGCCTCGGCGACGACCTGCCCGGCGAACTTCTCCTTGGCGAGCTCGTAGCCCCAGTCGCGGAAGCCGCCCTCGGTGAACTTCATGATGTTGCCCTTGTGCATCATCGTCACGTGCGGGCGCTGGTTCTTGATCGCGTAGCGGAGCGCCATCTCGATCAGGCGCTTGGAGCCGAAGGCCGACATGGGCTTGATGCCGATCGCCGACTGGGGACGGATCTTCTTGCCGAACTCCTTCTCGATGAAGAGCCGGAGCTTCTCGGCCTCGGGCGTCCCCGCCTTGAACTCGATGCCGCTGTACACGTCCTCGATGTTCTCGCGGAAGATCACCATGTCGACCTTGCCCGGATTCTTCACCGGCGCGCCGACTCCCTCGAAGTAGCGCACCGGACGGATGCAGGCGTAGAGGTCGAGCTCCTGGCGGAGCGCGACGTTGAGCGAACGGATGCCCCCGCCGACCGGCGTGGTGAGCGGGCCCTTGATCGCGACCTTGAACTCGCGCACCGCCTCGAGCGACTCGGCGGGCATCCACTCGCCCGTCATGTTGTGCGCCTTCTCGCCGGCGAAGATCTCCATCCAATGGATCCTCCGCTTGCCGCCGTACGCGCGCTCGACCGCCGCGTCGAAGACGCGGACGCTGGCGCGCCAGATGTCGGCACCGGTGCCGTCGCCTTCGATGAACGGGATGATGGGCTGGTCCGGGACCTTGAAGAGGCCGGCGGAGGCTTCGATGCGCTCACCCTTCGAGGGGACGGTCGCGTGCTTGTACGTGGTCATGATCGCTTGAGGGTATTTGGGATGCGGTAAGCTAGGGAGTCGCGACAGTCACGAGCAAGGCGAAACCCCTGACCACGGTGTCAGGAGACCCCGTCAGGTCATCTGGTCGGGCGGCTCACGGCCGGCGAAGTGCGCCTCGAGGTTGTCGAGCGCCCGCATGCCCATCGCCTCGCGGGTCTCCACGGTGGCGCTGCCGAGGTGCGGCAGGAGCACGACGTCCTCGCGGGAGAGGAGGCCGGGATGCACCACCGGCTCCTGTTCATAGACGTCCAGCCCCGCGCCGGCGATGAGCCCGTCCTCGAGCGCGGCCACCAGCGCCTCCTCGCTCACCACCGCGCCCCGCGACGTGTTGATCAGCACCGCCTCGCGACGCATCTTCGCGAACTGCGCGGTGCTGATCAGGTGGCGCGTGGTCGCCACCAGCGGGCAGTGGATGCTCACCACGTGGCTCGCCTCGAGCAGGTCATCCAGCCGGTTGACGCGCTCGATCCGCGTGGCGGCCTCGGAGCCGCGCTTCTTGGAGCGGCTCCAGGCCATGACCTTCATGCCGAATCCGCTCTCGGCGCGTTTGGCCACCGCCCGGCCGATCCGCCCGAGCCCCACGATGCCGAGCGTCTTGCCAGTCAGCCGGCGCCCGAGGAACTGCGTCGGGTGCCAGCCGTCCCAAGTCCCCGTGCGCACGGCCCGTTCGCCTTCGCCAAGGCGCCGCATCACCGCGAGCATCAGGGCCATGGTGAGGTCGGCGGTGTCGTCGGTGAGGACGTCCGGCGTGTTGGTGACGATGATGCCCGCGCGCTTGGCCGCCTCGAGGTCGATGTGGTTCACGCCGACGCCGAAGTTCGCGATCATCCGGCACCGGCCCCCGCCCGCGCCGAGCACCGACTCGTCGAGATGGTCGGTGACCGTCGGCAGGAGGGCGTCGCAGTCCTGCATCAGCGCGATGAGTTCGTTCGGGTCGAGCGTGCCTTGCGACTCGGGCTGGACGACGTCGAAGCGCTCACGCAGTGCCGCTTCCACGGTAGCGGGCAGCCGGCGCGTCACACCCACGCGGGGTCTCCTGGCGGTGTTCATCGGGTGTTCATCGCGGTGTTCATCACGGTGTTCATGCGGACTCGTGGTACCAGCGCTGCGCCGCGGCCACGCCGGCCCCGTACGGGACCGCGATCCCCGCGTCGTGCAGCGCCAACTCGGTGAGTGCGAGCGCGCCGAGGAGCATGCCGGCATTGAGGTCCCCGAGGTGACCGATCCGGAAGACCTTCCCGTTCAGGCGGCCGAGCCCCGAGCCGAGGGCCATGTCCCAACGACGGTAGGCATGGTCGATGACCTGCCGCGCGTCCTTCCCTTCGGGCACGACGATCGCCGTGACGGTGTTGGAGCGGCTCTCGGGGTCGCGCGCGCAGAGCTTGAGCTCCCAGGCCGCGACCGCCCGCCGCACACCCTCGGCGAGCCGCGCGTGGCGGGCGACGATCGCCGGCATCCCCTGCTCCGCCACCATGTCGAGCGCTTCGCGCAGGCCGAAGAGGTGCGCGAGCGGCGGCGTGTAAGGGAAGTACCCCTGATCGTTGTGCACCACCTGCGGCCGCAGGTCGAAGTAGGCGCGCGGGAAGCGTCCATGTTCAACGAGCGCCATGGCCTTGGGCGACACACAGAGCATGCCGAGCCCCGCCGGCATCATGAAGCCCTTCTGCGACCCGCAGATCGCCACGTCCACGCCCCAGTCGTCGAAGCGGAACGCGAGGGAGCCGATCGAGCTCACGCCGTCCACGAGCAGCAGGGCCGGATGCCCGACCGAGTCGATCGCCTCGCGCACGTCGGCGACGTCGTTCGTCACGCCGGTGGCGGTCTCGTTGTGCACCAGCAGTACGGCCTTGATCGCGTGCGCCCCGTCGGCGGCGAGCGCCTCGGCGATCCGTGCCGGGTCCACGGCCTCACCCCACTCGAGGTCAATCACGTCGACCTTGAAGCCGAGCCGTTCCGCCGTGTCGATGAAGAGGTGCGAGAACTGCCCGAAGCGGACGGCGAGCACCCGGTCACCCGGTGCGAGCGTGTTGGTGAGCGCCGCCTCCCACATGCCCGTCCCGGTGCTGGCGAAGATGAAGGGGCGGCCGCGGGTCGACCCGAACACCGGCTGCAGGTCGCGGAGCAGCCCCTGCGTGAGTTCGGGGAAGGCACTCGACCGGTGATCCTCCTGCGCGCGATGCATCGCGCGCAGCACGCGGTCGGGGACGTTGGTCGGACCGGGGACGAAGAGGTGCGGGCGACCGGGCATGGCGTGTCGGGTGGTGTGTGCGGTACAATCGCGGTCCCCTCGAATGTAGCTTGCAGGCATGACCACGCCCACCGCGCTGCCGAGCGACACCGAGCGGGTCGTGCGCGCCCTCACGTTGCGCTGTCCCGAGTGCGGGGGCCGGGGGCTCTTCAAGACCTGGCTGCTGCTGCAGCCTCGCTGCCCGCACTGCCAGCTCAAGCTCGACCGCGGGAATCCCGACCACTTCGTCGGCGCCTACCTGGTGAACCTGATCATCGCCGAGCTGCTCTTCGCGGCGATCCTCGGCGTCTGGCTGGTCTTGGTCTGGCCCGATGTGCCGTGGGACGAGATCCAGGTGGTCCTGGTGCTCGCGATGATCGCCTCGCCGCTCGTGACCTATCCGTTCACGCGGACGGTCTGGCTGGCGGCCGACCTGATCTTCGATCCGGCGAAGCCCGCCGACCGCTGAGCGGTCGGGGCACGCTACATGGTGGGGCGCTGACCGCCGATCGTGACCCAGGTACCGGAGCCGTCGGCCAGGGCGCGCTCGTGGATGAAGCGGGCCGCGGCCACGTCCTCCACCGCCAGCCCCAGCGACTTGAAGAGCGTGCGGTCGGTGTCGCTCTCGCGGCCGCGCAGCGTGCCCGTGACGAGTGCCCCGAGTTCGCCGAGGATATGCGCGTCGTCGATCGCGCCTTCACTGCGCGGGATCAGGAAATCGCCGGCCTCGCGCAGGGCTGACTCCGTGCGGTCGACGTAGAGGCGGCTCTGTACCACCGCCTGAGTGTCGAGCTCGCGCGCCGTGGGCAACGCCGCGCCGGCCGCGTTCACGTGCACGCCGGGCGAGAGCCAGGCGCCGCGCAGCACCGGCTCGCGTGATGCCGTCACCGTGCACACCACCTGCGCGCCCCGCACCGCCGCCTCGGCCGAGTCGCAGACCTCGACTTTCACGCCGAACCGCTTCTCCGCCCAGCCGGCGAAGGCGATGCACCGCTCGGCGCCGCGACTCCAGAGGCGCACGCGACCGATCGGCCGCACCGCGAGCATCGCTTCCAGGTGCGTCATGGCCTGCACGCCGGCGCCGAGGATCGCCAGGTCGCTCGCGTTCGGCAGGGCGAGCAGCCGTGTGGCGAGACCGGAGACCGCGGCGGTGCGGATGGCGGTCACGGCACTGGCGTCGACGATGGCGAGCAACCGGCCGTGTACGTCGTCGAAGTAGAGCACCACGCCGATGTGCGAGTCGTACGCCGACGCGGCGTTCCCCGGGAAGACCGTGATGACCTTCGCCCCGACGGCGTTCGAGCCGTCGGCGCCGGTGAGCATCGCCGGCATCACGCCGAAGAGGTTCTGCCCGCCCGGCAGCGTGATCAACTGGCGCAGGGGCAGCAGCGCGCCGCCGCGCGCGGTCGACGCGAGCGCCTCGGCCATGAGGTCGATGCAGGCCGGCATCGGGAGCAGGCGTTCGACATCGTCGTGCGTGACGATCAGCGTGCGAAAGTCGGTCATGGGGCAAACGTTATGGTGTCGCACGGTCGGCAGCAAACGCGGCGCGGCATCGCGCACCATGGCGCCTGCACGCGCGGGACCCGTACATTCTCCGCGCTCGCCCTTCGCCGCAGGACGCCGTGGGGCACTGATCGACCACCAATCAGTCCAAGACCATCGATGAGCGCATCTCCTACGGCAGCGCCGAGTGCGGGCAACGCGTTCCCGTCGCCCGGATTCCTCGGCCTCGGATTCGTCACCAACTTCTTCGACACGTTGGGCATCGGCTCGTTCGCGACCACCACGAGCGTGCTCAAGCTCGGCCGGTTGATCGACGACGAGAACATCCCCGGCACGCTCAACACCGGGCACCTCATCCCGGTGCTGCTGCAGGCCGGTCTCTTCCTCAGCGCGATCGAGGTGGAGATGGTCACGCTGGTCTCGATGATCGTGGCCGGCGGCATCGGCGCCTGGTTCGGTGCCGGCGTGGTGGCGCGCTGGCCACGGCGCACCGTGCAGCGCGCGATGGCGATGGCGCTCGTCTTCACGGCGCTCGTGATCACGCTCAGGCAGCTGAACATCTTCCCACAGGGCGGCGATGCGATCGGACTCTCCGGCGTGGCGCTCGTGGTGGCCGTCCTCGCGAATGCGCTCTTCGGCGCGCTCGTCTCGTTGGGCATCGGCAACTACGCGCCCTGCATGGCGGTGATCTACTCGCTCGGGATGAGCCCGCGCGTGGCCTTCCCGATCATGGCCGGCTCCGCCGCGATCATGATGCCGGCGGCCGCGTATCGCTTCTGGAAGTCGGCGCGCTTCGATCGTCGTACCGCGCTCGGGCTGACCCTCGGCGGCATCCCCGGCGTCCTGATCGCCACGTACCTCGTGAAGGAGCTGCCGGTGAAGGCCCTGCTCTGGATGGTGGCGGTCGTGCTGCTCTACACGGCCGCGATGCTCTGGTCCTCGTCCAAGGCCGACACGCAGGCCGACGCGCAGGCCGACGCGCAGGCCGGAGCGAGGGTGCCCGCATGAGGATCACCGGCATCCGCATGTTCCAGGTCGACCTCCCTCTGCACGAGGGAAGCTACAAGTGGTCGGGTGGCAACTCCGTCTCGGTGTTCGACGCGACGGTCGTCGCCGTCGACACCGACGAGGGGCTCACCGGCTGGGGCGAGGTCTGCCCGCTCGGGCCCGCGTATCTGCCCGCGTACGCGCGCGGTGCGCGCGCCGGGATCGCCGAACTCGCGCCGCAGCTGCTCGGCGCCGACCCGCTCGCGCTCGGCCTGATCAACGAGCGGATGGACAGCGCGATGCGCGGCCACCCGTACGTGAAGTCGGCGATCGACATGGCCTGCTGGGACCTGCTCGGCAAGGCGAGCGGATTGCCCGTCGCCACGCTCATGGGCGGGCACGCGGGCGATGACATCGCGCTCTATCGCGCCATCTCGCAGGACACGCCCGACGCGATGGCCGCACGCATCGCGCAGTATCGCATCGAGGGGTACACGAAGTTCCAGCTCAAGGTCGGCGGCGATGCCGACACCGACATCGCGCGGATCCACGCTGCCGCGGCGAAGCTCCTGCCCGGCGACGTACTCGTGGCCGACGCCAACACCGGCTGGACGCAGCATGTCGCCCTGCGCGTGGCCGATGCGGTGCGCGACGTGAACGTGTACATCGAACAGCCGTGCATGACGTACGAGCAGTGCCTCGCGGTGCGCCGGCACACCAACAGGCCGTTCGTGCTCGACGAGGTCGTGGACGGCATCGACATGGTCGTGCGCGGCGTTGCCGACCAGGCGATGGACGTAATCAACCTGAAGATCTCCAAGGTGGGCGGACTGACCAAGGCGCGGCAGATCCGCGACCTCTGCGTGTCGCTCGGCATCGCGATGACGATCGAGGACACCTGGGGCGGTGACATCATCACCGCGGCGATCGCACACTTGGCGCACAGCACGCCGGAGCGGTTCCGCTTCTCGGCGACGGACTTCAACTCGTACGTCACGGTGGCGTTCGCCGATGGTGCTCCGCAGCGGAAGCAAGGACGCATGGCGGCCTCGCGCGAGCCGGGGTTGGGCGTGCGACCGATCATGGACGTGCTCGGCAAGCCGCTGCAGGTGTGGAAGTGAACCGAGAGCGCCCATGACACCGACGACCGAGACCATCCGCCCGATCACGCTCGACGAGATCCGCGCCGCGCGCGAGCGCATCGCCTCCACGATCGTGCGCACCCCACTCATCCGGATGGAACTCGGACCGGACCTCCCCGAGATCTGGCTCAAGCTGGAGAGCCTCCAGCCCATCAACGCCTACAAGTTGCGCGGCGCCGCGAACGCCGTGGCCCTGCTGAGCGAGACCCAACGCGCGCGTGGCGTCTGGACCATCAGCGCCGGGCCGGCCAGGGCGTCGCGTACGCGGCGCGCCAGGCGGGGATCCCCTGCACCGTGGTCGCCATCGAGACCGCACCGGCGTCGAAGCTCGAGCGGATGAAGGCGCTCGGCGCCCGGCTCGTCCCGGTCCCGTATCAGGGCGCATGGAAGGCGCTCGACGAGCGTGCGTACGCCGGCGTCGAGGGCACGTTCATCCATCCCTTCGATGATCACGACTTCATCGCGGGCCATGGCACGATGGCGCTGGAGATCCTCGAGGACCTGCCAGGGACCACGGCGATCATCGGCGGCATCGGAGGCGGCGGCCTGATGGTCGGGATCGGCAGCGCCATCAAGGCACTGCGGCCCGAGATCAGGATCCTCGGCGCCGAGCCGGAGACCGCGGCACCGTTCGCCCGCTCGCTCGCGGCCGGATCGGCGCAGCCCTTTCCGGAATGGGTGTCGTCATTCGTGGACGGCGCCGGCGGACAAAGCGTCTTCCCGCGCATGTGGGAACGCATGAAGCCGGTGGTGGACGGGTGCATCGTGGTCTCGTTGGACGAGACGAAGCGCGCGATGCGCCTGATGGCGGAGAAGACGCGGGTGATCGCCGAGGGTGCCGGCGCGCTGCCGCTGGCGGCGGCGTTGACGGGCAAGGCCGGTCAGGGGCCGATCGTGGCGATCGTCTCCGGTGGGAACATCGATCTAACGAAGTTCTGCGCGCTCATCGCTCCGTGACCCCACGTGCGCCATCAACATCGATCGTGGGCGTCGGAACGTTCAAGATGGTCAGGGAATCGCGTTGCTGTTCACCGCGCGCTGCAGCGCCGCCGCTGCCTTAGCCACCAGCTCGCTCTCCCGCAGGAGTGCCGCGGCGATCCGCTGGATCTCGGCGTCCGCCAGCTTCCAATCCTTCTGTTCGATCGCTTCGCGCACCCCCGGCATCGTCTTCACGCCGTAGCCGGTGTAGAAGCCCGGCGCGTAGAGCGAATGCCGGTACCACGGGCGGCGCGGCAGGCCGTCCGGCATGAGCAGCACCTGGTCACTCTGCCGGATGAGCGCATTGACTTCGGCGAGCATCGCCGCCGAGGCGTTGCTCGCGGGCAGCGCACCGTAGGCCGTCTCGAACTGCGCCGCGGCGCTGTCGAGCGCGATCGACGCATTCTCCAAAGGGGCGAAGTTCAGCACCGGCGCCGGTGCCTGCGCCCTGGGGGCCGCGAGCGGGCGCCGCGGATCGTTCACGAGGCCGAAGACGCCGTCGGCGACCTGCCGGTTGAGTTCGGCGATGTCTGCGGCGGTCTTCTCGCGCAGTGCCTTGAGCTCGGTCACGTACCCACGCGCGGTCTCGGACAGGTTGCCGAACTCCTCGGGCAGCACGTCCGCGCCCGCGACGCGCATCACCATGGTGCCGGCGGCCTGCGCGAGCGCCCTGCCGAAGACGAACGACGTGTCGCTCCAGTGCGTGTACCAAGCGAACGAGTCGTAGATCGAGTGGTAGATCCCGCCATCATCCTCGCCGCCGAACCCGATGTTGAGCGTGGGGACGCCGATGTGCTGCAGGAACGGCGTGAAGTCGGAGCCGCTACCGAGCGCGTCGATGCGCAGGTCGCCGCGGGTGCGCGCCTCCTTGTCGCCGCCCACCACGCGCTGCGCGCGGCTGCGCGCGATCACCGGCCCGTGCGTCTCCGGGTCGGTGATATCGCGGGCGACCTCGTTGGCGAAGCGCTCCAGCGAGTGCGAGCCCGCGACGCCGAAGAAGCCGCGCCCGTTGCCGTCGGTGTTCAGGTAGAACACGGCCTTCTGCCGCAACTCGTCCTGGTGCTGCTCCACCCACTCGGTCGACCCGAGGAGGGCGGGCTCCTCACCGTCCCAGGCGGCATACACGAGGGTGCGCTTGGGGCGCCATCCCTGCCGGTAGAGCTCACCGAGCGCGCGCGCCTCCTCGAGCTCCGCGACGAGGCCACTGATCGGATCCTCGGCGCCGTTCACCCAGCCATCGTGGTGATTCCCGCGGATGACCCATTCGTCGGGACGCGCGCTCCCCGGCAGCTTGGCGATCACGTTGTAGAGCGGCTTGAGCGACCAATCGAAGGTCAGCTTCAGATGCACCTTCGCCGCGCCGGGTCCGAACCGATACGTGATCGGCAGGCCGCCGCGCCATGACGCCGGCGCCACCGGGCCGGTCAGCGCGGCCAGGAGCGGCTGCGCGTCGGCGTACGAGATCGGCATCACCGGGATCTTCATGATCGTCACGGCGTCCTGCCGGTCGAGCCGCTTGGCGCCGGGCACCGCCCCGATGTCGGGCGTCAGCGGATCGCCCGGATACGTCGGCATGTCCATCACGCTCCCGCGCTGCACGCCGTCCCTCGGGCGGAACGGTCCCGCCGGATACACATCACCCTGGCCGAACCCGTCGTCCTGCGGATCCGAGTAGATGAGCGCGCCCACGGCGCCATGTTCGTACGCGACCTTGGGCTTGATGCCTCGCCACGAGCCACCGTAGCGCGCGATGACGATCGCGCCCCGCACCGAGACGCCGTTGCGCTCGAGCAGTTCATAGTCGGCCGGCACGCCATAGTTGACGTAGACCAGCGGCGCCGTGACGTCGCCGTCGGCCGAGTAGGCGTTGTAGGTGGGGAGCTGTTCGCTCTTCTGATTCGTGGTGGGGTCCTCCTTCAGGACCTGCTCGTCGATGCGCGCGGTGAACCGGGTCGGCGCGACCATCTCGAGCACGCGCGTGACCGGTGTCGGGAAGAGCACGTCGAAGCGCTCGATGGTCGCCTGCCAGCCGTAGGACTCGAACTGGGCGCGCAGCCATTCGGCGTTGTCGCGTCCATAGGCCGAGCCGAGGTGGTGCGGACGCAGCGTCAACCGACGCATCGCCTCGCGCATCCGCGCCGGTTCGGGGATGGCGCGGAACTTCCCTTCCCACTCGCGTTGCACCTTGGCTCCGGCGGTGGTGAAGCCGCGGAGCGGAGGCTCATCGCGCGTCGCGGCCGGCAGCAGGAACAGGAGCGCGACGGGGAGTGCGAGCGCTCGGGCGGCGCGGAGGGTCGGGCGGCTCATCGGCTGACTCGTTCGAGGGGGGACGTACGGGCAATCTGGGCCACGCTTGGGCGGGTCGCCACTCACGGACGCCACCGTTCATCGCGGTGAAGATGCGCACGGGGTCGGCATGCGGCTAGCTCGCGCAGCCGCGACCGATCACCGATCTCCGCGCGGGCGCGGGCGCTGGCGCGGCCGCCGCCAGTGACTCCACCTTCCGGCATGCCGAGCACCGCATGACCCGTCCGATCCAGTTCCTCAAGCGCTGGACGCTGCTGCTGCACCACTACCTCGGCGCCGCGCTCAGCCTCCTGTGCGCGATGTGGTTCATCACCGGCATCGTCCTGATGTACGCACCCTTCCCCGAGTTCCGGGCGGAACGACGGTTCCTCCGCATGGAGCCGTTGGACTGCGCGACCTGCGCCGGTGGCCTCGCGGACGCGCTCGCCGCCATGCCCGAACGCGACACGACCGCAGACCCCCGACTGGGCATGCTGCTCGGCCGACCCGTCTGGCGCTTTCGCGGGACGGACCGGCGGACACACCTCGTTCGCGCCGAGGATCCGGCCTTGCTCGATTCCGTCAGCGCGCTCGACGCGCTGCGCCTCGCCACCCGTTACGCGGGATTCGACGAGGACTCGCCCGGAGCCGCGAGGCGCCTCGACGCACCGGACCAGTGGACCGTCGAGGGCAACATCCGCGAGCAGCTGCCGCTCTACCGCGTCGACTTCGCCGACGCCGGCGCCACGCGCGTGTACGTCAGCGTCGTCGGCGGTGAGGCCATCGCGATGTCCACGCGCCGCGAACGGACACTCGCTTGGATCGGCGCCATCCCCCACTGGCTCTATCCACGCCTGCTCCGCGTACGCCTCTCGGCCTGGACGGGCACCGTGATCGTGCTCAGCGGACTCGGCATCCTGCTCTCGCTCTCGGGGCTGGCCATCGGACTGTGGCAGTTCCGGCTCCGACGCCGGGTCCGCGCCGGCTCGTCACCGCTCGCACGCTCGCCCTACCGTCCCGCGTGGCTCCGGTGGCATCACTATCTCGGCCTGCTCTTCGGCGTGGTGACGTTCACGTGGTTCCTGAGCGGGATGCTCAGCATCGATCCCTTCGACTGGAGCCCGGGCGACTCGCCGACCCCTGTGGAGCGCCTCCGGTTCGCCGGTCGCGCGTGGGAGCCGGCGCGGAACAGCACGCCGACCGAGGTGCTCGCACGCGTCCCCGGCGACGTCCTCGTGCCCCGCGAACTCCGTCCGATCACCGTCGGCGGCGTGGCGTACTGGGCGATCACCGATTCGCTCGCGCGCACCACGACGGTCGCGGATGCGCCCTTGGCGGGTGGCCCGACGGACACCTTGCCGTCGGCGGTCCTCTCGGCGGCGATCCGGTCGCTGGTGGCCGAGCGCGCGATCGCACGCGTGGATACGCTGCGCGCCCACGACGACTACTATCGCGATGCGCGACCGTTGCCGGTCGTCCGCGTGGCCTTGGCCGATCGCGATGGCACGGCGTACTACATCGACCCACACGTGGGCGCCATCGCCATGAAGCAGGTGCGGCGCAGTCGATGGGAGCGCTGGCTGTACACGGGCCTGCACGACTTCGACTTCGCTTGGCTCAGGTCGCGGCGCCCGCTCTGGGACGTCGTGGTGATCGTGCTCTCGCTCGGAGGGCTCGCGCTCGCGGTCAGCGGCGTCGTGGTAGGCTGGCGATGGTGGGCTCCCAGGTTCGGGCTGCGCGTCGAAGCCCGGCGGTGAGCCTCCTCCTCCTCAGGGCAATCCCAACAGGTGCGGGATCCGGCAGTTGATCCGCTCCAACCCCACGATCAATGCCGTGATGACGCCCCCGTAGATCGTGACCCCCAGCGCCGACAGCGCGCTGAGCATGATCACCGACAGCACCGCGCCGAGCACGATCGCCCACTTGAGCGCCCAGCCGATCGCACCGAGCACCCGGCACCATCCCGCTTCGCAGAGCACCCGCGCCAAGGCCAACGCGGCCGCGGCCACCACCGCCGCGACCGGGATGAGTGGCGCGGCGACCGCGGCCAGCACGGGCACGGCCAGCGCCAGCAGCCCCACGAGCACCACGATCAGCGCGAGCGCGCCGAGCAGGATCAGCAGCGGGCAGAGCGCGGTGAGGATGCAGACCACGGCGAGCACGATCCACTTCAGCGTCTGCACCAGGATCCAGATCACCAGCCAGATGATCGTGACGAGGAGCGTGCACACCGCCTCGATCACGTGCTCTATGATCTGGAGGGTGATGATGAGGATCCGCACCAGGATGTCGAGCAACCAGCAGAGCCACTTGTTGCAGCAGAGGCAGAGCCACTGACAGGGCTGCTCCAGGCACTGCGTGGTGACGCTCCGCCACCACTGCTCCAGCTCGGTGCGACGCTCCTCCAGCCACTTCCGGGCCTCGGTGCACTTCTTCGTGGCGTCGACGCGCCACTTGTCGAGCGGCTTCTCGACGTTGTCGGTGATCCAGTCGCCGATCTCCTTGCACGTCATGCGCTGACCCCTTCGTCGCCGGTGGAGTGGCGCGTCCGGCGCGTGGACCACGCCGAGTCCACCGCATGCAGTGCCCGGGCGACGAGGATGGCGGCCAGCTTGGCGGCGACCCCCGCCCCGACCACGACCGCGGCGCCGCGGAGGACGGACGCGGCATTCACGCTCGCCCCCTGCACCACCTGCACGACGACCCATCCCAGCGCGGCCAGGACCGCCAGCGCGCCGGCGTGACAGCCGCAGACGCCGCGCCAGAACGCGAGGCGTCGTTCGGTCGACTGCAGGGTGGCGACGATGGTCATGGGGGTCAGAACCACCACATCACGGCGATCGAAGCCGCAGGGGTCCCGGGGAGGCCCCGCGCGTGTCCCTCGGCGATCATCTCCCCGTAGGCGAAGTTCCGCCGCGCCGGGAAGACGCTCTGGTCGATCGTGTTGACCCAGAGCATGATGCCGCCGGTCGCTGCCGTATTGAGCGTGTGGCCGGTCTCGTGCGAGCTGATCGAGGCGGCGGTGAAGCGGCCGGGGAAGATCAATGCGGGGGGGACGGTGCTGCCGAGGAAGATGAAGTTCCCCAGCGAGAAGCCACCGCCGAACGCGATGAATCCACCGCGGGTCTCGATGGTGCCGGTGGTGAAATCCACGGCGAACGCGGCGATGCCGAACATCGCGAACGCGAAGAAGAAGTTCACCACGAAGAGGATCAGGCCGATCGCGGTGGCCAGCCACGACAGGGGGAAGAGCCAGCCGGACCACCCGAGGAAGCCCTGGTAGACGCGGTTCCGCGCCACGAAGATGATGGCGGAGAGGGAGATCACCGTGAATGCCCAGATGGAGACCAAGCTGCCGGGCGGCGGGATCAGGCTGAGCATGATGCTGTTGGCCGCGGCGCTGAGCCCGATCAGCATCCCCCGCCCGAAGAACTCACCCGCCGTGGGCGCCACGGTCACCGGCGGCGTGAGCCTGACCGACATCGGGAGCGGGAAGGTGGTCCCTGTCGGCAGTGAAGGCGCCACGCCGGCAGTGGCGATCGCATAGGCGATGATCGTGGCGACGATCAGGACGACGGCCGCGAGTACCACCACGAGCACGGGAGACAGCAGGGCCGCCAGGGGGCCGAGCAGTGTGGCGATCACGGTGACGAAGACCGGCAGCCCGAAGCCCAACGCGATGAAGAAGAGGACCATCGCCACGCTTCCGACCAGGAGCCCGACCAGCCAGCCCAGCAGGATGAAGACAGGCATGGGTGATATTCTGGCACGCGAAGTCGGAGTCGGCCAGTAGGGTCGGTCGCCGCGCGTGCAGGCCTCGATGCGGCACCCATATCGCGCCACGGGAGGCTGACCCACATTCCATCTGCACGATCAGCCTGCATCCTCCGATCACCGAACAGAACCCTCATGCAACGCGCCCAGTACACCGCACGCGGCCCCGTCCCGCAAGCATCCATCGCCGCGGTCGAGTTCAACCTGCCGCCCCTCGCCGCCGGTCAGGCGCTGATCAGGGTGCTGGCCGCACCGATCAACCCCTCCGACGTCCTGACGCTCACCGGCCTCTACGGCATCCTGCCGCCGCTGCCGGCGGTC
Organism: Gemmatimonadota bacterium; assembly: GCA_021413975.1. Taxonomy (GTDB): domain Bacteria; phylum Gemmatimonadota; class Gemmatimonadetes; order Gemmatimonadales; family Gemmatimonadaceae; genus Pseudogemmatithrix. The sequence continues at coordinate 100,961 of JAIOPJ010000021.1, forward strand.
GGTGGCAACGAGGGAGTTGGGGTGGTCGCCGAACTCGGACCGGGTGTGACGGCTCCCGCCGTGGGACAGACGGTGTTGCTGCCGGTCGGCAGTGGCACCTGGTCCACCCACATGGTGGCCGAGGCGGCCACGCTGATGCCGCTGCCCAACGGCGCCGATCCGCTCCAACTGGCGATGATGACCGTGAACCCGCCGACGGCACACCTGATGCTGAAGGAGTTCGTCGACCTGCAGCCGGGTGAATGGGTGATCCAGAACGCCGCGAACTCCGGCGTCGGTGAGTACCTCGTGCAGCTCGCGAAGCTCCGCAGCCTCAAGACCGTCAACATCGTGCGGCGCGAGTCGGCAGTGGCCGCGGTGAAGGCCCTGGGCGTCGATGTGGTCCTGGTCGATGGTCCGGGCCTCGCCAAGCAGGTCGCGGAGGCGACCGATCGCGCGAGGATCCGCCTCGGCATCGACGCGGTCGGCGGGAAGTCCACCGACCACATCGCCGGGTGCCTCGCCGAGGGCGGCGTGCTGGTGAACTACGGGATGATGAGCGGTGAACCGTGCATGGTGTCACCGGCGTCGTTCGTGTTCCGCGACCTGGCCCTGCGCGGGTTCTGGCTGGCGCAGTGGTTCCGCAAGGCGACGAGCGCCCAGCGAATGGCCGTGTTCGGCGAGGTGGCCGGACTCATCGCGACCGGGCGCCTCAAGGCCCGCGTGCAGGCGACCTACGACGTCAGTCAGATCAAGGACGCCGTTGCGGCCGCGGCAGCGGGCGAGCGCAACGGCAAGATCCTGATCGTGCCTCGAGGCTGATCACGGGGGTCGGCTCGGAATGACCGTCAGAGGCGGGAACGAGCAGTCATCCGCCCGATCCAGGCGAAACCGTGCCGAGCGGTGGCTCCGGATGCGGTGGCGTAGTAGTTTCGCCTCGTGGCCAGTCCTCCAGCTGACGACCCGCTCCTCGAAAGGCTCCGGAGCGCGACGACCCAAGAGTACGAGATCGTCCGCGAGCTCGGGCGCGGGGGGTTCGCCGCGGTCTTCCTCGCGCGCGACCTCGCGCTCGAGCGCGACGTGGCCATCAAGGTGCTCACGCCGCAGTCCCGGCCGGACGATCCCGAGGTCGCCGCGGAGATCGAACGCTTCCGGCGCGAGGCGCGCACCGTCGCCCGATTGAACCACCCCCACGTCATCCCCGTGTACGCGGTCCGCACCACGGAGCAGCTGCAGTACTTCGTGATGAAGTTCATCCGTGGCCGCGCCCTCGACGCCGTCCTCGCATCGAAGGGCCCGCTCCCCATCCCGCTCGTCCAGACGATCCTCCAGCAGGCCGGCAGCGCACTCGCCTACGCGCACAAGCAGGGTGTGGTGCACCGCGACATCAAGCCGGCCAACATCATGCTCGACGAGGATGGCTGGACGGTGGTGGCCGACTTCGGCATCGCCAAGGTCGCGCGTGCGGAGAAGCTCACGGCGACCGGGCTCATCATCGGCACGGCCGCGTACATGAGCCCCGAGCAGTGGGCGGGCCAGGACGTCACGGGCCTCTCCGACGAGTACTCGCTGGGCGTCGTCGCGTACGAACTGCTCGCCGGGAAGCCGCCCTTCGCGGCGGACAACGTGACCGGCATGCTGTGGGCGCACCTCAACGAGGTGCCGGCACCGATCACCGACCTGCGCGCCGATTGCCCCGAGGCCCTCGACCTGATCGTGCGGCGAATGCTGGAGAAGGATCCGGCGGCACGGTATCCGTCACTCGACGCGATGGTCGCGGCGCTCGCGGCGCTGCCCGTGATCGAGGCGCCCGAGAGCACGCGCACGCAGCTCATGGGACTCGCGACCGGGCTGCGCGACAGTGCAGCCGCGAGGGGGGTCGGCGCGTCCGGCGCGACATCGCCCTCCACGCCGGTCACGCCCTCGGGCAAGGTCGCGCGGCTCGAGGTGAATCCGGCGCGCGCCGAACTCTCCGTCGGGGCGTCGGTCCGCGTGCAGTCCAGCGTACTGAACGTCACCGGACGGCCGCTCGCGCGCCGTGCCGTGGCCTGGCGGACCGAGGACCCGCGCATCGCGACCGTGGATGCCGACGGCGTGGTCACGGCGCGCGGCGCGGGGAGCACGAGCGTGGTCGCGTCGTGCGAAGGCATCGAGGTCACGATGCCGCTCGAGGTGAAGGCGACGGCGGTGATGCGCGCCGGAGCGCGCTCGCGGTCGCGCCTGCTCGGCGGCGCGCTCGTCGTGACCCTCGGACTCGCGGCCGTGGTCTGGCAGCAGGGGGATCGCCTCTTCCCTGAACGGGGCGGCACGGGGAAGGATTCGTCGACGGTCTCGACCGACATGGGCCCGGTAGGCACCGAGAAACCGGTGGCCGAGCCGCCCGGAGGTGGCTCGACCTCGCGCGCCGACACCTCGACCCTATCGAAGCGCGGCGCGCCTGCGGTGCGTGACAGCACGAAGCTCCCCGGCGGTGGCGCCCCCGGTCCGGTCATCGGAGCGCCCGCGAACGGCGGGACCGGCCCTGCTGCCGCCGAGCAGAAAGCGGGCGTCATCGCGACTCCGCCCGCCGGTGGAACGGTCGGCAGCGGCACAGTCGGCAGCGGCACGGATGCCTCCGGAACGCCGGAGACCAAGAAAGCCCCGCCGCCCGACACCGCCAGCCGGAGCGCCGTCGCGCCCGAACCGGAGCCGGCCCCCACCAACACCGCCTCCGAGATCAGCGCCGGCGCACGAGAGACCTGCGCGTCGCTGAGCAACGGCGAGGACGTCCTCTGCTGGGGCGGTGCGAATCCCGCCGGCGGACTGGTGCGCGGCACCTACTTCTCGCAGCTCGCGGTCGGCGGCGGTCACACCTGCGGCATCACCGCCGATGGCACCGCGCAGTGCTGGGGCGACAACTCGCAGGGTCAGCTCGGCGACGGCACCAAGGTCGCACACGCCACGCCCAAGCCGGTCACGGCCAGTGCGCGGTTCGTGGACATCAGCGTGGGCGCGGCGCACACCTGCGCACTCGCCTCCGACGGCAGCGCCTGGTGCTGGGGTTCCAACAAGAACGGCCAGCTCGGCGACAACTCGATCACCGATCGCCCGCGCCCCGTGCTCGTGCGCGGGCGCGAGGCCTTCCAGTCGCTGAGCGCCGGCGGCACGCACACCTGCGGCGTTCGGGCGGAGAAGCTGTACTGCTGGGGCGACGGCTTCTCGGGGCAGCTAGGCAACGCCATGCGCGAGGGCCAGCGCGAACCCTTCCCGGTGCGCACCGACCTGAGGTTCCGCTCGGTGGTGACCGGCGAGAAGCACACCTGCGCCCTTTCCTCGAGCGGGCGCGCCTATTGCTGGGGCGACAACACGTCGTCACAGCTCGGCAACGACACGCGCGACGATCGCGACCTGCCGGACTCGGTGGCCACCGATCTCGTGTTCACGACCCTCACCGCGGGCGCCAAGCACACCTGTGGCATCACGAACGCCCGCACACTGGCCTGCTGGGGCGAGAACAGCAGCGGCCAGCTCGGCGACGGCTCCCGTCAGCGGCGTCAGGTGCCGGTGATCGTCGCGCGCGGGGTGACGTGGACGAAGGTGAGCGCGGGCGCGGCGCACACCTGCGGCATCCAGCGCACGAGCGCGGTCGCCTGCTGGGGGCTGAACTCCGCCGGACAGCTCGGGACCGGCGGCGCAGGGGCGATCGTCACCGCGCCGACCATCATCAAGGTCTCGCGACCTTCGCCCTGAGCGGGCGGGGGGTCAGCGTCCGATGAGCGGGATGGGGACGCCGATGGTCACGAGCACATCGCGCTGCTGACGCGCATCGTAGTACGCGCTGGCCCCATCGATGTTCGTGTCGTAGAGGTGCATCTCGGTACCGAGCCGGAATCCCCAGGTCGGCGAGACGCGCGTCCGCACGCCGAATCCGACGATCATCGCCGTGCTCGTGAGGCCGTCGAATCCCTGGACGTCCCACGCCGCGCCGCTGCGCGTCACGCGTCCGACGCCCGCCATCACGTACAGGTTCGTGCGTCGCGGCTGGAACAACAGGCGCGCGCTCGTGAGCGTCAGGCGACCCTCGGTGGGCGGCTCGAAGTTCACGAACCCCGTGTTCTTCACCATGACGCCGCTCTGGATCACGGCGGTCTGGCCCTCCACCGCCCAGATGTTGTTGAAGCGCCAGGTGACCGTCGCGCCGGCGCCGGGGCCGGCCGCCTGGCGCTCGACGTTGCTCGCGTCGACGAACCGCAGGTCGATCGTGGAGTAGTAGCTCGCGAAGTACGGCGTGACCTCGAGCCGCACCTGTGCGCGCACAGCCACGGGAGTCAGCAGGGCGAGCGAGACCAGCAGGGCGCGAGCGAACGGGCGGACGGACATCAGTGCTCCACGGGCGTGAGGGGTGGTGATCAGAACACGGTGAGCCGCACGGGGATCGTGCGCGTCCGCAGCGATGGCCCGGAGCCGGAGGTGACCGTGACGCTCGTGAGATAGGTCCCGCGGGCGAGGCCGGTAGGCGATCCCGTCAATCGCAGGGTCGCCGGCGTGGTACTCACGCCGCCGACGTACTGCACCCCGAGCCACGGCGCACCCGGAGCCACCGAAGCGCTCAGGCTGCCGAGCGTCCCGCTCCCCTGGTTGGTGACGAGCAGGTCCTGGGTCGTCGCGGCACCGGCGAACGGCGCGAAGAGCGTCGCATTCGGCAGCGAGACCTGCAGCCCGGTCTCGACGACGAACGAGTAGCGGAACCAGAAGGTCTTCGGGACCGTGTCGAGCGACAGCGTCGAGTCGACGCCCGAGACGAACCACGACGAGTCGGGGAAGTCGGCCATGAGCCGGAGGCTGTCCACCACGAGCGTGTCGCGCGTGAAGACGGAGGGGTCGGCGACGATCCGCACCCGCGCCGAGTCGGCGGGCCCCTGCACGAACTGCAGCGTCATCCACGAGGGCACGGCCGGTCCGGTCGGGTCGCGCCGGTAGTTCTGCAATCCCCGCTTCGTCGAGCCGGCGAACGACGTGAGCTTCTTGTTCTGGTTGAACGCCAGGACCGAATCGGTCACGGTCGGGCCGCCGGTGAACCCGCGCAGCACGAGATTGCGCGGATTCGTCACGAGCTCGGCCTGGACGTTGAATGCGACCGAGATGTTGAAGTCGCGCGACGTCATCCCGGTCCCCGCGACGCGGACCGTCGCCGATGCGGAGAAGGGCCGCACGCTCGAGACGATCGAGAGCGTCGCCGGGAGCGTGGTGGAACTGAGCACGAGGTCCGACGGCCGCAGCCAGGGCTGGCAGGTGCCTGTGTCGTTCGGATCCACGCAGGCGCCGAATCCATCGGTGGTGACGATCGTCGCCGTCACACCGGTGACCGTGCCCCGTCCACCGTTGTCGATCCTGAGCACGGGCGTCGGCGCGATCGTCTGCTGCACATTGGCGTTCGCATCCCCCATCATCACGACGTTGACCACGCCGACGGCCGCCGGTGCACGCCCGACGTTGATCGTCACCACCGTCCGCCTCGAGACGACGCCCGGCGTGGTGGACTGCACGATCACCTCGCGCCTGCAGGTGCCGAGGTCGAGGCCCGTCGCATTCGCCTGGATCGTCATCAGCGACACCGGCGCGGCCACGCCGCCCACGTCGAACGTCGGCGTCGTGAGCCAGTTCACCGACCCGCAGGTGGCCGGACCGCCCGCCAGCGCGTTCACGGTCGTGCTCAGTCCACCGATCGTCCCGCCCGCGATGCTCGCCACGGCCACCAGCTGCGGCGCGCCCGCGGTGCCGATCTGCGCATTCACCACCACGCTGTCGGTCGCGAGCCCCATGACCGGCGCCGTGACGGTGATCGTGGGCAGCGCGGTCGTGACCGCCACGCCGCCGACCGTCGCGGTGATGGTGCGCGCGGTGCCCACCGTGGTCGCGGTGAACACGCTCGTGTACGTCCCATCGCCGACGCTGGTGACGGTGCCGAACGTGCCCGCGCTCGTGCCGGTGCCGAGCCCGAACGCCACCGTGGCGCCACCGGTGGTGAGCGCGTTGCCGAAGGCGTCGATCGCGGCGAGGCGCACCGTGGTCGTGGTGCCCACCACGATGCTTCCCGATGTCACCGTCACGAGCGAGGTGACGGGCGAGGCGGCGCCGGGCGTGACGGTCACCGGTGTGGTCTGCGTGATCGCGATCGCGTTGATCGTCGCCGAGACCGTCTTGCTCGCTGCGACGGTCGACGCGAGCGTGCCGGTCGCGACGCCGCTGGCGTTCGTGACCGCCGCCGGTTGCGTGACGGTGTTGCCGGTGCCGGTCGCCGCGAGCACGACGGTCGCCCCGGCGACGGGATTGTTGTTCGCGTCGCGCGCGGTGACGGTGATCGTGCTGCCGGCCCCGCCGGCGGAGATCGAGACGGGGGCTGCACTCACGGTCGACGTCGCCGCGGACACGGCACCGGCGGTCACGGTCACCGTCGCGGTCTGGGTGATCGCGACGGCGTTGATCGTCGCCGAGACCGTCTTGCTCGCCGCGACCGTCGAGGCGATCGTGCCGATGGCGACGCCATTCGCGTCCGTGACGGCCACCGGCTGCGTGACGGTGTTGCCGGTGCCAGTCGCGGCGAGAAGCACCGTTGCGCCGGCGATGAGGTTGCTGTTCGCATCGCGCGCCGTGACCGTGATCGTGCTCGTGGCGCCATCCGCCGCGATCGACGCCGGCGCCGCACTGACGGTCGACGTCGCGGCGGACGCGGCCCCCGCGATCACGGTCACCGTCGCGGTCTGCGTGATCCCCGTCCCGTTGATGGTCGCCGAGACGACCTTGGTCGCCGCGATCGTCGACGCCAGGGAACCGGTCGCCACGCCGCTCGCATTCGTGACCGCCGCCGGCTGCGTGAGCGTGTTGCCGCTGCCGGTCGCCGCGAGCACGACCGTCGCGCCGGCGATGAGGTTGTTGTTCGCGTCACGCGCGGTGACCGTGACCGTGCTCGTGGCGCCATCCGCCGTGATCGACGCCGGCGCGACACTCACCGTCGACGTCGCTGCCGAGACCGCGCCGGCGACGACCGTCACCGTCGCCGTCTGCGTCACGGCGACGCCGTTGATGGTGGCCGAGACCGACTTGCTCGCCGCGACGGTCGACGCGACCGTGCCCGTCGCGACACCGCTCGCGTTCGTGACCGCCACCGGCTGCGTGACGGTGTTGCCGGTGCCGGTCGCGGCGAGAACCACGGTCGCACCCGCGATCGGGTTGCTGTTCGCATCACGCGCCGTGACCGTGATCGTGCTGCCGGCCCCGCCGGCGGAGATCGAGGCGGGGGCGGCACTCACGGTCGACGTCGCGGCGGACACGGCACCGGCGGTCACGGTCACGGTCGCGGTCTGGGTGATCGCCACCGCGTTGATCGTCGCCGAGACCGTCTTGCTTGCCGCGACGGTCGACGCGAGAGTCCCGGTCGCGACGCCGCTCGCGTTCGTGACGGCCACTGGCTGCGTGATCGTGTTCCCGGTGCCGGTCGCGCCGAGTACGACAGTGGCGCCCGCGATCGGGTTGCCGTTCGCATCGCGCGCCGTGACCGTGATCGTGCTGCCCGCCCCCGCGGCCGCGATCGACGCCGGGGACGCACTCACGGTCGACGTCGCCGCCGACACGGCACCGGCCGTCACCGTGATGTTCGCGGTCTGAGTGATCCCTGCCCCGTTGATCGTCGCCGAGACGACCTTGGTCGCCGCGATCGTCGACGCCAGGGAACCGGTCGCCACGCCGCTCGCGTTCGTGACCGCCGCCGGCTGAGTGAGCGTGTTGCCGCTGCCGGTCGCCGCGAGCACGACCGTCGCGCCCGCGACCGGGTTCCCGTCCGCATCGCGCGCCGTGACCGTGATCGTGCTCGTGGCGCCATCCGCCGAGATCGACGCCGGCGCGACGCTTACCGTCGACGTCGCTGCCGAGACCGTGCCCGCGACGACCGTCACGGTCGCCGTCTGCGTCACGGCGACACCGTTGACGGTGGCCGACACCGACTTGCTCGCGGCGACGGTCGACGTCACGGTGCCGGTCGCGACGCCACTCGCATTCGTGACCCCCACCGGCTGCGTGACCGTGTTGCCGCTCCCCGTCGCCGCGAGCACCACGATCGCACCGGCGATCGGGTTGCTGTTCGCATCACGCGCCGTGACCGTGATCGTGCTGCCGGCCCCGCCGGCGGAGATAGAGGCGGGGGCGGCACTCACCGTCGACGTCGCCGCGGAGACGGCACCGGCGGTGACCGTCACCGCCGCGGTCTGGGTGATCGCGACGCCGTTGATCGTCGCCGAGACCGTCTTGCCCGCCGCGACGGTCGACGCGAGCGCGCCCGTCGCGACGCCGCTCGCGTTCGTGACCGCCACCGGCTGCGTGACCGTATTCCCGGTGCCGGTCGCGGCGAGTATGACGGTGGCGCCTTCGATCAGGTTGTCGAACGCGTCGCGCGCCGTCACCGTGACGCTGCTCGGCGCGCCCCCGGCGGTGATCGAGCCCGGCGTGGCCGCGACGCTCGACCGGGACGCCGACACGGCCGCCGCGACCACGGTGACCGTCGGGCTCTGCGTGATCGCGGTGCCGTTCACCGTCGCCGTGATCGCCTTCGTGCCCGCCACCGTCGAGCCGATCGCGCCCGTGGCGATCCCGTTCGCGTCGGTCGGGGCGGCCGGCTGCGTGACGGTATTGCCCGCGCCGCTCGCCGCGAGCGTGACGACGGCGCCTGCGACCGGCGCACCGGTCGTGTCACGCACCGTCACCGAGACGGTGCTCGCCGAGGCACCCGCCGTGAGCGTGGTGGGCGCGGCGCTGACCGTGCTGAGCGTCGGTGAGATGGCGATGCTGGTGACGGTCACTCCCGCTGTCGCGACGATCGCCACGCCATTGATCGTCGCCGACACCGTCTTCGCACCCGGAGCGGTCGACGCGAACGGGCCCGTGGCCACGCCGTTCGCGTCCGTCACGCTCGCCGGCTGCGTGATCGTGTTCCCGCTGCCGGTGGCGGCGAGCACGACCGTCGCCCCCGGGACCGGATTGTCATTCGCGTCGCGCGCGGTGACGGTGACGGTGCTCGCACCCCCACTCGAGAGGAGGACGCTCGGCGTCAGGGTCAGCAGCGAGCGCGCGGGCGAGACCGCGCCCGCCAGTACGGTCACCGTCGCGGTCTGGGTGAGCGACGTGCCGTTCACGATCGCCGAGACGGTCTTCGCACCTGCCGCGATCGAACCCACGCTCCCGGTCGCCACGCCGTCGGCGCCGGTGGCGCCGCCCGGCTGGACGAGCGTGTTCCCCGCGCCGGACGCCGCGAGCGCGACCGTGGCGCCGGTGATCGCGTTGCCGAACGCGTCACGCGCAGTGACCGTGATCGTGCTCGAGGCGCCACCCGCGACGAGTGTCGCCGGCGCGGCGACGAGCGTGGACAGGGTGCCCGATACCGCGCCCGGCGACACGGTGACGCTCGCGGTCTGCACGACCGCGACGCCGTTCACCAGCGCGCTGATGGTCTTCACGCCCGCGCCGGTCGAGCTGAACGTCCCGGTGGCTTCGCCGGTCGCACCGGTCGTGCCTGCGGGCTGGACCAGAGTGTTCCCCGCCCCGGATGCCGCGAGCGCCACGGTGGCGCCGGCGATGGCGTTGTCGTTCGCGTCGCGCGCGGTGACCGTGATCGTGCTCGCAGCGCCGCCGGCGGTCATGCTCGCGGGACTCACCGCGATCGTCGAACGGCTCGCCGAGATCGCCCCCGCGGTGACCGTCACCGCTGCGGTCCCCGTGAGCGGAACGGTGCCCGCGACCGCCGACACGGTCCTGATCCCGACGACGGTGGACGCGAGCGCCCCCGTCGCGACGCCGTTCGCGTCGGTCAAGCCGGCCGGCTGCGTCAGGGTGTTCCCGGCGCCGGTCACCGCGAGTTGCACGTTGACGCCCGCGACCGGATTGTCGTTCGCGTCACGCACCGTCACCGTGATCGTCGACGTCGCGCCGTCCGCCGAGATGGTGCCGGGTGCCGCCACGACGCTCGATCGCGCCGCCGAGACGCCGCCCGACGTGAACGTGACCGTCGCCACCGTGGAGAGCAGAGTGCCGCCGATCGTCGCCGAGACCGTGCGCGCGCCGGCGACCGTCGAGGCGAGTGTTCCGCTCGCCGCGCCATTCGCATCCGTGGAGGCCGCCGGCTGCACCAGGACGTTGCCGGCGCCCGTCGCGGCGAGCACCACCGAGGCGCCGCTGATCGCATTGTTGAACGCGTCGCGCGCCGTCACCGTCACGGAGCTCGCGCCGCCTCCCGCGGCCAGGGTCGCGGGCGACGCCGAGATGGTCGAGGTCGTCGCCGAGACGGCGCCGGGCGTCACCTGCACCGTGACGTCGGGCAGGATCGCGACGCCGTTGATCGTCGCGGAGATCGACTTGGCACCGGCGACCGTCGAGGCGACCGTGCCCGTCGCGGTCCCGCTCGCGTTGGTCGTGCCCGCCGGTTGGACGAGCGTGTTCCCTGCACCGGTGGCCGCGAGCGTGACGGAAGCGCCGGCGATGGCGTTGTCATTCGCGTCGCGCGCAGTGACCGTGATCGTGCTCGCCGCGCCGCCGGCGGTCATGTTCGCGGGATTCACCACGATCGTCGAGCGGGTCGCCGAGATCGCCCCGGGCGTCACCGTGACGGTCGCGGTCGGCGTGACGGCGATGCCGTTCACCGTGGCCGAGATCGTCTTCGGCCCGGCGGTCGTCGACGAGAAGGTGCCCGTCGCGACCCCGTTCGCATCCGTGACCGCGCCGGGCTGCGTGAGCGTGTTGCCGGCGCCCGTCGCACTGATGGCCACGGTGTTGCCCGCGAGCGGATTGCCATTCGCGTCGCGCGCCGTCACGGTGATCGTGCTCGGTGCGCCCCCCGCCACGATGCTCGTCGGCGCCGCCGACACCAGAGACAGCGCCGCCGATACCGGCCCTGCGACGACCGTGATCGAGGGGAGCAGCGCGTCGGGAAGCGCCTGGCCGTTCACCGAGACATGCAGCTTCGATGCGGTCCCGGCCGTGGTCGCGGTGAGGATCACCGTGTACGCGCCGGCTGCCCCCGCGGTCACCGTCGCGAAGGTCCCGTTACTCGTCCCGCCGGCGAGCGAGAACACGACCGTCGCCGACTGGGTATACGGTTCACCATCGGTGTCGCGCGCGCTGAAGGTCGCCAGGAACTGCTGGCCCGAGACGTACGGACCCGACGCGACCGTGAGCGAGGATCTCCCGAGATCGAGTTGTGGCGCGCCCCCCGTCGGGGAATCGCCGTGACAGGCGATCCCCGCGGCCATCGCCCCCGCGAGGAGTGCGACCACATGCCGTCGCACGGTCGCCATCGACCGCTCGGCCATTCGAGTGACCAGCATGCGCACACCCCTCACGAATCCCGTGCAGGCCGACTTCCGCCGCGCCGTAGCTTGCGCGGGATTCCCTGATGCGTCAAGGATGGGCGTGCCGCTCCCCTCGTCGACGGCGGGCCCCCGTGGATCCCGAGGGCCCGACCGATCACCCGACGCCTACCGCGAGACCGCCGCCAGCCGACGGATCTCCGCCGCCATCGTCCGCACACGGTCCGCGTCCTGCGCACCGGCCACATCCTTGTCCACCTCGACCGCCAGCGCCGTCAGCAAGCGCCGACGCTCGCGCCCGGTCTGCGCTTCCGCCGCCGTGAGCGCCTGGTCGATCGCCGCGGTACGTCCTGCGGCGAGCCCGCGCCCACGCACCAACTGATCGAGGTACGACCGCACCACCGGGAACGCCGCCGGCCACTCGATCCTCGGCTGGCTCTGCGGATTGTACTGCACGTACCGCACGAGCCTCGCCGCCGCGATCTCGTTCGCTGTGAGGTTGTCGGTGGGCTTCAGCTCGAGCACGTCGAAGCCGCGGTCGAGTTCCGATGAGTAGACGTAGCCGTTCCAATAGTAGGCGCCCCACGAGCCGCCGATCGTGCCGCGCGCGCGGCCGCCGGCCGGCGGAGTGGGCGGCGCGGGCGTGAGCGGCACGTCCGCTGCGGACGGCGACGGATCGATCGACCCGCGATCGAAGTACGCCACCTCATACGGATGATCGGCATCGGTGAAGTCGATCACGTTCACGCCGCCCTGGTACCAGCCCTGCGCCATCAGGTCGCGCCCCGGCACGGGGATCAGGCCGCCGTTGTGCGAGACGCAGTTCTCCTGCGCCGTCTGCGCCGACGGGATCTTGAAGTAGGCGTGCTGCGTGTACTTGCGGTCCTCGCCGATGGTGAGCGTGGTGTTGCCGCCCATCTGCATCATGCTCGACTTCTGGCACATCGGCGACGTGCCGCCGCCCCATTCGTCGGTGAAGACGACCTTCTTGCCATCGTTGCTGAAGACCGCGGTGTGCCAGAGCGAGAAGTTCGTGTCGGCCACGGCCGAGAGACGGACGGGCTTCTCGGGGTTGGAGATGTCCACCAGCAGTCCATAGCTCCCGCAGGCGCCGGCGAGCAGGTGCCGCTCGGGATAGACCGTGACGTCATGGCAGTTGCGCGGACCGGTCGGCGCAGGCGCCGGCTGCGGAGCGGCACCGGCGGCCGGCGGCGGTCCACCGCGCGCCGGACGGCCCAAGGCACGCGGCGCCGGCTCGAGGCCGGTGAAGATGCGCGCGCCCGTCACGACCACCGACCGCTCGGGGTGCGCGAGCGGCACGCGGATCACGTCGAGACGGAAGAGCGAGTTCGATTCATCGGCCGGGTCGGTGCCGTTGACGCACCCCGCGAGCTCGGTGTTCGGCCGCGCCCCCTGACTGCCGGAGACGTAGAGGTAGATGAATCCCTTCTTCTTGGGGTGCGGCACGATGGTGTGCGTATGCGAACCCTTGCAGGTCTGCACGTTCATCACGAGCCGCGGATGCGCCGGGTCGCTCACGTCGAAGATGCGCACCCCCGCCATGTGATCCTTGGGGTCCTGCACCCCGCCCTTGCCGCAGTCGTTGCGATTGCCGTTCCCCTCGGCCGAGATGAAGAGGAGGTTCCCGTAGATGGATGGATCGCCCTGCGAGGTGATGCACTGCACCACCGAGACCACCTTCGGCTTGGCCGCGTCGCTCACGTCCCAGATGGTGAAGCCGGCGAAGTTGCCCTGATAGACGTAGTTGCCGCCGAACGCGAGGTCCGAGTTGACGAACGTCAGGCCGCGGGTGGTATCGAACGCCGCCGGCTTGGTGGAGAACGAGACCAGCGTCATCCCCTTCGTCGCCACGCCGGCGTCGAGCCGGCCCGAGGCGAGCGCGTCGCGCGGGTCGGTGCCGGTGGGATAGGTCTGTGCCCCGACGGTCGCCGCCGAGAGCAGGAGCCCGACCGATGCCGTGAGGGTGAGCAGGCTGCGCAGATGCGTCATGAGAGGTGGGGCTCCGGTCGCGGGTTACGAGAGGTTGTCGAGCATCTGGTGCATCAGGCCGATCTCGGCGGTCTGGACGGACACGACATCATTGGCGAAGACCGAGACATCCACGTCCTGGCCGGCGTGCGGCGTGGCGAAGAGGTCGGCGACCATCTTGAGGGCGCCCTCGTGGTGCTGGATCATGAGGGTGAGGAAGTGCCGGTCGAAGGCCGGCCCGGTGGCCCCGTCGAGTTGCGCGATCTGCTCGGCGGAGAGCATCCCCGGCATCATCACCGTGTGGTACGAGGAGGTGTCCGGCGCCACCTGCCCATTGGCGCGGAGCCACTCCTGCATGAGCCTGATCTCGGTGGTCTGGGACTGATCGATCTTGATGGCGAAGCGCTGCAGGCGCGGACTGGCCTGGTGCGCGGCGGCGAGGCGCGACATGAAGATCGCCTGCGCGTGGTGGGCGATCATTCCCTGCATGAAGCGGACGTCGGCTTCGGTGTAGAGGGCGCCCTTGGGGATCGTGACCGGGTAGTCCATGCCGGTCATGCCGGTCATGCCGGCCATGCCGGTCATGCCGGCCATGCCGGGCATGCCGGGCATGCTGGCCATGTCGTGCGCGGCGCCCGCCGCGGGCGCGGCCGTGGTCACGGGCGCAGGCGCACCCGCCGACGCACAGCCCAGTGCGAAGGAGGCGCAGAGGATCGCGGCCGCGATGCGGTGTGAAGGGCTCAGGGAAGGCGCTCCATCATGTGAGAGTCGGTTGGGACACCCTACGCTATCCCGTCTGGACGGGGATGGCCAGCCTACGCCGTCGCTCGGCCCGATGTTGAACGACCCGTCATGCGGCGACCTCCGCCAAGGCTTGGGCGAGCTCCTTCGCGCTCTGGAAGCGATCGGCGGGGTCCTTCCTGAGGCAGCGCGCGACTATCGCCTGCAGGCTGGCCGGTGCGTCAGGCGCCGACGCCGACAGCGGAGCGGGTTCGGACTCCACGATCTCCCGCATCACGGCGTATACGTCGTCTCCGCCGAAGGGGCGCTGGCCGGCGATGCACTCATGCAGGATCACGCCGATCCCGAAGATGTCGGAGGCGAACCCGCTCTCCCGACCAAGGAAGACCTCGGGGGACATGTAGTTCGGCGTACCGATGATCGCGCCCGTCTGCGTGATGGCGACCGATTCGCGCTGTGTCCGCCGACCGATGCCGAAATCCATGAGCTTCGGCGTGCCGCGCGCGTCGAAGCCGATCGAGTCCGGCTTCACGTCGCGGTGGACGACGCCGCGATCGTGGATGTACTCGAGAGCACTCAGGATCGGCAGCATGATCTCCCGGGCCTGCTTCCATCCGATGCGTCCCCGCGTGCGCAACGTCTGGCCCAGCGTTCCGCCCTCAAGGAGCTCCATCGCAAAGAATGGACGGCCGAAGGGGGGATCGCGCAGCTCGCCCTCGCCGACGTAGGCCACGATGTTCTGGTGACGGAACTCGCGGATCATGGCGATCTCCTCGCGGAATCGGGCTGCCGTCGATGCACTCGCGAACTGTCGTTCATCGAGGACCTTGATCGCCACTCGCTCGTGCGTGCTCACCTTCTCGCCGAGGAAGACGGTCGCCATCCCTCCTCGGCCGATCTCGTTGATGATCCGGAAATCATCGAGTCCGCTCTGCGGGAAGACGATGAGCGTGGAAGGACCGGATTCCGAGGCAGGACTCGGCTCGGCGACCGTCCGCCGGCTGAAGGTGAAGTACGCCCGCAGGAGATCGTCGGACAATCCGCGGAATCCTCCGTACATGGGATCCCCCGGTCGGATCCCTTCGTCGACGTGCAGCATCATGACGCGTTGTAGTTCCACATCGCGGCCGAACGCCTCCAGCGCGGGAGGCAGCGGGGCCCGCGCCTCGACCGTCGCGACCGCTGGTCGCGAGAGGCTCCAGAAGAAGACCTCGAGCGCGATCAGGAGCTCGGGTCGTTCGCTCACGAGCTCGTACAGTCGTGGAAAGGAGTGCTGGAGCACGACCAGCTTCGCCATCCGCACCGGACTGATGACGGCGCGCAGGTCCTCCCGCTGTTGCACGAGATACCAGAGCAGCGAGAAGGTGTTGATCGTTCGCTTGAGTTCCCGGGGATTTGCTCGCAGGCCATGCACGAAGACCGAACGGCAACGCTCATCGGGCCACGCCACGAGCGTCTGTTCGATGAACTCGCTCATGGTGTCCCGCGTGAGCGGCGGCAACTGGAACGGGATCTGCACGATCTTGCTCAGGTACTCGCGCTGCGCCGTCTCGTCCCCTTTGTACTTCTCGGCGAGCGCGCGCGAGACCACCTCAGTGTCGAGCCCGACGACGTACACCGTCCCCGGAACGTCGAGGAAGAGGTTGATCGCATCGAGTACCTGCAGCGTCCGCTCGGGCATGCACCGGTCGAGATCGTCGATGATGACCGCCAGCTTCTTCCCGTCGGCGCCGTCGAGACTCGCGACGACATCGGCGAAGTGGTCACGGAACTGGTCGAGGAACCCGATCCTGTCGCGGTAGCTGGCGGACTTCACGACCGCGGAGAGGTCGATCGAGGTGGTCGCGCGGATGCGCTTCGCCAGCGGATAGACCGACCAGGCCAGCAACGCGACCGCCGCGAACGTGCCGCTGCCATACGAGAGTGCGGCTATGGCGAAGCCGTACTCCGCGAACGGTCGCAGGCCCAGCGCCAGGGCCGCGGGAATGATCCATGCTGCCGAGCGAAGCAACAGTGCGGGGGCATCGGCGAAAAGCCGCTCCCAGTTCATCCGCCGGCGCAGGAGGCGGATGTTGAAGCGGATGAGCCGTCGATCGGTCTCGCGGTAGATCCCGTTCAGGACCGACTGCAGGAACGCCGACCAGAGCTCATCCTCACGGCTGTACTGCCATGCGTTGAACCAGATCGGAAGGACACCGGCACGGCGCAGGTTCCGTTCCACCATCCGCATCAGGGTGGTCTTGCCCGTTCCCCATCGTCCATAGATGCCGACCGTGATCGGGGTCCGGGTCTTCGGCTGCATCAGCATCGCCGTCAGCGCGTCAGCGTATGCCCCGAAGCCGAGCAGATCCCGGTCTGCCGCCTGGTCGTCCAGGATCGGCGGGTGTGCTACGGGCGCCTGAGCGGCGGCGCTTGCGTGCCCGGTCATCGAGTCGCTCCTGCATCGCGAGGCTGGCAGGGGAGCGAGTGGCACTCCCGCGGCGCGTGGCGGTCCGGCGCAGAATCTTCAGCACGCGCTCGCAGACCGCAATCCCCCGCCCGCCTACCGATACTCCGGCGGGATCTCCGGCGTCGCCCGCGGCTGCGAGCGCACATAGGCCGCGAGCGCGCAGGCCTTGGTGCCCACCTGGTCGAGCGACAACCCCTCGAGCAGCCCCACGAGCAGCGCCGCCGTGAACGCCTCGCCCGAACCCACGAAGTCCACGACCTCCGCCTGCGGCGCGGAGACCTCGACCGAGAGCGTGTGCGACCGCAGCAGCGCCCCGCGCGTCCCGCGCGTGAGCACCGCGAGCCGCAACGCGAACTTGTCGCAGAGCGCGAGCAGCACGTCGCTGTCGGTCGCGCCCTTCACGCCGCACCGGCGCGCCACCTCGGGCAGTTCGTGCTCGTTCAGCTTCACCGCGTTCGCCAGCGTGAGCGAGGTGCGGATCGTCTCGGAGTCGTAGAAGCTCTGTCGCAGGTTCACGTCGAACAGCCGCCACGCCCGCGGCGACGTCGCGCCGGCCGCATGCCGCACCGTGTCGCGCGACATCTGCGACCGCTGCGAGAGCGTCCCGAAGGTCAGCGCCTCGGCGCGCTTCACCACCTGGTCGATCCGCGGCGACCAGACCATGTGGTCCCACGCGACGTTCGCGGCGAAGTCGTACTTGAGCGTGCCCTTGGAGTCGAGCTTCATGAGCACCGTGCCGGTCGGGTGCGAGCGGTCCTGCGCCACCGTCTCGCGATGGACCCCCGCCGCGTCGAGCCGGCCGAGCGCCATGTTGCCGAGCGAGTCGTTGCCCACCGCGCTCACCAGCCAGGACTCGGCGCCGAGCGCCGCGGCATGGATCGCGACGTTGGTCGGCGCACCGCTCAACTGCGCCTCCTCGGGGAAGCGATCCCACATGATCTCGCCCACGCTGACGATCACGGGCCGGACGGGGACGATCTTCTTGGAGCGTCGCGAGGGACGCGGGGCGCGGAGCTGCTGCGAAGGGCGACCGGTCATCGCAAGGAACCTAGTGCAGGTCGACGAGTTCCAGGCGCTGCAACTGCCGCACCCAGCGCGTCGCCCGCACGTCCCCCACGACGACGGCACGCCATGGTCCCTGATCGGCTGCGAGCGGCACTCCGTTGGCCCGATCGACGAGATACACGCGACGCGCGCCGATGCTCGGATCGAGGTCGGCGAGCGCGATGGTCGCCGCGTACCCGTCGGCGGCGAGGAGCAGGACGACCCGGCGCAGCATGGGTCCGCGCAACGTGTCCGTGGGACCGGCACTGCCGAGCTGCAGTACCGCACGGAGCTCCACGCCCTCGAGGCGCGTGGCCACGCCATGATCGGTCACCTCGAAGGCCGTTCGCGGCAGGCTCGCCAGCTCGGTGCCGGTGAGCCGGCGCTCCGACCCGTCCACTCGCCGCACGGTGAGATCCTGCGCGGCCGACGAAGCGGGGGCAATCGCAAGCAGCGCGATGCAGAGAAGGAGTGCTTTCACGGTCGCGAGTCGGCGGGTCGTCATCGTCGAAAGCTACCAGAGCCGCACGGGGCCGCCAATGCGAGCGCCCAGCGGCCGCCGGTCTCGCCCGCAGGGGCGGACGTTCCACGCTCACGCAACGCCGTGCCCGCTCGGGTTGTCCAATCCACTGCACGCCCTTGCGCCCCCCCACTGACGAATCGATGCGCCCTTCAACACTGCTCCTCACGTTCGGACTGGCCGCCGCGGTCGGCGCCGGCACCACGGCACAGCCACCGGCGCATACGCCGGTGCAGACGCCGGTGCGGCAGACGCTGACCCGGATACTGGCCCACGCCGAGTCCGCGTCCATGTATCGCGACCGGGTGAACTGGCCCGCGACTCGTGCCGAGGTGCTGCGCCTGGCCGACACCGCCACCACTGTCCCAGGCCTCGGACCGGCACTTCGGTACCTGTTCCGGACGATGAGTGATGAGCATGCCCGCGTCTTCCACGACGGACGGCAGATCGCGTACTACTATGGCACGCCGAGACCGCATCTTGCCGGTTTCGACAGTGACCTCAACAACAGCATCGAGTCCGCCAGCGCCTTCCCTTTTCGCGCCGAGATGGTCGGCCGCGATGTCGGGTACGTTCGTATCGTCGGCTTGCCGATGGGCGACAACACCGCGATGGCCAAGCGGATCGACGACGCGGTGTGCGCCGTGCATCGCGCGGGGGCGACGCGCTGGATCCTCGATCTGCGCTACAATGGCGGGGGCAACCTGAATCCGATGGCCGAGGGCGTGGCCGGGATCATCGGCGACGGTCCGGTGGGAGGGTGGCGAGGACTGACGCGACCGGAGGACGGCGAATGGCGCATCACCGACGGCGACTTCGTCAACGCGGGCTACTCCGTGAGGCTGCGCAGCGGCTGCAATATCCCCAAGGGGCGAAGGGTCGCGGTGCTGACGAGCCTGTACACCGCAAGCTCCGGTGAGGCACTCGCCGTCATGCTCAAGGGTCGTGCGAACACCCGCTTCTTCGGCGGCAAGACCCTTGGGATGATCACCGTCACCGATTGGTCGGCCATCGGCGATTCCACGGCGGTGACGATCTCGGTGGGTCATTATCGCGACCGCGCGGGGCGGGTGTACGATCAGTTCGTCGATGTGGACGAGGAGCTGGCGTTCGCGCCGACCGAGTCGCTCGCCTCGGATGTCGGTGTGCAGCGGGCGTTGGCGTGGTTGCGGGGGCGATAGGCAGATCGATCCTGTCCCGGGAAGGCACGGCAACGCGTCGCCCTCCCCCGAGCCCGAATGGTCCTGCCGTCGATGGTGCCACTGGACCATATTGCGTCATGCGTCGCTCTACCCGCCGCCGCGGCTCCGGCGCCCCGACCATCGCCCTCCCGCTCGCGAGTGAGCGCGAGGAGCTGCCGTTGTACGCGCAGCTCTACCAGAACATCCGCGAGCACATCCTGAGCGGCAGCCTCGCGGCGGGCGCCACCATCCCGTCGGCACGGACCATGGCGGCCGATCTCCGCCTCTCGCGCAACACCATCGAGGCCGCGCTCGGCCTCCTCGTCGAGGACGGCTTCGTCACGCGGCGCGTCGGGGCCGGGACGGTCGTGGCCGACGTGCGCGATCTCGCCTCACTCGCGCCGCGCTGGCGACGTGCGCCCGCCCCGGCGACGCCGGCGCGAGATCCGCTCCTGACCGAGCCCGCGGCGCCCCCTGCCCCACTCTCCGCACGCGGGGCTCGCCTCGCCGCCGCGGGCCTCGCCGAGCGCGACGCCGACCACCGCGGTCTCCCGACGACGGTCGACGTCACGAAGTTCCCGCTCGGCGAGTGGAACCGCCTGCTCGCGCGCGCGTCGCGCGAGCGGGGCCTGCGCGCCCTGCAGAGCGGTGACCCGCAGGGCGATCGCGCCCTGCGGCGCGCCGTCGCCGAACATGTGCGGCTGGCGCGCGGCGTGCGCTGTACGGCCGATCAGGTCCTCATCGTCAACAGCACGCAGCAGGCACTCGACCTGACCAGTCGTCTCCTGCTCGCCGCGGGCGATCTGGTGCTCGTGGAGGAGCCCGGGTATCCCAGCGCGCGCGCCGTCTTCACCGCCGGGGGCGCGACGGTCTCGGGCCTGCCGGTCGATCGTCACGGCGCGCGCACCGATCGCCTCGAGGAGTTCCCCGGCACGCGGATGCTCTACCTCACGCCGTCGCACCAGTTCCCGCTCGGCGTGACATTGACGCTGCGGCGACGGATGGCGGCGCTCGCGTGGGCGCGCGCGCACGGGGCCTGGATCGTCGAGGACGACTACGACAGCGAGTTCCGGTACGACGGTCGGCCCATCGCCGCGTTGCAGGGGCTCGATCGCCACGGACGGGTGCTCTACATCGGCACGTTCAACAAGGTGCTCTTCCCCGGCCTGCGGCTGGCGTACCTCATCGTCCCAGAAGCGCTCGCGGATTCGTACACGAGCGCACGGCGCCTCACCGACGGCGGGTCACCCCCGAACGTGCAGACGGCGCTCGCGGCCTTCATCCGCTCGGGCCACTTCGCGGCGCACCTGCGCCGGATGCGACTCCACTATCGCACGCGGCGCGACGCCCTCGTCCGCCGATTGACCGCGCTGGGCGACGCGATCCGCCTCGGCGCGAGCGATACCGGCCTGCACCTGGTCGCGCACCTCGCCGACGGCGTCGACGACGAACGGCTCGCAGCAGCTGGCGCGGGCTTCGGACTCGGCATCGCCCCGCTCTCCAACTACTTCGCCGAGCACCGGGCGGGCGAGCCAGTCCCGCGGGGACTGCTGCTCACCTTCGGAGCATCGTCGATCGCCGAGATCGGCGCGGGCGCGGCAGCGTTCTCGCCGCTGCTCCGCCCGCCCCGCGCCGCCGCGCGCCGTGCTACGCGCGCACCCAGTCCATGATCCACTGATCGTCCCAGGTCGTGCCGCCGTCGCGCGAGACCGACTGCTGCCAGCGACAGGTCGTGCGCGAGATGTTGTCCCACATGCCTCGGATCTTGATCGGCGTCTCGCCGTCCTTCTCGTCCGAGATGAACGACCCGACGCCATCGACGAACGACCCCGTCGTCCCCGGCGACGTCAGCACGCCGCTCTTGGCGTTGACCCAGAAATCCGACCAGATGCGCTGCTCCACGTCGAGCAGGCGCAGCCCGAGGCCGCTGAAGTCGCGCGCGGGGATGCGAAGCTCCTCCACGCTGCCGATGCCCGCGAGGATCGTCCAGCAGGTCGACTCGCCCTTGAAGCGGTCCCATCCGTCGGGCGCCGACGGCTTGCGCATCCGATTGCTGATGTTCCATGAGCCCGCGAGGAAGTCGAACTCCCCCGCCTTGCCCGTGCCGGGCGCCGTGGTGCTCGCCACGGTGCGCGTCAGTGGCGCGGCAGGCGCTCCCGGGTTCAGCAGCGACGCGATCGGCCCGTCGAGGGCCACTCCGCCGGCGGCGAGGCCGACGAGCGTGTGGACGAGTGTGCGGCGCGGAACGGTGGCGTTCGGTTCGGACATCGCGAAGGATCCTCGGCTCGGGTGATGCCGCACGATCGCTGCGCGATGCGATCGTGCACAGAGCCATTCCCGCGCGCGGGGCGGGACCATTTCGCGCCGCCTACTTCTTCCGGCTGTCCTTCGCCTTCTGCTTGCGCCCCTTCACCGCCGCCACGATCAGCGCCTTGAGCGCCTTCTCGTCCACGTCGGCGAGGCGCTTGATGTGCACGCAACCGCCCTTGAGCTTCGCCGGCGCGATCGCCGCGAGCCGCTCCTTGAAGCCGTCCGCGCCCCGCAGGTTGTAGAGGACGATGTCCTGCGCCCGTGATGCGAAGGCCATGAGCGGCCAATCCATGGTGGAGCCGTCGGCGTAGACCACCGGCTCATTGCCGAAGCCGACGATCGCGTCGCCCCACATCACGGGCTTGGCCTTCGTAGCCGCTTCGAGCAGCCGGGCGATGGCTTCGCAGTCGGCGCGTCGCTCGGCGGAGGACTGCGAGGCGAAGTGCTTGGCGACGGAGGCGGTGGTGGGGCGGGTCTTGGGTTCGGGCATGGGGGAGAGGGATGGGAGTCCGTACTGCTACGCCTGATCGTAGGCCGCCTGCAGGCCCGCCACGTCGAGCTTCACCATCGTCATCATCGCATCCATCACGGCCTTCACCTTCTTGGGGTCCTTGTCGCGGATCAGCTCGACGAATCGCCGCGGGACGATCTGCCAGGTGAGACCGAACGGATCCGTGATCCACCCGCACGCGCTCGGCGTCGCGCCGGCTTGGACGAGCTTGTCCCAGTACTCGTCCACTTCCGCCTGTTCCGCGCAGTCGACGAAGAGCGAGAAACCCTGGGAGAAGCTGAAGTACGAGCCCCCGTTGTAGCCCATGAACGCCTGACCGCCGATGACGAACTCGGCGGAGTTGATCGGACCGTCCTTACCGGCGCGGGCCACGTTCTTGACCCTGGAGTCCGGGAAGGTGGTGGTGTAGAACGCGATCGCCGCCTCGAGCTGGTCGTTGAACATCAGGAAGGGTGTCACCTTGGTCATCGGAGTTTCTCATTGAGAGTGCGAGCCACGAGACGCCAACCGCCCGCCAGCAGCGGCACGCTGGCACAGGCGGGGCCGCCGTCACGGCTCGTGCCCCCGAAGGACGCGACGGCACAGGTGGCCGCCGCGTCGTCACGTTCCTGGGCGAGCAGCGGCCGCAGTCCCTCGAGCGACACCTTGGCGCGTCGACTCCAGGGCGAACCGAGCTGTCCCGCGCGTGCGCCCGACGTGAGGTAGATGAACCGTCCGGCGCGCGGCCCCTGCACCGCCGGTCCACGGAAGTCGAGCTCGTCGTTCGTTCCGATCACGACGCGCACGGTGGTCTCGAACTCGCGCTGAGTCGCCCCTGCCACGGGAGGCACCAGGTCCGTGCGCCCGAGTTGGAGCGCCCACGCCACGTCGGGCGGCGGCGCGTCGATGCGGATCCGGACGACGAGATCGCGAGGGATCATGCGACAAAATAGGTCGCGCTGCGGCGGCGCACCACTCGCCAACCCCAGAGCGCGGCGATGACCGCGAGACCGAGGAGCCAGGGCACGAACGCCGAGCGCAGGGCGCGGTCGACGGAGAGGAAGTCCACGACGCCGGTCTGCCAGAGCGTCCACTCGGAGCCGATCGTGGTGGCCAACGAGGGGTGCCCCGTGACGAGCACGATCACCGCATCCCCGTTGTCGGGGTTGATCCGCATCGACGTGTTGATGGCCGGCGCGTTGGCCCCATCGTGGCCATAGACGTAGGCGCCGCTCGCCGTCGGGGCGTAGAGCGCCACGCCGAGCCCCCAGATGTCGAGCCCGAGTTTGCGCCCATGTGGTTGCCGCATGCCTTCGAGGGCCGCCCGATGCAGCAGCAGCGCGCCGGCGCCATCATCGGTCCGCAGCTGGGCCTGCGCGAAGGCCACCAGGTCACGCGCCGACGCCGAGAGACCGGTGGCGCCTGCCGCCGCATATCGATAGGTCGGGACGATCGCACCGCGTGCATCGAACGACCGGGACACGTTGTCGAGCGGCGCAAGGTACGCGTAGGTCGCGCGCTGCATGCCGAGCGGGCCGAGGACCGAGTCCTGCATCCAAGTCGCGAACGGCATGCCGGTCACGTCCTCCAGCAGCGCCTGGAGGATGAGGTAGCCGCCGCCCGAGTACTGGAATCCGCTCCCCGGGGCGCGACCCACCGCGATGGTGACGGTGGAGTCGGAGGACGCCCGCGGATGGCGCAGGGTCTCCTGCAGCGACGGCAGGGATTCGCTGGGGAGGTAGTCGCCGAAGCCCAACCCATCCGTCAATCCGGCGGTGTGCGACAACAGCCGACCGATGGTCACCTGTTTCTGATCGAACGTCCCCGCAGGGAGCTGCCACTGTTTGAGATAGGTCGACACTGGCGCGTCGAGGTCCAGCCGTCCGGCCTGCACCTGCTGCATCACGGCGTAGGCGGTGAACCACTTGCTCATCGAGGCCAAGGGGAAGCGGGTGTCGCGATCGACGGGATCGATGGAGGGCTTGTACTGCTCGGCATCTACCCTGCCCTGACGCAGCAGGACTAGGGCGAAGTTGCCCTTGCTCTGGTCCTGAGCGAGCGCGGAGGCGGCTTGCATGAAGGCGTGCGTGTCGCCGCGGGGGGCGATGGGGTGGAGCCACCAGCCTTGGATCGCGCCGTAGGCGGCGATGCCGGTCCAGGCGAGCACCGCAACGGCGGCCAGCAGGAGTCGTTTCATCGTTCGCTTGGGAAAGGGCGTCGGGTGTCAGGACGGCTCAGACTCGGGACTACGCATGCGCTGGGCGCGACGTTTCGGGGGGTACTGATGGCGCCAGAACGCTGCGTGCGACCAGCAGTTGAACGGTGGCGCGCGGGCGGACGCCCCAAGCCGCGCACGAGGTATGGCACCGGCATCACGGGTATGCGGCCAGTGCTACGTCGGGCACGCGTCGTGACCCGGCTGCCGATGCGGTTCGCTCCGCGTTACTGGCGCACGAGGAAGCTCACGCCACCCACCGTCACACGCAGTTGCCCGGGGGCCTCTCGGACGCGGACCCCTTGGCCTTTGCGCAGCGCACGAAAGGCGTCCAGCGTCTCCAGCAGTCGCGCCGGCGGCTCGCTGATGGTGTTGTGGGCTGGCAGCAGTCGGCGCAGCGACGGCGCCAAGGCGACCAGGCGCGTCAAGCTGCGCTCGTACGCTTCAACATCGGTGCCAGGCGAGAACAGCCAGATCGTCGCGTCGTAGTACGAGTCACCGGTCCACAGCAAGCCATGCGCACGATCGAGCAACGCGACGGCGTCGGGCGTATGTCCCGGGACATGCAGCAGCTCGAGCACGCGCCCGCCGATGTCGACGCGCTCGCCGTCCCTGAAGCGATGGGTCGTGCGCCACGCGCGCGAACGGAAGGCCGCGGTATCCACGCCCGACGGTGGCCCGTCGCAGAATGCATCGCTCGCGACCTCGCTGGCGAGATCGGCATGCGGTCGCCCGGTCTCATGGTCTCGCGTGAACGCCGTCTCCATGCCCCACACGTCGCTGAACTCGGCGTTCCCACCTACGTGATCGAAGTGCGAGTGCGAGTTGATGACCGTCACCGGCAGCGTCGTGAGTCGCTCGACGATGGGTCGAACGGGCACCAGGCCGATGCCGGTGTCAAAGAGCAGGGCACGTGTGGACCCGACGATGAGGTACGCGATCGCTTCTTGCGCCTGTCGTGGTTGGTTGATGGCGAAGATACCGGGTTCGACGCGGCGCACATCGAACCAGTCCGAAGCCACATCGACCGACGCGAAGGCGGCGTTGACGGGGCGCGGCACGCTGCCACACCAACTCACCGGCGGTGTCTCGCGAGCCGCCCCTGCGCAGGCGGAGGCAGCGCACACGATGGCGATGCGCAGTGGTCGGAGGGCACTCTTGACCCAGTGCCCGTCGGCACCGAGCTCACTGGCCGTCGACATCCGGCATGTCTTTGTCATACGTCCCACGGTGATTGGAGATGCTGGGGCGGTTCTCGCCGTCGCTTAACCTCGCGGTAAGCGTCCCGTCGTCGGCGTTCGCGTACCGGAACGGGGATGGGTCAGACAACGTGCGACCGGGCTACCTGTCGGACTGTGTGTGCCGCCGTACGCTCCACGATGCCTTCGGCGACGAGCTTTCGCCAGACGAGTACCAGCGGCCCCACAGCCGCCACCGCCCCCGCGCTCGTCGACCGCAAGCGTCGTCATGAGGTGCTCATCGGGACACTCGCGAATCGGCGTTGTACGTTCTCGAGATGATGCCGATTGTGATAGACCGTGAAGAGCAGCATCTCGCGGATGGTCAGGCGCCCCAGGAGGGGATGCGGCAGGCGGCGCGCGTCCAGCGCTGACTCCGGCCAGTGCCCGATCGCGTCGCACAAGCTCGCGACGGCGGCCGCGTGCCGAGCCATGATGCTCGCGCGCGCGGCCTCCGGACTGCTCGGTGCCGCCTGAGGGCGCGGAGCGAATCGGCCCGCGCTGGCACCTTGCGCGAGGCGAGCCCGATAGATCTCGCGCACGGATGCGTAGGGCCGCGAGGGCGCGCTCGCTCTGCCGAACGCGAAGAACAGGACGACGTGGGGCACCCGCAGCCCTTGGGTGACTGCGCGCATCGACTTGGTCAGATGGCGGACATTGTCGGCGGGCGACCAGGCATCGCCGATCGGCGTGAGGAACGTGCCCGTGGCGAGCGAGTCCCAGTACTCCACGCTCTCGCGGTGAAGTGCCTTGAGAGCCGATTGAATCGCGCCTCCGGTTGAACTCACGGTGTCGCGCAAAGCAGCTTCATCCATGAGATCCGTTCGCAACGAGGATGTAGGAACACTCACTGTCGACTCTCGAACGCGGCGATGTGGAGAAAGCGATCGCCGCAGAGGCCCCAGCATCGACGATCGGCATTGCTTTGAAGATCGAAGCGCCCCGCATGCGGCGAGGCGAAACGCATCGCCGAGCTATTCTACAGCCTCAATGCCGAACATAGAATTCGCCGCAGTGTCATAAAGCGCCAGCGGAGCTGGCGCACACCTCACGAGTCTGCGGCGTCTGCTTCATGCATTGTTAGCCGCGGGCGCGCTGCTGCGGGCGACCAGGGCCATCAGGTCGGTCCATCCGTAGCCGCCATGAAACTCGCCGGCCGGGGAGTGGAGGCGCTCGGCACCGAGCGCCTCGTAGAAGGCATTCGCGGCGCTGCTCGCGTCGCCGAAGAGGAGCATCGAGCGTATACCGCGCTGCAGGAAGCGTTCGGCGGCGGCGAGCAGAAGGCGCTGGCCGAGCCCGCGGCGATGGAGTTCGCGTAGCAGGTAAATCTTGTTGAGCTCGCCCGCATACCCCGGGACGCCGCCATCGTGGGCACACCCCTTAGCGAACCCGACGAGCCGTCCGTCTGCGGCTTCGATGCCAATCACGAACGTGTTGCGGTCGGCTTCGCGGAACGTGTGCGTCCACTGCTCCTCGCGCAGCGCGACAGTCGGCCCGCCCCCGCGCGGGGCGTGCGTCTCCGCGAAGGTCGCGACGTGCAGCGCCGCCAGCGCGGGCACGTCCGCGGCGCCTAGATCGCGAATGGTGTACGTCAGCGATTGAGTCTGCATAACGAGGATGTAGAATAGTCCGAGGTCCACTGCCCGGCCTGCTTTCTCCCATACCGAAACCATTGCCGATGCGGCGATCGTCGATACTGGAGCCAATGTGAAGGTCGCATTCTCCACAAGGAACCTGTCGAACTCAGCGGTCGACTTATTCTACATCCTCAACGTTTGGTTGTGCTGCGGGCACTCAACAGGATGCGGCGGCGAAGCCGCCGCTGAGCTTGCCCCGATTTGGTGGACGCGTAAGTGATCGGCGAAATAGACAGACCTGCTTCGTCCGGCCGGATCAGTCCTCTCCCACCCGCTTCGGGCCCTACCCCACAGGTCGGTGGACCATGCGCGCCAGCACCCCCACCGTCCTTCACGGCAGCATCGCAATGCCGTCGGCCCCACCCACACAACAACAACGGGGAAGCGCCCCTAGCGCCCCCCCGTTGCCATCCACCCGCTCCGATCTCCGATCATGCCCAGAGGGGGAATCGAACCCCCATGAGGTTGCCCTCGACGGATTTTGAGTCCGTTGCGTCTGCCGGTTCCGCCATCCGGGCCACCCGAGGAACCTAACGCCCCCGGCCAGCCGGATGAAGCGGGATCAGGCCCGGCCCAGCGGCCGACGCACACCACCACGCGGCGTCGCCGCGCCCGGACGACCGCCGGGCTGCGTCCCGCCTATGCCGCCAGGCCGGCCTCCGGGCGCGATGCCCCCGGGCCGACGCGCGCCGCCACCCGGAGGAGCACGCATCCCATCCTCGCGCATCTCCATCACGCGGCGCCGGATCTGCTCCTCCATCGCGAAGTACTTGGCCCGCTGGATCGGCGTGAGGAAGGTGCCGAGCTCGCGCTGCTCCGCCTCCAACTGCTCGAACCGCTGCCGTTGCACCGCGAGCATCTGGTCCAGCAACCGCGCCACCTGCGCCTGACGCGTGGTGTCCCCCGACTCCATCTCGTCGCGCAGGTCCATGCGCACGTCACGCTCGCGCGTCAGCAGCTCGCGCCGCTGCACGTCGAACCGGCGGTTCGTCTCGCCGAGCTTCTTCATCTGCTCGTTGTTGAGCCCCAGCTGCCGGCGCACCACCTCGGCCATGCGCTGACGCACGCGCGCCTCGAGCGAATCGCGCTCGGCGCCCTGCAACAGCGGCGGCGGCGGACCGGGCTCCTGTGCACCGGCGGCAGCACCCGCGCCACCGAACAGGAGTGCGGCAAGGGCCAGGCGAAGGATCGATCGCGTACGCATCAGCGGCTCCCCGGCGTGTCGACGACCGGCTGCCGCATGGCCGCCGGCTCGATCGTGATCTTCCCGTCGAACCCTTCGAGCTCGGTGAGCAGCGCCGAGAGATCGTCGGAGGTGAGGTCCACCAGCGCATCACCCACGGAGAGCTCGCTCCCCGCCGCTGCCGCCGGCGGCGCCGGATCGGTCGCGATCACCGTCGCGGTGTCGGGGGCCGACGGCCCTTCGTTCGACGACGGAGTGCGATCGAGCAGGCGCAGCGAGAGCGACGCGACGATGAGCAGCGACGCCGCCGCGGCCAAGAGCTGCCGCGAGCGCCAGACGGAACGACGCGCCACCGCGGCGACGGGCTTCGCCCCGCCCCGCTCCACGCGGAGCACCGGCGCCGCAGAGGCACCTGCCGCCGACTGGCCCACCGCCGCGGCGATCGCCGCGACGTCCACGCGCGGCGCGCTCGCCCGCAGCACCAGCCGCGAGGTCTCGAGCACCGCGAGCTCGGCCGCGCACTCCGCGCAGCCCGCCGAGTGCATGCGCACCCGCTCCGCCTCGGCGGCCTCGAGCGACCCGTGCGCCAGCAGCGGCAGCAGGTCGCGCATCTCCTCATTCAGGCATTCAGTCATCGCTCAGGTACTCCTTGATGATCCGCATCGCATTGTGGTAGTGCACCCGGCACGCGCCATCCGTGCTCTCCACGACCTTCGCGATCTCGTTGTACGGCATCCCTTCCGTCACCCGCAGCGTGAAGACCTCGCGCTGCAACGGCGTCAACCGGGCCACCGCGTCGTTCACCCGCTTCGCCGTCTCCTCCGCCACCAGTCCGTCCAGCGCGTCGTACCCCACCACTGCATGTCCCTCGTCCAGCTCCACCCCGTCCCTTCGTCGTCGCTCAGTGCGCTTGCGGTCGAGCACCAGCCGTTTGCAGATCGTGAAGAGCCAGGTGCGGAGCGAACTGTCGGCCCGGAAGCTCTCCAGCGAGTTGAAGGCGCGTACGAACGTGTCCTGCACCAGCTCGTCGATCCTGTCCCGTTCCCCCAGGCTCGCCGCGAAGCGGGCCAGGGGCTGCGCATGACGCCCCACCAGGGCCGTGGCTGCCCGCTGATCGCCCCCCTGCCACTGGGCGATCAACTCCGCGTCGGTCGCGTCAGAGGTCCCGGGGACTGGATAGGCCATGCGTTCACCCGATGAGACGCCGGCACCCCGTCGGCGTTAAGATTGGCTCGTGACCATCCCAGAGATCATCGCCCACCGGGGGGCCTCCCGGGAACGACCGGAGAATACCCTCGCCGCCTTCCACCGGGCAGTGGAGCTCGGTGCCGACGCCGCGGAGCTCGACGTCCACCGCACCCTCGACGGGGTGGTCGTGGTCCACCACGACCCCGGGATCGAGGGACTGGGGGCCATCCAGGCCCTGACCATGGCCCGGTTGGCCACCCACCGGGTTCGGGGCGAGCCCATCCCGACGCTCGACGAGGTCTTCGCGGCCGTCGGAGCGCGGCTCCGGATCTACGTGGAGCTCAAGGGGAGCGACGTCGCTCCCGGCGCGCTCGACTGCATCGCCCGGCACCCCACGGGGCCCGGCAGCGCGGTGCACTGTTTCGACCACCGGCTGGTGGCCGAGTCGCGCCGGCTCGCCCCGCAGGTGGCCCGGGGGGTGCTCGAGGTGAGCTACCCGGTCGATACGACCGGCGCCGCCCGCCAGGTCGACGCCCGCGACCTCTGGCGTCAGCGTGATTTCGTCGATCGCGCCTTCATCGAGGCCGCCCACGCCGAGGGCCGGCGGGTGGTCGCCTGGACGGTGAACGACGCCCCCCTCATGCGCCGGTTGGCCGACTGGGGCATCGACGCCATCTGCACCGACGACGTCGCCCTCGCCCGCGAGACGCTCGGCAGGTAGCTTCTGCCGCCCCCACCGTCCCTCCCCGCCCGGCGCGCTCCGCCCCGGGCCCAGTCCTCCCCTCGTCTCCAGAGGATGATCCAACCGATGCGTCCCACACGACTCTTGCTCGCGCTCGTCGCGGCAGGGTGCGCCGCCGCACCCGCCAACACGGTGCCGGCGCAATCGCCGGTGCCGGCGGCCACCCCGGCACCCACCGCGACCGCGACGCAGACCGCGGCGGTGACCGTCACGCCCAAGCCGGGTGACGGCGCGACCTCCCGCCCCAACGCCGACCCCTTCCCGAGCACCTACGCGCCCTTCGCGTCGCGCACCACGGTGATCCGGAACGTGAACATCTACACCGGCGCGGGGCCCCTCATCCGCAACGGCGCCGTGCTCCTGCAGGACGGCAAGATCGCCGCCGTCGGCGCCACGGTGAACGCACCGGCCAATGCCGTGGTCATCGACGGTCAGGGCAAGTACGTGACGCCCGGGCTCATCGACACGCACTCGCACCTGGGCGTCTATCCGGCGCCGGGGACCGCCGCGCATCAGGACGGCAACGAGGGCACCTCCCCGGTGACCGCGTATGTGTGGGCCGAACACTCGGTCTGGCCGCAGGACCCGCAGTTCCCGCGTGACCTCGCCGGCGGCACGACCACGATCCAGGTGCTCCCGGGCTCGGCGAACCTCATCGGTGGCCGCAGCGTGACGCTCAAGGTCGTCCCGTCGCGCTCCGTGCAGGGGATGAAGTTCCCCGGCGCGCCCTACGGCCTCAAGATGGCCTGCGGCGAGAACCCCAAGCGCGTCTACGCGAACCGCGGCCCGGCCACGCGCATGGCGAACGTCGCCGGCTACCGCGCGGCCTGGATCGGCGCCGAGCAGTACCGCCGCCGCTGGGATGCCTGGCTCGCCAAGCCGGAGGGCGAGCCCCCCGCCCGCGACCTCAACAACGAGACCCTCGCCGAGGTCCTGCGCGGCAACATCCTCGTGCACAATCACTGCTATCAGGCCGACGAGATGATGCAGATGATCGACATCGCGAAGGAGTTCGGCTACAGGATCCGGTCCTTCCATCACGGTGTGGAGGCCTACAAGATCGCCGACGTGCTCGCGCGCGAGGGGATCTCGGCATCGATCTGGTCCGACTGGGGCGGCTTCAAGATGGAAGCGCTCGACGGCATCAAGGCGAACGTGGGCCTCACGCACGTGGCCGGCGCGCGCACGATCGTGCACTCCGACGACGCGTCGTACTCGCAGCGCCTGAACCAGGAAGCGGCCAAGTCGCTCACCGCGGCCCGCGTGGCCGGGCTGAACATCAGCGACGAGGACGCCATCCGCTGGATCACGCTCAACCCCGCCTGGGCGCTCGGGATCGATCGCGTGACCGGCTCGCTCGAGGTGGGCAAGAACGCCGACTTGGTGCTCTGGTCGGCGAACCCGTTGAGCGTCTACGCGCGCACCGAGAAGGTGTGGATCGACGGTGCCATGCTCTTCGATCGCGCCGACACGTCGCAACGCTGGCGCACGGACTTCGAACTCGGCTACGTCCCCAATGACGGAGGGCGCCGCTGATGCGCACCAACATGTTCCTGCGCCTCGCGGCGCTCGCGACCATCGCGCTCGCCCCCGTGGCGAACGCACAGGTCATCGCCATCACCGGCGGAACGGTCTATCCGGTGAACGGCCCGAAGATCGAGAATGGCACCGTGCTCATCCGCGACGGGAAGATCGTCGCCGTCGGCGCGAATGTGGCCGTCCCCGCCGACGCTCGGCGCATCGACGCACGCGGCAAGTGGGTGACGCCCGGCTTCATCAACAGCGCGACCTCTCTCGGCCTGAGCGAGGCGGGCGGCCCGCAGTTCTCGGGCGGCTACGATGACACCGGGGCGCGCGGCACCGATGGCGTCGCAGCCTCGTTCGAGGCGTGGAAGGGGCTCAACCCGGTCAACACGTTCATCATCCCGTCGCGGCAGGAAGGCGTCACGAGCGTCGTCGTCGCGCCCGGTGGCGGCATGGTGGGCGGGAAGGCGGCGCTGATCGATCTCGTCGACGCGACTGCGGCGGTGGAGATGCTGCGCCGCGCGCCCACGGCGATGATCGGCGACTTCGGGAGCCCCGGTGGCGGATCGACCAACTCGCGCGCCGAGTACTGGGCCAAGTGGCGCACGCTCCTCGCCGACGTGAAGGCATACCAGGGCCGGCGCG
This sequence comes from Gemmatimonadota bacterium, assembly GCA_021413975.1. Classification (GTDB taxonomy): domain Bacteria; phylum Gemmatimonadota; class Gemmatimonadetes; order Gemmatimonadales; family Gemmatimonadaceae; genus Pseudogemmatithrix. Next base: position 133,366 of record JAIOPJ010000021.1, read on the forward strand.
CGGCGTACGAGGCGGGCAACTCGCGCACCCTCGCGGCCTCGCGCGCGGACCTCGAGGCGCTCATCCCGGTGGTGAGCGGACAGATGCCGTTGGCGCTGAGCGTTGATCGCGCGAGCGACATCCTCGCGGCCCTGGCCTTCGCCAAGGAGAACACCCTCCGCCTCTGGATCCTCGGCGGCGCCGAGGCATGGATGGTCGCACGCGAGATCGCGGCCGCGAAGGTCCCGGTCTTCACCGGCGCGATGAACAACATCCCTGTCGACTTCAACTCGCTCGGCCAGCGGCAGGAGAACGCCGCGATGCTCCGCGCCGCCGGCGTCACGGTGGTGCTCGTCGGCAACGGCCCGGGCGGCGAGGAATCGTTCAACGTGCGCAACATCCGGCAGGAAGCCGGGAACGCGGTCGCCTACGGCCTCTCGTGGGACGAGGCATTGCGGTCGATCACGCTCGCCCCCGCCGAGGTGATGGGCGTGGCGGGGCAGATCGGTGCGCTGGCCGCGGGGCTCGACGCGAACGTCGTGGTGTGGAGTGGCGATCCGTTCGAGTTCTCGTCGGTGGCCGAGCAGGTCTTCGTGCGGGGGCGGACCTTCGACACCAAGAGCCGGCAGCAGCAGCTCACCGAGCGGTACCTCACGTTGCCGCCGGGGTATCGGCGGCCCTGATCGGGCGGGTGCGTGGGATGGGGCCCGGGTCGCGCTGGCGGCTCGGGCCTTGTTCGTGGGCAGCGCTGGCGACTGCGACTACGTCACCACCGAGGCACCGAGGTCACCGAGAACTGCGACTTCTTTGTAACTGCAAAACCCTCCCGGAGTCACACTCCCCGTGCGCAGTCGCCCCTCAGGAGAGTGCCTTGGCAGTTGCAGTTCCCAAAGCCCCTGTAGTCATTCCCGGTGCCCCCGGTGCCCCCGGTGCCGCGGTGGTGAAAGCCGTAGCAGTTCCCTGTGCTCCCTGTGCCCCTGTGGTGAAGGCCGTTGCAGTTCCCCTTGCCCTCGGTGCCTCGGTGGTGAGAGCCGTTGCAGTTCCCGCGCAAGCCCGAAAGACAGAGCGCCCCGCTGCAAGAAGCAGCGGGGCGCTCGCACCACGGACGGACCAGCCTCAGGAGGCAGCCGCGACCGGGTAGACGGAGATCTTGTACCGGCTCCGTGACTTGTGCTCGAACTTCACCACGCCATCGATCAGCGAGTAGATGGTGTAGTCAGTGCCCATCCCGACGTTGTTGCCGGGGTGCCACTTGGTGCCGCACTGGCGCGCGATGATGTTGCCGGGGATGACCTTCTCCCCACCGAACTTCTTCACGCCGCGGTACTGCGGGTTGGAGTCGCGCCCGTTGCGGGACGAGCCAACGCCCTTCTTATGTGCCATGGTGTCCTCTCCCCGGTCAGCCGAGGGTGATGTCGCGGATCCGGACCTCGGTGTACCCCTGCCGATGGCCCTGCTTCTTCGCGTAGTTCTTGCGGCGCTTGAACTTGAAGACGACGATCTTGTCGCCCAGACCGTGCTTGACGATCTCGGCCGTGACCGAGGCGCCCTTGAGGGTCGGCACGCCGACCTTCACGTTGTTGCCGTCGGACCCGAGAAGGATGTCATTGAACTCGACCACGGCCCCGGCATCACCCAGGAGGGTGGGGAGGCGGAGGGTCGTGCCCTTCTCGGCGCGGAACTGCTTGCCGCCGGAGCGGAAGATTGCGTACGACATGTGTGAACGGCTCGGGTGATACGGTTTTCGATGCGAGCCGAGAAAACTATCCCTCAGGGCCCAAGAGGTCAAGTGCTTGGGCGGTGGGGGGTTGGCTACGGAGGAAGGAAGGAGGATGGAGGATGGAAGATGGGGGGCCAGGACCCCCCTTTCATCCTCCATCCTTCAGCCTTCATCCCCCCTAGGCTACCGCGTACTGGGACGTGATGTCCCTACCCGCCCCCTTGATCACCAACTTGAACTCGTCCGGCTTGAGCAGCGGGTCGTCCCGCATCTCGACCGTGAACCCGATCCCCTTCTCGAGCCGCTTGATCAGCTCCTTCTCCTGCTCGAGCACGTACATCACGGTGTCGGGGTGCAGCTTGACCACGATGTTGTCGCGCCGGCCCTCGCTGGCCACCCGCTTCACCGCCCGCTCCATCCGCCGCACGATCGTCTCGGACGTGAACACACGTCCCGACCCGTTGCAGACCGGGCAGGGCTCGGTCATGGCGTGGAAGTGGCTCTGGCGCACCCGCTGGCGGGTCATCTCGATCAGGCCCAGGTCGCTCACCGCGAAGGCCTTGGTGCGGGCGCGGTCGCGGCCCAAGTGCGTGCGCAGCTCCTGCAGCACCTTGTCGCGGTTGGCCTTGGTCTCCATGTCGATGAAGTCGCAGACGATGATGCCGCCCACGTCCCGCAGCCGGAGCTGACGCGCGATCTCGCGCGCGGCCTCGACGTTCGTCTTGGTGACCGTCTTCTCCGGGTCCTTCTTGCCGGTGAAGCGGCCCGTGTTCACGTCGATCGAGATCAGCGCCTCGGTGGGCTCGATGATCAGGTACCCGCCGCTGGGCAGGTCGCAGCGCCGCTTGAAGAGGTCGCGGATCTCGGTCTCCACCCCCTCCTTGTCGAAGAGCGGGACCTTGTCCTCGTGCAGGTTCACGCGGTCGATCAGCTCGGGCGCGATCCCCTTGAGGTACTCGACGATCTCGTTGTAGACCTGCCGCGAGTCCACCGTGAGGCGGTCGACCTTGGTCGAGAAGAGGTCGCGGATGATCCCGCGCGTGAGCGAGGTCTCGCGGTGCAGCAGCTTGGGCGCGCTGCCGACGAACTTCGTCTTCTTGTTGATCTTCTGCCACTGCCCGATCAACGTCTCGAGCTCGCGCGTGAAGGTCTCCTGCGTGACGTCCTCGCCCACCGTGCGCACGATCACGCCGCCGGAGTCCTTGGGCAGCACCTTCTGCACCTGCTCGCGGAGCCGCTGGCGTTCGGCGCGCTCGCCGATCTTGCGGCTCACGCCCACGCGCGAGGCGAAGGGCATGTAGACCAGGAAGCGGCCGGCCATGGAGACCTGCGCGGTGACGCGCGGGCCCTTGGTCGAGATCGGTTCCTTGGAGACCTGGCAGATGAGCGACTGGCCGCGCTTGAGCACGTCCTCGATCTTGGGCGGGTCCTTGCGCTGGCGACGGCCACGACCGCCCTTGCGGGGCTTCCTGGCCTCGGGCTTGGCGGCGTCGGACTTGCCCGACGGCTTGCCGGACTCGGGCTGCTCGGACTCGTCGGCGGCGGACTGGGCCTCGTCGGCCTCGCCCCCCTCGTCCTCGTCGCCCTCCTCCTCGTCGTCGTCATCATCCCCGTCCTCGTCGTAGACGAGGTCGGAGTTGTGGAGGAAGGCGCTCTTCTCGGTGCCGATGTTCACGAACGCCGCCTGGAGCCCCGGCAGCACCGCCTCGACCTTCCCGAGATAGATGTCCCCGACCATCCGCTTGTTCTCCGGACGGTCGACCTGCAATTCAACGAGCTGTTCGTCCTCGATGATCGCGACGCGCACTTCGCGCTGCGTCGCACTGATCAGGATCTCGCGCTTCATGGATGATGGCGGCAGGTGAGCCCGCGGCCCCGCACCGGATCGTCCACGCGGCAACCGCCCGGTCATCAGCCCCGGACCACCCCTGGGGGGTGCTCCGGGCGACCGGGAAGCGTCGGCGCAACGTGCGATCCTTCATTGGTGACGGCTCCGAGAGATGCCGGGACACGAGGTCCGGGCAGACAATGCGCCCCGCGAACCGCCGGGGCGCTGACTTCTTCGTGCCTATATGGGTACCACCCCGTCACGGCCCGCGCAACCGGCCGGGCCGCGCGAGGTCAGAGCGTGAGGCCCTGGATCAGGTGGCGGGCGATCACCATCCGCTGCACCTCCGACGTCCCCTCGCCGATCTCGCCGATCTTGGCGTCGCGCATGAACCGCTCCACCGGATAGTCCTTGGTGTAGCCGTAGCCGCCGTGCAGCTGGATCGCCTTGATGGTGTTGCGCATGGCGAGCTCCGACGTGAAGAGCTTGGCCATCGCCGCTTCCTTCCCGTACGGATGCCCGTTCTGCGCGAGCCAGGCCGCGTGGTAGGTGAGGTGCCGCCCCGCCTCGAGCTCGGTCGCCATGTCGGAGAGCTGGAAGTGCACGCCCTGGAACTCGGCGATCCGCTTGCCGAACTGCTTCCGCTCGGTCGTGTACTTGAGCGCCTCCTCGAACGCACCCTGCGCCACGCCGAGCGAGAGCGCGGCGATCCCGATGCGCCCCTCGTCGAGGGTCCTCATGAAGTTGATGAAGCCCCGCCCTTCCTCGCCGATGCGGTTCTCCACCGGCACTTCGACGTCCTCGAAGATCAGCTCGCGCGTGTCGCTGGCGCGCCACCCGAGCTTGTCCTCCTTCTTGCCGGAGCGGAATCCCTTCATGGGGCCGATCGCGTCGTCATGGCCGATGCCGAGCCCCTTCACCTGCTCGAGATCGCAGGTGTCCTTGGTGAGCACGAAGCTCGAGATGCCCTTGGTGCCCTGCCCCGGATTCGTCACCGCCGTGATGACGAAGCTCTCGCCCACGCCGCCATGCGTGATGAAGCGCTTGGTGCCGTTGATGACGTAGTGGCCGCCCTTGCGCACCGCCGTGGTCTGCGTGCCACCGGCGTCGGAGCCGGCGTTGGGCTCGGTGAGGCCGAAGCCGCCGAGCACCTTGCCGCTCGCGAGGCGCGGCACGAGGCGGCGCTTCTGCTCCTCGGTGCCGAAGTTCACGATCGGCGAGGTGCCGAGGGTGGTGTGCGCCGAGATGGTGATGGAGTGCGAGGCGCAGACGCGGGCCAGTTCCTCGATCGCGATCATGAAGCTGATCTTGTCGAGTCCCGAGCCGCCGAGCTCCTCGGACCACGGGATCCCGAGGAGCCCGAGGTCGGCCATCTTCTTGACGTTCTCCCAGGGGAAGTCCTGGGTGTCATCGAAGTGGCGCGCGACCGGAGCGACCTCCTCACGGGCGAACGCGCGGACCATCTCGCGCGTGGCGAGGTGGTGCTCTTCGAAGTAGGTGGAGTCGTGCATTGACGGCAGGTGGGAGGTGGGAGGTGGGAGGTGGGAGGCGGTACCTCCGTCACATCACATCGCCGTGGTCCGGCACAATCTAAGGCGCCGCGGTCCGGAAAACCTGTGGCAACGGATGTCCGTCGAGGCGTTCCAGTGGGGGGATGCCCAACAGTCGCGCCAGCGTGGGGGCGATGTCGACGACGCGGGCGCTGCCGGTCACGCGACCGGGAGTGAAGGGCGTGCCCCAGAAGATGATCGGCACGGTCGCGTCGTAGTCGTGCGGCGAGCCGTGGGTGGCGGTGTTGCTCCGCCCGACGTAGCTGTAGGGCGTGAGCGTGATCGTCGCCAGCACCTCGCCGCCGGGGCGGAACATGTGCAGCCAACGGCGCGCGGTGGTGTCCTTCACGGTGTCGGCCTTCGCGAGGTCGTCGATCACGTCCACGCGTTCCACGCCGGGGACCTTGCGCGCCTCGCGCGCGAAGGCGCGCGCCATCTCCCGCACGGCCTGGTCCTGGCCGACGACCTTCGACCGGTCGACCTCGAAGAGCAGGCCGTCGAAGCCGAAGGCGTCGGAGGGGAGCCGGTCGCGCCGCACGATCGGCGAGAGCGACGCGAGTGCGGGATCGAACGCTTCGCGGAAGACGCGCGTGGCGCGGCTGTTGTCGCCGAAGCTCGAGCGCACGTCGGGACTGGGCGCCACGCCATGATCCGCCGTGAGCGCCAGGACGATGCGGTCGGCGCCGCGCAGGGCGATCAGCGAATCGAGGAACACGCCGAGGCTCCGGTCGAGGCGCAGCACCTGGTCGTGCAGCTCGCGTGAGTCGGGGCCCCACCGGTGCCCGACCGCGTCGGTGGTGGAGAGCGAGATGGCGAGCAGGTCGGTCTGCGGTCCCGCGCCGAGGTCCATGGCGCGAACGCCGCGCCAGGCGAAGTCGAGCGTGAACTCGTCCATCACCGGGAAGCCGATGACGAGGTTGCGCGCCTGCATCGTGTCGTCGGGCATGAAGTGCGGGAAGTTCACCTCCCCGCTCGGGAGCTCGCCGGGGACCGAATCCGCCTCGGGGTAGCTCGCCTCGGGAAGGAGCGGCGACCACTCGCTGCCGGCGAAGCGCTTCATCACGCGGTCCTCGGCGTTGAAGGCCTGCACCCACGAGGGGAGCGAGTCGGCGTACCAGGTGCTCGTCACGAAGTTGCCCGCCCCCTGCGCATACCAGAACACGGGGAGCTTGGCGCGACCGATCGGAAGGATCGCGCCACGGTCCTTGCGCGAGACCGAGAGCACCTTGGTCCGCGCGTCTGCGGCGATCATCCAGTCCGCGAGCGTGGTGCCGTTGAAGCGGAACGGCGAGGCGCCGATGCCGGGAGAGCCCACGAGCGGCGCGGTGGTCGTGTTGACCCCGATGCTGTTGCGCGCGATCCCGGTCGAGTACGGGAACCTCCCCGAGAGCGTCGAGGCGTGCCCGGGGGCCGTCTCGGTGATCGCGTGGTCATGCACCCCCTGCGGCGCGAAGGCCCCCTGATCCACCAGGCGACGCAGGCCGCCGGTGAGCTGGTCATGCCACCGGATCAGGTAGTCGGGCCGGAGCTGGTCCACCGTGATGAAGACCACGAGGGCCGGCTTGGCCGCGGCCGGTCGTGCGGCTCCCTGCGCTCCGACCGGAGCGGCGGTGGCCATGGAGAGCATGGCGAGGACGGCGGCGGTGGCCTGCAGGACCCAGCGGCGGTCGATGCGCATGAAGGGGCGGGTTGGAGGGCCCATGAAGATACCCCGCCTGCCCCCCTCCGGTGCAGTTGCCCTCGGCGCGTTCATGCGGCACTTTCTCACCTTCGATCCCCCCACTCAAGCGAATGCCCCGCTCCCTCTCCGATCTCCCCGTCTGGCGCAACCTCGTCGCGCGCACGGTGCTCTGGTATCTCATCGTGGGTGCCGCGTACTACTGGATGCGCGACGTCGTGCCGGCCGGCACCGGGATCTTCGCGGTGACGCAGGCGCGGGATCTCCTCGTCGGCGGCGCCGGGGCGGCGCGCGTGGCCGCGCCACTGCCGACCGCGCTCGCGACGGCGATCGCGATGTTCACCGCGTTCCTGACGGCGCTGCCGGTGGCCTGGATCTACACGCTCACGCGCCGCAAGAAGGGCTTCCAGCAGTCGGTCGTGCAGACGTACCTCATCCTGCCCGTGGTCGCCGCGGCGATCGTGGTCTTCGTGAAGACGTCGATCGAACTCGCCTTCTCGCTCGGCGGCATCGTCGCCGCGGTCCGGTTCCGGACGTCGCTCGACGACAGCAAGGACGCCGCCGGTATCTTCGTCGTGATCGGCATCGGCATGGCGGCCGGTGTGTCCCCCGAGGTCGCATGGGTGATCTCGATCGGCTTCAACACCCTGATGCTCGGACTCTGGGTGAGCGACTTCGGCAAGCCGTCGGCACTCGAGGGCAAGGACGCCAGCCGGAAGCTCGACCGCGCGCTCGCGACCGCCAACCGCACGGGGATGTTCCTCGCGCGCATGGACGACGAGGTGCTCAAGTCGATGTCGCCCGACCAGCTCGAGGCGCTCGCCGACCGCGCCTGGCGCCGGCGCAAGCGCAACGATCCCGATCTCGCCGAGGATGATTCGGTGACGACCGAGCGGCCGCGGTTCGCGCAGATGCTGCGCATCCGCACCGTCGACGTCGACCGGGCGCGCGAGCTCTGCGAGCCCAAGTTCGGCACGCTCTTCGGCAGCTGGAAGTACCTCGGCAGTGTCAAGGAGAACGAACTCCGGGTACTGGAGTACGGAGTGACCATGCTCGACACCGTGACGCCCGGCGTCGTCTCCGACGACCTGGGCGCGTTCCCCGACTCGCCGCTCCGCGGCGTGGAGCTGCGATGACCCGCCGGTTGCTGCGATCGCTCCTGCTCTCCCTCGTCGTCACGGCGCTGCCGCGCGTGGCGGACGCGCAGGCGCTCTTCCGCGACGAGGCACCGCTGGTGCTCACGATCACGACCAACCTGCGCGACCTCCTGCGGGAGCGCGACTCCACCGAACTGCACTGGTTCGGCGCCGAGATGAGCTACACCGACGCCAAGGGGGTCGCGCGCCGGATCCCGACCGACCTGCGCGCGCGCGGGCACTTCCGCCGCCAGGTGCGCAACTGCGCCTTCCCGCCGATCTACATCCGCGCCGGCAAGGCGGCCCGTGACAGCTCGATCCTGCAGGGGAACCCGCGGCTCAAGATCGTGACGCCCTGCCGGCCGGCCGCCGAGGACTACCAGCAGTACATCCTGCTCGAGTACCTCATGTACCGCACCTACTCGGTGATCCACGAGGTGCACCACCGCACCCGCCTCGCGAACATCACGTACAAGGATTCGACCGACCGCGTGAAGCCGATCACGGTGACCGCCTTCTTCCTCGAGATCGAGGAGGAGGTCGCCGACGAGCACAAGCTCGAGCTGAGCACGATCCTCGGGGCGGTCTTCGCCGACGTCGACTCCGTGGCGCTCGACCGCATCTCGCTCTTCGAGTACTGGATCGGCAACACCGACTGGTCGCTCGCCGCGCTGCACAACATCGAGATGATGCGGAAGCCCGACGGCGATTACATCCCCGTGGCCTACGACTTCGACTGGTCGGGTGCGGTGAATGCGCGCTACTCGTTCCCCAACCCGACCCTCGGCATCAGGACGGTCCGCGAGCGGCTGCACCGCGGCCCCTGCAAGACCGCCGAGCAATGGGCGCCGACGATCGCGTACTACAAGTCGAAGCGCGCGGCGATCGATTCGGTCTGGGCACTGCCGGTCGCGGGCCTCGACCCCAAGCGCCGCGACGACACCAAGGCGTACCTCGACCAGCTCTGGCCGATCCTCGACAACCCGCGACTCTTCGGGCGCACGGTCGTCGACGTCTGCCAGCGTCAGGGCAACTGACGCTCAGTCGCCCCTGAGGACCTCGAGGAAGGCGGCGCCGAACCTCTCGAGGCGCGTCGGACCCACGCCGTGCACGCGAGCGAGGTCGGTGCTCGTGCGCGGATGGGCGCGGGCCATCTCGCGGAGCGAGCGGTCGGGGAAGATCACGTAGGCGGGCACGCTGTCCTCCTTGGCGAGGCGGCTCCGCACGGCCTTGAGCGCGTCGAGCAGCTCGATCTCCTCGCGCGAGAGCGGCGCGTCGGTCGCGCCGGCCGTCGCGCCCGACCCCGCGCCAGACCCCGCGCCGGTCGCCTTCGACGTTCCGCGGCCGCCCTTCGCGCTCACCGCTGACCTCGTCGCCGCGCCGCGCCTGCCCTTCACGGCTGCGAGCCCTTCGCTCGCCATGATGCGCGCGCCGAGGCAGTTGTCGCACCCGTCGCACTTGGGGCGCGCGGCCGGGTCGCCGAAGTAGCGCAGCACGAACGCGCGGCGGCACTGGTCGGTGTAGGCGTACTTCTGCACCATCTCGAGCTTCTTCAGTTCGCCGCGGCGGCGGCGCTCGAGCCCGCTCCAGTCCACCGGCCAATCGGTGATCCCCTTGGTGCGGTCGGTGAGCGTGATCCCCTCGCCGAGCCGGCGCCAGACGACCATCTGCTTGTCCTGCAGCGCGTCGAGCAGCGAGGCCGCACCGCTCGCGCCGCCGAGTCCCGGCGGCAGCGCGTCGAGGTCGGCGACGATGCCGAGCTGGAACCGTTCGCCGGCGCGCTTCCAGAGCGAACGCAGCAGCGCGAGTTCGAGTCCGTGCTCGGTCTCGTTCAGCTCGGCCTTGATCCGCGCCGGCGTCGCGAGCAGCCGCACCTGCGCCTGCGACTTGGAGGGATCGGCCACCGCGAGCGCCCCGCCGCGCGCGAGGATCCGCAGCGCCGAGTCGGCCTCGCGATCGCTCACCTTGCCACGCGCCTCGGCGGCGATCGACGCCGCGTCGTCGGAGACGAGTCCGTTCCGGTCGGCGAGGCGCACGCAGGCGTCGTAGACCGCGGTCACCACGTCGGGCTCGGGGAGCGCGCCGTTGATGAAGAACTCGTGCATGAAGCGGTCGGGGAACGAGTGCAGCAGGATCGCCGTGGCCGGCAGCCGATCGCGGCCCGCACGACCGGCCTCCTGGTAGTAGGCCTCGAGCGTGCCCGGCATCGCGTGGTGCACGACGAGCCGCACGTTGGCCTTGTCGATCCCCATCCCGAACGCGTTCGTCGCGACGATCACCCGCGCGCGCTCCTGCATGAACGCCTCCTGCACCTCGGCGCGGTGCGCGTCGTCGAGCCCGGCGTGGTAGGCCACGGCCGCCACGCGCGCATGCTGCAGCATGGTCGCGATCCGCTCGACCGTCTTGCGGGTGCTCGCGTACACGATCGCGACGCCGTCGTCGGTCCGCTCCCGGAGCAGGTCGATGAGCGTGGCGTCCTTCGCGGCGTCATTCTTCGTCGCGATGACGTGATAGCTCAGGTTGGTGCGGTCGAACCCGGTGAGGACGAGGGCGGGATCGTTGAGCCCGAGCTGCCGCACGATGTCCTCGCGCACCTCCGGCGTGGCCGTGGCCGTGAGCGCGACCGTGGGCGGCGCGCCGAGGCGCTGGCGCACCTCCTTCACGCGCAGATAGCTCGGCCGGAAGTCGTGCCCCCACTCGCTGATGCAGTGCGCCTCGTCCACCGCCAGCAGCCGGACGCCCACGGCCTTGAGCCGTTCGGCGGTGGTGCCGAGGTCGAAGCGTTCCGGCGCGACGTAGAGGAGCTTGATCTCGCCACGCTGCACGCGCGCCATGCGATCGCTCACCTCCGAGGCCGGCAGCGTGCTGTTGATGAACGTCGCCGGCAGGCCGCGCGCGGTGAGCGCGTCGACCTGGTCCTTCATGAGCGAGATGAGGGGCGAGATGACGACCGTGAGCCCGTCGAGCAGGAGGGCCGGCACCTGATAACAGAGCGACTTGCCGCCGCCGGTGGGGAGTACGACGAGCGTGTCGCGCCCTTCGAGCACGGCGCTCACGGCCTCGGTCTGTCCCGGCCGGAAGTCGGGATAGCCGAAGCGCTCCAGCAGGAGGGCGCGGGCCTCGGCGAGGCGCGGGGAGAGGGTCGGCGTGGAAACGGGCACGGCGAAGGATAGCGGAGCGGACGGTGAGGACAGAATCGCGTTCGCGCAGGGCGGCGCGCGAACGCGCGCTACTCGGCGCTGAACAGCGCTACGCGACGCGACGACGCGTCATACCGCGCGCGCGAAATGCCCGCGCGTGAACGCGTCGCCGACCACCTCGCGCACCTGACGGCCCGGCCCGCGTCCACTCTCCACCGCCGCGAGCGACGCGACGTAGCCGCGCACGATCGCGCTCACGTCGTCCTCGAACACGTTGAAGACCAGCCGGTAGCGCCGGATGCCCGACTGCCAGAGGCGGGCGAGGAACTCCGTCCCCTCCACTGGTCGCGAGTGCAACAAGCGGTTGCGGCAGGCGTAGTCGGTGGCGACCGGGAAGTCGTACCCGGCCGGATCCTTGAGGACCGTGTTCACATGCGACTTGGTGCAGAGATCGCGGCAGTGCGTCGGCGTGCGGTCGAACGCGGCGCTGAGCACGCAGTGCTCGAGCGTCATTCCTTCGGGCCGGCCGTACACGAACGCGTCGAACCGGTCCCCCTGCCAGGGCGCCGTGAGATCGGCGATCTCGCCGACCGTGAGTTCGATCGAGGGCGTGATGCGCGAGGCGCCGAGCGCGAAGAGCTCGGCGGCGGTGTGCTGGTTGAAACAGTTCACCGCATAGTCGGCCACCACGTCGCGCCCGGCCGATGCCAGCTCTGCCAGGAGACCCAGATGTCCCGTCAGCAGCGGCGTGCCGAGCGCGAGCCACTTGTCGAGCTTCTTGCGTTCCTCGGGGCGCACGATCGTCGGCAGGCGGAGCCTGAAGACGGCACCGCGCGCCCGCACCGTGTCGGCAAGCGCCTGCACCCGCGCGACCGACGGGAAAGGGTGGCGCAGGAACGGATCGAGGACGATCTCCCCCGCCCCGGCGTCGAGTGCCGCTTCGGCATCCTCGATGCGCCAGACCTCGGCGACGACGATGGGAGATCCGGCGGCTTGTGGCGCGGTCACGTCGAGCGTCGAGATGGCCGCCTCGATCAGCGCATCACGCTCGGCCGACTCCGCCTGCTTCGCCCAGTCGCGTTGCACGAGGAGTTCGTCGACCGCCGCCTGCCGCAGGTGATTGAGCTGTCGCACGGGGAGGAAGAGCCCGTCGGCAAGGCCCGACGTATCGACGTCGGCGAGGACGAAGGGCGTCTCGCCGAGCCGGCCGAGCTGCTCGCGCAGCTGCGCCAGGTCGATCGCGCGCGACGCCGCCGGAGCGAGCACCGTCTCGCTGCGCACCGTGACCTCGTGATCCTCGGCGGTGATGATCGCCTTGAGCGGAGCGCCCGCCGCTCCGAACACGCGGACCGAGAGCGGCACACGGCGCCGGCGTTCCTCGCGTCCCACGTCGGCGAAGCTCGCGCGCGCGCGTTCGAGCAGGGCCGCCTGCGCGCTCCGCACCACGCGCCAACCGATCGGCACGCGGTGCCGCGCCTTGATCGCCTGGCGCCAGATGCCGCCCCGCTCGCTGAGCGTGCGCACCGTCCCGGCGGTGAAGCCCGTGCTCTCGAGGTGGCCGCCCGCCGGCGGCTCGAAGCCGAGTCCGTCGCGCTCCTCGATCGGCGCGCGGACCTCGACCGTCACCTCGCCGTCGGCGAAGCCGGTGACCACGCCGAGTTCCACGCCGCGGTTGTCGGGCTGGGTGCGCGTGATGTACTCGCGGCCGGCCCGCCCGCCGTACATGCCGCCCGTGAAGCCGCGCGAGAAGATCTGCACGAGCGGCTGCACCTCCTCGAACGTGGGCGGCGCGAACACGCCCTGCTCCACCTGCTTGAGGAACTCGCGATACCCGCGCGTGACCGTCGCGACGAACTCGGGCTTCTTCTTGCGTCCCTCGACCTTGAGGCAGCCGATCCCGGCGGCGGCGAGTTCGGCCAGATGATCCCACGCGCCGAGGTCCTTGGCCGAGATCAGATACCCGCGGTCGAGCTCGGCGCCGGTCGCGGCATCGCGCAGCACGTAGTCCTTGCGGCAGGACTGCGCGCACGAGCCGCGGTTGGCGGAGCGTTCCGAGATCATCCCCGACATGTAGCACTGGCCCGAGTAGGCGATGCAGAGCGCCCCGTGCACGAAGCTCTCGAGCCCGAGGGCCGGCACCGCCGCACGGATCGCGCGGATGTCGTCGAGCGTGTTCTCGCGGGCGAGCACCACGCGGTCGATGCCGAGGCGCTCCATGACCTTCGCACCGGAGGCGTCGTGCACGGTCATCTGCGTGGAGCCGTGGATCTCGAAGCCCGGATAGGTGCGCTGGATGAGCCGCACGAGGCCGACGTCCTGCACGATCGCGGCGTCGATGCCGCGGTCGATGCACTCGCCGAGGTACCCGAGCGCCTCGTGGAGCTCCGACGGCTTCACGAGGATGTTGAGCGTGAGGTAGATCCGTGCGCCGCGCTCGTGCGCGATCAGGCAGGCCTGCTCGAGCTCGTCGAGCGTGAGCTGGGCCGCGTCGTCGCGGGCGTTGAACTTGGAGGCGCCGAGGTAGACCGCGTCGGCGCCGTTGGCCACGGCCGCACGCACCGCGTCGAGCGACCCGGCGGGCGAGAGGAGTTCAGGGATCGGAAACGGCGGGGCCATCCTTCAATCTAAACCGTCGAGGCGACGACCTCGTGCAGCTGGAGCAGGTGCCGCTCTTCGTGGCGGGCGATCATGAGCGACCACTGCCAGCCGTCGTACGGTCCGAAGACCGGATGCGGGTGCCGGAACAACGAGAGACGGGGTCCGGCGTTGCGCATGGCGGCGAGGAACTGGGCGCGGCCGTCGGTCCACCGGGCCCGTTCGGCCGCGAGGTCGATCTCCGTGGGCGCCGGCGGCCGAATCGCCTCGGGGGCCGCGATCTTGCGACTGCGGTCGAGGAAGTTGTCCTTGTCCAGGAGCTTGAGCACCGACTCGGTGCGCGGACCGGGCGGGACGGTCGAGTTCGCGGGGAGCGCGGCGTCGAGTCGTTCGAAGAGGCGCGCCAGGCCACGCTCGACCTTGGCCACATGCCAGATGATCTGGGCGGGGGTCCAGTGATCGGGCGGCGCCTTGTGCAGCCGGTCGGGCGGCACGGCGTCGAGCGCCGCCTCGAACTCGGCACGGACGCGAGTGAGTTCGGTCTCGAGGACCGCGATCCGTCGGTCGGTTCCTGGCAGCATATGGGGCTCAGCGTGGGGGTCGGTGGCTCGGCGCGCCGTTCCACCGTACAGATACGGTAGCCCGAGGCGCGGCACTCCGCCACGCCGCCGGCGCGGCTCCCGACCGTCGGAGCGCGTGCCTGTCGAAACCGGGCGGGAGGTCGGCGCGTACAGTGGGCAACAGGAGCGTTCCCATGTTCGAACTCATCGGTCTCGCGGTTGCCTTCGGCGTCTCATGGTTCGGCTACAGCACCGCGCGCCGGTTCGTGCGCGAGCGGCTGCGGTATGTGGATGCGGCGCTCTCACCGGGTGCCGCGATCATGGCGGGGCTGGTCGCCGCGATCGTCGCGTATCCGATCGTGTGGCTCCTCCCGATCGTCGGCCCGGGGACCGCGATCGTGTTCGGCCTCGGCACAGGGCTCGGCACGCGCGCCGGTGCGGTGGACGTGAAGCGCGGATACCGGATCAGCTCCGGGAGCTGAGTGCCGTCACGGCCCCGGCTTGGGGGCCGTGCCGCCCGTGTTCGGACCCCGGCGCGGACCCGCGCGCGGACCGATGAACCGCAGCAGGAACGCCACGGCCACGAGCGCGATGCCGATCCACCGCACCGGCTCCATCTCGAGCCGGACCCCGGTGAGGAAGACCGCCATGCCGACCGCGGTGATCACCAGCTTTGCCGTGAGACGCTCGTTCATGGCAGGTCCTCGCGCACGGTGCCCGGGATCTCCAGCACGAAGTCGGCACCGAAGGCCTTCGACGGTGTCGTGAAGCCCGTCGGCACGCCGCCCGCGAGCAGTCGCTCCGCCGCGCGCACCGCCGCCACCGCCGTCAGCTTGTAGCCGTTCGGCGCGGTGAGCCGGGCCTGCACGACCTTGCCGCTCGCGTCCCTGACCTCGCCCCAGACCTGACTCTTCGCGCGCGCGAGCGCCTCGGGCCCGGGGCCGGCCGGCCGGCTCTTGAGCCGCGCGAGCATGAAGCGCTTCACCGCGGCCATGCGAAGGACGGGCTCGAGGAAGCGCGACAGGCGCAGGCCGCGGAGTCCGGAGAGCGAGGTCGCCATGTAGGTCGTGATGTCGGGGATCCCGGTGCTGTGGAACGCCGTCGAGACGTCACCCCACGGGATCGTCACGCAGAGCCGCGGCTTGTCGGCGAACGCGATGGTGCGGGTGCGCCAGCCCGACGGGACGCGCTCGATGCGCCCGTTCCGGCGGATCGCACCGCCGAGTCCCATGCCCTCGATGACGGTCGCCGCCGTCCCGTGCGACGGGGCCGACCCGCCGCTGAACGCGAGCGTGAGCGAGTTCGCGCCCGGCAACCGGCTCTTGAGATGCGCCGCGAGGCAGTCCGTGGGGACGACGTCGAACCCCACGCCCGGCAACAGGGTGATGCCGGCCACGCGGGCGCGTTCGTTCGCGCCCGCGAGTCGTTCGAAGACGGCGATCTCGCCGGTGATGTCCATGTAGTGCACGCCCATGTCGAGACAGGCGTCGAGCATGGCGCTCACGGTGCGGAAGAAGGGGCCGGCGCAGTGCAGCACGGCGCCGATGCCCGTGAGCGCCCCGCGAAGCGCTTCCGGATCGTCGAGCGAGACCGGCCGCGCCTCGAGTCCGTGCTGCGCCGCGAGCGCACGCACCGCCTCGGCGTTGCGGCCCGAGATGATCGGCTTGAGTCCTCGTGCGAGCGCCTCGTCGAGGATGAGGCGGCCGGTGTAGCCGGTGACGCCGTAGATCAGCAGGGGCTTGGCCATGGGCGGAAAGCTAGCGCGCCCCGCGCGAGGAGGGATACCGCGTGCGGCGGCCGGCGACGGCCCTCGGTGGCACCGTGAGAGCGTGCGTCATCATCAATGGAGATGATGGTTGACATTATCAAGCATCGCATGGTAGACTCGATCACCCAGCACCCGGAGCCCGATGCCCGTGCGCCGCCCTCCCGTCCCTGCGCCCCCGACCCTCCGCGCCGCCACCACCCCCGGCGAGATCGCGCGCGTCCGTCGCTTCAATCGCTTCTACACGGCGCGACTGCGGCTCTTGGACCGCAGTCATCTCGAGAGCTCCCTCACACTCACCGAGGTGCGTCTGCTCTACGAGCTGTCGCATCGCGACCACCCGACGGCCCGCGACCTCGGCGTGGCCCTGGCGCTCGACGAGGGGCAGTTGAGTCGTTTGATCGCGGCGCTGAAGCGCCGGGGTCTCGTGCGCGCGACCACGGGTGACGACCGGCGCCAGCGCCGACTCGCGCTGACTGCGCGAGGCACCCGCGCCTTCGCCGTTCTCGATACGCGCGCGAGCACGCAGGTGCGCAGCGTGCTCGACCCGCTCGCGCCCAGCGATCGCGGCGCGCTCCTCGAGGCGATGGCGGGCATCGAGGTGCTGCTCTCACCGACGGTCGGCGCCGCGCGAGCACCCGAGATCGTCCTGAGATCGCCGCTCCCTGGCGACCTCGGATGGGTCATCGAGCGCCACGGCGCCGTGTACGCGGCCGAGTACGGTTGGGACGCCTCGTTCGAGCGCCTGGTCGCGGGGATCGTCAGCACCTTCGAAGGCGACGACCCCGCCGCACGCGAGCGCTGCTGGATCGCCACCGTCGACGGGCGACGTGCGGGCTGCGTCTTCCTCATGCGGAAGAGCGCGAGCGTGGCGAAACTCCGGATCCTCCTCGTCGAGCCTTGGGCGCGCGGACTCGGTCTCGGCGGCACCCTGGTGCGCGCCTGCATCGCTGGCGCGACCGAGCTCGGTTACCGGCGACTGACGCTATGGACGAACAGCGTGCTCAGCGCGGCGCGGCGGATCTACGAACGCGAAGGCTTCGTGCTCATGGACGAAGCGCGGCACCGCAGCTTCGGCGCCGACCTCGTCGGTCAGACCTGGGAACGCGACCTCACACCTGCGCGACCTGTCACGGACGCGCGACGGGGACGTTGAAGGGCGGGATCACGTAGGGCCCGAGATGCGGCCCGGGGTTCTGCCACGCCGCCCGCAACGCCATCGCGAGCGTGGTCCGCGTGTCCTCGGGGTAGACGATCGCGTCGATGAAGCCACGCGCGCCGGCGTACCGGGCATCGAGCTGATGTTCGTAGTCCTCGCGCATCTCGGCCATCGAGTCGCGCACCGCGTCGCTCGGGTCGCGACCCGAGACCTTCGCGGCGGTGATCGCGGCACCGTGCACGGCGGCGACGGCGGCCTCCCCCTCCATGACCGCCATGCGGCCCGTCGGCCAGGAGAAGATGAAATCGGGGTCGAAGCCCTGCCCCGCCATCGCGTAGTAGCCCGCACCCGAGGCGTGATTCACCGTGAGCACGAGCTTGGGCACGGTGGCGGTGGCCATCGCCTCCACCCAGCGCGCACCGGCGCGGATGATCCCCTCGTGCTCCGCCTCCTTGCCGACCATGAAGCCCGAGACGTCCTGCACGAAGAGCAGCGGGATCCCCTCGCGGTCGCACCGGTCGATGAAGAACGCGACCTTCTCCGCGCTCTCCGCATAGATGATCCCGCCGAAGCGCGGCTGTTCGCCCGCGCGCCCCTTGATCAGGCCGCGCGCGTTGGCGATGACCCCCACCGGGATCCCTTCGATCCGCGCGTCGCCGCAGATCAGCTCCCTGGCGAGGTTCGGCTGGAACTCGTCGAGCGACCCGCCGTCGAGCACGGCGCGCAGCACCGCATGCATGTCGTACGACATGCGATGGTCGGCCGGGAGGATGTCATAGAGCGTCTCGGGCTCGGCGCCCGGCGGCCGGTCGGCGTCATGCGGCGCCAGGCGCACGGGCGGCGCGAGCCGCGACACGAGGTCGCGCACCTTGGCGAGGCAGGCCTGATCGTCCTCGAGCGCGTAGTGCGCCACGCCGCTCACCTCGGTATGCATCGTCGCACCGCCGAGCGTCTCGCCGTCGACCGTCTGCCCGGTCGCGCCCTTGACGAGGTTCGGGCCGCCGAGGCCCATGAACGAGGTGCCCTTCACCATGAGGATCACGTCGCTCAGTGCCGGCAGGTAGGCGCCGCCGGCGACGCACTGTCCCATGACGGCCGCGATCTGCGGGATGCGCAGGTAGCGGCGCATGAGCGAGTTGTAGTAGAAGATCCGCGCCGCGCCGTACTGGCCGGGGAACACGCCCCCCTGATAGGGCAGGTTCACGCCCGCCGAATCGACCAGGTAGAGGATCGGGATGCGGCACCGCATCGCGCATTCCTGAGCGCGCAGGATCTTGGGGATCGTCTCGGGCCACCAGGAGCCGGCCTTCACCGTGGCATCGTTGGCCACCACGACGCACTCGCGGCCGTTCACCTGGATGATGCCGGTGATCACACCGGCCGCCGGCGCCTCTCCCTCGTACAGGTCATGCGCGACGAGGAGACCGAACTCGAGGAAATGCGATCCCGGGTCCTTGAGCGCGGCGACGCGCTCGCGCGCGGTGAGCTTCCCCTGGGCGTGCTGCTTGGCGATGCGGTCGGGGCCACCACCGAGGCGGAGCCGCTGCTCGAGTTCACGGGAGGCCGTCGAGAGCGCCCGCAAGCGGCCCTTCTCGGCGTTGGCCTCCTCCCCAGCCGCGCGCGCCACCCTCAGGCTTCCTGATGCCGCGCGGCGAACCAGTCCCGGATGTAGTCCACGAGCGCCGACGTGGGCGTCCCCGGGCCGAAGAGCTTGCCGACGCCCTGGGCCTCGAGCGCCTCCATGTCCTCCTTGGGGATGATGCCGCCACCCGTGATGAGGATGTCCTCGCGCCCCTGCTCGGCGAGGAGCGTCCGCACACGGGGGAAGAGCGTCATGTGCGCGCCGGAGAGGATCGACAGGCCGACCACGTCCACGTCCTCCTGCACCGCCGCGGTGGCGATCATCTCGGGCGTCTGGTGCAGGCCGGTGTAGATGACCTCCATGCCGGCGTCGCGCAGGGAGGCGGCGACGACCTTCGCACCGCGATCGTGGCCGTCGAGGCCGGGCTTCGCAACGAGGACTCGGATGGGGCGTGTCATGGAGGGAATTCTACCTGCGTGCGGTCGCGTCTACCAGCGCATGAGCGAGGCCCGGCCGGACCCGGAGCGCGCGTGCGCCACGTCCCGCGGCTCGGCCCACGCGACCGCGGTGCGGTCCGCCACGCTGAATCGGAGCGCGATCCCGCTGCCGCCCGGCTCCGGATTCACCGGGAATCCGATGTCGACCCGGTAGACCCGCTTGCCCCCCGAGGGGAACGCGCCCAGCAGCGAGAAGCCCGCCGAGCTGCGCACCGGGGAGTCGGCACCGTACGGCGCATCGCCGGCCCACAACCGCCCCGCGTCGACGAACGCCGCGATCGCGACGTCGGCGCGGCGCGGGAACCAGGGCGTGAGCATCCGCTCCTCCACCCGGATCACGGCGCGCTGCCCTCCAGCGGCCCGCGATCCCGGGAAGCCGATGAGGCCACCGTCCTCGTCCCGCAATGAGAGCTGTGCGGGGAAGACGAGTCGGTGCATGCTCGCGGCGGAGAGACTGATCACGCGCGTGCGCTTCTCCGAGGCGATGATGTGCCACGAGAGCCGCGAGCTCGCGACCACGCCCTCCCACGGGCCCGCCGCCCTCAGCGCCGGCCGCGCCTCGGCGCGCATGCTCAGCGACGCGAAGGACCGCGCATGCCCCATGCCGACGTACAGGTCGCCGGCCACGAGCATGTCGCGCGTGCGACGCGCCTGGAAGAGGCTCGGGGCGAGCAGGACGCCGAGCTGCACGCCCGACGCCACGTCCTGCGCGGCGCGGAGCGCGTCGTACCGCTCCACGCGCTCGAATCGCAGTGCGCGCAGTCCACCGAGGACGGCCACGCGACTCACCCCGTAGTCCTGGTAGCGGCCCGCGAGCACCGTGTCGCCGGTCGCGATGAGTCCGGAGTCGGAGACGATCCGCACCTGATCGTCGGTGCGCACGTCGGCCCCCAGGAACATCAGCCCCACGAGACCCAACCCGCGCTCGGGCCGGTATCGGCCCAGGCGCCTGACCCAGCCCACGTCATAGGCCGAGCGCCGCAGCCGCACGGCGCCCTTGTCGCCGACCGGCCTGAGCAGCGTCGCATAGGCGACCTCGTGCGTGAACTCCGCCTGCGCGGCATAGCGCTGCACGTCCGTGAGGAAGAGCTGCGAGATGCCGCCGACCGCGAGACCGCCGAGCGGCCGACGTTCGAGTTGGAGCGTGGCCACGGCAGGACGGCCTAACACGCCGTACTGCGCGAGACTCACCCCCACGCCCGGCCGGTAGACGCCCCCACGCTCCACCAGCGCGACGGCCGAGAGGCCGCGTCCCCGGTAGTCCAGCGTCCCGAACCTGAGCACGTCCACATGCGTCGCCGAGACCCGGCCGCTGACGACCCACGCGAACTCGCCGACCACGTCCACGCGGATGCGCACACGCCCGGGGCCGTCGGAGAATGCCGTGACCTTCGCCGATGCGATGAACGGCTGCAACCGCAGCATGCGCTCGGACTCGCGCCGCTCTCGTTCGGTGCACGGCGCTCCCTTGGTCAGCCGCACATAGGCGAGGATCGGAGCCGTGTGGAACTCGTCGCTCTCGGTCGCGACCACCGAATCGCCGGGGTCCGTCGCTCGCTCCACGGTCTGACGCAAGGTCGGCGTGAACCGCTGCACGTCGATCCGCGTCACCAGCTCACCCGCGCACGCGACGGCGGCGAGGGCCGGTGCGACGACGGCGGGCGGGTGGTGCAGTGCGATCGGCGTCATGGGCGTGAGGGAAAGCTATGGGCGCCCGCGCCGAAGCGAAGAGGATTACTCCTTTCGTGCGATGAGCATCATCTCGCTCGACCGTCGCGTGAGCGGCCGGTCATCGAACGAGTCCCACGCCTGCTCGACGACGAGGCCCGCGTCGAGCATGAGCTCGGCGAGCCGCGAGGCGGTGTAGAGCCGGATGCGATGCTCGCGATGCTCGGTCTTCCGCCGCCCCTGCCAGGTCGACTTGATCGTGAGGAATCCGGTGAGCGGGTCGAACTCCCGGTCCTGCGCGATGATCGTGCCGTCCTTGGTGGTCCACCAGTCGCTCGGCAGGAACCTCGCCATCACGCCGTCGCGGCTCCCGCCCTGCCACACGAGCAGGGCGCCCGGTTTGAGCACGCGCGCGAACTCCCGGATCACCTTCGCGTCGTCGCGTGCGTCCACGAAGAAGCCGAAGCTCGTGAAGAGATTCAGGACCGCGTCGAACCGGCCGGTCCAGCTGGCGGGCAGCCTGCGCATGTCCCCGCGCCGGTACCGGAGCGTGCGCGCCGTGCCGCGCGCCTTGGCGATGTCGATCAGGTGCGCCGAGAGATCGAGCCCGTCCACGTCATAGCCGGCCTCGGCGAGCAGGTGCGCATGCCGTCCCTGCCCGCAGGGCACGTCGAGGATGCGCGCGCCCGACTCGAGCTGCAGCAGCTCGATCAGCCGGGCGACCTGCCGGCGGTCGGAGACGAGGTCGAAGAGCGGCTCGTACTCGCGCACATAGCCTTCGTCGAAATAACGGACCCACCAGTCGGGTTCGGCGCTCACGAAGGCTCGCGTTGGAGATGAGGGGACGGCCTAGAAGAAGACCGGTTCCCTGTAGGCTCCGAACACCGATTCGAGCGCGGCGCGGATCTCGTAGAGCGTGCAGTAGCTGCGCGCGCACTCGAGGATGAAGGGCACGACGTTCTCCTTGCCGCGCGCGGCCTGGCGCAACCGCTCGATGTTCGCCGTGCACCTGGCGTCGTCGCGCGTGGTGCGGAGCCTGGCCAGCGCGGCGGCCTGGTCCTTCGCCGCCTGCTCGTCGAACTGGAGCAGCGGGATCGTGAGTTCCGTCTCGTCCGTCACGAACGAGTTGACGCCCACGATCAACCGGCGATGCTGCTCGATCTCCCACTGCTGGCGCGCGGCGGCCTCGGCGATCTTGCGCTGGAACCAGCCGTTCTCGAGGCCGCGCACCACCCCGCCCTCCTCCTCGATCTGCCGGAAGAGCTCCTCGGCCTGCCGCTCCATCTGGTCGGTGAGCTGCTCCACGTAGTACGACCCGCCGAGCGGGTCGATCACGTTGGGCACGCCGGTCTCGAAGGCGAGCACCTGCTGGGTGCGCAGCGCGACCTCCACCGCATGCTCGGTCGGCAGCGCGAGCGTCTCGTCCATGGAGTTCGTGTGCAGCGACTGCGTGCCGCCCAGCACCGCGGCCATCGCCTGGTAGGCGACGCGCACCACGTTGTTCATGGGCTGCTGCGCGGTGAGCGTCACGCCGGCGGTCTGCGAGTGGAAGCGCATGATGAGCGAGCGCGGACTCTTGGCCCCGTACCGCTCCTTCAGGTGGCGCGCCCAGATGCGACGCGCCGCGCGCATCTTGGCGATCTCCTCGAAGAAGTCGTTGTGCACGTCCCAGAAGAACGAGAGTCGCGGCGCGAAGTCGTCCACGTCGAGGCCGCGGGCGATCCCCCGCTCCACGTAGGTGAACCCGTCGGCGAGGGTGAAGGCGAGCTCCTGCGCCGCCGTCGCGCCCGCTTCGCGGATGTGGTAGCCGCTGATCGAGACCGTGTTCCACTGCGGCACATGCTCGGCGCCGTACTCGAACATGTCGACGATCAACCGCAGCGCCGGCTCGATCGGGAAGCACCAGGCATGCTGCGCCATGTACTCCTTGAGGATGTCGTTCTGGACCGTCCCCCGGAGCTGCGCCGGCTTCACGCCCTGCTTCTCCGCCGCCGCGATGTAGAAGCACCAGAGGATGATCGCGGGGCCGTTGATCGTCATCGACGTCGACACCTGGTCGAGCGGGATCCCCTCGAACAGCGCCTCCATGTCCGCCAGCGAGCTGATCGCGACGCCGCACTTGCCCACTTCGCCCTCGGAGCGCGCATGGTCGGAGTCGTAGCCCATGAGCGTGGGGAAGTCGAACGCGACCGAGAGGCCGGTGGTCCCGTTCTTCAGCAGGAACTTGTAGCGCTCGTTGGTCTCCTTGGCCGACCCGAAGCCGGCGAACTGGCGCATCGTCCAGAGCTTGCCGCGATACCCCGTCGGGTGGATGCCGCGCGTGAAGGGGAACACGCCGGGTACCTCGAAGGCCGTGCCCGCCGATCCTTCCAGATCGAGCGCCGTGTAGAGCGGCGCGACCTCGGACTCGGAGTTCGTGTACGCGGTGTCGCGCTTCTCGCCCTTGTCGTAGCGCGCGCGCCAGGCGTCCACCTCGGCCCGGAGCTGCTCGAGCTCCTGCTGCATGGCGGCGACGGTCGGATCGAGATCGGGGACAGAGGTCATGGGGCGTTCCCGGTGAGGGTACCGGCCGCTACGCTCCGCACGAGCAGCGCTTGGGCCACGGCCAACGGCGTCAACTCGCCACGCTCGAGCGCGGGGAGCTGCGACTCCAACCAGTCCAGCGTGGACGCGTCGCGCCACAAGCGGCGACGCACCCGGTACTCGACCGCATCGATCACCCGCTCGCGGAGCCTCGTACGGCGCCGCGCCTGGAGCATCCCGCTCCGCTCAAGATACGCGAAGTGGCGGTCGAGCGATGAGAGGAACTCCGGCACCCCTTCGCCCGTGGCGCCCACCGTCCGCAGCACCGGAGGGGTCCACGACTCGTCGTCGTCGCGCGCGGCCGCCTCGCGGGCGATCCGCTTGGGATTCAGGTGCTTGAGGTCCACGCCATGATGCGCCGGCACGTCCTTGAGCGTCGCGCCGTTGCGCAGGCCGAGCATGAGCTCGATGTCGTTGCGCAGACGGTCGGCGCCGGGCCGGTCGGCCTTGTTCACGACGAACAGGTCGGCGATCTCCATCACCCCGGCCTTGAGCGTCTGGATCGAGTCGCCCGACTCGGGCACCAGCACCACCGCGCTCGTGTCGGCGAGCCGCGCGATGTCGAGTTCGCTCTGCCCCACCCCGACCGTCTCCACGAGGATGCGGTCCACTCCGAAGGCGTCGAGCACGTCGCACACCTCGCGCGTGGTCGAGGCGAGCCCGCCGAGCGAGCCGCGCGTCGCCATCGAGCGGATGAAGACGTTGGGATGCAGCGCGACGCGCTCCATACGCACGCGGTCGCCGAGCAAGGCCCCACCGGTGAACGGCGAGGTCGGATCGACGGCCACGATGCCGACGCTCAGGCCGGCGCCGAGATACGACTCGGCGAGCAGCGTCGTGAGGGTCGACTTGCCGGCGCCCGGCGGCCCCGTGATCCCCACACGCCGCGCGCGCCCCAGCACCGGGTGACAGGCGGCGAGCAGCTGCTCGCTCCCGTCGCGATGATTCTCGACGATGCTCACCGCCCGCGCGAGCGCGGCCTTCTTGCCCGCCGAGAAGTCCACGAGCAGCGCCTGCAGCGCCGCGGGCGCATCGGCCGTCAGCGTCACCCGGCTCATCGCTCCCCCGCCGCGACGTCGTCATGCTCGTCGTTGATGTCGCCCACGAACTCCTCCACGAGATCCTCGAGCGTGACCAGGCCGAGCGTCTCGCCGGCGGCACCGCGCACGATCGCGAGATGGCGCCGGTCGCGCAACATCCGGCCCATCAGGGCGTGGCAGGGTTCCTCGGGGGTCGCGACCGCCACGCGCCGGAGGGAACGCAGCGGGGACTCCGGCTGCGCGATCACGTCCCATGACGTCAGCATGCCCTGGATGTGATCGAGCGTGCGCTCGTACACCGGCACCCGGCTGAACTTGGACTGCGAGACCACGCGCGCCACCTCGTCCGGCGGTGCCCCCTGCTCGATCGCCACGATGTCGGCGCGCGGGGTCATCACCTCGCGCACCCGCTTGGTGCCGAACTCCACGACCCCGCGGATGATCGCCCGCTCGCCGGCCACGCCGAACCCCTCGACCTCGCCTTCGCGCAGGAGGTCCTGGAGCGACTCCGCCGCCGTCGGCGCTATGGCCGCGGCGGTCCCGCGCCACCGGTCCACGACCCGCGACGCGATCGCGGCGAGGGGCGCGTTGAGTCGCTCGACGGCCCGCAGCGGCGGGAGCAGGACCGGGAGTGTCTCCGCCGGCCACCGCCGCGCGATCGCGCGCGGGAGCAACTGCCCGAAGACGAGCAGGAGCGCCACGGCGAAGAGCAACGCGCGCGCCAGCCCTGCCGGCTCGTCCCCCACCTGCAGGCCGAGCACGGCCCCGAGTGCGAAGACGGTGCCCGCGATGCCGGTGCCGGCGGCGAGGAGCAACCGCTGCGGCCGTTCGAGATAGAGCGCGGCCGTGCCGGCTCCCGCGAGGCGCCGCTCCGCCCAGTGACGCAGCCAGATGCGACTCACGCTGCGCAGCGCCGTCGCCGCGCCGGTGAGGACGCCGACGACCCCCACGAGGAGCATCGTGAGCACGAACGAACTCATGCGCCCTCCCCGCTCGCCGGCACCGCGCCGAGCGGCTCGAGATACACCCGCTCGATGCGCCGGCGCACCACGCGCTCGACCACGAGCCGATGGCTCCCGATCACGAGGGTCTCGCCGTTGCGCGGCACCCGCCCGAGCAGGTCCATCACGAGGCCGCCGATCGTGGTCACGTCGCCGCGCCGCACGTCCTCGCCGGTGAGCTCGGAGAGGGCGTCGAGCGTCACGTTCGACGCGAGCCAGAGCCGCCCGCCTTCGGCGCGCTCGACGTCGGGGCGCTCCACGTCGCCCTCGTCGCGGATGTCGCCGACGATGAGTTCGAGCACGTCCTCGAGCGTCACGAGGCCGGCGGTGCCACCGAACTCGTCCACCACGACCGCCAGGTGATTCCGCGTGGCGCGGAAATCACGCAACTGCATCTCGACGTTCTTCGACGCCGGGATGAAGAGCGCCGGCCGCACGAGCGCCTGCCACCCGCCCTGGGGCTCCTCGTCCGAGAGCAGCGCCGAGAGCAGGTCCTTGGCGTAGAGCACGCCCACGACCTCGTCGAGCGTCCCGTCGAACACCACGAGCCGCGCATGCTGGGCGCTGCGCACCTTGTCCGCGACCTCGGACCAGGGCGTCTCCTTCTCGATGCCGACGATGTCCACGCGCGGGACCATGATCTCGTGCACGCGCGTGTCGCCGAGCGAGAAGACGCCATGCAGCATCACCTCGCCGGCACCCTCCACCTCGGTCTCGGCGGCCACGACCTCGCGGAAACGCTCGACGGCGTCCTCCCGGTCATCCTCGTCCGGCGGCGGCGGGGGCAGGATCGTGTGGAGCACGCGTTCGCCCCACGCGCTCAACGCGACGATCGGCCCGCTGACCATCTCCACGAGCCCCACCACCGACAGCACCCGCAGGATCCCGTTCGCGCCGGCCGCGTCCCCGGCCGCGCGGGCGATCGACTCCGAGAGCACCACCAGCGCGATCCCCGCGAGCACGATCACCGGCGCGAGCCAGGGGGTGGGGATCGAGTGGCTGTTGAGCAGCGCGATCGAGGTCGCGGCGCCGGCGAGCAGTTGCGCGATGATGCGACCGAACGCGAGGGCCCGGTGCACGCGCTCCCGCCGCGCGAGCAACGCGCGCACGCGCGCGTCTGACGGCGGCTCCTCCTCGTCGAGTCCCAGGAGGGCGCCATCCGCGAAGACGCAGAGCGCGGCCACGAGGGCCGCAGCCAATGCGAAGAGCGCCGAGGCGAGCGTCACGCCTCGAGGGCCCGGGCGAGGAGCCGTTCCTGCCGCTTCCACATCGGCGACGCGGTGCGCCTGTCGCCCTCGGGATGCTCATGACCGAGCACGTGGAGCGTGCCGTGCACGACGAGGCGCATGAGCTCCTCGCGCACCGGCACCCCGTGGCGCTTCGCGTTGGCCGACGCGACCTCGGGGCAGATGTAGACGTCGCCGATCACCGCGCCGGCGGGATCGCGGAAGC
This sequence comes from Gemmatimonadota bacterium, assembly GCA_021413975.1. Lineage (GTDB taxonomy): Bacteria > Gemmatimonadota > Gemmatimonadetes > Gemmatimonadales > Gemmatimonadaceae > Pseudogemmatithrix. The sequence goes on from JAIOPJ010000021.1 coordinate 160,299, forward strand.
CGAACGAGATCACGTCCGTCGCTCCCGCGTGCGCGAGGTGCCGCTTGTTGATCGCGGCGATGCGACGACGGGACACGAGCGTCACCGAGAGCAGCGCCGTGCGCGCCTTCTCTGCACGCAGCACCAGCTCGGCGACGCGGACGAGTCGCGCGAGCGCGACCGGGCTGCGCACCCCCTCGGTCTGGACCGCGACGGCCGCGCTCACGCGCCCGCGTCCGCGGCGTACGCCTTCACGATCTCGCGCACGAGGCGGTGCCGGACGACATCGACCTCGGTGAAGTAGTGGAAGGCGACGCCCTCGATCCCCGGCAGGATGCGCTCGATCTGCAGCAGCCCGCTGTCCTCGCGCCTGGGCAGGTCGATCTGCGTCTTGTCGCCGGTGATGACCGCCCGCGAGTTGAGGCCGAGGCGCGTGAGGAACATCTTCATCTGCGCGTTCGTCGCGTTCTGCGCCTCGTCGAGGATCACGAACGCGTCGGCGAGCGTGCGGCCACGCATGTAGGCGAGCGGGGCGATCTCGATCACGCGCGTCTCCAGCGCCCGCACCACGCGCTCGGGCGGCATGAGGTCGTCGAGCGCGTCGTAGAGCGGCCGGAGGTAGGGATCGACCTTCGCCTGCATGTCGCCCGGGAGGAAGCCGAGCGACTCGCCCGCCTCCACCGCCGGCCGTGCGAGCACGATCCGCTTCACGCGCTTGCGCGCGAGCGCATCGACCGCCGCCGCCACCGCCAGGTACGTCTTGCCCGTGCCCGCCGGGCCGATGCCGATCACGATCTCGTTGTCGAGCATCTGCTGCATGTACTCGCCCTGCCCCTGCGTCTTGGGCTGGATGACCTTCCGCGCGCCGGGCAGCACGAAGCGCCCCGGCGCGACACCCTCGCGCACCGGTCCCTCCATGGAGAACCGGAGCACGTCGTCGGGGTCCATCGTCTGGCGCAGCTTGGCCTGATCGATCATCCGCGCCGCCACCGCGGCCGCCTTCTCGACCTGCTCGGTGGCACCCGAGATGACCATCGCGTCGGCGCGCAACGTCACCCGGACCGGGAAGAGCTTCTGCAGCTCGGCGAGGTTGGTGTCTCCCGCGCCGGCGAGCGAGAGGAGATCCGCGCCCTCGGTCGAGAGGCGGATCGTGGTGCTCTCCCCGGAGACCGTGCCGTCGCTCATGCGCCCGTCACCGTGCGGATGTGCAGCTCCTCGAGGTCCTGCACCGGCACGACGCTCGGCGCGCCCTCGAAGAGGGCGCGGGCCGCGGTCGTCTTGGGGAACGCGATCACGTCGCGCAGCGAGGTCGCGCCGGCGAGGAGCATCGCGATGCGATCGAAGCCGAAGGCGATCCCGCCGTGCGGAGGCGCGCCCGCGCGGAGCCCCTCGAGCAGGAACCCGAAGCGGCGCTCCTGTTCCGACGTCTCCGCGATGCCGAGGAGCCCGAACATCCGCGACTGCACCGCCGGGTCGCTCGTGCGGATGCTCCCGCCGCCGAGCTCCATGCCGTTGAGCACGCAGTCGTACGCGAGGGCGCGCCAACGCTCCGGTGCGCCGGGGTGCGCGGCCATGTCGTCCGCGTTGGGCGACGTGAACGGATGGTGCACCGCCGCCAGCGCGCCCGTCTCGGGGTCCTGGTCGAACATCGGGAAGTCGAGTACCCAGAGGAACCGGCGCACCGCCGGATCGACGAGGCCGAGCCGCACCGCGCACTCCTGCCGCACGCGATCGAGCGCCGGGCTCGAGATGCGGTCGGCACCGGCGACGGCGAGCAACAGGTCACCGTCGGAGAGTCCGAGCGCGGCCTGTGCCTCGGGCGAGAGGAACTTCGCGAGCGGTCCCTCCACCTGCCCGCCTGCCGACTTGAGGCGGACGAGTCCGCCGGCCCCGGCGCTCTTGGCGATCGCCTCGAGCTCGTCCACCTGCTTGCGGCTCCACGCGCCACCACCGGGGATCACGATGCCGCGCACGCGTCCGCCGGCGGCGAGCGCCGACTGGATGATGCCCGACTCGCTCCCCGCGAACGTCGCGCTCAGGTCGGCGATCGCCAGGTCGTAGCGCAGGTCCGGGCGGTCGCACCCGTAGCGCTCCATGGCGTCGGCGTAGCTCATGCGCGCGAAGGGCGTCTCGACCGCGATGCCCGCTTCGGCCCACAGCGCCCTGATGAGCCCTTCGGCCATCGTGATGATGTCCTCGCGGCCGATGAACGACGCCTCGATGTCGATCTGCGTGAACTCGAGCTGCCGGTCGGCGCGCAGGTCCTCGTCGCGGAAGCAGCGCGCGAGCTGGAAGTACCGGTCGAAGCCGCAGCACATGAAGAGCTGCTTGTAGATCTGCGGCGACTGCGGCAACGCGTAGAACTCCCCCGCGTGCACGCGGCTCGGCACGAGGAAGTCGCGGGCGCCCTCGGGCGTCGGCTTCGTGAGGATCGGCGTCTCGAGTTCGAGATAGCCCAGCCCGCTGAGGTAGCTGCGCGTCGCTTGCATTAGCCGGTGCCGCAGGATCAGCGCGAACTGCAGCTCGGGCCGACGGAGGTCGAGCACCCGGTGCCGGAGGCGCAGCTCCTCGGCGGGGGGCTTGGCGTCCCGACCGACGGCCACCGGGATCGCCGGCGTCACCGCCGGACCGACCACGCGGATCGCCGTGGCGCGCACCTCGACCTCGCCCGTCGCCATCTCGGGGTTGTACTGGTCGGCCGGGCGCTCGTGCACCGTACCCTCGATGAGCACGACGCTCTCGACGCCGACCGCGGCCGCCGCCGTGATCACCTCCGGCGCGGTCCAGTCCGGATTGAACGAGACCTGCAGCACCCCCTCGCGGTCGCGCAATGTGAGGAAGACCAGTCCCCCCAGATCGCGCGAGCGATGCACCCACCCGCCGAGCGTGACCTTCGCGCCGACATCGGCGCGGCGCAGTGCACCGCCCAGATGGGAGCGCATGGAAGTGACAGCCGACATCGCAGGAGAGACGTTCACGTCAGGGGATCCGGGCGCGCATGCGCCGTCGAGAAGAGGTGATTGGCCACGAGGAGTCCGACCGTGGCGCCGAGGATGTCCGCCGTCCAGTCGCCCACGCTCGCATCGCGTCCGGGGATCCAGAACTGGTGGACCTCGTCGAGCATCGCGAAGACCGTCATCCACGCGAGTGCGGCGAGCAGGTCCACACTCGTCCGCGGCCGGACGAGCGCGCGGGTGACGAGGAATCCGAGGACGCCGTACATGCCGAAGTGCACGATCTTGTCCGCCCCCGTCTCGACGGAGCCGAGATGCGGGTTGGGCCAGGACGTGGCCACGAGGATCGCACCGGTCCAGATGAGCGGCAGCCGCCACCGCGACGTCCAGGACGCCGCGGTCCCACGTGAGGTACTCACGCGGTGGCGCGGGGGCCCGAGGGGTGGTCGGCCCGGGCGGTCCGGAGGCAGTAGGCGATGGACATACGAACCTGTAAACCTAACTCCCGTCGACACTTGGTGGTAGCCGACGGCCGTTGACCGGTACCTCTTCGGAGGGTACTCTGCAACATGGTGAATCTGCTTGACTTAGCCCCGGCCGACGCCGAACTCGCCCTCCGGGAGTTCGCGGTCGCGCACGGCCACGCCGCCTACCGCGGGAGTCAGGTCGTTCCCCATCTCTGGACCAAGCCGGTCGGCTCCTTCGCCGAGATGACCGACCTGCCTGCCGCGTTCCGCGAACTCCTGGCCGAGCATTTCCTGATGCCGCGGCTCGCGTTCGTCACCGAGCAGCTGTCCACCGACGGGACCCGCAAGTTCCTCTTCCGGATGCACGACGGGCAGGCGATCGAGACGGTGGCGATCCCCGACGGCGAGCGGATGACCTTCTGCATCTCGTCGCAGGCCGGGTGCGCGCTCCAGTGCTCCTTCTGCGCCACCGGCGCGATGGGCTTCGCCCGCAACCTCGCCGTGCACGAGATCGCCGGTCAGGTGCGCGAACTGGCGCTGCTCGACCCGCCCCTCCGCGCGACCAACATCGTGTTCATGGGCATGGGCGAACCGCTCATGAACTGGAAGGCCGTCTCCGAGGTGCTGACGATCCTGAACGACCCGAAGGGCTTCGGCATCGGCGCACGGCACATCACGGTCTCGACCGTCGGCATCCTGCCCGGGATCGTCGCGCTCGGTGAGCGGAAGGAACAGTTCCGGCTCGCCCTCTCGATCCATGCGCCCAGTGACGAACTGCGGCAGAAGCTCATGCCGGTCAACACCAAGTATCCGCTCTCCGACGTGATCGACGCGGCCGCGGGATTCGACCGGCGCGTGACGTTCGAGTACGTGATGCTCGGCGGCGTGAACGACCAGCCGCAGCACGCCGACCAGCTCGCGGCGATCGCGCGGCGGTGCAAGGCGTTCGTGAACCTGATCCCGCTGCACCCGGGCGGGTCGATGGGCTTCACGCCGACCACGCCCGAGGCGATCGCGAAGTTCGCGCGGAAGATCCGCAACAGCGGGGTGGAGGTGGCGATCCGGAAGAGCCGCGGCATCGACATCGCCGCGGCCTGCGGTCAGCTACGGGTCGAACGGCAGCGCCGGCGCCCGCCAGCGGGTGCCGAGCACGATCGTGAGGTCGACGTAGCGTGACGTGTCGGGGCGCGCTTCGATGCGCGCCCCTCCGAGGGCCTTCGCGGCGAGTGCGCCCCAATCCATGTTCCCGGTGCGCACCAGCACCAGCGAACTGTCGACCGTCGCGTCCCAGTTGCCAGTCCCCACGACATCGAAGCCCGCGTCGCGCATCGCCGTGGTGCCGCGACGCGCGAGGCCACGCGTCCCCGCGCCATTGAGCACCTCGACGCGGATACGCGTCCCCGTTGGCACCACGCGTTCGATCGTTTGCACCGCGATCTCGTTCCGTCGGGGACGCCCGCCGCCGGACGCGCGGCCACGCCAGTACCAGACCACTCCGACGATCACGACGACGAGCAGGATCCAGCGTCCCGGCTTCCTCACCGGATCGAGTTCCAGAGTCCGACGGCCTCGGGGAAGAGCGCCTTGCCCTCGCGCAGCGTCCATTCGAGCCGCATGCGAACGACCTGCCGGAAGACGCCGTCGAAGTCGTGCGGCAGATGCTCGGCGAGGAACGCGCGGTCGGGGCGCATGAAGTTGCGCCCGGGCTCGAGGAAGTCCGCCATGTAGAGCGCGCGCCCCACGCGATCCCACCCGGCCGATCCCATGGTGTGCCAGCGGACGGCATTCAGCACGCTCACCCGCGACTCGCCGATCGAGACGAGGTAGGTGGCCGCCGCCGGTCCGTGCAGCACATCGAGCGGGAGGTCGAAGCCGGCGCCGAGCCGGCGCAGTTCCGCCTCGGGAGCATCGCGGAGGGCGTCATGGAACCGACCCACGTCGTGCCAGGCCTGCGCCTCCGCCGCGTCGAGCTTGAGTTGCACCGCCCATCGGTCGAGCAGCGCGGTCACGCGCGCGATGTGCGCGCGGCGCTTCTCGCCGACCTGGGCCCAGTCGGGCATGACGAGCGCGCGGTCGGTCATCGGGCGTTCGTGATGCGGCGCGTGAGCTCGCCCAGTTCGCTCGCCACCTGCTTGAGCACGGTGGTCGACGCTTCCATCTCGCGCAGCGCCGCCGACTGCTCGACGGCGGCCGCCGCGACCTGCACGGCGCCGCTGCGGTTGCGGGCCGCGATCTCCACCACGCGACCCATGCGTTCCCGCAAGCGCGCGACCTCCACACCCTGGTCATCGGCGGCGCTGGCGATGCGGGCGGTCTGCGCCGCGGCGCCACCGGTCGCGCTCACGATCGTCCCGAGCGCTTCGCGCGAGCCGCCCGAGAGGGTCTCCGCGTCCTCCACCAGCGATTCGCCTCGCCCCATCAGTGCGGCGGTCTCGCGCATCTGCTGCTCGAAGTCCCTGAGCACGCCCTGGGCCTCGTCGGCGGCGCGCCCACTCTCCTCGGCGAGCTTGCGCACCTCGTCCGCGACGACGGCGAAGCCCCGCCCTTCGTGCCCGGCACGCGCCGCCTCGATGGCGGCGTTGAGCGCGAGCAGGTTCGTCTGGACCGCGAGTTCGCGGATGACGGCGATGAAGCCGGTCACCTGCGCCGTCGCCTGCGCGAGGGCGCGGACGCGCGTGGCCCCGTCGGCGACGAAGCGCTTGGCGCCGACGAGCCGTTCCATCGCGGTATCCACCGTCTGCCGGTGCTCGGTCGCGATCGCACTCGCGCGCCGCGTGGCGTCATGCGCACCGCGCGCATCGGTGGCGGTGCTGCGCGACCGCGAATCGAGCGTCTCGGTGACCTCGATGCCACGCTTCAGCTGCTCGGCCTCTTCGGCCACCGCGCGCTCGATGTCACCGGCCGTGCGCGCGACCGCATCGCCTCCGGCGCGCAGGGTGCGCGCAGAGGCCGTCAGGGTCGCGACCTCGCGCGCGAGGCGATCGACCGTCTCGAGCAGCGGGTTGCGCAGGTCGAGGATGTGGATCGTGGTCGCGAGCTGATTGGCGACGCGGCGGATGAGCAGCGTCTCCTTGGGTCCGTACGACCCGCGCTTGTGCGTGTCGAGCTCGAGGACGCCGATCGTGTGGTCCCCGAACCGGAGGGGCACGACCGCCCGCGAGGCCGCGGTCGGGAGCGGCCGCTCCACGCGCGGATCGCGATCGGCGTCGGTGAGCACGAGCGCCCGGCCGGTGTCGAGCACCTCGCGGCGGAGCATCTCGCCGTCGCGCGGCGCCGCTTCGGGCGGATCGACCAGGCCGACGCCCGTCCGGTAGATGAGCGCGATCCCGCGCCCGTCCGCGCGCAGCACGCGCATCTCCGTCCATTCGAGCAGGCGGTTCGCGAGCGCCTCGATCCGGCCGATCGCCTGCCCGAGATCGGTGTCGGCCGCGGCCGCGAGTTCGAGCGCGAGCACCGTGTTCAGCTCCTCGGCCGCGATGCTCTCCTCGAGGATGCGCTTGAGCACCAGCCCGGCGAACGCGAGCACGAGGAGCACGATCGAGGCGCCGGCCCAGCCGAGCGAACTCACGGCGAGCAGGAGCGCGGTGAGTCCCGCCGCGCCGGTGCCGAGGCCGATGACCTCGTAGCGCAGCAGCAGCGCCCGCTCCTCGGCCGAGAGCTTCTGGCGCACCGCGAGGGTGAAGTAGTAGAGCCCCCTGCTGATCATGAACTGGAGGAGCACGAAGAGCGCGATCGCCGGCGCGGCGTCGCCGCCGAGGACCGCCCCGCCCGCGCCGAGCGGTCCGCGGGCGATCGCATACCAGCCGTAGGCGGCGTGCAGCGCGATCACCTCGCGCGAGGCATTGATCCAGGCCGCCGTCGCGTTGCGCCGCAGCCAGAGCCGGTCGGCGGCGAAGATGCCGATCGCCAGCGCCATCGCGGTGGGCACGACGCCGACCGCGAGCGACCCGCCGATGGCGACCGGACCGAGCAGGTGGATCGCCGAGTACTTCGTGACCGGGAGCTGGTCGCGCCGGAGGAAGGCGCTCACCACCGCGAGCACGCCGATCCACGGGAGCTGCTGCAACCAGGTGGGATCGAGCACCAGGCCCAGCACGAGCACCGCGCCGCCGACGACCGGCAGCGCGAGTCGGTAGAAGTTCAGGATCGCATTCATGCGGGCAGGGTGTCGAGGGCGGCGCGGAGTTCCCGGACCAGTGCGAGGGCCGCGTCCACACCGGACTCGGCGGCCCGCACCAACGCACTGCCGACGACGATGCCGTCGGCCAGGGCACCCACTTCGCGCGCCTGCGCCGCGTCGGAGATGCCGAAACCGACGCAGATCGGCAACTGGCAGACGGAGCGGAGGGTGGCCAGGGTGCGCGGCAGGTCGGCGGCGACATCCGACTGCATGCCGGTCACGCCGAGACGCGAGATGAGATAGACGAACCCGCTCCCGTGCTTCACGATCTCGGCCATCCGTTCCACCGGGGTCGTCGGTGCGACGAGGCGGACGAACTCGAGCGGGCCGCTCCCGAGCCAGGCCTCGCGCGGCCCGTCCATCCCGACGGGCAGGTCGGTCACGAGGACGCCCTGCACGCCGGCGGCGGCGGCGCGCGCGAGCACGTCCGGCCCCGCGGCGAGCAGCGGATTGAGATAGCTGAAGAGGACGACCGGGATCGTCGGGCACGCTTCGGCGACGAGCGCGAGCGTGCCCTCGAGCGTCATGCCGAGGTCGAGGGCGCGCTGCGAACTCGCCTGGATGACCGGTCCGTCGGCGAGCGGGTCGGAGAACGGCACGCCGACCTCGATGACGTCGGCGCCGGCACCGGCGAGCTCGCGGAGCAGGCGGAGGGACGCCGGCCGGTCGGGGTGACCTGCCGTGACGTAGCAGACGAGTGCGCGGCGCCGCGCCGCGCGCAGTCGCGCGAGATGCGACGAGAGCGGAACCGTCAGAGGAAGTAGTCCCCGGCCCGGATCCCGTAGCGCTCGGGGTCGCCGGTCTTGATGATCGTGCGATGGAAGTTCCCTTCGGCGTCGCGCTCCGCGAGGTCGGCGAGGTCGCCGGGGTGCTGCACGTTGCCGAGCGCGTCGCTCACGAGCCGGACGATCGGCCGCGAGACCATCTCGGGGAGCGGGTTCGCGCCGTGCACGATCCCGAGCTCGAAGGTGTCGAGGACGACGAAGGTGCCGACCGGGTAGATGCCGAGGAGCGCGACGAAGGCCTTCACGATGACCGGATCCATGCCGCGCCGCACGTTGTCGCGCATCTCCTTCAGCACCTCGGCCGGGTCCATCGCCTCGTTCATGTAGGCGCGCCGCGTGGTGGCGGCGTCGAAGCCGTCGGCCACGGCGACGATCTTGGAGTAGAACGTGATCTCGGCCATGCGCAGCGAGCGCGGATAGCCGGTGAGGTCGCGCTTCATGTGATGCTGATAGGCCACCAGCATGGAGCGATAGGGGAACTCCGACTGCTCCCGCAGCTGGAAGAGCGCGAGGACGCCGAGCCACGGATGGGCCGCGACGATGCGCCACTCCTCGTCGGTGAGGCTCTCGGGCTTCTGGATGATGTCGATCGGCACGCGGGACTTGCCGATGTCGTGGAAGAGCCCGGCGAAGCCCAGGTCGTACAGCTGCAGCCGGGTGAGGCCGAGGCGGCGGCCGAGCGCGACCGAGAAGATGCAGACGTTCACGCAGTGCGTGAAGGTGTAGTCGTCGTAGTCGCGGATCGTGGTCAGGCCGATCAGCGAGGTCTCCTCGGCGAGGATCTGGTCGACGATGCCCTGCACCACGCGCTTGATCTTCTTGACGTTGGGACTGGCCCCCATCCGCACCGAGTTGATCACGTCCTTCGTGGTCGTCACCGATTCCGCGTAGGTGCGCTTGGCGCGTTCCTTCGCCTCGAGCGAATCCTCGGGCTGGTCCGCGCTCTCCATCGGCGGGAGGATCTCGAAGACGCCCACGTTGTTGTCGGCGAGGCGCTTCTGCAGCAGCTCGAACCGCTCGGTGGCCGTGCGCCCCTGCGGGTTCGAGAGGAACGCGAGCAGGATCGTCCAGTCCCGGCCGGTCGGCTTGGAGGTGAAACGGATCAGCCCGACGCCGGCGTCGCGGCACCGACCGAGGATGTACGAGAAGCTCGTGTAGTTGTCGAGGTCGAGCTTCATCCGCGTCGCATTGAGGAACAGGAACTCCCCCGCGAGGCGGAACTCGCACTCCCCGTCGCCGTCGACGAGCTGGCCGGTGAGCACCGTCAGCTCCTCGAGCGCGCGCTGCACGACCGCGTTCTCCACCGGATACATCTTGAGGTTTCGCAACGCCACGTAGACGCCGAGCACCCAGGTGCGCCCGATCGCGCGCACGGTGCCCTCGCCCAGACCGGTCGTGGCCGAGGTGCTCGCGCGCGCGACCGACTGACGCCCGCCCGTGGGGGTGCCCGTCGACGGCCTGTCGCCCGGAGGCGTTCCGCCGGATTCGCTCATGCGGTCCCTCCGCGCAGCGCGCGTGCGACCGCCGATTTCACGATCACATCCTTCTCGCCGACGGCCCGCTCCAGCGCCGTGCGCGCGCCCGCCGACCCGATCCGCCCGAGGGCGATCGCGGCACAGGCCCGAAGTTCGGGATCCTCCTTGCGCGCGAAGAGCCCGCCCTTGGAGCTGAGCAATCCGTCGAGGAAGGCGATGCCGGCATCGCCGCAGATCGCCCCATAGAGCTCGAAGATCGCGATCCGCTCGGTGCGGTCGGCGTCCTTGGCGCCCTTCCCCTTCACGATCGCGTCGACCTTGCTCAGCGCCGGCCGATGCGCGCGCGCCGTGAGGGCGCGGATGGTGACGAGCCTGATGTCGCGATCCTCGTCGTTGAGCGCGGTCTCGAGCGCCGCGATGGCGCCGGGCGTGCCGATCTCCGTCAGGGCAGTGACCGCCGCCGCGCGCAGCGGACGCTCGGCACCGCTCGCGAGCACCTCGCCGAGCGCGGGCACCGCCGCCGCCGTCCGCATCGCGCCGGCACGGCGGATCGCCTCGCGGGCGACCGCCGGCTTGGCGTCCTTCACCAACCGGACGAGTTCACCCGTGTTGGACTGCGCGAGCCGTTCGGCCGCCGATTCGAGCAACGGGCGGAGCCCGCTGTTCTGCGTGCGATCGATGAAGTCGAGCAGCACCGCGAGTGCCGTCGGCTTGAGCTGCGCGAAGAGCTGCGACAGGTCCTCCTTCGGCGGGAGCGTGCTCGCCTCCTCGAGGGCCTGCAGCATCTGCGCGAGTGCGTCCGGATGGCTGAGCCGGTCGGCCAGCTTGCCGAAACGCTCGCGGTCCGCCGGCGTGAGCTCGCGGGCACGCTGCATGGTGGTCTCGACCTCACGCAGCAGGAACGCCACCGACCCGAACTGCCCCGCCGAGAGCAGGTGGAGCACGAGGGCCTCGAGGTCGTTCGCCACCTCGGTGCGGACCAGCGGGTCCGCCTGGAGCTCGAAGATGTCGAGGAGGGCGCAGAGCACGAGGCGGCGGAGGTCGAGCGCGTACTCCGCCTGCGTCTGGTCGCGCAGGTACTCGATCTCGTTCGCGTCCAGGAAGTAGAGCGTCGAGTCGAAGTCCTCCATGCGCACCACGCCCGACTGTCGCGGCGCCGGTTCGGCCTCGTTCCCTCCGCGGCCGGGTTGCTGCTCCTCGCCTTCGCGCGCCTCGGCGACCGCCTTGGAGAGCGGTTCGTGCGACTTCCCGAGCGGCGCCGGCCACCGGCCCGGCTCCGCCGCCGGATCGAGCGCCTTCGTCGGCTCGTGCAGCTCGACGTACCGGTACCGCATGAACTGGAGATCCTGCTCCCAGAGCATGGTCAGCAGGTCGTCCTCGTGCGGCAGCGCGCGACGCACACGGGGGAAGATCGCGAGCAGCCGCTCGAGCTCCTCGCCCTCGAATCCCTCGATGAGCGTGAACTCGCGCAGACCGTCCTTGAAGAGCAGCCAGGGCATGGAATCGCCGCCCTTGTCGGCCTGCGAGAACACCGGCACGCCGTACCAGATGAACTGCGTGTCGGTCACCGTGATCACGAGGCTGTCGAGCTCCGACCAGAGCGGCGCGAACGACCGGCGCACGTTCTCGATCGCCTTGAGGTAGGTCGGATTGTTGTGCATGTACAGCTGGTGCGCGCGCATCGCCTTGTCGAGGAGCTTGAACACGTCCTCGACGATCGCCGGTGAACAAGGCGGCGCCTCGCGCTCCTCCTCGGGTGCGTGCGTCGTGGTCACCGCGCGTCCCGGAGCTCGAGCAGCTCGGCCACCTGTGACACGTCCTTGTCGCCGCGGCCGCTCACGCAGAGCAGCACCGCGTCGTCGGCGGTCCAGCGGCCCTTGTTCGCGGCGATCCACGCCACCGCATGCGAGGTCTCGAGCGCCGGGATGATCCCCTCGAGCCGGCTCAGCAGCTCGAAACCGGCGAGCGCGGCATCGTCGGTGACCGAGACGTAGGTCGCGCGCCCGGAATCCTTGAGGAAGGCGTGCTCGGGTCCCACACCGGGGTAGTCGAGGCCGGCGGAGATCGAATGCGCCGGATGCACCTGCCCGTGCTCGTCCTGCAGCAGGTAGCTCAGCGTCCCGTGCAGCACGCCGGGCACCCCCTCGGAGAGCGAGGCCGAGTGCCGGCCGGTCTCGATCCCTTCGCCCGCCGCCTCCACGCCCACGAGCTCCACCGACGGATCCCCCACGAAGGCATGGAAGATCCCCATCGCGTTCGAGCCACCGCCCACGCAGGCGACCACGGTCGTGGGCAGCCGGCCGGCGCGCGCGAGCATCTGCGCCCGGGCCTCGCGGCCGATGACGGCCTGGAAGTCACGCACCATGCGCGGGTACGGCGCCGGCCCCACCACCGATCCGATGATGTAGTGGGAATGCGTGCAGGTCCCGACCCAATCGCGGATCGCCTCGCTCGTCGCGTCCTTGAGCGTGCGCGTGCCGGAGGTCACCGGCACCACCGTCGCCCCCATGAGGCGCATGCGGAAGACGTTGAGCTGCTGCCGGCGCATGTCCTCCTCGCCCATGTAGACCACGCACTCGAGGTCGAGTCGTGCACAGGCGGTCGCGGTCGCCACCCCGTGCTGCCCCGCGCCCGTCTCGGCGATGATCCGGCGCTTGCCCATGCGCTTGGCGAGCAACGCCTGCGCGATCGCGTTGTTGATCTTGTGCGCGCCGGTGTGGTTCAGGTCCTCGCGCTTGAGCCAGACCGGGACGCCCACCTGCGCCGAGAACCTCGGGGCCTCGGTGAGGAGCGACGGACGGCCGACGTAGTTCGCCAAGAAGTGGTCGAGTTCGGCGACGAACGCGGGGTCGGCGAGTGCTCCGGCGAGTGCAGCCTCGAGTTCCTCGAGGGCCGGCACCAGCGTCTCCGGGACGTATCGCCCGCCGAATGCTCCGAACCTGTCCGTAGCGACCGACGCCATCACTCCTCGTTGGCGCGCGCCGCGAGTGCGAACGCCCGCATCAAATCAGGGTCCTTGATCCCGGGCGACGCCTCGACGCCCGACGACACATCCACCACCCGTGGTGCGAGCAGCCGCACCGCCTCCTGCACATTCGCCGGCCGCAACCCGCCGGCGAGCACCACCGGACAGCGCACCGAGAGCGCCCTCACCGCCGACGCGCTCGACGACCAGTCGAACGCGACGCCCGTGCCACCCGTGCGTTCGGCGACCGCCGTGTCGAGCACCACCGCATCGATCGCCGCGAGCACCGTCTCGCTCACCGCTTCGAGCGACGAACCGGACACGCGGACCACCGCCCAGATCGCCCCCGAGAACCGCTCTCGCAACGATAGAAGGCGTGCAGCCGTTGCGCCATCGTGCAATTGTAGCACATGCAAGTCGGTCGCGTCCGCGATCCGGAGCACCTCGTCCACCGGACTCGCGGCGAAGACGCCCACCCGCTGCACCGTCGATCCGGAGAGACCGGCGAACATCGCGCGCGCCCCTGCGACGTCGAGCAGGCGCGGACCGCCCGCGAAGATCGCCCCGGCGTAGGTCGCGCCGCACTCCACCGCGCAGGCCGCATCCTCGGCCCGGGTGAGGCCGCAGAACTTGATCTCAGGCGCGGCCAATGCGCCTCACGCCGCAGAGCGCCCGCACCGCCTCGCTGCCGTCGGGCGCCCCCGAGAGCACCGAACCCACGAGCACGGCATCGGCCCCCCACGAAGCCGCACGCTCGACCTCGTCCACGCCGCGCACGCCACTCTCGTAGACCGCGATCCGGTCCCCCGGCACGAGCGGCAGCAGGTGGCGCCCGACCGCATCGTCGATCACGAGCGTCTCCAGGTCGCGATTGTTCACGCCGATCACCGCGCCGGGGACGCTCACGGCGGTCTCCAGTTCGGCCTCCGTGCGCACCTCGACGAGGCACTCGAGCCCGAGCGCCCGCGCTTCCACGGCCAACGCGCGCAGATGGTCGGCCGGCATGGCGCGCGCGATGAGCAGCACCGCCGAGGCGCCGGCCGCGCGCGCCTCGAGCAACTGGAACGGGGCCGTGATGAAGTCCTTCCGCAGCAGCGGCAGGTGCACGGCCGCCCGGACCGCCACGAGGTCGTCGAGCGAGCCGCCGAATCGCGTCGGCTCGGTCAGCACCGAGAGCGCCGCCGCTCCCCCGCCTTCGTACTCGGCCGCACGGGCCGGGGCCCGCAGGGTGTCATTGATGACGCCCTTGCTCGGCGAACGACGTTTGAGCTCGGCGACCACGCGCACCGTCTCCCCGCGGAGGGCCGCCGCGAACGGAGGCGGCACCGGGGCGCTGGCGGCGCGGGCGGCCAAGGCGTCGCGCGCACCCGATTCCGCTCCGGCGACGCGCGCCCGTTCGGCCGACGCGAGCGTCAGTTCGCCGAGCGGCCCCCGGGGAGGGATCCAGAGAGGAATGGCTTGTGCTTCGGGCAATGTTCGGATACCGTTACTTCGGGTACTGTTCGGGAGTCCATCAGGTGCCGGCCGGGACTGGTCGGGACCCCTCATCTCCAGACGCAGGAAAGGACGAGATGCCGCTCACCAAACGCCAGCGCCAGATCCTGGACTTCCTCACGACCTATTCGGGCGAGCACGGTTACGCGCCGAGTTTCGAGGAGATCGCAGGACAGTTCAACTATAACTCGCTCGCCACGGTGCACGAGCACCTCTCCAACCTCGAGCGCAAGGGATACATCAAACGCTCGTACAACGAGAGCCGCGCGATCGAGATCCTGCCCTCGGACATCTTCCCGCGCTCGATCGAACTCCCGATCCTCGGCGCCGTCGCCGCGGGTCTGCCGATCGAGGCGTTCGAGACGCAGGAGACGATCGCCGTCCCCGACGACTTCGTCCGCCGCGCCGGCAATCATTACGTGCTGAAGGTGCGCGGCAACTCGATGATCGAGGACCAGATCTCCGACGGCGACTACGTCGTGGTGCACGACCGCCCGGCCGCCGACAACGGGGAGATGGTGATCGCGATGCTCGACGATTCCGGCGCGACGGTCAAGCGCTACTACCGCGAGCGGGACGGGCGGATCCGCCTGCAGCCGGCGAACGCGTCCATGGCTCCGATCTACGTGCAGGAGAACCAGCTGCGCGTGCAGGGGATCGTGGTCGGGGTGATGCGGCGCTACTAGTCCGTTCAGCGCGAGTTCAGCGCCGTGCCGCCGACGCGCCGCGGAGCCGTCCGAGCGCGTCCCATCCCTTGCCCGCCACCAGCGCGCCGCGCACGGCAGTGACCGCCTCCGACATCGAAGCCGAGAGTCCGGCGACGTAGTGCGCCGCCGCCGCATTGAGCAGCACCGCCGCTTCCGCGCCCTTCGGCCCCTTTCCGAGCAGCACGCGCTCGATGAGCGTGGCATTCTGCGCCGGCTCGCCACCGGCGAGATCGCCGACCGCGATGTCGCGGAAGCCCAGCGCCTCCGGTTCGATCTCCCATCGCGTGAGGAGGTCGCCGCGCAGCTCGATCACGGTGGTCGGTCCGATCGGCGAGACCTCGTCCAGCCCGGCCGTCCCGTGCACGACCAGCGAGTGCACCGTCCCGAGATGCGCCAGCGCGCCCGCGATCAGCTCCAGGCGGGCCGGGTCGGCCACGCCGATGACCTGCCGGCCGGCCCCGGCGGGATTCGCGAGCGGGCCGACGAGGTTCATGACCGTCTGGATCGCCATCTCGCGGCGCACCGGTCCGACGTGCCGCATGGCGGGGTGCATCGTCGGCGCGAACATGAACACGATGCCGGCGTCGTCGAGCACGCGGCGCATGCGATCGACCGGCACGTCGATCGGCACGCCGAGCGCCTCGAGCACGTCCGCGCTCCCCGACCGCGAGGTGAAGGAGCGGTTGCCGTGCTTCGCGATCCGCACCCCGGCACCCGCCGCGAGCAGGGCGGCGGCCGTCGAGATGTTGAAGGTCGTGAGCGCGCCGCCGCCGGTGCCGCAGGTGTCG
Source organism: Gemmatimonadota bacterium (assembly GCA_021413975.1). Lineage (GTDB taxonomy): Bacteria > Gemmatimonadota > Gemmatimonadetes > Gemmatimonadales > Gemmatimonadaceae > Pseudogemmatithrix. The sequence goes on from JAIOPJ010000021.1 coordinate 176,093, forward strand.
ACCAGTCCGGCCGGGTCGGTCACCTCGAGCTTGGTCATCGCCTCCCGCAGGGCCCGCGCGGCGCCGGCGACCTCGGTCGCGGTCTCGCCGCGTACGCGGAGGCCCATCAACAGCGCGGCCATCTGTGCCGGTGTGCCCTCGCCGGACATCACCGCGCGGAACGCATCCGCCGCGCCTTCGCTGTCGAGTCGTTCTCCCGCGGCCAGCTTGCGAAGGACGTGTTGGAGGACGCTAACGCTCACGACCCTGCCCCTGCAGCGCCTCGGCGAGTTGTCCCTCGCGGGCGATGAGGGAGATCACCAGCCCGAGCATGCGCACGCGCTCGACATCCTCCTCGACGAACAGTCCCTGCTGGGCGCGGTTCGTGAGGTTCACGACTCCCACGAGTTCGTCGTGCAGGACGAGCGGGAACGAGATGAACGAGCCGGTCGTGAGGTAATTGTCGCCGAGGAGAGGCGTCTGCTTGGCGTCGACGGCGTCGACGACGAGCATCGGCTCGCGGGTCTGCGCCACGCGGCCGGCGACGCCGTAGCCGAGCGTGATCACCTTTCCGATGTGCACATGCGGCGCCAGGCCGCGTGCCGCCGCGAGGTAGAGCGTGCCGGGTTCGTTCCCGACCAGGAAGAGCGAACAGCGGTTCGCGTGCATGTCGTCGCCGACCAGGGCGAGCAGCCCCTCGGTGAGCGCGAGGGCATCGTGCGTCTCGGCCGCGAGCGTCATCACGCGGTCGAGGAGATAGAGCGTGCGCGTGCGCTGGCGCAACGCCTCGCTCCGGCGGTGCAGTTCGATGTGCGCCTGTTCGAGCTGGCCGACCGAGGCGGTCAGCTGGTGCTCGAGCGCCGCGAGCTTGCGCAGCGTCCGGCGCGCCTCCTCGGCCCGCCGCGCCTCCTCACGCTCGCGGGCGAGGGCCTCGGCGGGATCCGGTTCGGCCGACGACGCTTCGCGGACGCTTGCGACCTCGCTCTCGAGGTCGGCGAGGCGCGTGAGGTACTCGCCGTGCACGCGCTGGGTGACCTCCTCGAGCGTGCGCGTCGCCTCGTCGCGGGTCTCCCGGTCGTGGAACCGGGCGACGGCGAGTTCGAAGAGCGCCGCCAGTGGCGCGAGCCGCTCGACCGCGCGGGTGCCGAAGATGCGCTTGGGCTCGACGAGCGAGAGTACGGCGACGAGTTGACCGTCGACCTTGAGGCCCCGCAGGGCGAGCGATCCGCCGTCGTCGTTCCAGGACAGCTTGAGGAGGCGCGCGTAGGCCGGAGGCTCCTCGGTCACATCGACGAAGGCGCCGCCGTCCTGGACGGCGCGCAAGGTGTGCACCGGGAGCTGTTCGAGCGAGGTCTCGAGCGTCACGCGGTCCACGCGGCCGTCGCGCACCGTGAGTCGCTCGCGGAGCAGGCCGTGGCGCGGGTCGAAGCGGAGGAGCGCGAGCGAGACGTCGCGGTCGCTCTCCGAGAGCGCCCCGGCCAGTGCGACGAGGGCCGCGTCGAGGTCGGTCGCAGCGCCGAGTGCCTGCGCCAGCGAAGGGAGCGTTCGGATGGTCATGAAGGCCGAAAGGTCGCTTGCCGCGTCGTCTCAGTCAATGAAACGGACGCGTGATCCTTTCCTTGAACTCACCTCGCGCGCACGGTAGGTTTCCGTTGATGTCGGAGCGCACCCTCCAGTTGGTCCTGCAGTACGACGGCACTGACTTCGCCGGCTGGCAGGTCCAACCCGGTCGGCGCACCGTGCAGGGGGTCCTCGAGAGTACGATGGCGTCGTTCGCGAGCTCGCCGGTGCGCGTGACCGGCGCCGGCCGCACCGACGCCGGGGTGCACGCCCGGGGACAGGTCGCGAGCATCACCGTGCCGGAGCACTGGACGGGCGAGAAGCTGCGACGGGTCCTGAACGAGAAGCTCCCGCACGACCTGTGGGTCTCGGCCGCATGCGAGATGCAGCCGCGGTTCCATGCGCGATTCAGCGCGACCTCTCGCCGCTACAGTTACGCGGTGGGGCTCGACGAGGGGGCGGCCTCGCCATTCCGGCGACGCTGGACACTCCCTTGGACCCGGGCCCTCGACCGCGAGGTGCTCGAGTGGTGCGCATCGCGGTTGGTGGGGACGCACACGTTCCGAGGCTTCGCCGTGCGCGGGACCGCGCCCGACGACGACGATCACAGGTGCGAGGTGCGTCTCGCCCGGTGGCGCCCGGCAGCATCGGGACCATCGGAAGGGTTGGTGTTCGACATCGCGGCCAATCGGTTCCTGCACCACATGGTGCGGTTCCTCGTGGGCACGATGCTCGAGGCAGCGAGCGGCAAGCGGCCGAAGGAGGACTTCACCGCCCTGCTCGCGGCCGACCGGAACGACGAGGTATCGCCCCCCGCGCCGTCGGTGGGGCTCTGCCTCGAGGAGGTCACCTATCCCGCCGACCTGTACCTGACGCCCTGATGCGACTCTACCTCGCCACGCTCGCCGCCGAAGAGATCCGCTGGGCCACCGCGGCCGGCCTGATCGACGGCATCGTCGCCACGCCGGCGATCCTCTCGGCCGAGTTGCCGCACGCCGACCCGCGCGAAGTGCTCGCCGAACTGGTGGAGCGCACCGCGCTCCCGATCTTCGCCAGCGTGCCCTCGCTCGACGCCGCCGAGATCGCGCGTCAGGGCAAGGCGCTCTCGCGGATCGCCGAGCACGTGATCGTCGCCGTCCCGTTCGTGGAGGACGCGCTCCCGGCCATGCGCCGGCTCTCCAAGGACGGTGTCCGTATCGCGGCGACCCTCGTGCATTCCGTCGCGCAGGGTCTCCTGGCCGCCAAGGCGGGGGCGTCGCATGTGGTCGTGGCGGTGGATGCGCTCGAAGCGGTGGGGCACGCCGCCGACGAGATCGTCCGCGGGCTGCGCGACACGCTCGACCGCTCGGCGCACGAGTGCGACGTGGTCGCCGCCGGGGTCCCGAGCGCGGCGCGATTCGCCGAACTCGCCGCCGCCGGAGCCGATGCGGCCGTGGTCACCCCCGCCGCACTGCGCTCCTTCCTGCTGCACCCGCTCACGGATCGTGGCGTCGACCGGTTCCTCGGCGACATCAGCCGCCGCGCCAAGCCGCGGAGGACCAAGTGACGCCTCGCCTGCCGGGGGCACTCCGCCGGCTGGGACCGGCGCTCTTCCTCGCGCTGGCCGCCTGCGAAGGGGCGAACCCGAGCCCCTCGGACGCGCAGTCGTTGCCCGCCGCCAGGCCGCAGCCGGCGCAACTCCCGACGTCGGATCAGGCGATCAACACGTCGCGCCGCACCGCCATCACCGAGGCCGTCACGAAGGTGGCCCCGGCGGTCGTGACCGTGCAGACCGAGCGGATGCAGCGCACCGCATCGACGCCGTTCGACCTCTTCTTCGGGACGCGATCCGGCGAGCAGGTCGCCTCGGGCATCGGGTCGGGGTTCATCGTGCGCGAGGATGGCGTCATCGTCACCAACGCACACGTGATCAATGGCGCGAGCCGCGTCTCGGTCGCGATGCGGGACGGCACCACCTACCCGGCCACCGTCGTCGGGGAGGATGAACTGAACGACCTCGCGGTGCTGCGGATCGACGCCAAGGGATTGCCCACGGCACCGCTCGGGACGTCGCGCGGGCTGCTCATCGGCGAATGGGTGGTGGCGATCGGCAACCCGTACGGGTTCCTGCTCGGCAACTCCGAGCCAAGCGTGACGGCGGGCGTGGTGAGCGGCGTGGGGCGCAATCTCACCGGCCGCGGCGACGGACCAGGCGTCTACGTCGACATGATCCAGACCGACGCCTCGATCAATCCCGGGAACTCGGGTGGCCCGTTGATCACCGCGTCGGGCGAGGTGGTCGGCGTCAACAGCTCGATCTACACGCCGAGCGGCGGCTCCATCGGGCTCGGCTTCGCGATCCCCATCGATCGGGCCCGTCGCGTGGCCGAGGACCTGTTGGCGCACGGGAGCGTGCGGCGCCCCTGGATCGGCGTGAAGCTGCAGCAGAACGGTGCGTCGGCGGGGCGCGGGAACTTGAACGCCGGCGCCACGATCGAGCAGATCGTGCCCGGCAGTCCGGCGGCGGAGGCTGGGCTGCGCGTCGGCGACGTCATCGTCCGCTCGCGCGACCGCCAGATCCGCAACTCGTACGACTGGGAAGCCGAGCTTCTCGAACTCCGCGTGGGCGAGACCGCGCAGTTGCAGGTGCGCCGGTCCTCGCGCGAGCAGCGCGTGGACGTCCGGGTGAAGGACCTGCCCGAGGTGGGGGCCGAGAAGGTGGCCGTGATGCGCGAGCTCGAGTTGATCTCCCTCACGGCGGCGATCCGCGCCGAACGCGGCATCCGCGCCGAGCAGGGCGCGGTGGTCTTCAAGGTCACCGATCGCGTGCAGCAGGCGCTCGGCCTGCAGGCGGGCGACGTGATCATCCAGCTCAATCGCACGCCCGTCACCGACGCGCAACAGGCGGCCCGCGTGCTCGAGTACTACAGCGTGCGCGGTCCGATCCGCATGTTCTTCGAGCGGGCCGGCACCGTCTACTCCACCGACTTCCGCATCTCATGACGCACGCGCTGTATCGCTCCCCGCTCGCCGAGCGCTACGCCTCCAAGGCGATGCTCGGGCTGTTCAGCTCCCAGACGCGGCACGGACTCTGGCGCCGCCTCTGGCTCGCCCTCGCCGAGGGGGAGCGGTCGCTCGGCGTCGCGATCCCCGAGCAGGCGATCGCGGAGATGCGCGCGCATCTCGACGACATCGACTTCGAGAGGGTCGCCGAGTACGAGAAGCGGTTCCGCCATGACGTGATGGCGCATGTGCACGCCTTCGGCGACGTGGCCCCGGCGGCGAAGGGCGTGATCCACCTGGGCGCGACCAGTTGCTTCGTGACCGACAACGGCGACCTGATCCAGATGCGCCGCGGCCTGGAGTTGTTGCGCGGGCGCGTGGTCGCACTGCTGCGGACGCTCGCCGCCTTCGCCCGCGACTGGCGCGGCGAACCGACGCTCGGCTACACGCACCTGCAGGCGGCGCAGCTCACGACCGTGGGCAAGCGCGCGACGCTCTGGATGCAGGACCTCGTGCTCGACCTCGCCGAGCTCGACCACCGGCTGGCGACGCTCCCGCTCCGCGGCGTGAAGGGGACGACGGGCACGCAGGCGAGCTTCCTCGAGATCTTCGCCGGCGACCATGCCAAGGTGCGTGCGCTCGACACGTACGTCTGCCATGCGATGGGCTTCCCGGGTTCGATCCCGGTGAGCGGCCAGACCTACTCGCGCAAGCTCGACGCGCACGTGCTCGACGTGGTCGCGGGGATCGCGACGAGCGCCGCGAAGTTCGCCAGCGACATGCGCATGTTGCAGTCCTTCGGCGAGATCGAGGAGCCGTTCGAGAAGGACCAGATCGGGTCGTCGGCGATGGCCTACAAGCGCAACCCGATGCGCTCGGAGCGGATCAACTCGCTCGCGCGGTTCGTGCAGCAGGTCGCCGGCACCGCCAACCAGACGCACGCGGTGCAATACTTCGAGCGCACCCTCGACGACTCGGCGATCCGCCGCCTGGTGATCCCCGAGGCCTTCCTCGCCACCGACGCGATCCTGATCCTGATGGAGAACATCTGCGTGGGGCTCGAGGTGCACCCGGCGCGCATCCGGCAGCGCATCAACGAGGAGTTGCCGTTCATGGCGACCGAATCGCTGATCGTCCGGGCCGTGCAGGCCGGCGGCGACCGTCAGGAGGCGCATGAGGTGATCCGCCGCCACTCGATCGCGGCCGCGCGCGCGATGAAGGACGAGGGCAGGCCCAATGACATGCTCGAACGGCTCGCCGCCGACCCGGCCTTCCCGGTGCCGAGTGCCGACCTGCGCGCCGTGACCGACGCCTCGCACTTCATCGGCCGCGCGGCGCATCAGGTCGACGACTTCCTCGCGGAGGTGATCGACCCGATCCTCGTCGCCGCGGGCGAGAGCGGACCGGCCCGCGAGGAGGTGCGCGTATGAGCCCGCTGCTCGTGGGGGAGACGCGCCTGCCGCTCCCGTTGCTGCGCCGGGGCAAGGTGCGCGACGTCTATGAGGTGGACGAGGCGCGGCTTCTGCTGGTGGCGAGCGACCGCGTGAGCGCGTTCGACGTGGTCATGCGCGAACTCGTTCCGTACAAGGGGGCGGTGCTCACGCAGGTCACCGCCTGGTGGCTCCGGCACTTCGAGTCCGAGGTGGCGCACCACATGATCTCGTGCGACGTAGAGGAGATCGTGCGGGCGGTCCCGGCGATCGCGATGCACCGGGACGAACTGGCCGGGCGCGCGATGCTCTGCCGCCGCACCGAGGTCTTCCCGGTCGAATGCGTCGTGCGCGGCTATCTCTCGGGCTCGGCGTGGAAGGAGTACTTCGCGAGCGGGACCCTCGCCGGCGAGCGACTCCCCGCCGGGCTGCGCGAGAGCGACCGGCTCGACCCGCCGATCTTCAGTCCGGCGACGAAGGCCGAGACGGGGCATGACGAGAACATCACCGTGGCGCAGATGGCCAAGGTCGTCGGCGACGAGGCCGCGGTCACGCTCGAACGCCTCGCGCGGCTCATCTACGGCCACGGTCGCGAGATCGCCGGCCAGCGCGGCATCATCATCGCCGACACCAAGTTCGAGTTCGGTCGCACGACCGACGGCCGGATCCTGCTCATCGACGAATGCATGACGCCCGACAGCTCGCGCTTCTGGCCGGCGGACCGGTACGAGCCGGGCCACGGACAGCCGAGCTTCGACAAGCAGCCCCTGCGTGATTGGCTCGACGCGGAACGCCGCGCCGGCCGGTGGGACGGCAACGCCCCGCCCCCCACGCTCCCGGACGAGGTCGTCGCGGCCACGAGCACGCGCTACCTCGAGGCCTACGAGCGCCTCACCGGTTCCCCCCTCGATCTCACCCGACTCCCGTGAACTTCGCCCGCGAAGGGATCCCGTTCATCCTCATCGCCATGGCCCTCGCGGCCGCCGGCTACGTCGCCGCGCTCGCGCGCCGCTCGTGGCCGCTCTGGCTGCTCGCGTTCGTCCTCACGCTGCTCGTGCTCTGGGTGGCGTACTTCTTCCGCGACCCCGAGCGTTCCGGGCCGCGCGGCGACACCCTCGTGATCTCGCCCGCCGACGGGCGGGTGATCGAGATCAAGGAAGTGGACGAGCCGGCCTTCCTGAAGGGACGCGCGATCCGCATCTCCGTCTTCATGAACGTCTTCAACGTGCATGTGAACCGGTATCCGGTCTCGGGCAAGGTCGCCTACGTGCACTACAATCCCGGCAAGTTCCTCAATGCCGCGGCCGAGAAGGCGTCGTTGGAGAACGAGCAGAGCTCGATCGGCGTGCAGACGGCGACGCAGAAGGTGCTCTTCCGCCAGATCGCGGGCCTCATCGCCCGGCGCATCGTGACGTACAGCCGCGAGGGCGACGACGCCGAACAGGGGGCGCGGATGGGCCTCATCCGGTTCGGCTCGCGCGTGGACGTCTTCGTGCCGGTGGGCAGCGTGGTGAAGGTGCATCTCGGTGAGCGGCCGGTCGCCGGCACCACGGTGCTCGCGGAGCTCCCCAAGTGAAGCGCCGCCGATTCCCGCGCCCGTCGCTCGTGATGCTGCCGAACGGGTTCACGCTCGCCAACCTGTTCTTCGGCATCTTCGCGATCGTCTCGGCCTCACGGGGCCAGCACATCCAGGCCGGCTGGTACATCGTGCTCGGCGGCTTCTGCGACGCGCTCGACGGCCGGATCGCGCGGGCGACCAACACCGGCAGCGCCTTCGGCGAGGAACTCGACTCGCTCGTGGACGCCATCTCGTTCGGCCTCGCGCCGGCGCTCATGATGTACTTCGCCGTGCTGCGCGACACGGGATGGGACTGGATCTTCGTCTTCATCTTCTGCGCCGCCGCCGTGATGCGGCTGGCGCGGTTCAACGTGGAAGAGGCCGGCGCGGCGAAGAAGGCCGCCTACTTCAAGGGGCTGCCGAGCCCCGCGGCCGGCGGCACGCTCGCCACCTACTACTGGTTCAGCCAGACGCCGCTCTACAACGAGTTCTTCATCGACTGGCCGTGGGAGACCATCATGCGGTACCTGATGCTCATCCTCGCCGGCCTGATGATCAGCGACGTCCCCTACCCCGCCTGGCCGAAGTTCAGCTTCCGCACGCTGCATGGCGTGCTCGGCATCACGGTGCTCGTCTCGTCGATCTTCGCGCTCTTCTTCCTGCCGCGCGAGTTCTTCTTCCCCGTCGGCGTCGCGTACGTGATCACCGGGCTCGTGCTCGCGATCCTGCGCAACGTGTTCGAACTCCCCCCGCCCTTCGCCGACTCGCCCGACAGCGACGACGAGGACGACCTTTCCCCCGAGGGTGCCCCCCAGTGAAGCGGTTCCGCGTCTCCGTCCACATCGTCCCGCGCAAGGGACTGCTCGACCCGCAGGGCAAGGCCGTCGCCGATGCCCTCCACACGCTCGGCTTCTCCACCGTCGCCGACGTGCACGTCGGCCGGCACCTCGTGATCGAGACGAGCGCGGGCGACGCCCAGCACGCCGAAGCGTCGGTGCGCGAGATGTGCTCGCGCCTGCTCGCCAACCCGGTGACCGAGGACTTCGAGATCGCCGCCGTGGCCGCCGCATGAAGGTCGGCGTCGTCTCGTTCCCCGGGTCCAACTGCGACGAGGACGCGCTCCTCGCCGTGGTGGAACGGCTCGAAGAGCAGGCGGTGCTGCTCTGGCACAAGGATCACGACCTGCAGGGCGCCGACGTGGTCATCCTCCCCGGCGGCTTCAGCTACGGTGACTACCTGCGCGCCGGCGCGATCGCGCGGTTCTCGCCGATCATGCAGGAGGTCGTCGCGCACGCCAAGCGCGGCGGGCCGGTGATCGGCATCTGCAACGGGTTCCAGATCGCCTGCGAGGCGGGCCTGCTGCCGGGGGCGCTGCTGCGCAACGCGAGCCTGCAGTTCCGGTCGATGCCGGTCACGCTGCGCGTGGAGAGCACCGACACCGTCTTCACCCGTGCCGCGACCGCGGGCAGCCGTCTCACCATGCCGATCGCGCACGGCGACGGCCGCTACACCGCCGACGACGCGACGCTCGACCGGCTCGAGGGTGAGGGCCGCGTGACCTTCCGCTACGTCGACGCCGCGGGCGAACCGACGGCCGCCGCGAATCCGAACGGCTCGATGCGCAACATCGCCGGCGTGGCGAACGGCACCGGCACCGTGGTCGGCCTCATGCCCCATCCCGAGCGCGCGATGGAGACACTGCTCGGCTCGACCGACGGCCTGGTGCTCTTCCAGTCGCTGTTGGCCGGCGTCAAGGCCTGAGTCCCCGGCTAGCCGCCACCTCCCAACTACCACCTCCCACCTACCTCCTGTCCTTCGATGCCCTCCGACTTCAAGCCCTCCAAGAACGAAGACGAGTACTTCCTGCTCCAGGACGCCGAGCTGATCAAGGCGCAGCGGGCCAAGCTCGACGCCGAACGGCGCGATGCCGCCCGCAAGGCCCATCACATGAAGTGCCCCAAGTGCGGCGCCGACCTGCGCGAGCAGGAGTTCGAGCACCTCAAGGTCGACGTCTGCCCCGACTGCCGCGGCATGTGGCTCGACGCCGGCGAGATCGACCTGATCGGCAAGGTGCATGACCACGCGGTCGGCGGATTCATCCGCGACCTCTTCAAGGGATTGCGCAACAAGTGACCACTGGAGCCACTCCCCGCCCGGGCGATCCGACGATCACACCGGCGCTGGTCGCCGAGCACGGGCTCACGAGCGACGAGTACGACCGCCTCGTGAACATGCTCGGCCGCACGCCGACCTTCACCGAGCTCGGCATCATCAGTGCGCTCTGGAGCGAACACTGCTCCTACAAGCACTCGCGCCCGGTGCTCAAGACGCTGCCGACCAAGGCGCCCTGGGTGCTCCAGGGCCCCGGGGAGAACGCCGGCGTCATCAGCATCGGCGACGGGCTGGCGGTGGCCTTCAAGATCGAGTCGCACAATCACCCGTCGGCGGTCGAGCCCTACCAGGGCGCGGCGACCGGCGTGGGTGGCATCCTGCGCGACGTCTTCACCATGGGCGCGCGACCGATCGCGATGCTCAACTCGCTCCGCTTCGGGTCGCTCGAGACGCCGCGCGTGCGGTATCTCGTCGCCGGCGTCGTGAAGGGCATCGGCGACTACGGCAACTGCGTGGGCATCCCGACCGTCGCCGGCGACGTCATGTTCGACGCCGCGTACGAGGGGAATCCGCTGGTCAATGCGATGTGCGTGGGCATCATGAAGGTCGAGGAACTCATCACCGCGAAGGCCGAGGGCATCGGCAACCCGGTGATCGCGGTGGGCGCCCGCACGGGGCGCGACGGCATCCACGGCGCGTCGTTCGCCTCCGAGGACCTCTCCGAGGAGAACGAGGCCAAGCGGCCGCGCGTGCAGGTCGGCGACCCGTTCACCGAGAAGCTGTTGCTCGAGGCCTCCCTCGAGTTGATCCGGTCGGGCCACATCGTGGCGATCCAGGACATGGGCGCCGCGGGCCTCACGTCGAGCAGCGCCGAGATGGCCGAGCGCGGCGAGGTCGGCGTGACGATCGACACCAGGAAGGTGCCGGTGCGCGAGGAAGGCATGACTCCGTACGAGATCCTGCTCAGCGAGTCGCAGTAGCGGATGCTGGTCGTGGCCAAGAAGGGGCACGAGGAGGAGGTCCGCCAGATCCTCTTCAAGTGGGACCTCACCGCCGAGGTGATCGGCGAGGTGATCGCAGAGCCGGTCTATCGCGTGACCGACGGCGACCACATCGTGGCCGAGTTCCCGGGGACGCGCCTCGTAACCGACTGTCCGATGTACACGCCCGAAGCGAAGGAGAGCGCCGAGGCCGTGGCGCGCCGCGCGCGCGACGTGCACGCCATCGCACCGCTCGCGAGCGAGTCCGACCCCGCCTGGACGCTCGAGCGCCTGCTGCAGGCGCCGACGATCGCGAGCAAGCACTGGATCCACCGGCAGTACGACTCCGTGCACGCCATCGCACCGCTCGCGAGCGAGTCCGACCCCGCCTGGACGCTCGAGCGCCTGCTGCAGGCGCCGACGATCGCGAGCAAGCACTGGATCCACCGGCAGTACGACTCGACCGTGCGCACCAACACCGTCGCCGGACCGGGCCACGCCGACGCCGCGGTGATCCGCATCCGCGGCACCAGGAAGGCGCTCGCGCTCAAGACCGACTGCAACGGACGCTACGTCTTCCTCGATCCCCGCATCGGCGGCCGCATCGCGGTCGCCGAGGCGGCGCGCAACGTGGCCTGCACCGGCGCGACCCCCCGCGCGATCACCAACTGCCTCAACTTCGGCAATCCCAAGAAGCCCGAGGTGTTCTTCCAGTTCCGTGAGGCCGTCTACGGGATGGGCGACGCCTGTCGCGCGCTCGAGACGCCGGTGACCGGCGGGAACGTCTCGCTCTACAACGAGAATCCCCAGGGCGCCGTCTACCCCACGCCCACGATCGGCATGGTCGGCGTGCTCGAGGACGCCGCCCACGCCACGCGACTCAACTTCACCACGCCTGGCGACGCGATCGTGCTCCTCGGCGAGAACACCGACGAACTCGGTGGGTCGGAGTACCTCGCCTGGGTGCATGGGGTCGTGGCCGGCGCACCACCGGTCTGCGACCTCGCGGCCGAGAAGAAGCTCATCGACGCGCTCCTCGAATCGATCCGTGCCGGGCTCGTGCGTTCCGCGCACGACTGTTCGGAGGGCGGCATCGCCGTCGCGCTCGCGGAGAGCTGCATGGCCGACCGCGAGAGGACCACCGGCGCGACGATCGATCTCGGTGCATGGTCCGCGCTCCCGAGCCGGGCCCTGCTCTTCGGCGAAGCACAGGGGCGAGTCGTGATCTCCACGGCGAAGGTCGCGGAAGTCCTGGCGATCGCCGCGCGGCACGGAGTGCCGGCGCGCGCGATCGGCACGGTGACGGACGCACGGGACGGGTTGCGCATCACGGCGGGTCCGATGAAGCTCGCGATCACCACGGCGCGCATGGCGGAGGCGTATCACGAAGCCCTGCCGCGCGCGATGCAGCGCGCGGCGGCCGAGGCCGTCGCCCACGATCCAGCACTCGAAGGAGCGACGGCCTGATGTGTGGGATCTTCGGCATCAGTGGGCATCCCGAGGCGGCGGCCATGACGCACCTCGGCCTCTACTCGCTGCAGCATCGCGGGCAGGAGTCGGCGGGCATCGTCTCGACGAACAGGGCCGGCGAGGTCCACGGCATCCGCGCCATGGGACTCGTCTCGGATCAGTTCTCGCCCGAGCGCATGCTCGAACTCTCCGGTCCGGTGGCGCTCGGACACACGCGCTACTCGACGGCGGGGTCGAGCACGATCGAGAACGCGCAGCCGGCGATGGTGCGGTTCAAGGGCGGGCACATCGTCCTCGCGCACAACGGCAACCTCACCAACGCGCCGGAGATCCGGGGCGAGCTCGAGGACGAAGGGTCGATCTTCAGCTCCACGATGGACAGTGAGGTGATCGTGCATCGCCTCGCCAAGTCCAAGGCGCTGCGGCCCGAGGAGAAGCTCGCCGAGGCGCTCGAGGGCGTGGAAGGAGCGTACTCCCTGCTCGTGATGATCGGCACCACGCTGGTGGCGGCGCGCGATCCGTACGGCTGGCGCCCGCTGGTCATGGGCACGATCAACGGCGCCGTCGTCTTCGCCTCCGAGACCTGCGCCCTCGACATCACCGGTGCCACGGTGGTGCGCGAGATCCAGCCGGGGGAGATCGTCGCCGTCGAGCCGGACGGCACGAGCCGGACCCTGCAGCGGAAAGCGGCATCGAACTTGCACCGTTGCGTCTTCGAGTACGTCTACTTCGCGCGGCCGGATTCGAAGGTGTTCGGCGGTTCCGTCGACCGGGCCCGTCGGGCGCTCGGCCGGCAGCTCGCGAAGGAGCATCCGGCGCCGGGGGCGGATTTCGTCTTCTCGGTGCCCGATTCATCGAACTCCGCCGCCCTCGGTTTCTCCGAGGAGAGCGGGATGCCGCTGGAGCTCGCACTCATCCGCAATCACTACGTCGGGCGCACGTTCATCCAGCCCACCCAGAGCGGGCGCGATGCGAAGGTGAAGGTGAAGTACAATGCGGTACGCGAGATCCTCGAGGGGAAGTCGGTGGTGATGGTCGACGACTCGATCGTCCGCGGCACGACCACGCGGGGGCTCGTCGCCCTCGTGCGGGCCGCGGGGGCGCGCGAGGTGCACATGCGGGTCTCCTCCCCGCCGATCACCGGGCCCTGCTACTATGGCATCGACACGCCGGACAAGGAACAGCTGATCGCGGCGAACAACAGCGTGGCGGAGATCGCCCGGAAGATCGGCGTGGATACCCTCGGCTACATCTCGCTCGACGGGATGTTGCAGTCGGTCCCCAACGGTCCCGACGGATTCTGCCACGCCTGCTTCAGCGGGCAGTACCCCACCAAGCCGCCGACCGCACCGGAGAAGCTCCGACTCGGTTAGCGCCACACCGCCCATGGCGGGAGATCCGCACGTGACGCAGACCGTCTTCTTCTTCGGCAACGGCAAGGCCGAGGCGACCAAGGACGACCGGGACCTCCTGGGCGGCAAGGGAGCGAACCTCGCCGAGATGACCAATCTCGGCGTGCCGGTGCCTCCCGGCTTCACGATGGCGTGCAATCTCTGTGACGCGTACCTCGCCACGGGGGCCATCCCCGCAGGACTCGAGGCCGAGGTCGCTCGCGCGCTCGTGCGCCTCGAGGAGGCCTCGGGCAAGACCTTCGGCGACCCCAGGAATCCGCTGCTGGTCTCGGTGCGATCGGGCGCCCGCGTCTCCATGCCCGGCATGATGGAGACCATCCTCAACCTCGGCCTCAACGACGAGACCGTCGTGGGGCTCGCGGCCCTCTCCGGCAGCCCGCGCTTCGCGTACGACTCCTACCGGCGCCTGCTGCAGATGTACGGCGACGTCGTGCTCGGCGTCCCGATGCACGACTTCGAGCACCTGCTCGCCGCCAAGCGGCTCACCACCGGCGCCCGGACCGACGCCGAACTCCCCGCGGAAGCGCTGCAGACGCTCGTGAGCGAGTACCAGCAGCTGATCAAGAGCGTGACCGGCAAGGCCTTCCCGCACGATCCGCGCGAGCAGCTCTGGGGGGCGACCATCGCGGTCTGGAAGTCGTGGACGCTCAAGAAGGCGGTCGACTACCGGCGCGTGAACGGCATCGCCGAGGCGCCCGGCACCGCGGTGAACATCGTGTCGATGGTCTTCGGCAACCTCGGCGACGACTCCGGCACCGGCGTCGCGTTCACGCGCGACCCGTCCACCGGCGAGAAGATCTTCTACGGCGAGTTCCTCGTGAACGCGCAGGGCGAGGACGTGGTGGCGGGCATCCGCACGCCGCAGCCGATCACCGAGATGGCGACGAAGCTGCCGGTGGCGTACGGCGACCTGCTGCGCACGCAGTCGCTCCTCGAGCGTCACTTCCGCGACATGCAGGACCTCGAGTTCACCGTCGAGCGCGGCAAGCTCTTCCTCCTGCAGACGCGCATCGGCAAGCGCACGGCCGCGGCGGCGGTGCGGATCGCGCGCGACCTCGTCAACGAGGGCCTGATCTCGCGGCCCGAGGCGATCCAGCGCGTGCCGGCGCAGCAGCTCGACCAGTTGCTGCACCCGATCATCGACCCCAACGCGTCGCACAGCCTGCTCTGCACGGGCCTGCCGGCGAGCCCCGGGGCCGCGAGCGGCATGGCCGTCTTCGACGCCGATGTCGCCGAGATGCGTGCGGCGCACGGCGACGCCGTCATCCTCGTGCGCGACGAGACGACGCCGGAGGACTTCCACGGCATCGTGGCGGCCCGCGCCGTGCTCACCTCGCGCGGCGGCATGACGAGTCACGCGGCCGTCGTCGCGCGCGGCATGGGCAAGTGCGCCGTCGTCGGCTGCGGCGCGATCCGCGTCGACGCGACGCACCGGCTCTTCCGCGTCGGCGAGACCGAGATCCACGAAGGGGAATGGATCACGCTCGACGGCGGCACCGGCGAGGTCTTCAAGGGTGATCTCCCGACCATGCCGAGCGAGGTGATGCAGGTGAACGCCGGCACGCTCTCGGCCGACGACTCCCCGGTCTATAAGGGGTTCGCCGAACTCCTCGGGTGGGCCGACGCGCGCCGGCGGCTCAAGGTGCGCGCCAACGCCGATACGCCGCGCGATGCCCGCATCGCCCGGGGCTTCGGCGCCGAGGGGATCGGGCTCTGCCGCACCGAGCACATGTTCTTCGACGGCGACCGCATCCACTCCATGCGCGAGATGATCGTCTCGCACGACGAGAGCGGGCGTCGCCGCGCGTTGGCCAAGCTCCTGCCCATGCAGCGCGCCGACTTCGAGGGGATCTTCGAGGCGATGGACGGCTTCCCCGTGACGATCCGCCTGCTCGACCCGCCGCTGCACGAGTTCCTGCCGCACGGCGGCGAGGAGGCCAAGCTGCTCGCGCGGCGCGTCGGCGTCACGCGGCAGGCGCTCATGCACGTCGTCGAGTCGCTGCGCGAGACGAACCCGATGCTCGGGCACCGCGGCTGCCGCCTCGGCGTGACCTACCCGGAGATCACCGAGATGCAGGCGCGGGCGATCTTCGAGGCCGCGACCGCCGTGGCGAAGCGCGGCGTGATCGTGATGCCCGAGGTCATGATCCCGCTCGTCTCCACCGTGAAGGAGTTCACGCACCAGCGCGCGATCGTCGACCGCATGGCGGCACAGGTGGCCGCCGAGACGGGGATGCGGGTGAAGTACCTCGTCGGCACCATGATCGAGCTCCCGCGCGCCGCGCTCACCGCGCGCGAGATCGCCGCCGAGGCGGAGTTCTTCTCCTTCGGCACGAACGACCTCACGCAGACGACGCTCGGCCTGAGCCGCGACGATGCGGGGCGGTTCCTGCCGCTCTACGTGGAGCGCGGGATCTTCACGGACGATCCGTTCCAGGTGCTCGACATCAATGGCGTCGGACGACTGATCACGATGGCGACGACCGATGGGCGAGCCGCACGACCGGGACTCAAGGTCGGGATCTGCGGCGAACACGGAGGGGAGCCTCGCTCGGTCGCGTTCTGCCACGACTCGGGGCTCGACTACGTGAGCTGTTCGCCGTTCCGGGTGCCGATCGCGAGGCTGGCGGCGGCGCAGGCGGTCAAGGGGTAGGTTCGCGGTCGGCGGCCGCCGACTCGCGCGTCCGCGCCCGGAAGGCGAGGCCACCGAGCGCGGATCCGGCCACCGTGGCAGCGGTGCTGGCCGCGAAGGCCAGCATCTCCTGCCCGGCGCTCATCCGGTCGGCGCACCAGAGCGCCACCCAGATCCCCGCTCCCCCGACCACGAGATCGAGCACCCGGTTCTCCCACGACTCGCCGACACGTTGGAAGTGCTCCCCGACCTCCCAGAGCAGGAGCAGCGACATCCCGAGCGCATACACGCCACGCGTCGACAGGCCGAAGAGGACGTTCGAGAACCCTCCCGCGACGCCGCTGAGGAAGTGCACGATCATCCACCGGTCGAAGACCCGACCTTCCTCCCACGTCGTGCTGATCCACGGGATGCGGCGCATGAGGATACGTTGGCCGCGCGCACGGCCCGGGACAACCCGTGATGCTCGCGGCGCTCAGCCGTTGGGTGCGACCATCACCTTCGCGGTGCCCACGCGACCCTCGACGCGGGCGGCGACCAGCACCTGTCCGGCCCGCAGCGCGGTCAGGACTCCCTCCGGCGAGATCGCCGCGATCCCGGGATCGCTCACCTCCCAACGCACCGCGTAGCCGGGCAAGGCGTGCCCCTTCGGATTCGACGGCGCGGCCCGCATCGTCATGTGGTCGCCGATCGAGAGCCGCGGGGCCGGCGCCGAGACGGTCACCATGGCGATCACGGCCCGGGTGACACGCAGCGGGAGCGTCGCCTCGCTGCCGCCCCCGCGTGCGATGATCTCCACGGAACCCTCGGCATGGGCCGTCACGAGGCCCGTCGCGTCGACCGTCGCCACCCGCGGCTCGCTGCTGCGCCAGGCGACCAGTCTCGGCCGCTGCGACGTGGCGTCGGCGACACCGCCCGCGCCGCCCGTCACGGAGAGCGCGAGTCGATCGCCGACCTCGATGGCCGATGGCCTAGGCGTGAGACCCAGGTCGCGCACGCCCGCGCGCGTGACCATGAGATCGAGCCGCGACGTGACATCGCCCACGGCGGCCGAGATCGCGGTTCCTCCTGTGCGGAGTGCCACGACCATGCCCTGCTCGCTCACGCGCGCGACCGACGGCTCGCTCGAGGACCACGACACGGGGAGCTCCGTCACGGTGGCACCCGCGGCGTCACGCACGTCAGCGGTGAGCAGGACCTGATCGTCGATGGTCATGAGGGCCGAAGCGAATGGCAGGTGGATCGAGATCGAGGTGCGGGCCACGGAAGGCCGTTCCGCCGCCGCCCTTCGGTGCGAGAGCGAGATGAGTTCGTCACGCACCGGGTCCGCGGCGCCGTGCGCGGTCGTCGGGAGCGCCGCGACCGCATCCGCGACCGAGGGCCAGCGCTCGTCCGCGCGATGCGCGAGCATGCGGTGCACCACGGTCGCGACCGCCCCCTCGCAGTCGGGCCGGCGCATGTCGAGGGGCACGAGTTCCTCGTGCACCATGCGCCAGACGACCTGCATGAGCCCGTCGCCGGTGAACGGCGGCGCGCCGGTCAGCAGCTCATAGGCGACGACGCCCAGCGAGTACTGGTCCGCCGCGCCCGTGAGTGACTCCCCCGAGCACTGCTCGGGACTCATGTACTCGGGCGTGCCCACGGTCTGGCCCGCCTGCGTCAGGCCGCGCCGTTCCGCCACGCGCGCGATCCCGAAGTCGGCCACCACGGCATCGCCGCGCTCGTCGATCAGGATGTTGGCCGGCTTGATGTCCCGGTGGACGATCCCGCTGCGATGCGCCGCCTCGAGCGCCGCGCCGACCTGGCGCAGCACGCGACACACCACCGGCACGCGCAACGGCCCCACCTCCGCGATCACCGCATCGAGCGACCGACCGGCCACGTACTTCATCACGAAGTAGAGCAGGTCGCCCGAACGGCGCACGGCGTGGATCGGCACGATGTGCGGATGCGAGAGCGCCGCCGCCACGCGCGCCTCGAGGAGGAAGCGCTCGGCCATCCCGTCCACGGCCGCGAGCTGCGGCGACATCACCTTGATCGCGACGCGGCGATCGAGCGAGAGGTCATGGGCGAGATAGACCGTCGCCATCCCGCCCCGACCCAGCTCGGAGAGGATGTCATAGTCCCCGGCGGTCGCATCGGCGAGCCGTCGGCGCATCAGGTCGAGTTCGGACACCGCGTGCCTCCCCTTCAGGTATCGGCCGTCCGACGCGCCGACTTGAGAGGGGGATCACGCACCGCTCAGGGGAAGCTGAGCGCCTTCCAGACCGACCGGAACACGGGTGCGCCGATGCCGAGCACCGTCGGCGTGTTCACGTCCACGACGACGGCGTTGTGGTTGGGCCCGACGACGATCCCCGGATTCTGGGGCGTCGCGGTGGTCACGAAGCGCTGGGCCGCGCCGAAGGGCGGCGGGGCCGAGTCCACGTTCACGGCGGCGCCGGTCATCCCGAGCGCAGTCCACCGCGCGAGCGCTTCGGTCGGCGAGACGAGCTCGTCGGCCGTCGAGATGAAGCCGAACATCGCGCTCGACGCCGTCGCGAAGGGCAAGGCGACCCACGGAGCGGCGCCGCCGCCGGGGAGCAGGTCACCCGCGGAGGCGTACGCCGTCGCACGCCAGACCGCGTACCGCTTGGCGATGAACAGGGCGTGCCCACCGCCCTGCGAGTGACCGGCGATCGAGACCTTCGCCCAGACCACCGCGCTGTCGCCGGCGAGGTACTGACCCCAGTTGCCTGCCGCGTCGGCGGAACGCATGTAGCGGAGCAGCTTCACCAGCCGGTTCTCGATGCTGTTCGCGCGATCCACCGTGACCAGGAGCGAGGACGCCTCGCCGGTGAGCACCTCGGACCGCACCTCGGCGTAACAGACCGTCGGCTGCCCAAGACACGCCGTCCCCACGGCCTGCGTGTTCGGGTACGAGAGCCCGATCGCGTGGTAGCCCGCGCGGGCGGCCTCGAACACGATCGAGCGGTAGTTCTGGGCGATCGCCCCCGTGCCCGGGAGGAAGACGAAGAGCCGGCCCACCGATGAGACATCGGTCGCCCGATTCACGAAATGGCTGTCGAGTCGCTGCGTGACGCAGCCGTCCGTGGCCTGCGGCAGCACCGCCCACGTCGTGGTCCCCGCGGCAGAGGACGACCGGGCACCGAAGCTGAAGTTCGGGGCGCAAGGGTCAGCAGGGAGCGCGGTGGTACCGTCCACCGAGCAGGCCGCAGCGAGCAGGATCGCCAGCACGAAGAGAGAAGGACGCATGGCCTCATGACGACGGGAGGCGGGCCGACGTCTGCGGCACTGTCATATCGTGCGCATCCCCGGTGCCCGTTATCCTTCGGAACCCCCCGTGACCATGACCGACTCCCCCCTCCCTTTCGAGCAGCTCGGCGGCGCCGACGGCGTGCGCGCCCTCGTCGACCGCTTCTACGACCTCATGGACCAGTCGCCCCAGGCGGCTGACGTCCGGAAGCTCCATGCGGCGAGCCTCAAGCGCTCCCGCGAGAAGCTCTACGAGTACCTCACCGGCTGGACCGGCGGGCCTCCGCTCTACGAATCCAAGTACGGCCATCCCCGTCTGCGGGCGCGTCACCTGCCGTTCACGATCGGCACCCGGGAACGCGATCAGTGGCTCTGGTGCATGGATCGCGCCGTCGACGCGCACGAGATGCCGGATGAGCTCCGCACGTTCCTCCGGACCAAGCTCCATCAGCTCGCCGACCACATGCGGAATCAGGACGAGCCCCCCGTCCGTCCGTCGCTGCCGGTGGCGGATACCTGACCCGAGGACGGTCGCGCAGGTGATATTTCGGTCATGACAGTCGTCCACGATCTCCTCGCGCTCCTCGACCTCGAGCCGCTCGAGCACAACATCTACCGCGGCAACAACCGCGACCTCGGCACCGGCCGCGTCTTCGGCGGCCAGGTCTTCGCCCAGGCGCTCGTCGCCGCGCGCCGCACCGTGCCGTCCGAGCGCGATGCCCACTCGGTGCACGGGTACTTCCTGCGCGAGGGCGACTTCCGCGCCCCGATCGTCTACTTCGTCGACCGTCCGCGCGACGGCAGGAGCTTCACCAGCCGGCGCGTCACCGCCATCCAGCATGGCGAGGCGATCTTCCATCTCTCGGCGTCGTTCCACATCGAGGAGCCCGGACTCGACCATCAGGCCGTGATGCCCGACGTGCCGTCGCCCGAAGGACTGCCCTCCGAACTCGAGCTCATCCGCGCCCGCGCCGACCAGATCGCCGAGCCGTTGCGCAGCATCGTCACGCAGGAACGCCCCATTGACATCCGGCCGATCACGCCGGCCGATCCGTACGCCCGACCCGACAAGCGCGCCGAGGTGACCGCCCAGCGGCAGCTCTGGTTCCGCCTCGCCGAGCGGATCCCCGACACGCCGATGCTGCATCAGGCGGTGCTCGCGTATGCCTCGGACTACGGGTTCCTCCCCACGGCGCTCCTGCCGCACGGCGTCGCCTTCCGCGATCCCAAGCTCTTCATCGCGTCGCTCGATCACACCGTCTGGTTCCATCGCCCGTTCCGCGCCGACGAGTGGCTGCTCTACGTGAGCGACAGCCCGTCGGCGTTCGGCGCGCGCGGCTTCGTGCGCGGGCAGGTCTTCCGTCAGGACGGCACGATGGTCGCGTCGATGGCGCAGGAAGGGCTCATCCGTCTCCGCGAGCCGCGCGACGGATGAGCATGCGCCGCGGCGCCCGTCTCGCGGCGGCGGTCTTCGTCCTCACGTGGGTGCCGCTCTCGCTCTGGCGCGGCCTCGCGTTCGGGCGCACTTTCCGCATCGGCCGGCACGGCGATGGCTCCTGGGGTCCGCTCGTCGAAGGCGTGATCCAGGTCGCGGCCGTGATGATCGCGCCCGCGCTGCTCGCGGCCCTGGCGGCCTTCGTCGTCTGGGCCTGGCGCGAGGAGCGACGCGCGCCGTAGGGGATCGAATCGCAACCGCTACTCACCAACCCGGGATCGTGATCATGCGCGCCTTGAGCCGAGTCCTCCTCGCCGTAGCGGTCCTGGCGAACGCATCCAGCGCATCGAGTGCGCAGCAACCGTCCAGCGCCGCACCACGCGACAGCGGCTTCGACCCCGCCGCTTATGTCCAGCAGACCGCCGAGATCCGCATGCGCGACGGCGTCACGCTGCACGTGGAGATCCTCCGGCCCGCCGAGCCGGCGACGCCCCTGCCCTTCCTCCTCGGACGCACACCGTACGGCGTCGGGGGCTCCAAGGGTCGCCTCACCGGGTCGTACAAGGAACTTGCCGAGGAGGGGTACATCTTCGTCTTCCAGGACATCCGCGGCCGGTACAAGAGCGGCGGCACCTTCGTCATGCAGCGTCCGATCAAGCCGGTGGATTCTCCCCGCAACGCGATCGACGAGATCACCGACACCAACGACTCCATCGACTGGCTCCTCGCGAACATCCCCGGCAACAACGGGCGTGTGGGGATGCTCGGCGTCAGCTACGACGGCTGGACCTCGGCGATGGGGATGCTCGGCGGCCACTCGGCCCTGCGGGCCGTGAGTCCGCAGGCCTCGCCCGCCGACATGTTCCTCGGCGATGACTTCCACCACAACGGCGCCTTCCGGTTGAGCTACGGATTCGAGTACGCCTGGCTCACCGAGGCCGCGCGCGAGAACTCCGACTTCGCCTTCGACCGCTACGACACGTACGACTGGTACCTGAACGTCGGGCCGCTCGCGAACATCCAGAAGAACGTGCTGCGGGATCGCAAGCTCCCCACCTGGACGGACTTCGCCGAGCATCCGAACTACGACGCCTTCTGGCAACGCCAGGCCATGCGCGGCAGCCTCACGCGCGTGACCGTGCCGACGCTCAATGTCGCCGGCTGGTGGGACCAGGAGGACTTCTACGGGCCGATGCTGATCTACGACCAGCTCGAGAAGCATGACCGCGGCGGGCAGAACTTCCTCGTCGTCGGTCCGTGGCGGCATGGCGGCTGGAGCAATGGTCCGGGGCAGACGCTCGGTCGGATCGACTTCGGATCGCCGACGGGCGCGTACTACCGCGCGAGCATCCAGGCCCCGTTCTTCGCGTACTACCTGAAGGATCGCGGTACGGCCACGCGCACCGAGGCCACCGTCTTCGAATCCGGGAGCAACACCTGGCGCCGCTTCGACGCGTGGCCTCCTCGTGAGGCGGAGACCCGCTCGCTCTACTTCCACGCGAACGGCCGCCTCTCGTTCGACCCGCCGGCCGCCGACGCGAGCACGACCACCGCCTTCGACAGCTACGTGAGCGATCCCGCGAAGCCGGTGCCGTACCGCCCGCGGCCGATCGAGCCGACGTACTATCCGCGCGGCTCGGGCTGGAGCACCTGGCTGCTCGAGGACCAGCGCTTCGTCGACGGACGTCCCGACGTGCTCACGTACACCACCGAGCCGCTCACCGAGGACGTGGTGCTCGCCGGCTCCATCGTGGCCAAGCTCTTCGCGAGCACGACCGGACAGGATGCCGACTGGGTGGTCAAGCTGATCGATGTCTATCCCGAGGAGTACGCACCGAACTTCAAGCTCGGCGGCTTCGAGCTGATGGTCGCGAACGACGTCTTCCGCGGCCGCTTCCACCAGTCGTTCGAGAAGCCCGTTCCGCTCGTCCCGAACGCCGTGACGCCCTTCGCGATCGACCTGCACACGCAGAGCTACCGGTTCCTCAAGGGCCACCGGATCATGGTGCAGGTGCAGAGCAGCTGGTTCCCGATCATCGACCGGAACCCGCAGACCTGGGTGGCGAACATCTTCGAGGCGACCGCGGCCGACTTCAAGGCGCAGACGCACCGCATCTGGCGGACGCGGCAGCAGGCGTCGCGGGTGGAGATCCAGACGGTGCGGCCGTAGGGCCGTCGCGACGGCGGGCCGGCGGGCCAGCGGGCCGGCGGGTCGGGCGGGTCGGGCGGGCGTTGACGGCTCCCCTTGCATGCATCAACCAATCTTGTTATGTTGATGCATGGCCTCCGAGACACTGACCAGCTCCGCGAAGTCCGCCACCAGCGCCGCCCTCGACAGCCTCGAGCGGCACGCGGCGCTCTTCCACGCGCTCTCCGACCCGCGCCGGCTCCGCATCCTCGACCTGCTGCGCTCCGGCGAGCAGTGCGTCTGCGACCTGCAGGCGGCGCTCGACTGCGGTCAATCCCTGCTCTCGTTCCACCTCAAGAACCTGCGCGACGCGGGCCTCGTCGTCATGCGCCGCGAGGGCCGCTGGTCGCACTACCGCCTCGCCGCCGATGCGCTCGAGCACGCCGAGCGGGCGGTGGCGGCCTACCGCATTCCTGCCACTGAACGCCGGCGCCTCCCCGTGGCCTGCTGCAACTGATCCTCGCCGCACCGCAGACGGATGAAGACGGACCCCCGGAGTGGTCCGAACCACCCATTCCACTCTTTGGAGGAGCAGACCGATGACCACGACCCAGCCCGAGATCCACACGATCGTCCGCGCCAAGTACGGCGCCGCCGCCACCCGCGCCGCCGAAGGCGATCGCAGTTCCTGCTGCGGCGCCTCCTGTTGCAGTGGCGAGGATGAGAAGGACCCCATCACCTCCGACCTGTACGAGGCTGCGCAGGTCCAGGGTATCCCCGCCGCCGCCGTGCTCGCGTCCCTCGGATGCGGCAATCCCACCGCACTCGCCTCGCTCGCGGAGGGCGAGACGGTGCTCGATCTCGGTTCCGGCGGCGGCATCGACGTGCTGCTCTCGGCGCAGCGCGTGGGCCCCACCGGCCATGTGTACGGTCTCGACATGACCGACGAGATGCTTTCGCTGGCCCGCAAGAACGCGCTGGCCGCCGGCGCGACGAACGTGACCTTCCTGAAGGGACAGATCGAACGGATCCCGCTGCCGGACGCATCGGTGGACGTGATCATCTCCAACTGCGTCATCAACCTCGCGGCCGACAAGCCCGCCGTGCTGCGCGAGGCGTTCCGCGTGCTCAAGCCGGGCGGCCGCTTCGCCGTGAGCGACGTGATCGTGCGCGGCGAAGTGCCCGCCGAGGTGCGGAAGTCGATGGAGCTCTGGGTCGGCTGCATCGCCGGGGCGCTCGAGGAGCAGCAGTTCCTCCGCCTGCTCGGCGAGTCGGGCTTCGTGAGTCCGTCGATCGAACCGACGCGCGTCTACAAGGCGGAGGATGCCCGCGCCTTCCTGAAGGACGCGGGGCTCGACGCGAACGCGGTCGCGAACGACATCGACGGTGCGTTCTGCAGCGCGTTCATCCGCGCCATCAAGCCGGTGACGAGGGCCTGATGACGGGCACCGACACCGTTCCATCCGGGCAGGACGGTCGCGCGACGATCCGTGGGGCGACCGCCGCGGACGCCGTCGCCGTCCGCGCACTGCTGACGGGCGCGCAGCTCCCGCTCGACGGAGTGCCCGACGACCTCGCGCACTTCCTCGTGGCTGAGCAGGATGGAACGGTGGTCGGGGCGATCGGGCTCGAGCCGTTCGGCGAGGCGGCCCTGTTGCGGTCGGCGGTCGTCGCGCCGGCGGTGCGCGGCACGGGGCTGGGTGAACGACTCGTGCGCGCGCTCCTCGCGGCCGCGACGGCGAGCGGGACGCGGGAGCTGGTCCTGCTCACCACCACGGCGGACGCGTGGTTCCCTCGATTCGGCTTCGAGCGGATCGCACGCGAGGCCGCGCCGGTGGCGCTGCACGCGTCGGAGGAGTTCCGCGGCGCTTGTCCGGCGTCAGCCGTGGTCATGCGATTGCGGGTCTGAGCGCCGCCGATCTCTTGGCTTTGCCAGGTTCGCGCTGACGGGAGTGCGAACCGCCTTGCTGGACTTGCATTGCACGCCAGACGAAGTTGAGGCCATGACTCGAATTCTAGGCGACCTTGTCAGCAGTGCGGCGTCCGCCGGTCGCATCACAAGTCTCGCGATCGCGTTGCTCGCTGCCACGCCGGACTCGTCGTCGGCGTGCTCGCTCATTCCTCCCTGGCAATACCTACGGCCGCGCAGCGTGCCGTTCATCGGCACGGCACTCGGCGACACGGTCCGCGCCGGTCCGGGAACGATGCGCCCGATCGTGGCCCTCGGGCATTCGGGTCGCGGTCAGCCGCGCGAGATCTTCGGTCAACGCGTGCACGTCGACCGCGTCGGCGGCCGCGCGCGGCGTGCCTTCCCCGCAGGCGCCACCGACGTCGTGCTCGTGCCGTGGGACTTCGACGCGAGCTGCCAGCCCGTCACATGGGGGCGCAGCGCGCTATGGCTCGCGCCCGGCACCGCCGGGCTCTTCTCGGCGGAACTGCGGGATCGGGAGCACTGGGTGGACGGACTACCCACGTTCGACGTGATGACCACCGCGTTCCACCCGTATCCGATCGCGTTGGAGTCTGCGGCCCGCTCCAGGAGCGGGCTGCGCGCGCCCTTGGCGCTGCTCACGGCGGAGGAACTCCTTCGTTTCTTCGACGCACTGCCGCCTCGCAGGACCGTCCCGGACTCGCTCGCGGCGCTCGCCGACCTGCGGCGGCTCGCTGCCGACCCGGAATTGGCCGTGAAGTACCCGGTCACGGAGTTCCTCCGCGACGCGCAGGACGAGTTCCAGCGAGCGCGCCTGCGGGCCATCCGCGTGCCGATCGCGGGTACGTTCCAGCTCGTGTTCGAACGCGTCGGTGGCGCAACGACGACGGCGATCCTTCGCATCGACGACGGCGTGTCGAGTGACGACGACGGTGGGGCGGTCGACGGCCCTGGGCTGTTGCCTCCCGTACCGCGAGGCTACTTCGTCCAGGCGACCGCGGCGCTGAGCGCGGAGGAGCTCGATGCGGACTGCACCTGGAGGCAGCGCAATCGGCTCGGGTACGTGGGCCTCGCGTGGCATGGTCCCGCAGCGGCGAATGGCAGCGGCGACTGGCTCGGTAGCTTCGATGAACGCATCTTCGAGGCGCTGATGCCAGCCGATTCGCTGGCGGCCTTCCGCGCCCGCCGGATCGACGGTTGGCGGCGACAGGCCGACTCGCTGAACGCGCTCGGCGCACGGTTCCCGGACTACGTCCCGAATCACACGCTGCGATTCGAGCAGCGCATCGGCGAACGCATGCGAGTCTCCGGCGAGGCCACGATCGATTACCTAGGCACCTTCCGTGTGAGCGGCGAGCGTATCTCCCTCGAGGCCCTCGCTTGCGACCGATGAGACGGGCCTTCGGGCGATCGCCGGACGCGTGCACGCGCTGACGTCTCACCTGCCGGGAACGGCCCGGTCCCGCCAAGACGCGAAAGGGCCGCCTGAACAGGCGGCCCCCTCACATCTCACATCTCACATCTGCATCCAGTGGAGGCGGGGAGATTCGAACTCCCGTCTTGCGTAAGATCTTCCGCAACGTCTACGCGCGTATCCCACCGATTGGTGTTTCCATGCACTGGCCGGTGGGCCTCCCATGCACGGATGAGTCCTTCTTGATCTCGCCGACCGGCGGAGGACACACCGGCAAGCCAGCCCGAATTTTCGATACCTGAGTGCCGCCTCGGGCGGGGCTACCTCTCAGGCACTGCTGGGTAAAGCTAAGCTTTACGCAGCGAGAGCGA
>JAIOPJ010000029.1 GCA_021413975.1 Gemmatimonadota bacterium
CCTTTCCCTTGGATTTCATGTGCTACCTCCGCCCCGAAGTTAGGGCGAGTGAGGCGTCCACGAAATCGGGTTAAGCTCATTTTGGCCCGATCGGATCATGGACCGGTCAGAACGGAATCGATCAGCTGCACTCCCTCGGTAGCACTGCACCCGCCATGGAGCAAGGAATCCTGATGTCAATCAAGTTGACCACGACACTCGCAGTGGGCTGCGCCGCCATCGGAGGATATGTTGGTGGTACGGCAATGCTCGGAAAGATGGGCTTCTATGTGGAGAGGGCCGCTGAGGTTGGCGTGCAGCGATACTACGTTGGGGAGGGGCTGTATCGCAGCGCTCCCAACTTCTTCGGAACGCTCAATACGTGGTGGCTTCGCGGAAAGGCAAGCCAAGGCGCGGAGTTCATGCTTTCCAACCCAAGCGCTGGTGCGACGGGGATCTTCGCGCAAGAGTTGAGGGCGCTCAAGGGGATGGGCTACCGTGAGATGCTGCCCGGTCTCATGACGCGAGGGTTCGCAGGATCACGCACGATAGTCGGCTGTCTCCCTATCCTGTAGGACGAGGACGGATGCCAGACATAAAGGCCATTGTTCGCGAAGTACTTCGAGACGAGTTGGAGCTGCAGGTACTCCACCACACGTTGCCACTCGCCGAATCTGAACGACGGTACGACGTCATCGTCTACTTAACGGACGGGGTGTTTGTTGTCCGAATCGCATGGGATCGTGGATTCTGGGACGTCATGGTGGGACGAAGTGCCGACGCTCGATCCACTGCGATGAACTTGTTGACGGACGTCCTCGCCGCGATGGATGTTACTGACACGGTTCCGGACCTACCGGGTGACCTTAAGACCGATGTGCGAAACATCCTCGCACTGTTGATCCGGCATCGCGAAGCACTGGACGCATTCTATCGCGTCGATGAGGAATCCCGGTCGAGGCAACGCAAACTGGACGCGGTGGTACGCGAGAGGCTCAGGCAGGCGCATCGTCGATAAGCGACATTCAAATGACTTGAGGAGTATCGAGGCACCGTGCTCCGTTGCTGCCCGAAACTCGGAACGCCGACGCGCCTTCAAATACGCACTGCTGAACCGGTCGGCGAGCTCTTGTAGGTCCTCGTTAGGCCAATCAAGGGATTGACCCGAGGGCGGTGCCCATGAAGCTCACATCAAATAGGTAACTGACTCGAGACAACCATTGCGCAACCTCCTGCTGATTCTGCTTCTTGTGGCACCGTCCTGCGTCGAACTTCCGCGGGTGACGTCCGACATGCCGCCGCCATGGGCCGAGTTCATGCGCAGCGAAGTTGCGACGGGCTGGCTAGATACGAGCCTCGTGCCCCCAGTGGGAATCGAAATGGCTGATCTCCAGTTACGAATCGACTTCGCCAAGTCACAGCAAGCACCGGGCGACTCGGTCGAGTTCTGGCACATGGACTGGTGGGTCAACGTGGATTGCGCCAGAGGCCGCGTCCGAAGTCTGGGGATGACTCTCTATGACTCGCTCGGTTCGGCGCTTCGCTCCGGTGCGATGGATGGAACCTGGCTACCGACCGAGTCGCACCCGTCGGGCAACACGATCCCGTGGGTTTGCCGCAAGCTGACAGAACTGCGTCCGTAGAGCTTCCGCGGCAGCTTCTACGCCCACCGCGAATGCGTGTGCAGCGTCGCTCCGTTCGCTGTTTGCGCTTCCGAGTCGCGCGGCGCAGGCGGCAGCGGGCTTATTGAGCGCTCTTGACCTGGACGGAGCACGCGTGCAGTTCAAGGGTTTTCGCTCATTTTCGAGTGCTGAGCGGGACGGCCTTGAGCCAGGATCTGGTTCTCCGACGCCCGGAGTGTTTGCGGCGCCCGCAATGGAATCGCGTGGGGGGTACGATCAAGCTGCTGGTGGACCAAGACTTGGGTTGGGAGTACGTGCGCCGTGGACCACCGGCCGTTGCGAGTCCGTCACCTCATCAGAATCCGCGCGACACCGTGGGAGGCGCCGTATGCTGAGCATCTAGATCCAATCTGATCGAATCCCTAGACTCGAGCGGCCCCTCGCGATTGACCGCGGGGGGCCGCTTCGTGAGAACCGTGAGTTGATCGTCGCACTTGAGCCCCGGCTCGCCGCGTTGCCGTCTCGATCGTCGAATGCCGCGAGCGACTTCTCAGCCCACGGGCAGATTTCCAAGTCAGCGGCGGCCGAGATCCAGTGTCTCCTTACGCGGGGACATGGCATCTGCGGCGCGCCATTCGCTCGCGCTGCAACTGCACGCGCCGTTTCAGGGCACTGCCCGAGCACCTTGCAATGGGCCACGGCAAAAGGCCAGGACCCAAGTGATTGGCGCCAATTGGGTGCCAATTGGGCGCCCATGAATCGACGTCCGTAGAGTGACCCTTCGGTAACGTGTTCTGTGGCAATGGATTTCCAAGGACGGCAGAGCGGTCCGGTGTTTGCCAAGAGTGTTGGCAACCAGATGGTACCTCTCTGAACGACTCCGCCCTTTGGAGGTTTGCGTGCGCACCATCGACCGTGTTGTCCTA
This sequence comes from Gemmatimonadota bacterium, assembly GCA_021413975.1. Classification (GTDB taxonomy): domain Bacteria; phylum Gemmatimonadota; class Gemmatimonadetes; order Gemmatimonadales; family Gemmatimonadaceae; genus Pseudogemmatithrix. The sequence goes on from JAIOPJ010000029.1 coordinate 2,528, forward strand.
TCGCTCGAGGCGTTGGTCGCCGTGGCGTCTCGATCTTCGCACTGTCTCGTCGCACTCATAGCGTTGAGTGCCGCAACAGGAGTCGACGCCCACGCACAGCTCTGCTCCGACTCGAATCCCTGCGGTCCACCCTCGATCCAGGTGCAGATCAATGGCAGCTCGAGCGTCGCGGGTACGCCGCTGTCGATCTTCGTCTCCGACGATGGGACGCTGGACATGGGCAGTTGGCAGCTCTGGTATAACGGCGCTGATGTCTCGAGCTGGATCGGCGGCGCAGGAGTCGTGGACGACCCCGGTGGCATGCATACCTCGGTCTCGGCGTCTGGGCTTTTCACGCTCACACAGGGCACGTTCTGGCTGAAATCGCGCATCTGCGATACGGGCACCGGTTCCTCGTGCACGGCGGATTCAGTGCAGGTGACATATTCGCCGCCGCCACCGCCGCCCGCTCGGGCCCGCCCGGTCGTCACCCTCGCGCAACGGAATGACTTCCGATCGCTCGATGGCTGCGCGACCTGCGCCTCCGCGACCACGGCCTACAGCACGCCGGCATTCTTCGCCAACGGCACCGCGCTCAGCACGACCCTCCGCTACTCCAGCGAGTCGGCCAAACCGACTGGCTACGTCGAAGTGGACGTGAAGGTATCGGCGACCACCGTACCAGACCGACTACGCATCCGGTTGCGGCGCGCCGATGGCTCCTTCGTGACGCTGTCGAACACCTCGACCGAGGCGTTCGTGCTCGGCGACACCGCCGCCGTGCGGCTCGCGGCGCAGTATGACGCGTCGGGCTACTGGCCAGGCGTCTACACGTACGACGTGCTCGTGACCGCGTTCTACGGCTCGGCTGACTCGACGACGACCCTGTCGGGCGTGCGCGTGCTGAAACAGAACGAGAGCGCGAGTCCGTACGGACGAGGCTGGGCCGTGGTCGGTGATGAGCGTCTCTACAGACAGGCCGACGGAAGCCTCCTTCTTACCGATGGCGCCGGGGGCCTGTCGTACTTCGCTGCCGGCAGTTGCGGTGGCACGCCATGGACCTGTAGTTACGCCGCTCCCGCGGGAGATTTCTCAACGATGGTGCGACGGATCCGCCCTTTGGCCACGGACACCATCTGGGTCCGGACCGATCGGGAGGGAGGAACGACCGAGTGGAACAACGCTGGACTGCTCACCAGCCACACGGATCGCTGGGCGAATGTCAGCCGGATCGAGCGCATGAGCACGGGCGACGGTACCCGCATCTATCGCGTCAAGTACGAGACCGACGTGGGTGGAACAGCGGTCACCAAGTACACGACCTTCGCCTACAACAGCACCAGCGGGAAGCTAAGCAGCATCACGCTGCCGGACGGACGGCAGAGCACGTTCACGGTCGCGAGCGGCACGAACGGGGAACTCACTGGGATCGTCGATCCGGATGGCGTCACGGCGCTCGCAGCGTCGTACAGTGCCGGCGCCCTGGTCGGCATCGCAGGACGGGATACCGCCACCACGACGATCGTCTACGACTCGCTCACCCAAGTGGCCAAGCACATCAGTCCGTCGGCGAAGATCGAGGGCGACACCATCGCCCGCGACACGACCGTCATCGTCTCGCAGCGTAGCGTGCTTCTGTACTCCCAGGCGAAGGCGCTCACCGACGGCGCGCGCGCAGCCAACCGCGTCGACAGTGTGTTCCTGCGGGTCACGAACGCCAAGGGAACGGCGACGACCACGTGGGGCCACGTTTCTGGCGGTCCGACGCAAGTGCTCACGCGATCGAGCGCGAATAAGCGCGACTCGACGCTCTTCACCTACAACGGATATCATCAGACGACCTCCGTCACGCCGAGCGGTCAGGGCGGCACGGAGTATGGGTGGTGGGGAGCCCTGCTCCTCTCGGAGCTGGACGTCGCGTCAGGGAGTCTCGTGCAGTATGAGTACACGACCTTCGACCAGCTCGATTCGGTGCGCGTGAACGGCAAGACGCAAGCGAAGTACTTCTACAGCGGGTCCCGTCTGGCGCCCGACAGCGTCCGCACCGATTCGATCAAGGTGACGCGCTTCACCTATGATTCCCGGGGCAGGGCGCTCACCGTGAAGGACGCCGCGAATGCGACGGTCACGACGACCTACGAGACAACCCATGCGAATGCCGCGTCGGTCGCGAGAACGGCCAGCGGCGTAGCGACCTCCACCAGGAGCACCACGTACGACGGCAGCGGGCGGCCGCAGATCGTGACCGATCCGCTCGGGCGCGTCTTCAAGACCTACCGCGACGCCCTCAATCGGGACACGCTTCAGATCGCGCCCGATACCGCCGTCAAGACGCGCCATCGCTACGCGGACGTGGCCGGGACCGATACGGTGATCGATGCGAACACGCAGAAGTACACCACCGTCCGGAACGCCCGCGGGTGGGTGGTCCGCTCCGTCGACCCACGCGGGAAGGCCGATAGCGTGCGGTATGACCGGCTCGGTCGGCCCACGCGACTCTATGGGCGCCGCGGGGACCTCGTGACGCTCGCGTACGACGGCCTCGATCGTCCGACGGTGCGCACCGACAGCGCACCCGGCGGCACGAAGAACACCACGACGTTCGCCTACGATCCCAAGGAGAAGTGGGTAGCGGTCGAGAACGCCGAGAGCACCGATACGCTGTGGGTGGACCACGCTGGGCGCCCCACGCTCACGACGACGGTGCGGGCGGGGCGGATCTTCCGCCTCGGGTACGGCTACACGGCCGGGAGTCTCACCGATCAGATCACGGTCCGGCGGGACAGCGCGTCGTCGATCGTCTGGGCGGACACGATCAATGTCGGCTACAACGCTGCGCGACGCGCGTTTCAGTTCATGGACTTCGGCAACAAGACGACGACCATGCTCGTCGACGCGGCGGGGCGCGAGATCACCGACTCTCTACCTACGAGTACGACGCCGGCCTCGAAGGTCCGCAAGTCCATCGGGTACTCCGCGGCGAGCCAGGTCCTCTCGGAGACGTACAGCGGGAATCCCAACAGCGCGTTGAGCCGGACGTACGGCGACTACGACGCCGTCGATCGTATCGGCTCCATCGCCCGCGCGGGCTCTCCCGCGCCGGTCGTGCGCTTGCACGAGTACGATGCGCTTGGGCGCCTCCAGCGCTACCGGGACGAGCAGACCTGGTCATGGACCGAGTACTTCCAGACTCCCAACGACCCGTACGGCGACTGCCCCGGGTGCTTCATCCTTGATTCGATCGTGCACGTGGAAGTGGATACGCTGAATGCGGCGGTCTACTCCTATGACAAGGTGGGGAACCGCACCGACCTGGGTGCCACGATCAGCGACGGCAATCGCATGACCGGCATGGACGGCTGGACCATCACCTATGACGATGCCGGGTACATGATCAAGCGGAAGAAGGGGACCGATTCCCTGACCTACGCGTGGAATGCCCTGGGGCAACTGGTGCAGGTGACTTCGAGCGTGCCGAGCAATACCGTGACGTACGGGTACGATGGGCTGGGCCGACGCGTGCGGAAGACGGTGAATGGCACCGCGACGCGCTATCTGGTCGAGGGCGACCGGGTGCTCGTGGAACTGGACAACAGTTGGCTGCCGGCGGCCAAGTACTCGTACTATCCGGGGGTGGATCGTCCGCACGCCATGGTGCGCGCGGGGAAGCGGTACTACTTCGCGCAGGACCTGCAGGGGAATATCACGGGCGTGATGGATTCGATCGGCAACGTGCAGCAGGCGTATCTGTACACGCCCTACGGCGAAGCGCTCCCCGACGGGGGGACGCCGGTTCCGGATCCGTACCGCTTCAAGGGACGGGAGTGGGATGCGGAGGCGCGGCTCTACTTCATGCGGGTGCGGTACTATGATCCGCAGCTGGGGCGGTTCATCTCGGAGGATCCGATTGGGCTCGCTGGGGGGATCAATCCGACGGCGTTTGTGGGGAGTGAGCCCGTGAATCGCGCAGATCCCACGGGGCGCATGTGCCAGCTCGTCGGGTGGACGACAACCGAGATTGGCGGCCTCACTTTCGCAACGCCCATCTATGACGGCACAACATGCGAACTCGACTCGGGAGGAGGCGTCTCGAACTGGACGAGCGGGGGAGATCTCTCCTGTTACTTTTGGGGACCCTTTCTTGTGTGCACTGGCTCGCCTGTTGGTGGGGGCATGTCGGCGACTTCGGCTCTTGCACCTGGAGACACCAGAGTTTTAGCCCGAGCTCTAGAAGTGGCGTGGGAGGACGCCTCCGCCTACATGGAGCAGCGGAGAAATAGCATCATGGGTGCAGTATTATATGGGTTCATGACGTTGTCTAGCTTTCTTCACTCATCCTTTCCAAAGGGACCTTGCCAGTCGGGAACGGTGAGCACTCCGGCACTGCCGGTTGTACCCTCCCCCAGCCTGGACGACGATTCGCTCGAAGTCAAGTCGGAGCCCATGCCGCCGTGCAATCCGGCTGCGAGGGGCTACCGACCGTGATCAGGCTCGCAGGTGCGACTCGAGGTGATTCCAATCGTATGTTCTAAGATGTTGCATAGGTGGCAATCGCGCGCGCGAGCCCTGAGATCCCGAGTGATCTCAAGGCTTATGGCAGGTAGTTTGACCTCAGTCGGCTGCGAGAACTCCGCAGGGATAGAGGTTTTCGACGCGAGCGCGGAACATTCGACTATGCTCGAAACGCATCGCCGAACGATCGACGCAATCACGCTGCTGCACGAAACTTGTCCGATTCACATTCAGTGGATGCGGCGTTGTGCAAAGCGAATAGTTCTGGCTCGACCGCTGGGATCGCCGGCGTCCTTCGACCAAGTTAGTCAAAGCATCTTCTTGGACTGTGAGCTTGGAGCTCACTACGATGTAGTTGCCATCGCCGCAATGCTGGTCCACGAGATCGCCCACTCGCGCATAGCGGCCGCCGGGGTCGCAACTTCGGCGAAGCGCCTCGACCTTCGGGTACGCGTCGAGCGAAGGTGTGTACGTGAACAACTCGAGGCGCTGTTACGAATCGACCCTAGCCACTTCTTCGTGCAGTGGTCACGCGAGTTGCTTGAATCCAGGGCGCAGTCCGAACTCCTGCCGACGATTGATGAAGAGAGCATCGCGCGGCGTCGAGCCTACCGACGAATGCGCGCAAGTGGGGTTCCGAGCTGGATTTCCAGGCTTACCATCCGTGCGGTCCGATCGCCACGTCCATGAACTGAATGACGTGACTCAACGTGATCATTCGGAGCGCACCGTCAAGAATCCAGCGACCCGCTTACTCGCTCTCTTGGTCACCATCGGTGCCTTCGCTTGCGGAACTGTCGAAAATCGTGACGCAAGCATCAGCGTATCGCCCCGAGCTTGCCTGAGACTTCGCTCCGTGAACGCCGGCGCAAACACCCTCTCAAGCGAAGAATGGAACGGCCTCTCGCGCATTGCTCGATGGGCCTCGTAGTTTCTCGCGCTCCCGCGTCAGCTCACGCCGCACACCGCCTTCACCACCGCCTCCGCCGTGATTCCATACTCCTCATACAGCTTCTGGAACGGCGCACTCGCCCCGAACGTCTCGATCCCGACCACAGCACCATCGAGTCCGACCCAGCGATACCACGGCATCGGATGCGCCGCCTCGATCGCCACGCGCTTCACGCCCGCCGGCAGCACACTCGCCTGATACGCAGCATCCTGCGCGCCGAACACCTCCATCGACATCATCGAAACCACCCGCGTCGCCACCCCGGCCGCCGCGAGCTCCCCCTGCGCCTTGAGCGCGATCTCCACCTCCGACCCGCTCGCCAGGATCACCGCCTTGGGCGCCTGCCCGTCGGGCGCATCCTTCAACACGTAGGCGCCGCGCGTGGCCCCACTCGCCGCCCCATGGGTGTCGCGATCGATCAACGGCAACTTCTGCCGCGTCAGCACGATCGCCGAAGGCCCCGTCCGATACCGCAACGCCATCCGCCAAGCCTCCGCCGTCTCGGCCGCGTCCGCAGGCCGCAGCACGAGCAATCCCGGAATGCACCGCAGTGAGGCAAGATGCTCCACCGGCTGGTGCGTCGGCCCATCCTCGCCGAGCCCGATCGAGTCGTGCGTGAACACATAGATGCACTGCTGCTTCATCAGCGCCGCCAACCGGATCGCCGGCCGCATGTAGTCCGCGAACACCAGGAAGGTGCCGCCATACGGGATGATCCCCCCGTGCAGCGCCATGCCGTTCATCATCGAACCCATCGCGTGCTCGCGGATGCCGAACCGGAAGTTGCGCCCCCCGCGCTGCGTGGGCGAGAAGATCGGCGCGCCCTTCACATCGGTGAGGTTGCTGCCGGTGAGGTCCGCCGAGCCGCCGATCAGTTCGGGCAACGCGATCGCGAGCGAGTTGATCACCGTCCCAGACGCCGCACGGCTCGCCACGTTTCCGTTGCTCGCGTCGAACACGGTGAGCGACTTCTCCCAGCCGGCCGGCAGGTCGCCATGCCAGCGGCGCCCGAGCTCCATCGCCTCGCTCGGGAAGGCCTTGGTGTAGGCGGCGAAGCGCGTCATCCACTCACGCTGCAGGTTCACGCCGCGCTCCTTGGCGCTGCGCCAGTGCTCAAGCGCCTCCTGCGGCACGAAGAACGGTTCCGTGCTCGGCCAGCCGTACGCGGCCTTGGTAAGCAGGATCTCGTCCTTGCCGAGTGCCTCGCCGTGGGCCTTGGCGGTGTCGGCGCGGTTGGGAGAGCCGTAGCCGATGATCGTCTTGGTGCAGACGAGGGTCGGGCGCCCGGTGTCGGCCTTGGCGGCGGCGACGGCGCGGTCGATCTGCCCCTGGTCGTTCACGTCGGTGATGTGCAGCACCTGCCAGCCGTAGCTCTCGAACCGCTTGGCGACGTCGTCGCTGCTGGAGAGGCTCACCCGGCCGTCGATGGTGATGCTGTTGTCGTCCCAGAAGCCGATGAGCTTGCCGAGCTTCTGGTGGCCGGCGAACGAGGCGGCCTCGTGCGAGATGCCTTCCATGAGGCAGCCGTCGCCGGCGATGAACCAGGTGTAGTGGTCGAGCACACCGTGCCCTTCGCGATTGAACACCGCCGCCAGGTGCGCCTCGGCGACCGCCATGCCGACCGCATTCGCCACGCCCTGGCCGAGCGGGCCGGTGGTGGTCTCCACGCCGGCGGTGTGGCCATGCTCGGGGTGGCCGGGGGTCTTGCTGCCCCACTGACGGAAGGCCTTGATGTCGTCGAGCGAGAGGCCGTAGCCGGTCAGGTAGAGCGTCGAGTAGAGGAGCATCGACGCATGGCCGGCCGAGAGGACGACGCGGTCGCGGTCGGGCCAGTGGGGGTCGGCGGGGTTGTGCTTCACGTGGCGCATGTAGAGCGCGTACGCGAGCGGGGCGAGTGCCATGGGGGTGCCGGGGTGGCCGGACTCGGCAGCCTGCACGGCGTCCATGGAGAGGGTGCGGATAGTATCGATCGCGAGCTTCTGCAGCTCGGGTGAGACGGGTGCGACGACGGTCACTGGTGGGGCTCCGGCAGGGAAGTCGCCCGCGTGGCGTCGCGGGCACGGGGGACGCGCGAAATGGGGGCAGCGTCCGCGGGAAAGTTAGCCGGGCCAGCGCATTCATGCAGTGCGCGGTAGCCCGATACTGTCACGCGCCCCATAATTCCCCCAATGGGGCGCCCCTCGACAAGCGTTGAGTCCGCGACATTGTCGCGGGACTTGGCAGATTTCCTGATCGAGCTCTCGATCGGGCTGCACAAGAACGCCATCTACCCGCCCGGCCACCCGCTGCTCGAACATACGTCGTCGGAGCTCAAGCGACGGCTCGACGTCCTGATGAAGGAGCGCGAGGCGCTCTCGCTGGGCGTGGCGCGGCACCAGCTGATCATCGAGGGCGTGGCGACCGACGACAAGAACCCGGTGCTGCGCGAGCTCGCGGTGCGGCTGCACAAGCATCATCTGGGTGCGGTGAAGTTCACGAATGGCGTGAGCGAGGACGAGCTTATCGACATGCTCTCCACCGTCTCGGTCGACGCCGGGCGGAGTGCGCGGCCGCTGGGCTTGGAAGGGCCGGAGGTGCTCGCGCAATGGGCGCACATCCGGCTCTTCCCCATGACGTTCGCGCAGTTGCAGCTCATCGAGGAATCGCCGGACGCCGCCGCGGCCGCGAGCGACGACCAGATCCGCGCCTCGACGTCGGGGAGCCGGTCGGCGCAACTGTGGATCGGTCTGGCACGCGCAGCGCTCGTGAATCAGTCGGGCGTGGTGGTGGACGAGGACGACGCGGCGTCGTCCGACCCCAAGATGGTCGCGGCCGCGATCGAGGAGACCAAGCGCGACTCGGCGTACGACCAGGTGGTGGTGGGCTACCTGCTGCAGATCGCCGAGGAGCTCAAGGTGAAGGGGGGCCGCGACGCGGCCGCGCTCACCAAGCGCGTGAGTCAGCTCGTGAGCCAGCTCTCGCCCGACGCGCTCAAGCGCCTGCTGGCCATGGGTGGCGATGTGCGACAGCGGCGGCAGTTCGTCAACAACGCGTCGCAGGGCATGGCGGTGGATGCGGTGGTGGAGCTCGTGAAGGCGGCCGCCGAGACCTCGGGGCAGACGGTGTCGACGTCGATGGTGCGCATGCTGTCGAAGATGGCGGCCCACGCCGACGGTGGCACACCGGACGGGCGGGTGAAGGCCGACGGCGCGCTGCGGGAACAGGTCCAGCAGCTCATGGCCGGGTGGGAGCTCGAGGATCCGAACCCCGACGGGTACCGGATCACGCTCGACAACATGTCCAAGCGCGCGCCGCTCTTCGTGAATACCGACCACTCGATCCCGATCGAGCCCGAGCGGTTGCTCATGATGGGACTCGAGATCGAGACGCTCGGTGACCAGGTCTGGCGCTCGGCGGACATCATGGTGGCCAAGCCCGATCTCACGCCGCTGCTCGACACGGTGGACAATGCCCCCGCGCCCTGGATCCGCGATGCGCTCTGGCGGCACATCGCGACGCCGGAGCGGCTGCGGGTCCTGCTCACGGTCGATCCCTTCCCGACCGCGGCGATCCACCGCGTCGTCGTGCGCATGGGCGTGGCCGCGGTGGATCCGATCCTCGACACGATGGACGACGCGTTGGACGAGAAGTCGATCGAGCGGCTCACCGAGATGCTCGCCGTGGTCGGTGCCCAGGCCGGCGCGCCGATCCTCGCGCGACTCACCGGGTTGCGTTGGGCGCTGGTGCGGCCCCTGATCGTCCTGCTCGGGAAGCATCCCGAGTGGGCATGCGGTTACGATGCCGCCCAGTTCCTGGCACACCCCGACGCGCTCGTGCGGCGCGAAGCGCTGCGGCAGCAGCTGCGCCGGCCCGAGACCCATGACGTGGCGATCGTGCGTGCGCTCGCCGACGCCGACGAGGGCGCGTTGCGCCTCGGGCTGGGCGCGGCGATGAGCAACTGCCCGCGCGACGCCGCCTCGGTGCTCCGCGTCCGTGCGGACGACGCCACGATCTCGGCCGACCTGCGTGCGCTCGGGATCCGCGCGCTGGCGAGCCACAAGGGCGGCGACACCGCGGCCTGGCTCGCCGCGCGCGTGGTGAAGATGGGGAAACTGCTCAAGCGCCCGGCGCTCGTGACGAAGTCGCCGGAGATGCTCGCCGCACTCGAAGGACTCGCCACGCACTGGAGGAACGACAAGATGGCCCGTGAGGCGCTCGCGCTGGCGGCAGCGAGTTCGGACGACGAGATCCGCGGCGCGGTGCAGCCGCGCGGGAGCTCGGCGTGAGCGAGCCGGTCAGGTTCCTCAACACCTTCGCGCAGTCGCTCGCGACCATGTCGCTCTACGGCGACGGGCATCCGGCGCGCGAGCGCGTGATCGACCAGGCGTACGACTCGCTGCAGCGGCTGCTCGAGACCGAGTCGCGCCCGCGCTTCAGCTTCCTCGGGCACGACGTGGTCCATGGAGAGGTGGCGCTCCGGGAGCTGGGCGAATGGGACTGGGGCTCGCGGCTCGCGAACGCCGGCGTGCAGCGGCTCGAGTTCGAGCGCGGGACGTCACGCGAGGAGTTCGAGATGTTCCTCGAGGAGGTGCTCGCGCGGCTCACGCTGCAGGCGATCGACAGCACCACCCGGAGTCCCGAGAAGCGCAGCACGATCAAGTTCGGCGCGATCGGCGTGAAGGGGAGCGACGATTCGGTCCGGCCGGTGGAAGCGGTCGCGATGCCGACGGCGGGGATGCGCTACTCGCTCAACGACGAGGCCGCGGCCGTCCGCTGGATGCATGACGAGGTGCTCGACACGGGCAGTCTGCCGTTGATCGAGGCGGAGAGCGTGGTCCGTTCCCTCTCGTTGGCGATGCACGGGGACAAGAACATCGTCATCCCGCTGCTCCAACTGAAGGAGTTCGACCAGTACACCACCACCCATAGCCTCAATGTGAGCGTGCTCACGATGGCGCTCGCGGAATGGATGGGAATGGGGGCCAAGGACGTCCGGGCGTTCGGCGTGGCCGGACTCTTGCACGACCTCGGGAAGGTCCGGATCCCCAAGGACGTCCTCACCAAGCCCGGGAAGCTCACGGACGAGGAGTGGGCCATCATGCGGCGGCATCCGGTGGACGGTGCGAAGATCATCTACGAGAGCGACCGCGACCTCGACCTCGCGGCCGCGGTGGCCTATGAGCATCACATCATGATCAACGGGCAGGGCTATCCCAAACGGCACTTCGATCGCGGCGTGCACGCCGCGAGCAAGATCGTGCACGTCTGCGACGTGTACGACGCGTTGCGGACGAATCGTCCCTACCGCGCCGCCTGGGAGTCCGAGAAGGTGCTCACGCACATGGAGGCGGGGGTGGGCACCGATTTCGATACGGAATCGGCCACGGCCTTCGTGACGATGATGCGGAGCTGGGAACGGCGCGTGGCGGTCATGGACGAGTCGACCGAGATGTCGCTCGGTGGTGAGCTCGTGGTGACGGCGATCGAGGGCAAGGCACCATGACCCCGAGCTACCGGTCGCTCGACGACGCCGACAGCCTGCGATCGCTCGTGAAGAACCTGCGCGAGGCGATCTACATCACGAACGCGCGCGGCGACATCCTCGACGGCAACCCGGCCTTCTTCACCCTGCTGGGCGTGCGCTCGCTCGACGACATGCAGAACTACGGCGCCAACGAGCTCGTGGTGAATCCGGCGCGGCGCCTCACCGAGATCGAGCTCGTGGAGCGCGAGGGGTTCGCGCGCGACTTCGAGCTCCAACTCGTCCGTCCCGACGGGGTGCTGATCACGGTCCTCGACACCGTCTACGCGGTGCACGACCCGGAAAGCGACGAGACGCTCTATCATGGCATGCTGGTGGACATCACCGCGCGCAAGCGGATGGAGGAGGAGCTGCGGCAGCAGTCGATGCGCGATCCGCTCACGGGCTGCTTCAACCGGCGCTACCTCGCCGAGCTGGACGAGGAGATGAGTCCCTCGGACTCGCCCTGGGGCTGCCTCTTCATCGACATCGACCACTTCAAGCACTACAACGACACGCACGGGCACCAGATGGGCGACAACACGCTCATCCGCATGAGCCGCTTCCTCATGCGGCAGGTGCGCGCCGAGGAGCCGGTGATCCGGGTGGGGGGCGACGAGTTCGTGATCGTGCTGCGGGGGGCGAGCGAGGCGCAGGCGATGATGGTGGCGCAGCGCATGCAGGCGTCGGCGCTGCGGACGGCGCCGGTGCCGTTCTCGCTGGGGTGGGCGTCGCGGCAGCCGGCGGAGAACCTCATGGGGACGATGCATCGGGCGGACCAGAACCTGCTGGCGGTGCGGGTGATCGAGCGGACGCCTGTCCGTACTCTGGCGGTGCCTCCCTCGGACGAGGTTCGCTAGGATCTCACCGGCGGGGCGGGGGCATTCCCTCCGACCCGGCCACGCGCTTACACGCTGCGAGCCCGCCGCAACGGCGCGGCGGTCTCTTGCTACGCGCGAGGCCGGGCCTGCGGGAACGCCCCCGCCCCGCCTCGCAGCCTTGGCGGTTCGGCCGACCGTCTCCACGGGCGGCGGGCGAGTTCCCGGGGCATGTGCAAGTATCCGGGGCGGCGGCGTCTCCTTGGCGAACCCAACCGGGAGATACCGTGTACCGCAGTGTCATGCAGCCCCTCGTGCTCCGCAGCTTCCTTCTTCGCGCGGTCGCTCTGTTGCCCGTCCTCGCCGCTTCGGTCGCCGCACAGCGACCGGTGGACGTGGAGTTCGGCCCTGAATGCGGGACGCGCATGTGCGTTCGGGCGCCCTGCCCGCAGCCGCCGCCCTGCACCACGCGCGGTGTGGAGCGCAGCTCGCGCGAGGTGCGCGTGACCCTCGAGGGGCGCGTGCTGCGCTATGAGGTCACGGAACAGTGGACCAACCACGGCCGCACGATCGGCGAGGCCGACTACGTGCTGCCGCTGCCGCGCGGGGCGGCCTTCGAGGACCTCGCGCTCGAGATCGACGGCGAGATGGTCACCGGCGAGGCGCTCGCGGCGGGTGAGGCGCGGCGCGTCTATGAGGAGATCGTGCGGCAGCGGCGCGACCCCGCCCTCGTCGAATGGATGGGCCTCGGCGTGCTGCGCACCCGGATCTTCCCGATCCAGCCCGGCGAGACGCGCACGGTGAAGGTGCGCTTCCGCGCGGTCGCCGAACGCGAGGGTGACGCGCTGCGCGTGGATGTGCCGGCGCCTCGCGGGCAGGGCACCAACAGCGGCACCGCGCTCTCGTTGCGCTGGCCGGCCGGCGACGGCTTCGGCGAGGCCTGGTCGCCCACGCACCGCGTGGTCGTGGGGCGCGACGGTGAGCGTCGTACGGCGCGGGTGATGGACGCCAACGGCACCGTCACCATGCTGATCCCCGTGCGTGACAACGATCGCGCCGCGATCTCGGTGCTCACGCATGCGCCCCAGGGCGAGGACGGCTACGCGCTCATCACGCTCACGCCGCCGATGCTCGTGCGCCGCTCGACCGCGCGCGACATCACCTTCGTGATCGACGTCTCGGGTTCGATGGCCGGGGAGAAGCTCGCGCAGGCCAAGGCGGCGGGGCGTCAGTTGCTCGGTTCGCTCGGAGCGGAGGATCGGTTCCGGATCATCGCGTTCTCGAACGACGTGGACGAGTTCCGCGACGGCTGGACCGCCGCGACCTCGATCGAACGCCGTCGCGCCGAAGCCTGGCTCTCGGAGCTGCGCGCGGTGGGTGGCACCAACATCGCCGGTGCCCTCGAGAGCGCGCTCGAGGCGGACGAACGGTCCGGCCGGCTCGCGCTCGTGCTCTTCCTCACCGACGGCGCGCCCACCGTGGGCGAGCGCCGCGCCGAACGGCTGGCGGCACGCGCGGCGGAGTTGCGCGGTGCGCGCCGTGTGTTCACCTTCGGCCTCGGTGCCGACGTGAATGCGTCGCTGCTCGAACAGGTCGCGCTCGACGGCGCGGGGACCGCGCACTTCGTGCGGCCGGAGGAGGATGTGGAGCGCGTGGTGGGCGTGGTGGCGCAGCGGTTGTCGCGTCCGGTGGCGACGAACCTCCGGGTGCGCGCCTCGGGCGTGCAGTTGCATGCGATCCAGCCGGCGGGGCGGCTCGACCTCTTCGCCGGTCAGGAGCTCACCGTGCTCGCGCGCTATCGTCGCAGCGCGATCCCCATGGGGTTCGGCCAGGAGAATGGTGGGCGCATCACGATCACCGGTGAGACCCCCGACGGTCCCGTGACCTGGGTGGCGCAGGCGCAGTTCCCGGCGCGGCGGACCGGCGACGCGTTCGTCGGCCGTCTCTGGGCCACGCAGCGCGTGGGGTGGCTGAGCGCGGAGCGTCGCCGGAACGGCGCGTCGCCCGAGCTCGATGGGGAGATGCGCCAGCTCGGAGAGAAGTGGGGCATCCCCACGGAGTTGACGTCGTACCTCGTGCTCGAGCCCGGCATGCAGGTGGCCCAGCGGCAGAACGGGCTGCGCCGCGACCAGTCCGCACGGATCATCGATACGCCGAATGCACCCACGAGCACCACGCTGGGCAGCACCGACGCGCTCGCGAACCGGGGAGTGGCGGGTGGCGTGGCGAGCCCCTCGGTCACGGGCGCCGCGACTGCGGATCGCAAGGAGACCGAGTTCGATCGCGCCAAGCAGGCCGCGACCATGCGTGAGTCGCGTTCGATGTCGGACTTCGTGACGGCCAACACCGAGACGTCGCGCCGCACGGCGACGCGGAGCTTCACGCTCGTCGATAGTACTTGGGTCGATGCGCGGCCCGCGGCGACCGACGCGCGCGTGGTCACGGTGAAGCCCTTCTCGCCGGCGTACTTCACGCTCATGGAACGCGTCGGCGAACTGCGCGAACTCTTCGGCGTGGGCGAACGGATGGAGATCCACGGGCGCGCGGTGACGATCCGCCTCGCGGCGGACGGTGCGGCGCGGCTCGACGAGGCCGCACTCACGGCCATCACCCGCGACTGGTAGGGCGAGTGGACCAGGCCGAACGTCTCTTCCGCGAGTATCACGCCACGCTCGTGCGGTATCTCACCCGACGGCTGGGTGACCGCGACTGGGCGGAGGAGGTCGCGCAGGAGACGTTCGTCCGGGCCCTGCGCCAGGACACGATCGTGAACGAACGCAGCTGGGTGTTCGCAGTGGCGCACAACCTGGTGCGCGACGGGGCGCGCCGCGATGCGCGCAACCGTCGCCACCTGGAGCTGCTGGCCGAGGAACAGCGCGATGCGCACGAGCCGGCGGCCGATCTCACGATCGAGCGGGCGCAGAGTGCGGCCTTCGCGCGGAAGGCGCTCGAAGGTCTGACGGAACGTGACCGGCAGGCGCTGCTGCTGAAGGAGGAAGGGCTGGACTACGGCGAGATCGCCGAGATCCTGCAGATCGAGAAGAACTCGGTTGGCACGACACTGTCGCGGGCGCGGAAGCGTCTCGCCGAGTCATATGAGGCGCTGGTGGCTGCGCGCCGTGGAGGAAGCAATGCCGCGTCCTGATGAACGACCCGACGATGGGCTGATCCACGCCTGGCTCGACGGTGAGCTCGGTGCCGAGGAAGCTGCGCGCGTGGAGCGGTTGGTGGCAGAGGACGCCGAGTGGGCCGCGGCCGCCGCGGAGGCGCGCGGACTGATGGCCGCGAGCACGCGGATCCTCGGTGCGCTGGACGTGGTGGCGGGGGATGTGATCCCGCGCGGCGGGAGTGCGGCGGGGACGTTCGCGCCGACGGTCGACGGGTCGCGTGCGCCGACGGCTCGCGTGACGCGCTGGGCCGTGCCGACGTGGATGCGGGTGGCGGCGGGGGTCGCGCTCGTGGCAGGGGTCGGGTATCTCGGAATCGAACGAACGGCGGATCGATCGTCCGTCGCCTCGGCGCCGGGTGCGACGCTCGACGGTGCACGCGAGACTCGTGCGGAAGTGGCCGACGCGATCAGCCGTGATGCCGTCGAGCCGGTCGCGAAGCAAGCGGAGAGCGGTGTCGCGCCGTCCTCAGCTCAGGCGACAGTACCGTCCGCCACGGGCGGCGCCCCCGCAACACCGGAACGCAGTGCGCGCCAGAGTGCGCAGGCGACGAGGACCGAGTCCGACCTCTCGGCGCGCGATGCGAGGCGCGCTGCACCGGTCGCTGCGGCGGTCGCCGCGCCGACGAGCACTGCGCCGGTCACCACGCCGCCGGTCACAGGTGAGACGGGAGTGGCCGGAGGGATCGCGAGCGGCGCGGTCTCGCGCTCCGCCGCAGAGTCGAAGGAGATGCTCACGACAGCAGGGGTCGCGACGGAACGTGAAGCCCGCGCCAAGACGATGCAGCGCGCGCTCGCGCAGACGCCGAGCGCACCGCTGGGGCGCGCCCTCGACAGTCCGAGCGCCACCGCCGCGCCAGGCGCCCTGATGGCGGATCGCCTCGCCGAGAATGTCGTGACACGCACCAGCGTCAGTGGCTGCTGGCGTGCGGAGACCGCGGCGAAGGTGGATTCGATCCAGGTCTCGCCGCGCATCGTCCGGTCGGTCGGCGACACGCTGGTGCTGGCGCTCACGCCGACCGGCGCGGAGGCGCGGGTGGTGCGGGAGTCGGACACGACCCTGCGCGGCAGCGCGCGCGGCGTTACGGGCCCGTCCGCGACGTTCCGCGCCGACCGCACGGCCTGCACGCCGTAGGTTCGTGGTTGCCCCCGACCCTGAGGTGTCTTACGTTGTCATACATGAAGACCTCGGCCCTCACCATCCGGCTCGACGCGAGTCTGCAGCGCCAGCTGGACCGGCTCGCGAAGGCATCCGGGCGGTCGCGTAGCGACATCGTGCGCGACGCCCTGCGCCGGCAGCTCGCCCTGTTGCAGTTCGAGGAGGCACGGCGCCAGGTCACGCCCTTCGCCGAAGCGCGCGGCTACCTCACTGACGAGGACGTCTTTCGCGCGGTGTCGTGAAGGTCTGCCTGGACACCAATGTGCTCGTCGCGGCCTTCGCGACCCGGGGACTCTGCGCCGACCTGCTGCGCACCGTCGTCACCAAGCACGAGCTCGTGATCGGCGAGGTGATCCTGACCGAGTTGCGGCGCGTGCTGAGGACCAGGATCAGACTCCCGGACGCGCAACTCCGTTCGGTCGAGGCCGCACTCGCGCAGTATCCGGTGGTGCCGAAGCCCACGGCGCCCACGATGATCGAGCTTCGGGACCACAGCGACCGGTGGATCATCGCGACGGCGGTCGATGGAGGAGCGGACGCACTCGTCACGGGCGATCAGGACCTGCTCATCGCGAGAGCCTCAGCGCCGCTGCCGATCGTGGATCCACGCGAGTTCTGGGAGTTGTTGCGCCGCGGGAGCAGAGGCTGATGCGTGAGCGGGCGGAAGCGCCGCCGCGCGCCTTCGCCGGCAGCCAGCCAGCTCAGCCGTACGACCCGCCCGCATAGATCAGGTTCACCGCGAAGAAGAACACCGGATTGAACGCGAAATCGAACAGCTGCCACGCGATGAAGATCCCCAGGAACCCGATCGCCGGCGTGCTCCAGATGAACTCCTGGTACTTCGACGTCGTCCCGCGGTCCATGAAGAGCGTGATCGCCGCACTCCCGTCGAGCGGAGGGAACGGCAACAGGTTGAAGACCATGAGCAGCAGGTTCATGGAGAAGATGACGCTCAGGAACCGGCCGACCGCGAGCCAGGTCGCGCCGGCGTCGCTGCCGGCGAGGTCGCCGAAGCGGACCGAGTCGGGCGCGAAGAACACCCCGCTCAGCTCGCCGCCGCGCAGCGCGATCGCGGCGAGCAGCGCCAGCGCCAGGTTCGCGCCCGGCCCGGCGAGCGCCATCCAGGCCGCGCGCCGCGGATGCATCCGTGCCCAGTTCACGTTGTAGGGCGCACTCGCGAACCCCATCGGCCAGCCGGTGAGCAGCGCGCTCATGAGCGGGAGCACCACCATGCCGAACGGTTCGCGCCGGATGTGCGGCAGCGGATCGAGCGAGACCTGTCCGCCGTCGTACGCCGTGCGATCGCCGCCGCGGAGCGCCGCCCACGCGTGCGCGGCCTCGTGGAGCGTGGTCGAGAAGAGGAAGACGATGAAGTAGACGAGCGCTTCGGAGATCTCCGCCACTATCGATCGCCCTCTTCCGCGTACTCGGCCTCGCTCAGCACTTCTCCCCCGAGCCCCGCCGCCGCGGCGAACCGCTGGTACTGCGCCAGTGCATACGCGCTCAGCTTGTCGATGTCGACCAATGGCTGCGGATAGTCGAACTCGGCCACCGTCGCGAGCACGTTGGGCAGGTGACGCTCGAAGGTCGCCGAGACCACTTCGCGCAACTCCGGTCGCTCCGCCGTGAGCTCGGCGATGCAGCGCATGCCGAAGGTGACGTGTCGCCCCTCGTCGCGCTTGACCAGGCGGAACCCCTCCTGCAGCCCGGGCAGCCAGCCTCGCGTCGCCAGCGCATCGTGCGCCCCCACGTACCCGGTGCGCGCGAGCATCGCCTCCACCACGCCCATGTAGTGCGTCACCGATTCGGCGAAGACGGGGATGATCCGGTCCCGGCCCTCCGCCCGGCGCAGCCGTTCCGTCACCTCCTCGAGGTCGGCGATGAGCACGGCCTGCGGCGCCGGCGTGATGTACTGCCGGGTGATCGCCCCATCCACCTCGAACACCTCGGCGAAGTACCGCGCGAAGAAGTCGAAGTGCTTCGCCTCCTCGTAGAGCTGCGTGGTGAGGAAGAGCTCCTTGTCCACGCCGAGCCCGGCGCGCGAGACGGCCGAGCAGAAGGGGGCGAGCGTCCGCGTCACCGACTCCTCCCCTTCATAGAAGAGCGAGGTGAGCCGCAGGATCTGCTCGTCGTACCGCTCGCCCGCATGCTCGCGCTTGATCATGGCCCACTGTGCGCGATCGGCCGAGAGGTCGACGTCCGCGGGGTCCCAGTGGAGCTGCTTCGCCTTGCTGTAGAGCGAGAAGTAGGGACTCGTGAACTGCGCGGCGGTGAGCGGCATGGTCAGGACTCGTCGGGAAAACGGGTGGGCACCGCGCGGGCGCACGCACAGAGTGCGCTCGCGGACCGGGCGTGCATCATGAGGGTGGCGAGCGAACCCTTCACCCCGATCCTGCCCCGCGTGACGCCGGCGAGCGGGTCGAGCTCGCCGCGCATGACGAGCTTCCAGGTGGCATACGGCGCGCGGAGCACGAAGGGCGCGGTGACGGCATCGGTGTGGCGGATCACGGCGCCGTGGCAGCGGCCGCGGTCGAGCGTGAGCTCGACCGCGACGGCGTCAGGGTAGCCGAGCTCGGGAGCGGCGTCGAGCACGAGCGCGACCGGCCAGGTCCACTTGGCCGCGAGCTCGCGGTAGGTCATGTCGGCTTCGATGGCGTCCTGGAACGCCGCGGCCCACTCAGGCGTGAAGGGACGGTGGGCGACGGCGCTCATGTGCGTCTCAGGGCTTGGGCGCGGGAGCCGCCGCCGGAGCGGGCGCTTCGTCGATGGGCCAGAACTCCACGCGGTTGTCGTTGAAGAGCGGCACGGCGATCAACTTGCGCGCCGGATCGTAGCCCAGGTCGGCCGGGGAGTTGAGACCCTTCCGCAGCGTGGTGCTCGTGCCGCCCACGAAGACGGTGAGCGAGGAGTCGGCCCAGCTCGAGTAGATCGCGCGCCCGTCCGCGAGCACGATGAGTCCGTCGCCGCCGCCGGGGCCGGTGCCGAGCACGGTGGTCTCCTTCGCGCCGATGACCCATTCGAAGATGTTCGGCGAGTTGAAGCCGATGATCATCCAGGCGTTCTTGGGCGCGTTCCAGGCGATGCCGTTGGCCGCGGATTGCCTGGGGAGCTTCACTGCGACGGTCGGCACGCCGTTGCGCACCACGAAGACCTGACTCTGCCCCGGATGCGAGACCGCGCCCTTCGCGTCGAAGGCGATGCCGCTGTCGGTGATGTAGATGCCGCCGTCGTTCCCGATCGCGACGTCATTGAGGAAGGTCGCGCGCAACGGTGCGAGGTCGATGCTCGCGACCTGCTTGCCGCTGGTGAGGTCGAACCCGCGCAGCGCATCGATGTCGGCCACCCAGAGCGTGTCGCCGCGCATCGCCATGCCCTTGGGCGCATGCAACGTGACATCGTCGTCGGCACCGCTGATGAACGGAAGCGAGTCCATGGTCTCGCCATTGGCGCCCAACCGCACGATGTACCCGTTGTCGTCCTTCTGCGGGGCCTGCCCGTTGATGTTGGAGACGTACCAGACCTGGCGCGTCGCGTCCCAGAGGACCGACTCGGGCGTCGCGAGACCGGTGCCCGTGACGTGGAGCGGCGTGTTCGGATCCCGCACCGCAGGCGCGGCGGTCGCGGCTTCGGGCTCGGCTTCCTTCTTGGCGCACGCCACGAAGGTGATGAGGACGAACGCGGCGAGCGCACCGCGCGTAAGCGAACGGACCGTGATTGCCATCGGAGGATCCCCTGGAGAGGTCGTAGGCGGCCGCCACCCGGCGGCGATGCGGCTGAATCTAGCGCTTGCGTTCCCTGTCCGACTCTGGCAACATCGGAGTGCCCGTCCCCACCCCTGAGGAGGAAGTTCGCGTGAGTCTCCGCTCCCTGTTCCGCCGCGCTGCGTTCGCCGCCGCCGCGACGGTCGCATTCTGGCCCGCTGCGCTCACCGCGCAGATGGTGCAACCCACCGCCTTCAACGGCCTGCGCTGGCGTGAACTCGGCCCCGCGCGCGGTGGCCGATCGGTCGCGGTGGCCGGCTCCGTCGCCCGCCCGCTCGAGTACTGGATGGGCACCACCGGCGGCGGCGTCTGGAAGACCACCGACGGCGGCGTGAACTGGCAGCCCGTCACCGACCGCTACTTCGGCGGGACGATCGGCGCGATCGGCGTGGCCGAGTCGAATCCTGACGTGGTGTACGTGGGTGGCGGCGAGACCGACATCCGCGGCAACACGTCGCACGGCGACGGTCTATGGAAGACGACCGACGGTGGCCGTACCTGGACGTCGATGGGACTGCGCGAGACCCGGCACATCGGCCGCGTGCGCGTGCACCCGACCAATCCCGACATCGTCTATGTGGGCGCGCTGGGGCATGCGTTCGGCAAGAACCCCGAGCGCGGCGTCTTCAAGTCGATCGACGGCGGCAAGAGCTGGAGCAAGAGCCTCTTCCGCAACGATTCCACGGGAGTCTGGGACCTGATCATGGACCCGACCGACCCGAACACGCTCTACGCGACCTTCTGGCATGCGTACCGCACGCCCTGGATGCTCAACTCCGGTGGCCCCGGCGGCGGCATCATGAAGACCACCGACGGCGGCGCGACCTGGCGCGAGCTCACGGCCAACCCGGGCCTCCCGCGCGGCGTGCTCGGCAAGATCGGCATCGCCATCTCGCCGGCCAATCCGCGCCGCGTGTGGGCGCAGATCGAAGCCGACTCGGGTGGCACGTACCGCTCCGACGACGCCGGCGCGACCTGGCAGTTCCTCAACGGCGACCGCAACCTGCGCCAGCGCGCCTGGTACTACTCGCGCATCGTCGCCGATCCCAAGGACACCAACGTCGTCTACGCGCTCAACGTCTCGTTCCACAAGAGCACCGACGGCGGCAAGACCTTCCGCCAGACGATCAACGTGCCGCACGGCGACAACCACGACATGTGGATCGCGCCGAACGATCCGCTCCGCATGATCGAGAGCAACGACGGCGGCGCCGTGGTGAGCACGAACGGCGGCGCCACGTGGAGCGAGGAGGATTTCGCCACGGCGCAGTTCTATCATGTGTCGACCACGAACCACTTCCCGTACCGCGTCTGCGGCGCGCAGCAGGACAACTCGACGCTCTGCGGGCCGAGCCGGAATCCCGGCAACATCTCGATCGGTGACTGGCAGGACGCCGGCGGCGGCGAGTCGGGCTACGTGACGGCCGATCCGACCAACCCCGACATCATCTACGCCGGCAGCTACTCGGGCTATCTGACGCGCAAGGACATGCGCAACGGCCTCGAGCGCAACATCAACGCCTGGCCCATGAACCCCATGGGTTGGTCGTCCGAGGACATCAAGTACAAGTTCCAGTGGACCTTCCCGATCGTGATCTCGATGCACGATCCCAAGGTCCTCTATGCGGGCGGCAGCACGCTCTTCCGCTCCACCAACGAGGGGCAGAGCTTCCAGATCATCTCGCCGCCGCTGGCGCGCAACGATCCGCGCACGCTCGGCGCCTCGGGTGGTCCGATCACCAAGGACCAGACCGGCGTCGAGACCTACGGCGTCGTCTTCGCGCTCGCCGAGAGCTTCCAGTCGCCGAACGTGCTCTGGGCCGGCAGCGACGACGGTTACGTGCAGGTCACGCGCGACGGCGGCAAGACCTGGAAGAACGTGACGCCGCCGGGGATCGGCGACTTCACGCGCATCTCGATCATCGAGGCGTCGCACTTCGCCGAGGGCACGGCCTACGTGGCCGCGAACCGGTTCCAGCTCGACGACTTCCAGCCGCTGCTCTACAAGACGACCGACTTCGGCGCGACCTGGACCAAGATCGTGAACGGGATCCCCGCCGACGAGTTCACGCGCGTGATCCGCGAGGATCCGGCGCGGCGCGGCCTGCTCTACGCCGGCACCGAGCGCGGCGCCTGGGTGAGCTTCGACGACGGCAACAACTGGCAGAAGCTGCAGCGCAACCTGCCGCCCGTGCCGGTGCACGACCTCGTCATCAAGGAAGGCGACCTGATCGCCGCGACGCACGGGCGGTCGTTCTGGGTCATGGACGACCTCTCGGCGCTGCGACAGATGGACGCCCAGGTGCTCGCGCACCCGGTGCACCTGTTCACGCCGCGCGATGCGTACCGCATCGAATGGGGCGGCGGATTCGGCGGCGGTGGTCGCGGTGGTGCTCAGGGCGCGAGCAATCCGGGTCAGAACCCGACGACCGGTGCGGTGGTGTTCTACCACCTCGCCGCCGCGAACCAGAAGGTGAAGCTCGAGTTCCTCGCGCCCAACGGCGACGTGATCAAGAGCTACGAGTCCGCCGACTCGGTGCAGCTCGCGGCCGAGCGTGACTCGGCGCGCGCCGCGGCGGGAGCGGGTGGTGGCGGTGGTCGCTTCGGCGGCGGTGGTGCCGCGCGTCCGGCCAACGCGGCCGGACTCAACCAGTTCGCCTGGGACATGCGCTACCCCGACGCGAGTTCGTTCCGCGGGATGATCATGTGGGCCGGCGGCACACGCGGCCCGGTGGCGCCGGCGGGGACCTACTCGGTGCGTCTCACCGTGGGCACCGCGGCACCGCAGGTGGCGACGTTCAAGCTGATCAACGATCCGCGCTCGACGGCCACCGAGGCCGACCTCGTGGCGCAGTTCGAGTTCCTCATGAAGGTGCGCGATCGCACCACGGCGGCGAACGACGCGGTGAAGACCATCCGCAACGTGCGCGCGCAGCTCGCCGATCGTGTGGCGGCGGCTCCTCGCCTCAAGCGGACGGCCGACGCGATCAACGAAGCGCTGGCGGCGGCGGAGCGCGAGCTCTACCAGGTGAAGAACCAGAGCGGGCAGGATCCGCTCAACTTCCCCGTGCGGCTCAACAACCAGATGGCGGGGTTGGCGGGCGTGGCGGGCTCGGGCCCGTATCGTCCCACCGACCAGTCGGTGGCCGTCTACGACGAGGTCTCGGCGCTGATCGAGGTGCAGCTGCAGAAGGTGCGGAAGGTGCTCACCGAGGACCTCAACAAGTTCAATCAGGAAGCGAAGCGCGCCGGCCAGGCGCCGGTGGTGCCCAAGGCCGAGGATCCGCCGGCGACGCCGCGGCCGACCGTGACCGCGGACGCCGACCTGCCGGAGTCGGACCAGGCCGCGTGAACGCAGTGGTCCGGTACGTGACACGGGGGGCGCGATGAGCGCCCCCCGTGTCGTGCGTGCGGCCGTCGCGGCGGATCACGCGGCGGTGCTGGCGATGAACAACGCGGCCGCGCCGAACGTGAACCTGTTGGAGCCGCACGAGTGGGAGTGGCTCGTGGCGCACGCCGCGTACTTCCGTGTGTGCGAGGATGCCGAGGGCGTGGCGGGATTCGTGCTCTGCCTGCCCTGGGACGTCGAGTACTGGAGCGAGAACCACAAGTGGTTCCTCGCGCGCTACGACGCCTTCCTGTATCTCGACCGCGTGGTGGTCGCGGAGCGCGCGCGGGGGGCGGGGATCGGCGCGCTCCTCTACGCCGACCTGCATGCGTTCGCCGCCGGCCGCTGGCCGCGCGTGACGCTGGAGGTCAATCTGGAGCCGCCCAATCCGGGCTCCATCCGGTTCCACGAACGACTCGGCTACGAGCGCGTCGGCGCGCGGGAGTACGGGGAGAACGCCGTCGCGATGTTCGTGCGCCCCGTCTGACGCGACCACCCGATCTTCCACCCTTCATCCTTCATCCTTCTTCCTAGAAGGTCGGAACCGTCGCCCCGTCCACCGCCATCCCCATCGAGTGGTACCCCTTGTCGACGTAGACCGTCGCCCCGGTGATGCCCGATGCGAGCGGTGAGCAGAGGAAGGCCGTCGCCGCGCCGACCTCGGAGGCCTCGAGCACCTGCGGCAGGGCGCTGTTCTTCTCGCAGTACTTCACCATCGAGCCGATGATGCCGATCGCGCTCGCGGCGCGCGAGGCGTAGGGACCGGCACTCACGGTGTTCACGCGCGTGCCCCATTTGCGACCCGCCTCATACGCGAGCACGCGCGTGTCGCTCTCGAGGGCGGCCTTGGCCGAGCTCATGCCGCCGCCGTAGCCGGGGATGGCGCGCTCGCTCGCCATGTAGGTGAGCGACGCGACGGCGGCGCCCGGGCGGAGCATCGGCCCCAGGTGCTGCATCAACGAGATGAGCGAGTACGCGCTCGTGCCGATCGCCGCGAGGTACCCGCCGCGCGAGACCTCGAGCAGCGGCTTCTTCACCTCGGGGCCGTTCGCCAGCGAATGCACGACGATGTCGAGCGGCTGCTCGCCGAAGTCGGCCCGCATGCGGGCGGCCATGCCGGCGACGGAGAAGTCGCCGGTGTCCTTGTAGCGCTTGTTCTCGCGGATCTCGGCCGGCGCGTCCTCGAGCCGGTCGAAGGAGGCGTCGAGCGGATAGATCCGCTCGAAGCCGAGGAGCGTGCCGTCGGAGAGTTTGCGCGACTCGTCCATCTTCCCGCGCTCGAGCAGGTTGAGGAAGATGTTGAGGGCAGGGGGCCAGGTGGCGACGCAGACGGTCGCGCCGGCCTCGATGAGGCACTTGGCGATGGCGAAGCCGAAGCCGCCGTCGTCGGCGACGCCGGCGACGAGGGCGCGCTTGCCCTTGAGGTCGATGGGGAGCATGAGGGGATATGCCCTGTGCCAAGGTGAGAAGCAAGGGTATCGGGGCGGTCCGGAAGCGGCGAGGGAACCGAGCGCCACGGAATCCAGACAGAATCGCTCGTCTTGTGGTCGAGCCGAGGGTGCAGGTCGACCCGTTTGACGGCGGTCCGAACCGATACCAAGTTTGCTTCCTGCAGCACACGCGGCGGGCGTCAGGCCCGTCGAGTTCACCAGAACCCGGACGACGTCCCTATGATGAGAAAAGTATTCCTGGTGTTGGCGGGAATATCCCTCCTGACCGCACCAGCACTCGCGCAGAACCAGCAGGTCACCGGCAAGGTGACCACCGAGCTGGGGAACCCGATGTCGAGTGTCCAGGTCGTGATCAAGGGCACGACCACGGGCGTGCTCACCAACGCCGACGGCGGGTACTCGATCCGCGTCGCCAGCGGTCAGATCCTGCAGTTCCGCTTCATCGGCCACGCGCCGGTCGAACGGCGCGTCGGGACGGAGCTCGTCATCAACGTCTCGCTCAAGCGCGTCGCCAATCAGCTCGACGCGATGGTCGTCACGGCGCTCGGCGAGACCGTCAACAAGCGCGGGATCGGCACCTCGCAGCAGTCGGTCGCGGGCCCCGAGATCGCGCAGACCCAGCGCGAGAACTTCATCAACTCGCTGCAGGGTCGCGTGGCGGGCGTGGAGGTGACGAGCACGTCGGGCGTTCCGGGTGCTTCGTCGTCGATCACCATCCGCGGCGTGAGCTCGATCAGCTCGAGCAACCAGCCGTTGATGATCGTGGACGGTCTGCCGATCGACAACAAGACGTTCAACACCGGTTCGCTGGCCTCCGATGCGCCGGGATCGACGACCGCCTTCTCCAACCGCGGCATCGACTTCAGCAACCGGGCCTCCGACATGAATCCGGAGGACATCGAGTCGCTCGTGGTCCTCAAGGGCCCTGAGGCCTCGGCGTTGTACGGGATCGACGCGGCCAATGGCGCGATCGTGATCACGACCAAGCGCGGCCGCGCGGGGCAGGGCGGCTTCGAGTACAGCAACAGCTTCCGCGTGGAGAACGCGCGGTCGCAGCCGGAGCTCCAGCGCACCTTCGGGCCGACCTCGATCTCGGGGAACAGCCTCGGGTCGTTCCAGTACTTCGGCGCGCCGTATGCGGCCGGCACGCAGTTCTACGACAACATCGACGGGTTCTTCAACACCGCGCTCACGTCCAAGCACAACCTCTCGTTCAGCGGCGCCGCCGCGGACAACCGGGTCAACTACCGGCTCGCCGTCTCGAGCGACAAGCAGGAAGGCGTCGTCCCCAACTCGGTCTTCGGCCGCACGAACCTCACCGGTGCCTCGCAGGCGCAGGTGACGCGCTGGCTCCGCACCGACGTCTCGATGGCCTATTCGTTCTCGAACAACGACCAGCCCTGGAAGGGCGCGGACGGCCCGCTGATCGGGCTCCTCGTCTGGCCGCAGACCGACAACGCACGGGACTGGCAGACCGCCGCCGGCACGCGCCGCCGCCTCACGCTGCTCGCGGCGGCGAGCGAGACCGACAACCCGTACTTCAACGTCGAGAAGAACCTCAACAAGTCGAAGAACAGCCGCCTCGTCTCCAACATCGGCCTCGTCCTGACGCCCTTCTCCTGGGGCAGCCTCAAGACGAACATCGGCGTGGATGCGTACACGAACGAGATCCGGATCCTGCGTCACCCCGAGAGCGCCTTCGCCGCGACGACGAACGGCATCCTCGACGAGGCGACCGACGTGGTGCGCAACATCAATGCGCAGACGATCCTCAACGTCGAGCGCCGGACGCTCTGGCGCGACATCTCGATCGGCGGGCTGGTGGGGAACCAGATCTCCGACTTCCGCTCCAACACGAGCGGCATCAAGGGCCAGGACTTCCTCGACCCGAACTTCGTCTCGGTCAACAACACGAGCATCCGGACCAACCGCACGAACCTGAGTCAGCGTCGCCTGGTCAGCTTCTTCGGCAGCGCGACGGCGGACTACAAGGACTACCTCTACCTGACCGTCACCGGCCGCAACGACTGGACGTCGACGATCCCGCAGGAGCGCAACTCGTTCTTCTACCCGTCGGTCTCCACGAGCTTCGTCTTCTCGGACGCCTTCCCGGCGATCAAGAAGTGGGTGACGGGCAAGGTGCGGCTGGCGTACGCCGAGGTGGGACGTGACGCCCGGCCGTATGCCTTCCGTCCGTCCCTCGAGTACAAGACGACCGTGAACGGCGGCTACGGCTACGGCTTCACCGGACCCAACGTGAACCTTCGCCCCGAGTTCGCGCGGTCGTACGAGGGCGGCTTCGACCTCTCGTTCCTCGACGACCGGCTCGGCCTCGACGCGACCTGGTACCGCAAGCGCACCAAGGACCAGATCGTCAACGACATCCGCGGCAGTTACGCGACCGGCTTCATCCTGTTCAACCTGAACGGCGCCATCACGTCGAACTACGGCACCGAGCTCACGCTGCGCGGCACACCGCTCGTGACGGACAAGCTGACGTGGGACGTGATCGTGAACTTCGATCACTCGTTCGGCTACACCAAGGCGTTGCCGAATGCGCTGCCGGAGTCCTACGTCTCCGACACCTGGCTCTACGGCAACGTGCGCAACGGCACGCAGCCCGGTCTCTCGACCCGCTCGTTGACCGGCCTGTACTATCTGCGGAACGCGCGCGGCGACATCCTGATCGATCCGACCACCGGCCTCCCGCTGCGCTCGACGGTGTTCATGGATGGCGGCTACGACCGCACGCCGGACTACACGATCGGCCTCACGAACTCGTTCCGCCGCGGCCCGCTCTCGCTGAACTTCCTGATCGACATCCGGAAGGGCGGCGACGTGCTCAACGCCACGGAGCACTACCTGGTGACCCGCGGGCTGAGCAAGCGGACGCTCGACCGGGAGACGCCACGAGTCGTGCGCGGCGTGCTGCGTGACGGACGCGAGAACAGCGCCACGCCGACGCCGAACAACATCGTCGTGATCCCGGCGGTGCAGCCGGCGTACTACACCTCGATCTCCGAGGAGCTGTTCATCGAGAAGGACATCAACTGGGTGCGCTTGCGCGACGTGACGGTGCGCTACGAGCTGCCCGGGCACTGGCTGATGGCGCGCAACGCCAGCGTCTTCCTCACCGGCACCGACCTCTTCCTCTTCACCAACTACTCCGGCCTCGACCCGATCGTGAACGGCAACTCGGCCGCGGTCGGCGGCTCCGGCGGCGCCGGCATCGACTACGGCAACTTCCCGATCCCGCGCGGGTTCAGCTTCGGCCTCAAGGTGGGGTTCTGACCATGACCAACTTCCTCGGATCGCGCGCCTTGCGCGCCGGACTCCTCGCCGGAGTGCTCCTCACCGCACCGGCGTGCGACGACTTCCTCGACGTCAACACCAATCCGAACGGCCCCGAGATCGTCACGGCGAACCTGTATCTCTCGCCGATGCTCCATTGGATGGTCACGTCGCCGGCCTTCGACGGACGCTTCGTCGGGCGCTACAACCAGGAGTGGACGCTCCCCGGCACGAGCCTGACCACCTGGGACCGCATGGGCTACGACCCCTCCAGCGACAACGGGGCGCAGCAGTGGCGCGACGTCTACTGGTCGTTCGGCCAGAACCTCGTCGACATGAACCAGAAGGCCACCGCCGAACAGCGCTGGGACCTGCTCGGCGTCGGGCTGATCCTGAAGGCGTGGGGGTGGCAGGTGCTCACCGACCTCCATGGCGAGATCATCGTCCAGGAGGCCTTCAACCAGGGGACCTTCAGCTTCCGGTACGACACGCAGCAGTACGCCTATGAGGAGGTGAGGATCCTCCTCGATTCGGCGATCGTGCTCCTGCAGCGCACCGACGGCGCCGTCGACCAGGCGTACATGGCCCGCACCGACAAGATCTACAACGGTGACCGGACCAAGTGGCTCAAGTTCGCGCACGGGCTCAAGGCGATCAGCCTCAACCACTACTCGAACAAGTCCACGTACTCCCCCGCGACGGTGATCGCCGAGGTGGACCTCGCGTTCGCGAGCAATGCCGACGACGCGATCCTCGCGTTCCCGGGCACGCAGAACGACGACATCAACTTCCTGGGCCGCACGCGCGGCAACTTCAACGCCTACCGCCAGACCGACTTCGCGGTGCGCCTCATGAACGGCACCGCCTTCGGCGGCGTGGTCGATCCGCGCCTGAGCCGCATCCTCTCGCCGTCGCCTGACGGCGTGTACCGGGGCCTCGACATCAACGTCGTGGGGTTCGGCGCGCTCACGACGGCACAGCAGCCGAACAACTTCTACGGCTTCGCCGGCACCGGCGGCACGGGCGTGCCCGGCCGCTACCTGTTCGACGACAAGGTGAAGATGCCGGTCATGACGTACGCGCAGTTGCAGTTCGTCAAGGCCGAGGCGGCCTACAAGCTCGGTGACAAGCCGACCGCGCTCACCGCCTACCGCAACGGCGTCTCGGCGCACATCGACTTCGTGAACTCCCGCAATCTCGACAACGGCCAGTCACCGACGCAGATCAGCGGGGCGGAGAAGACGGCCTTCCTCGCCGCGCCGGCGATCGTGCCGGCGACGGCGGCGGCGCTCACCCTCACGCAGATCATGTCGCAGAAGTGGATCGCGCAGTGGGGATGGGGACACAACGAGACCTTCATGGACCTGCGCCGCTACCACTACACGGACATCGACCCGGCCAGTGGCGTGCAGGTCTTCCCCGGCTTCACGCCGCCGACGAACCTCTATCCCGACAACGGCGGCCTCGTCGTGCAGCGCATCCGGCCGCGCTTCAACTCGGAGTACGTGTGGAACCGGCCCGGCCTCGACGTGGTCGGCGGTCTCGCACTCGACTATCACACCAAGCCTCTCTGGATCATCCAACCGTGAGCCGAGCCATGAACCGAACCAGAGCCCTCGCGGCGCTCCTGTGCGTGGTCGCACTCTCCGCGTGCGACGAGAATGCCGTGCAGGAGATCACCGGCCCGGAAGCCGGTGCACGCATCAAGTTCTTCAACTTCGGCGTGAACGCGCCGGGGGTGAACTTCTACGCGAATGATGTGAAGTTCACGGCGATCAGCTCCACGAGCGGGATCGAGTCCACCACCGGCGTCGCCTACGGCAGTGTGGGGTCGGGCGGCCTGTATGGCGGCATCGCCCCAGGCACGTACACGCTGACGGGCAAGATCGCCGCCACCGTGGACAAGGACCTCGTGATCGCCACGCAGTCGGGAACGCTCGAGAACGGCAAGGCCTACTCGTACTTCATGAGCGGCTTCTACAACACCACCGCCAAGACGAGCGACGGGTTCCTGGTGGAGGACGCATTCTCCCCCACCATCGACTACGCGATGGCGTACGTGCGGTTCGTCAACGCGAGCTCGAATGCGAGCCCGATGCAGCTGATCGCGACCAGCACGACGACGGCGACGCTGGTCGACACGATCGGCGGCGTGATCGCCTACAAGGGTGCCGGCGCGTTCGAGGCGGTGCTGCCGGGCGTCTACAACCTCGCCACCCGGTATGCCGCGACCACGACCAACGCGATCGCGCGCACCGGCGTCTCGTTCGTGGCGGGGCGCGTCTACACGATCGGCGCGCGCGGGGACATGACGGTGACCTCGACGACCGCGACCAACCGGCCGTTCCTGGACAACACGGCGAACCGATAACACCGGTCGGCTGTGACGAAGAGACCCCGGCTCACGCCGGGGTCTCTTCGTCTTCCAGGAGGCCTCGCGCGCGACCGGGCACTACGGACGCACGGCCGCGCTCGCCACCCGCGCGCACTCCGCGAGCACCGCCGCGGCGACGAACAACGCGTCCTCATCCGGATCGAACCGCGGTGTGTGCACCCCCGAACGATCCCGTCCCTCGCTCCAGGTCCCCACGCGCATGAAGCACCCCTCCATGCGCTCGGTGTAGAAGGCGAAGTCCTCGCCACCCATGTTCGCGGTCGCGAGCATCTTGAGCGCCTCACCGCCGAGCACCGTACGCGCAGCCGTCTGCGCCCACGCGGACGCTTGCACGGTGTTGACGAGCGGCGGCGTTCCCTCGCTCAGCGTCACCTCGGCGCGCAGTCCGTGCGTTGCCGCCACGCCGTCGGCCAGTGTGCGCACGCCGTCGCAGAGCAGTGTGCGCGCCTCGGGCGTGGTCGCACGAATGGTTCCCGCGCAGCGCGCGCGCTCGGGGATCACGTTCGACGCGATGCCCGCCTGCACCACGCCCACCGTGACGACGCCGGGCAGGCCCGGATCGAGTCGCCTCGAGACGAGGGTCTGCACTTCCATGATGAACGCGCCGAGGCCGACCACCGGATCGATCGTGTCGTGCGGCCGCGCTCCGTGACCGCCGCGACCGTGGAACGTGATCTCGAACGTGTCGGTGCTCGCGGCGAGCGGACCGGCGGTCGCGACCACCTCGCCCACGGTGAAGCGCCAGTCGACGTGCGCGCCGAAGATCGCCCGCACGCCGCCGAGCGCGCCGCTCTCGAGCACCTTCGTCGCGCCCTCGCCCACCTCCTCGGCGGGCTGCAAGATCAACCGCACCTCTCCTTCGGCGGGATGCTTCCTCAGCAGGATCCCCGCAGCGACCGCCCAAGTCGCGTGCATATCGTGCCCGCAGGCGTGCATGACGCCAGGGGTGTTCGATGCGAACGGGAGCCCGGTCTCTTCGGTGATGGGCAGCGCATCGATGTCCCCGCGGAGCGCGATCACCGGCGCGCCGGGGCGGGTCCCCGGTATCGTCGCCACGAGGCCGGTGTCGGCGATCACGCGCACGTCGGTGACGCCCTCGTGCGCGAGCGCGGCGACGAGTCGCGTCTGGGTGCCGCGTTCCTGCCACGAGAGCTCGGGGTGGGCGTGCAGTCCGCGCCGCAGCGCGAGGATCCGCTCGCGCTCCGAGGGCGTGAAGAGTGCGATCGCTGCCGAGACGCGCGCCGAACGCGCTCCGTCGCGTTCCGGGTCCGTACCCTCGCTCACGCCCGCAGCTCCTCGGTCCGCACCGTGATCCGGTCGATGTGCGCGCGGTCGACCTCCACGCCGATCCCCGCGCGGTCGAGCGGCACCTGCACCATGCCGTGCGCATCCATGGTCCACTCCGGCGTCACGACGTCCTTGGCCCAGTAGCGCGCGCTGGGCGAGAGGTCACCGGGGAGCGTGAAGTTGGGGAGCGACGCGAGCGCGACGTTGTACGCGCGGCCGATCCCGCTCTCCAGCATCCCGCCGCACCAGACGGGGATCCCCCGCGACTCGCAGAAGTCGTGGATCGCGATCGACTCGGCGAACCCGCCCACGCGACCGGGCTTGATGTTGATGATCCGGCCCGCACCGAGCGTGGCCATGTCCTGGGCACGGTCGAGCGAGGTGATCGACTCGTCGAGACAGAGCGGCGTGGTCAGCTTCCGCTGCAGCTCCGCATGGCGCACGAGATCGTCCCACGCGAGCGGCTGTTCGATCATCATGAGCCCGAGCTCGTCGAGGCGCGCCAGGTGCGCCGCATCGGCGAGCGTGTAGGCGTTGTTGGCGTCGGCCATGAGGTGCGCGTCGTGCCCGACCGCGGTGCGCACGGCGCGCACCCAGTCCACGTCGCGGCCGGGCGCGATCTTGATCTTCACCTTCTGGTACCCTTCGGCGATCGCGGCCTCGGCCTTGGCGATGAGCGCATGCACGTCGCGCTGGATGCCGAGCGAGATGCCGGTGGCGATCCGTTCGCGCGATCCGCCGATCAGTCGCGAGAGCGGGAGGTTCGCCTGGACGGCGGTCAGGCCCCAGCACCCCATCTCGAGCGCGGCCTTGGCCATGTTGTGCCCGCGCACGTCCTTCTCGAGGATCGCGTGCACGTCGCCCGGTCCCTCGATCGTCTTGCCGAGCAGCCGGGGCGCGAGCACCCGCACGATGGTCGGCCAGACGGTGTCGATCGTCTCGGGCGAGTAGTTCGGCTCATCATCGGCGACGCACTCGCTCCAGCAGCTCGCGCCGTCGGCATCGAAGAGCTCGCACAGGATGATGCGCCGTTCACGCATCTCGCCGGAAGAGATGCGGAAGGGCTCGCGGAGCGTGAGGCCGATCTCGCGAAGGACGATGCGGTCGAGTTCGATCATCGGGTCAACAGGTAGGTCCCGCCCGTGGCGTCGGCGACGAAGCCGCGCACGTGATAGCCAAGGGGGAGATAGTGGGTGAAGGCGCGCCGCGTGGCGAAGCGCCAGCGGCGTGCGGCCGCGATGTCGGCGGCCGCGAGTGCGGTGATGTCGCGCGGGACACGTACGCCGACGTTGCGCGCATCGACCAGTGCGCCCTCGCGCGCCTCCTCGCCGACCGCGAGCGGGAGTGCGTCGGGGAGCGTGCCGAGCGGTTCCGCCGCCTGCGCCGGATCGATCGCCCAGGCGATCACGAACCGGTCGGTGGGCATGTCGCCCTGCAGCGGGGAGTTCGTCTCCTCGCCGTACATGGCGACGACGAACTCGTCGACGCGGGCGCGCATGCGGTTGAGGTTGAGGTGGGCGTTGCGCGAGACGAGCGGGTCGTAGGTCCAGTACATGGTCTCGATGCCCATCGCCCGGCACCTGTCGCGCTGGTATTCCTTGAGCTGCTCGCCCAGGTGCAGACCCTGCGCATCCGGGTGCACGGCGAGCATGTCGGACCAGTGGATCAGCTTGCCGTCCTTCACGCCCGTGACGCCGAAGACGTAGCCGAGCATCCGCCCGGAATCGTCGAAGGCACCGGCGGTCACGCCGCCCGTCTTCTGGGCGACGAGGAGCATGGCGGCGGGGACCTTCTCGGTGAAGCCGCGGCCCCAGGTGAGTTCCTGGAGTTCGACGCACTGGGCGCGGTCGGCGTGCGACGCGAAATCCCTGATCTTCAACGGCGATGAAGGCTGGATGATGAAGGCGGAAAGATGACGGACGGACCGCGTCGCAGGGAATCCTTCTTCCTGCTAAACTACGACACATGAAAGCTTCGCGCCTCTGCCTGACGATCCTGCTGATCCCGTTCGTTGCGGGAAGCACGGGGGGGCAGGAACCGGTGAAGCGCGATTCGAGCGTCACGCCGGCTCCGCTCGTGATGAAGCGCGATCTCCTCGTACTCGGTGCCGGCGCTGGGCTGGCGTTCCTGGCGCAGCACGTGGATCTCCGGGTGCGCGATGAGGTCCGGTCGGGGGGGTGGCAGGGGAACGGCCTGCTCGATGCGATCGAGCCGGTCGGGGATCTGTGGGGCGGGGCCGCGGCCGTCGGGGCGGGATTCGTGCTCTGGGGCGGCGGACGCTACGCCGGGAATGCCACGGTCGCGGCCTCGGGACTGCGCGCCGTGGAGGCGATCACGGTCTCGGGGCAGATCACGGCGCTTCTCAAGGGTGCGATCGGACGGGCTCGGCCCCGGGTGGACTCGACCGACGCCTGGAACGTGGAGTTCGGACGTGGGTTCCGGGGCTCCTCCGGCGACTACATGTCGATGCCCTCCGGGCACACCACGGCCGCCTTCGCCTTCGCCGCCGCCGTGACGAGCGAGGTCGCGCGCCGCGCGCCGGAGCGGGCGCGGCTCGTGGGGATCACGACCTACGGTCTCGCCGGCATCACGGCCTATTCGCGGATGCACAGCAACGCGCACTGGCTGAGCGATGTGACCGTGGGGGCGGCGATCGGCATGGCCAGCGGTTGGGCCGTCACGCGCTGGCATGCGACGCGGCCCCACAACCGGTTCGACGAGCTCCTGCTCGGTCGGGCGTTGTCGCCGCTCGTGTTGCGGTCGCCGGGCGGTGGCACGCTCGTCGGAGCGTCGATCGCATGGCGTTAGACGGCATCTTCATCACGACCGAGCTCGAGGGCGACCTCGCGAAGCGCATCCACGCGCACCAGCTCGAGTTCGATCCGAAGATGGCCAACTTCCTCCCGCCGCATGTGACACTGATCGGTTCCTCGGGGGCGGGTCCGATCCCCTCCGACACGCCGGTCGCCGAGCTCAAGGCGAGGATCCTCCCGGTGACCGAGGCGACGGCACCGATCACACTGCGATTCGGCCCGCCCGAACGGTTCGTCCAGCGCGAGATCGTCTCGCTCCCGCTCGATCCGCACGGCCCGATCCGCACGCTCCACGAGCGGCTCCGGGGGTGCGGGATCCCGCTGCTGCAGGCGCGGTACCCGTTCACGCCACACTGCACCATCAACCTGTACCCGACGCTGACGCCGGCGACGCTCAAGCGCTTGCTGGCGATCCGCGAGAGCGAGGAGTTCACCCTGCACACGATCTGCGTCTATCACACGAAGGAGCCGCAGAAGCCGCGGCTGCTGTTCCGGGCGTCGCTCGGGGGGACGTCCAAGTGAGCGGGGCGGTCGGGCGCCCGCGCGGAAACGGCTCCACCACCGAGGCACCGAGGACACCGAGGAACCGCGGATCGGTCGTTCCCGGTGCCCCCGGTGCCTCGGTGGTGAACGCCGTTCGCCGTGCGGGATGGGCACTACTGCTGTGCTTGGCGCTATCGTCTTCCGCGAGCGCACAACAACGTCTCCTCCGCGCGTCGGACAACGACACGCTCCCCTCGAAGCCCCCCACCGCGCGCATCCACTACGGCCCGGACTCCCTCCAGTTCGGCGACCTCCGACTCCCGGCCACCCCGGGGCCGCACCCGGTGGTGATCGTGATCCATGGCGGCTGCTGGGTCTCGCGCTTCGCCACGATCCAGAACAGCTCGGCCCTCGCCGACGCCCTGCGGGACGCGGGGTTCGCGACCTGGAACATCGAATACCGGCGTACCGACAGTCCCGGCGGCGGTTGGCCCAACACCTTCCTCGATGTCGCGCGTGCCACGGACCACCTGCGGACCATCGCCACGCAGTACGCGCTCGACCTCACGCACACCATCGCGCTCGGTCACTCGGCGGGCGGGCACCTCGCGCTCTGGCTCGCGGCGGCGGATCGCGTGCCGGCCGCGAGCGGGATCGCGCGCCGCGATCCGCTCAAGCTGCGCGGGGCCATCGCACTCGCGGGGATCGCCGACCTCGCCGATTTCCGCACCTACTCCATGAACAGCTGCGGCAGCGTCGTCGATCCGTTCATGGGCGGCTCGCCCGAGGAGTTCCCGGAACGCTACGCGGCGGGATCACCGGTGGCGCTCTTCCCGCTCTCGGTGCCGCAGGTGCAGATCGTCGGGACGCTGGACCGCGTGATGCCGCAGCGCGCGCGCGAGGCGCATGAGGCGGCGGCTCGCGCGAGCGGGAGCGCGTTCGAGCTGATCGTGATCGACGGGGCGGGGCATCACGAGCTCATGTCGCCGCGCAGTGCGGCGTGGCCGGCGATCGAGACCGCCGTACGGAGTCTGCTCAGGCCGTAACTGCCGCGACGTTCACCACCGAGGCACCGAGGACACCGGGAACTGCTGCTCCGCGGTTCCCGGTGTCCTCGGTGCCTCGGTGGTGAAATGCAGTTCGCCGTTCAGTCCGGCAACGCCGGCGACTCGACATCGACGGACGCGACCCGCCGCACGAACTTCCCGATCGCCGTGAAGTACGTCGCCGAGTCGGCCGCGAACGCCCGATCATGGCCGCCGGTCAGCGTCACGAACTCCTTCGGCGCCGGCGCGGCGTCGAACAACCGCTTCCCGAACTCGAACGGGATCGCGCCATCGTCACTCGCATGCATGAACAGCTTGGGCATCGCGATCGAGTCGATCCGCTCCACCGAGGCGAATCGTTCGCCCGAGAGCAGGCGGATCGGCATCCACGGGTACCGCGCTGCACCGACGTCGGGAATGGAGGTGAACGCGCCCTCGAGGATCAGCCCCCCGGCTTCCACGTTCGCCGCGAGATGCGTTGCGACGCCGGAGCCGAGCGAGTGGCCGTAGATGATGACGTGCTGCGGGTCGATGCCCTTCACCCGCACCATCCAGTCGTAGACGCTCTGCGCATCACGGTAGAGCGCCTCCTCGTCCAGCGGGCCGTCGTCGCTCACGCCGTAGCTGCGGTAGTCGTACGAGACGATCCCCACGCCTTGGGCCGCGAGCGCGCGCGACCACTGCTGCCGCAAGTCGAGGGAGATGTTGCCGGCGTTGCCGTGGTTGACGAGCACCCAGTAGCCGAGCGCCGTGGCGCTGTCGGCGGGCGGGATCGTCCAGGTGCTGAGCTCGAGCGAATCGATCGAGCGGATGCGAGCGGCCGTCACGTGCAGGTCGGCGGCGGGCGCGACCATGCCTCGGCCGCCGTACACGTCAGGATGGTAGACGAACGAGCGTTCGTTGACCTTCATGTACGCCATCGCGGCGAGGTAGCCGCCCACGGCGACGCCGAGCGGGACGATCAGCAGCCAGAGGCGTGAGCGGGACGCCGGCGGGTTCACGCGTTCATGGAAGCCGCTCATGTGCCGCGCCTCCCGCGAAGTCCCCGGATCACTTGAGCGCCTTCTGGATCGCCGCCTCGATGTCCTGCTTCCCGCCGACCCCCGTGTACACGACCTTCCCGTTCCTGTCGACCACGACCACGTAGCTCGTGGCGGGTACGTCGTAGTCACCCACGGCATCGCCGCGGCGATCGTAGAAATGCGTGAAGCCCAGCAGGTGCTCCGTGGTATACCGGCGCACCCGCTCTGGCGACTGGTTCACGCTCACCGACACGCCGATGAACGCCACCTTGCCCGCGTGCTTGGCCTGCGCGGCCGCGAGCGTCGGTTCGAGCTCACGGCAGTTCGGGCACCAGGTCGCCCAGAACTCGATCACCGCCGGCTTCCCCGCGAAGGCCGCCGCGAGCTGGGCCGGCCTGCCGTCGAGCGTCTCCACCGTGGCATCCGGGGCCTTGGCGCCGATGTCGATGCCGAGCTGTGCCGTGAGCACGCGCGGTGCCGCGCCGAACAGGAGTGCGATCGCCACGGATGTCACAAGGGACTTCGATACGACCCTGATCATATGAGCAGCTTCCCCATCTCTATGAGATAGTACTCGGCCACGCCGAGCATGATGAATGCGAAGAGACGCTTGACCCACACCATCCAGGCGCCGGCGCGCGGGAGGCGCGAGACGGCACCGCTCGAGAGGCCCACCAGCACCAGCAGGGTGCACATCCCGAGGGAGAACACGAAGAGATACACGAAACCGAGCCCGGCGCTCCCTGTGGTGGTCACCCAGGTGAGGACGGCCGCCATCACCGGGGCGCCACAGGGGGCGGCGACGAGGCCGGACATGGAACCCATCACGAAGGCGCCGGCGGCGCGACCGCCCGTCCCGGCCGTGGCGGCCCGCTGCATGATGCTCGACGGGAGCTGGATGGGGATCACATCGAGCATCGCGAGGGCGGCGAGCACCAGGAGGTTCGCCATGGCGAAGTAGAGCCACGGATCGGTGCTGATGGTGCCGAACATCGTGCCCGTGACCCCGGCGATGAGGCCGAGGACGGAGTAGACCGACGCGAGCCCCAACACGTACGACATGGTGAGCGCGAAGGTGCGCCACTTGGGCGGAGCCACATCGCCGACGGTCTGCCCTCCCACGATCGCCGCGGTGATCGGGATCATGGGGTAGATGCAGGGCGTCATGCTCGTCAGCACGCCCGCGAGGAAGACCAGCGGGATCGCCGTGATGGGGCTGGTGCCGAGCCGGGAGGCGAGGTCGGAGAGATCCACTAGGGGCGGATGGGAGTTGGGAGAGGTGAGATGTAAGATGGCGCATCCGGCCGGCCCGGGCGCTGGCCCCGCTTCAGATGAAGCGTTCCGGGGGATCGGAAGTTCGCTCAGGGGCCCCGCGGCACTCCTCCCGTTCAAGAATCACGGGTTCGGGCCGAGACTCTGCCTATCAGCAGGCTCCACTCCGGGATTGAAACAGGCAGAGGGGTCTGGTCGTCCTGTCTCCGACCCCGACAACGAGACCCGCCATGCTCGATCGCATCCGTTCCATCGTTCCCGCGCTCTCGAGCACGCTCGCGTACTCGTGGGCACCGCTCACGGTCGCGCTCTTCGCGGTCGCGGTGCTCTTCTCGGGCGGAGTCGGCGGCAGCCGGTAGGTCGCCCGCCCGCTCCCCGGATCGCCGTCCGCGCTCTGCCGCCGGCGGTCAGGCTTCCCGCGCCGCGAGACTCGCCAGCTCCTTCACCAGCTTGGCCGCGAGCGCCGCGGTGATCCCCTGCAGGTCGAGCATGGGGTTCAGCTCCACGATGTCGGCCCCCACGAGCGGCCCCTGCTGCGCCTGCAGCACATCGAGCAACTGGCGCGTGCTGAGTCCGCCCGGTTCCTGGTGCGACACGCCCGGCGCGAACGCCGGGTCGAGGCCGTCGAGGTCCACGCTCACATACAACGGGCCCGAGAGCACCGGCACCATGCGGCTCGTGAACTCGAGCATGGGGATGATCTCCACGCCGAACCGCTGTGCCTGCTCGCGTTGATGCCGGTTGAGCGTCCGGATGCCCACCTGCACGAGCCGCGACGCCAGCCCCTGCTCCATGATCCGCGCGAAGGGTGAGGCATGCGAGTGCGGGTTGCCCTCGAAGTCGTCGTAGAGATCGCAGTGGGCGTCGATGTGCAGGATGTGCAGCGGTCCATGGATCGCGGCCAGGGCGCGCACCACTGGGTAGGTGATCGAGTGGTCGCCGCCAAGCACCAGAGGCACCAGAGTGGTCTCGTCGCGCTCGGCCGCTGCGGAGGAGGCTGCCGAGCCGGATGGCGAGACGAGCGCCGAGACGCGTGCGCTGATGCGCTCCGCGTCGGTGGCGTCCTCCCGGATCTCCACGTCCCCCGCGTCGATCAACTCGATCTCGTGCCCGAGTTCGGCACCGCTCTCGGTCGCCGGGTTGCCCACATCGCTCGTGAGGATCTCACGGATCCGCGCCGGTGCCGCCGCCGGCCCGCGCCGGAACGACGAGTTCACGTCGGTCGGGACGCCCAGGAGCGCGACGCGGACCCGGGTGCTGTTGGTCACGGATCCCATGCCGCCACGCCTCGCGAAGAGTGTCCGACCGCGCGCCGCACGGACTGTCCGAGTGCGCACCGTTCCGTAGTGCGCGGGCCCACGCGCCGCTAACTTCAACCCCGGTCGGGGAAGTTACCGGCCCACGATGGAATCACCAGCAGCGAGCGCGCGCCCGGCCCGCTCTCGCCGCCTGCACCGGAGCACTGCGTTGGCACCACAGTTCATCTACGTCATGAAGGGGCTGAAGAAGGTCATCCCCCCTTCGCGCATCATCCTCGACGACATCTGGCTCTCGTTCTATCCCGGTGCCAAGATCGGCGTGCTCGGTCCCAACGGCGCGGGCAAGTCGTCACTGCTCAAGATCATGGCGGGCGTCGACCAGGACTTCCAGGGCGAGGCCTGGGCCCACAAGGGGACCAAGATCGGCTATCTCCCCCAGGAACCGCAGCTCGACGAGGCCCTCGACGTGCGCGGGAACGTGGAGGTCGCGGTCGCGGCGCAGCGCAAGCTGCTCACGCGCTATGAGGAGATCTCGCACAAGTTCGCCGAGCCCATGAGCGACGACGAGATGACCAAGCTCATCGACGAACAGGGCCGCGTGCAGGAACAGATCGACGCGCACGACCTCTGGAACCTCGACAACAAGATCGAGGTCGCGATGGACGCGCTGCGGCTCCCGCCCGCCGACGCGAGCGTGAAGAACCTCTCCGGCGGCGAGCGCCGCCGCGTGGCGCTCTGCCGCGTGCTGCTCGAGGAGCCCGACATGCTGCTCCTCGACGAGCCGACCAACCACCTGGACGCCGAGTCGGTGGCATGGCTCGAGCACTTCCTGGAGAGCTTCCCCGGCACCGTCGTCGCGATCACGCATGACCGGTACTTCCTCGACAACGTCGCCAAGTGGATCCTCGAACTCGACCGCGGCCGCGGCGTGCCGTACGAGGGCAACTACTCCGGCTGGCTCGACCAGAAGGCCACGCGGCTCAAGCAGGAGGAGAAGATCGCCTCGGCGCGCCAGCGCTCGCTCAACCGCGAGCTCGAGTGGGTGCGCATGGCGCCGCGCGCGCGGCAGGCCAAGAGCAAGGCCCGCCTGCAGAACTACGAAGACATGATGAGCGAGGAGCAGAACGAGAAGATCAACGCCAACGAGATCATCATCCCGCCGGCGCCGCGACTCGGCAACGACGTGGTGATCGCGAAGAAGCTCACCAAGGGCTTCGGCGACCGGCTGTTGATCGACAAGCTCGACTTCTCGCTGCCGCGTGGCGGCATCGTCGGCGTGATCGGCCCCAACGGTGCCGGCAAGTCGACGCTCTTCCGCATGATCACGGGGCAGGAGACGCCCGACGGCGGCGAGCTCAAGGTCGGCGAGACCGTGCAGCTCGCGTACGTGGACCAGTCGCGCACGCTCGATCCCAACAAGACCGCGTGGGAGGAGATCAGCGGCGGGAACGAGCAGATCATGGTCGGCAAGAAGGAGATGAACACGCGCGCCTACCTCTCGACCTTCAACTTCAAGGGCACCGACCAGCAGAAGAAGGTCGGGATCCTCTCGGGCGGTGAGCGCAACCGGCTGCATCTGGCCAAGACCGTCCTGAGCGGCGGCAACCTCCTGCTCCTCGACGAACCGACCAACGACCTCGACGTCGACACGCTGCGCGCGCTCGAGGAGGCGCTCGTCGACTACTCCGGCTGCGCCGTGGTGATCTCGCACGACCGGTGGTTCCTCGACCGGCTCGCGACGCACATCCTGGCGTTCGAAGGGGACTCGGAGGTGGTCTGGTTCGAGGGGAACTACGGGGCGTACATCGAGGACCTGCGGCGGCGGAAGGGGGCGGATGCGGACCAGCCGCATCGGATCAAGTTCAAGCCGTTGGTCAGGTGAAGCGATGAAGGCCGAAGGATGAAGGGGGGGCGGCCGCGCGGCCGCCCCTTCTTGCATCCGATCCTTCCTCCCTGCATCGTGAGGCACACATCCGGGGTATGAGATCGAATGCACGTTCCTGCGCTCGTTCGACATGCGGCGACTGCCGCGCTGCTCGCCGCCTCCGCGCGATCGCTCGCTGCGCAGGGGACGATCCGCGGAGTCGTGAACGACTCGCTGCTCTCGGCGGCACCCCTCTCCGGCGCGATGGTGATCCTCCAGGGTGCGCCGAATACGGCGGTCACCGATCGCTTCGGGCGGTTCGTCATGCGCGACGTGCCGGCCGGGAGGTACGCCATCGGCTTCTTCCACCCGGTGCTCGACTCCCTCGAAGCGACCGCCCCCCTCGGACGCGTGGAGGTGCGGGACGGCGAGACCTCCGTCATCACACTCGGCATGCCGAGCGCGAACACGCTGAGTCTCGCGCTCTGCGGCCGCGAGTCGGAGCAGGCCACCTCGGTCGTGTTCGGCGTGGTCCGCGACGCCGAACGCGGCGAGCCGCTCGGCGGCGCCCTGGTGCGCACCTACTGGTACCAGATGGCACTCATCGCCGGCGTGACGCGCGAGACGCAACGGGTGGAGTCCGATACGGCGGATGCCGACGGCCGGTACGTGATCTGCGGCGTGCCGAACGACATCTCGCTCACGCTGGCGTCGTCCATCGAAGAGCAGGTGACGGGTGACCTCACCCTCGCGCTCGATCATCTCCCGATCGGCCGCCGCGACCTCATCGTCAGTCGCAGCGACACCGCCGCTCGCAGGCCGCCACCGGTCGCGAGCGACGACACCGTCCCGCGGCGCCGGCCGCCCGGCAGTGCCCGGCTCCGCCTGCTGGTCACCACCACGCAGGGCCGTCCGGTCGAAGGGGCGACCGTGGGTGTGCGCGAGACGAGCGCGAACTCCACGACCGATGTCGCCGGCCGCGCGCGGCTCGCCGGCATTCCCGCAGGCTCGCAGACGCTCATCGTGCGCAAACCGGGGTCCGAGCCCGTGACGCGCATCGTGGCGCTGCGGCCGGGGATCGACAACGAACTCACCGTCGAGATCGGACGCACCATCACCATGCTCCCGACCGTCGCGGTCACGGGACAGCGCCGGAGCCAGCTCGAGTCGGACATCACCCGCCGTCGGATGCTCGGGTACGGGAAGTTCTTCAACGCCAACCAACTCGAGGGCGCGACGCGCGGCCTCGCCTTCTGGGCCATGATCCCCGGCGTCACGCTGGGCATGGACGGGATGGACGTGCTCCCGCTGCTGCGCAACAGCCTGGGCAATCCCTGCCAGCCGAACGTCTGGGTCGACGGTGCGCTGCAGAACAGCGTCGTGGCCTGGGAACTGCGCACCTACCTGATCGGCGCGCGGTGGATGGAGATCTACCCCAGCTCGGCGAACCGGCCGCCCGAGTTCACGTCGTCAGGGGACTGCGGGGCGCTGGTGATCTGGACGGGCTGACCCGATCGGTCGCCTCTGCCGCGCGGTCGCCCGAAAGGCTACGATTGGGGCGCGTGTCACGCTCCCTCGCAGAGGCCCAATGAACACCGCCGCTCGCTCCGCTCTCCGCGCCACGTTGGCGCTCGTCGTTCTCGTTCCCTCGGCCGCGCTCGCCCAGCGTCGACCCACAGCGGCTTCCGCCTCCGCTCCCACCATCGCGAGTTTCACACTCGACCAGGTGATGAGCGCCCCCTACCCCACCAACCTCACCGCCGCCGCCACGGGCGAGAAGCTCGCCTGGACGCTCAACGAGCGCGGCAAGCGCAACGTCTGGGTCGCCGAGGGCCCCGCCTTCGCGGCGCGGCGACTGACGAACTACGAGACCGACGACGGTCAGGAGCTCAACGCCGTCCAGATCTCCGACGACGGCAAGTGGGTCGTCTACATGCGCGGCGGCGACTTCGGTTCCAACTGGGACGACGCGATGCCGGTGAACCCCACCGCGATGCCGAACCCCATGAAGGTCGAGATCTGGGCCGTGCCGTTCGCGGGCGGCACACCCGTCTCGCTCGGCGAGGGACTGAGTCCGGTGATCTCGCCGCGCAGTGACGTGGTGGTGTTCGAGCGCGCGCGCCAGCTCTGGTCCATCGCCATCGACGCCTCGTCGCCCGCCAAACGGCTCTTCGACCAACGAGGCAGCGCCGGCGAGGCGCAGTTCTCCCCCGACGGATCGCGCATCGCATTCGTCAGCGGCCGCGGCGATCACGCGTTCATCGGCATCTACACGAACGAGACGACGCCGATCCTCTACGTGGCGCCGAGCACCAACCGTGACGGGTCGCCACGCTGGTCGCTCGACGGCAAGCAGATCGCGTTCGTGCGCCGCCCGGGCGCCGGTGGTGCCGCGGTGAACTCCCTCGAGATCCAGCCCTCTCCCTGGAGCATCTGGATCGCCGACGCGGCGACCGGCGAGGCGAGGCAGCGTTGGGTGAGCGAGGCGTCACTGCGCGGCAGCGTGCCGAGCACGCATGGCGGCACCAACCTCAACTGGGCCGCCGGCGATCGCATCGCATTCATGAGCATGCAGGACGGCTGGTCGCACCTCTACTCCATGACCGCACGCGGCACCGACGCGCCACTGCTGCTGACGCCGGGCGACCACATGGCGGAGTACGTCACGCTCTCGAGTGACCGGAGGTTCCTCCTCTACGCCGGCAACCTCGGCGGCACTCCGGGCGACATCGATCGCCGCCATGTCGTGCGCGCACCGGTGGACCGCGCCGCGCCCGAGGTGCTCACGCCGGGCGCCGGACTCGAATGGACGCCCGTCTCCATGAGCAACGGTCGCATCGCCGCGATCGGCGGCACGGCGCAGAAGCCGCCGGTGCCGTTCGTCCTCGAGGCCGCCGGCGACGCGCGCGCCGCCGGCAGCACGCCGCGCCGCTGGCTCGGTGAATCGCAGGTGCCGTCCGACTTCCCCTCGGCACAACTCGTGGTGCCCAAGCAGGTCATCTACAAGTCGGCCGACGGCCTGACCGTGCACGCGCAGCTCTTCGAGCCCGCCGGAGGCGGAGCGGGACGCAAGCCGGCCATCGTCTACGTGCACGGCGGTCCGCCGCGGCAGATGTTGCTCGGCTGGCACTACGGCGACTACTACTGGAACGCCTACGCCGAGAACCAGTATCTCGCGAGCCGCGGCTTCGTGGTGCTCGCGATCAACTACCGGCTCGGCATCGGCTACGGCCATGACTTCCAGCGCCCGCCCAATGCCGGCATGGCCGGCGCGAGCGAGTATCTCGACGTGAAGGCGGCGGGTGAATGGCTGCGCGCGCAGGCG
Source organism: Gemmatimonadota bacterium (assembly GCA_021413975.1). Lineage (GTDB taxonomy): Bacteria > Gemmatimonadota > Gemmatimonadetes > Gemmatimonadales > Gemmatimonadaceae > Pseudogemmatithrix. The sequence goes on from JAIOPJ010000029.1 coordinate 47,271, forward strand.
AACGTCGATCCGGCGCGGATCGCGATCTACGGCGGCAGCTACGGCGGCTATCTCACCGCGCTCGCGCTGGGCCGCGATTCCGACCTCTTCGCCACCGGCGTGGACATCCACGGCGTGCACGACTGGACGAGCGATTCGGGCAACCGCTTCGGTGCCGGCACCTTCCGCTTCGAGCGCCCCACGAGCGAAGTGGAGGCGATGGCGCGCACCGCGTGGCAGGCGTCGCCGGTCAGTTCGGTGCTCACCTGGCGGTCACCCGCGCTCTTCATCCATGCGGACGACGACCGCAACGTGCGCTTCTCGCAGACGGTGGATCTGCTGCAGCGCCTGCGCGCGCAGAAGGTGGAGCTGGAGGAGATCACGATCGTCGACGACACGCACCATTTCATGCGGCATGAGAACCAGAAGCGCGTGAATGCGGCGATCGCGGGCTATCTCGAGAAGAAGCTCAAGCCGGTCATGTGATGCGTGGATCCCTGGTCTTGGCGCTCGCGCTCACGCTGCCCGGGTGCGTAGCGCGCGCCCAGGTTTCCGCGACGCAGGTCGTGATGCTCGGCACCGGGACCCCCAACGCCGATCCTGACCGCAGCGGTCCTGCGGTGAGCGTCGTCCGTGACGGCCGTTCCTACCTCGTGGACGCGGGACCCGGCATCGTTCGCCGTGCGGCGGCCGCTGCACGCCTCGGGTTCACCGCGCTCGAGCCCAAGAACCTCAAGGTGCTCTTCCTCACGCATCTGCATTCGGACCACACCATCGGCCTTCCCGACGTGATCCTCAGCAGCTGGGTGCTCGAACGCACCACGCCGCTCGAGCTCTACGGTCCGCCGGGCACCAAGGCGATGGTCGATCATCTCCTCGCCGCCTATTCCGCCGACATCCGCAACCGGCTCGACGGACTCGAGCCGGCCAACGAGACCGGATACCTGGTGAATGTCCACGAGATCGCGCCCGGAATGGTCTTCGACGACGGCAACGTGAAGGTCACCGCCTTCGCCGTGCCGCACGGCGACTGGGAGGTGGCGTTCGGGTATCGGTTCGACTCCGCCGACCGCTCGATCGTGATCTCCGGCGACACGCGCGCGAGCGACGCGGTGGTCACGGCCTGCAATGGCTGCGACCTTCTGCTGCACGAGGTCTACTCGGCCGAGCGCTTCAAGACGCGACCGCCGGAGTGGCAGCGGTACCATGCGCGCGCGCACACGAGCACCGAGGAACTCGCGGCGCTCGCCACGCGGGCGCGCGCCGGGCAGTTGCTGCTCTATCATCAGCTGTACTGGGGCACCGACGACGCGGGGCTGATCGCAGAGCTCGCGCGTGCCGGCTACGCGCGCGCGGTGGTCGCGGCGCGGGATCTCGGGATCTACTAGAACTGCAGAGGGGAGGTGGGAGAGGGGAGGAGGCCGCCCGTTCGGGCAGCCTTCGCTGCGTCCGCCCGTGCGCTCTTCCCACTCCCTTCTTCCTCGATCATCTCTTGGTGGCCGAGATGATGGTGTAGTCGAGTCGTCCGCCGCGTCCCGCCCCGGCGATCCCGACGCCGGTCGCGAGGGCGCGCCAGCCGCCGGACTGCGGTCGCATCGCCCAGCGCAGCGCCGAGCGGAAGGCGAAGCGCGAGAATCCGCCGAGCACGTCGGGCCCGCATCGGACCAGGCGATCGAGCACCCACCCGGCCTCGGCGAGGACCGGCTCCACGTCCTGCGCCGACCAGAGGTTCTCGGTGGGGATCGCCGCACGCCGGGCGACCTCGGCCACGCCTCGGCTCGCGCGTTCACGATACGGCACCAGCAGATCCGCGAGGCCGAGCCGTGCTCCCGGAGCGACACCGGCACCCAAGCGCTTGAGCCAGTTCGCGCGCGAGGCGAAGAGGTACGCCGCATCGACGCAGACCACGGCGGTCACGCCGGGGAAGTCGCGCGCGAACTCCATGGTCTCCGCCTCACCGCGCCGGAGCGTGATCCGGTCGCGCAGTCCCCATGCGTTCACCCGCTCCTGTGTCGCGAGCACGATGGCCGGATCGGGCTCGACGCCGATCGCGCGCTTCACGCCGAACTCCTTGACCCAGAGCGCGAGCGAGTCACCGTGCCCGCAGGCGATGTCGAGCACCACGTCGCCCGGACCGAGCCGCGCCGCCTGGCCGGTGCGCCGCGCGAGGTCGGTCGCGGCCTCTGCATAGGTGCGCGCGTCGCGCCAGAAGCCGAGGTTGGTCCACTGGGCGCCGCTGTCCGGGGAGTTCAGCAGCGTGGCGTCGACCACGGGGCGCGGTGTTCTGGTGGTCATCACCTTCCCGACGTGACGACCCAGTTGATGGTCACGGTGTGGTTCACCTCGTTCGCCGGTCTGGAGGCGATCGCGTTCCAGAGGTTCATGTAGCCGACGTCGAGTCGCTGCCGCGCGGTGAGGGGCAGTCCCGCGCCGACGGCGAACCGGTTCTGCGTGAATCGTCCGGCCGATCCGCCGTGTCCCACCGGCAAGAGCAGCTCCTCTTGCAGGTAGCCGATGACCGCGCGGGATCGGTAGGTGAGTCCGCCGAGCGGGAGTTGCGCGCGCACCATGTACCGTGCGCGCTGTTGGTAGCCGTAGCCGGTGGTCACCGTGGCGATCCAGCGCTGCTCCCACCGATAGCGATGCGTGATCGCGGCCGGCCCGGCTGCGTGGGTGACGGTCAACTGCTGCCAGGTGCGATGCTCGCGCAGCGGCGTCGGAGCCGGGACCTCGCCGTACGGTGCGGTCCCGACGTAGGTGTACCCCGCGCCGATCCGTACCCCGGGGGCGATGGTGTGGAGGATCCCGGGTCGGAGCAGCACCTGTTGCGGCTCACCGCCGAAGCCCATGCGGCGCCAGTTCCCGTCGAACCAGAGCGACGTCTTCGGGGAGACCCGGTGTTCGAGAGTCGTGGTGACCCAGAGCGCCTGCTGATGTACCGTGGGCCACGAACCGCCTTGGCCTGCCGCGGCGGTGGCGACGAGTCCGAGCGCAAGGACAAGGAGGAGCGAGTGAGAGGCGCGCAGCATGAGGGAATGATAAGGGCCACTCCGAGGAGTGGCCCAGAGGACCTTGGGGCGCGGTGCCGGCGCTCGAACGCGCTGCTCAGGGAGCGCGCCGCCCGGTCACGGGCTGCGGTGGCGGCAGCTCCATCTGCATTCCCTCGAGCTCGCGGCCCAGGGTGCCCGTCATCACGTCATCGGTGACCTTGAGGATCCAGGTCGAGATCGCCGTGGTCGTGTGCTCTTCGCCATTCATGTTCAGCTTCGCTTCGGAGCGCTGCTTGAAGGTCACCTCGTTGCCGGCCGCCTTGAGGGCCGCGAAGCGTCCGTCGGGACGCGGCGGCAGGTTCGGGTTCGGCTCCATGTGCAGCGTCGCGACGAGCGAGTCGCCGACCTCCGTGATGGTGAGCAGTGCCTTGGCGCTGATCGCGGTGGGTTCACCGTTCTCGATGCGCATGCCGCCGGTGTATTCGATGGTCCATTTGCCGGCGAGCGGATGCGCCTGGGCGTGCGCGACGACGGGGGAGAGCGCGAGCAGGGCGGCGAGGGCGAGTCTTGGGAATCGGTTCACTGGATTGGTCCGGGTGGGTGGTCTTCGCTCTGAGTCACGGGAAGGGTCCGAAGGGTTCACCGCACGGGGTCCACCCACCGGAGCCGCGGGTATCGCCCGAAGTCGGCATCGGCCGAACAGAGTTCCGCTCCGCGCTCGATCGCGAGCGCGGCCAGGTGGGCATCGCTCACGAGACTCCCCGCGGCGCCGGACTCGTGCAGGAGATCGCGCATGATCGACCAGTGCTCGGGTCCGGGCTCGAGTGCCACGACGTTCGGTCGCGCCAACCAGGCGTCGAGGACCCCGATCGCCTGCTCGGAGGAGAGGGCCTGCGGGAAGACGCGCGCATTCGTGACCATGCTCAGGAAGCCCAGGATCACCGGCCACGGGAGCCCGACCGTCTCGTCGGTATTCAGGACGCGGTCGAGGAAGTTGCGCGCGTTGGCGTGGTGCGCGCTCCGCGAGTCGAGGGCGTAGAGCAGCAGGTTCACGTCGAGGATCTTCATCGGCGCGACTACTTGCGGCGCTGGAGCTTGCGGACCGACTCCTGGTCCGCGAGGACGCTCGCGAGCGCGAGCGCCTTGTCCAAGTCGATGCCCTCGGGCACTGGGCCGAGCGCGAAGGTGGGCGTGAGGTACGGCTCGGTGACTCGTGCCCCGGACATGGAGAGCCCGCGGTGGATCACGCGATTCAGCTCCTCGCGGAACGAACGCCCGGAGCGCATCGAGTCGGAGCGCACGCGTTCAAGGAGGTCTGGATCGATGTCGACCGTCGTTCGCATTGATGATGCTAACGCATCATTCAGATGATGTCAATACGCTAGAATGCAATTCGACGACATCAGTCGACGAGTTCAATCGCTATAACTGGTTGTCAGTAAGCTTCTTACCTGCGTCCAATACTATCGTTGTGCTCCGAATCCGTCAGCATTCCTCGCCGTCGGAACAGCTGGTCGAAGAACCGCCGCTCCTCGGACTCCCACCGGACCGGCCAGGTCGGACTCCTTGTCGTCCTCCGGCACGAAGGGTGAGGTCGACGCGACGCCGCACGCGATCGGGCGCAGACCGAAGGCGAAGAGCCCAGGCGGGTGAGCCGTGCCGCCAGGACCGACCGCGTCGTCTTCATGATGTCCCTCGCCATGGAAGCGGTCTCGATGAACAGTCCTGTCGCCAGACTCACCTGCCTAGCGGTGCTGACCCTCGCGGCCGCCTGCGGCTCGAGCTCCGAAGCGCCGAAACCCCCGCCGCGCACGGCCGCCCAGCAACGGGCGGTCGACTCGACCCTCGGCGCGTCCAACCTGCCCGGCGCGCGCGGCGTGAAGGGCGCGCTCGCCGTGAGCGATTCCGCGGCGGCCAAGCGGCGGATGGAGGATTCGATCGCGGCCAACCCCTGAGTCGAACGCCCTCCGTGAGTAGACTTCACGGGTGACCGCACCGTACTTCAGCCGCTACGTCGCACTCGGTGACAGTTCCACCGAAGGACTCGACGACCCGGTCGCCCCCGGCCGCTACCGCGGCTGGGCCGATCGGCTCGCCGCCCACGTGGCCCACGCGCGCCTCGCGGCCGAACCCGCGGCCGAGCCGCTCCTCTACGCGAACCTCGGCGTCCGCGGCCGCAAGACGCGCCAGATCCTCGACGAGCAGCTGGCCCCCGCGCTCGCCATGAAGCCCGACCTCGCGACGGTGTTCAGCGGCACCAATGACATCATCCGCAGCGGCTTCCTGCTCGAGCCGGTGATCGACGACATCCGCACCATGCAGCGCGCCCTCCGCGAGGCCGGCGCCACGGTGCTCACGATCACCATGCCCGACCTCTCCGAGGTGATGCCCTTCGCCGGGCGCGCCGCGCCCAAGCTGCGCGCCTTCAACGCCGCCGTGCGCGAGGTCTCGCGCGAGACCGGGACGATCGTCGTCGACCTCGCCGCGCGACCGTTCGCGACCGATCCGCGCTTCTGGAGCGAGGACCGGTTGCACGCCAACAGCGAAGGGCACCGACGGATCGCCGCCGCCCTCGCGCATGCGCTCGGGCTGCCGCACGTGGACGACCGCTGGGCCGAGCCGCTGCCTCCCCGCCCGAGTCCCTCGGCGGTGCAACGCGTGGCGAGGGAACTGCGATGGACCCGCGACTACTTCATCCCCTGGGTGTGGCGCCATGCGCGCGGCCGCTCCTCGGGCGACGGCATCACGGCGAAGCGGCCCCACCTGTCGCCGGTGCTCGATCGCGCGTCGCACGCGAGTCCGTAACCCCCTCATCCGCTGCCGCCAATGTCGATCTACGAGATCCCCGTCAGCACGCTCGACGGCACGCCGACCACGCTCGAGAGGTACCGCGGGCAGCTGCTGCTCATCGTGAACGTCGCGAGCAAGTGCGGCCTCACGCCGCAGTACACGGGTCTCGAGGCGATGCACGAACACCTCGCGCCGCGCGGCTTCTCGGTGCTCGGATTCCCGTGCAACCAGTTCGGCGAGCAGGAGCCGGGGAGCGAGAAGGAGATCGAGACGTTCTGCTCCATGACCTATGGCGTGACCTTCCCGATGTTCGCCAAGGTCGACGTGAACGGCCCCGGGGCGCATCCGCTCTGGGAGCACCTGAAGTCGGAACGCCCCGGGCTCCTGGGCACCGAGGCGATCAAATGGAACTTCACGAAGTTCCTCGTGGCGCGTGACGGCGCCGTGCTCAAACGGTTCTCCCCCACCGACGAGCCCGCCGCGATCGAGAAGGAGATCGCCCCGTTGCTCTAGGGGGTCCGATCGGGCGTCCGCCGCACCGCACGGACGACCGCCTGGCGCTCAGCGCGCGTAGATCGCCTTCTGCACCATGTCGCGGATCCGCAGTTCGAGCTCGCTCTTCGACGAGCAGCGCACCTCGGCCGAGCTCGAGGTGATCGGGTTCTTGGCGGTGCCGCTGATGGCGGTCGAGATGACGGATCCGCCGTTGGGATTGGGGATCACCGAGGTCACGATCGAGAGATTCAGCGAGTAGGTCTCGGCGTTCTCCATCGTCCCGGACGAACCGCATTCCAGGTACCGCTGCGCCGGGACGCGGCCGATCACGCGCCGGGTCTTCCAGCCCGTGTTGCCGATCGTCTTCGTGCGGGGGTCATTCACGGAGACGGGGATGAGGAGCTCGGCGTAGACACCCGGCAGCACCGCCCAGGCCTCGTCGGGAGTCCCGGTCACGAAGAGCTTCACGTCGAGATCGATGTTCATGGTGTTCATCTGCAGCGTCGCCCCGGTGCCGGTGACGACCCGCGTGGTGTTCACCGTCGGTGTGGGTGCATTGCTGGTGGTGGGCGCGCTCGTGCCCGCGGGGGCCGTGCTCGCGCAGCCGGCGACGGCGACGGTGAGGGCGAGGAGGGAGAGGGTGCGCATCGGGTTCTCGCGGTAGGGGAGTTGGAGCGGAGGTGCGGTGAGGCGTGGCCGACAGGAGCGACGCCCGATCCCGAGACGATAACTCCGCCGCCCCGACGCGGACAGGCCACTTAGCTTGTTCAATATGACGGAGCCGGAAGTTCCCGCCGGGCCCGCGAAGCCCCGCCGACGTCGGACCGTGCGCGAGTGGCTCCGGCATCAGTGGCATTGGAGCAACCTGATCATCGTCGCGGCACTGCTCTATGCGGGGCCGACGCTCCTCCCGCATGTCGGCGCGCTGTTCGGCGTCCGCTCGGGACCACAGGTCGCACCGCGCTTCGCGTACCCGAGTCTCACCGGCGAGCTGCTGAGCTCCGATTCACTGCGCGGCAAGGTGGTGCTGGTGAACTTCTGGGCAACCTGGTGCGCGCCCTGCCGCGCCGAGATGCCGTTGCTCGAGGCGATGTACCAGAGGCACAGGGCCGACGGGTTCGTGATCGTGGGATTGGCGGTCGATCAGGCCCCGACCGCCGAGGTGGCGGCCTTCGTGCGGGACCGCGGGGTCTCGTACCCGATCGCGCACGTGGGGCGCGAGGCGGAGTCGCTGTTCGGTGGCGTGCGGGGGTATCCGACGTCGTTCCTCATCGGGCGCGACGGTGTGGTGCGGCACCGCGTGCTGGGGCCGATCGGGGCGGTGTCGCTGGAGCCGGCGGTCCGTCGGGCCCTCTCGCCGTGACTCGAGTGCGCGCTGCAACGTTCAAGATCACCGCCGATGCGGCAGCTCCGCGACTCCGCCCGCTTCCAGCCACCGAGCGCGGGAAGTAGTTCTCAGTCATCTCCCCTCTCCCCTCTCTCCTCCGCAGTCCACATGTCGACCTACCACGCGAACATCAGCTGGGCCCGCGGCGCCGACGCCTTCCTGCATCAGAAGTACTCGCGCGGCCATCGCTGGACCTTCGACGAAGGCGCGAGCATCGCCGCCTCGGCGTCGCCGCACGCGGTGCGCGCCCCGTGGCATGTCGCGGCCGCCGTCGATCCCGAGGAGGCGCTCGTCGCGGCCCTCTCGAGTTGCCACATGCTCTTCTTCCTCTCCTTCGCCTCGAGCGCCGGATTCACCGTGGAGTCGTACGAGGACGCGGCCGAGGGCGAGATGGCCAAGAACGCCGAGGGGCGGGAAGCCATGGTGCGCTTCACGCTCCGGCCGGTGGTGACGTTCAAGGAGCGGGCGCCCATCGCGGCGGAGTTCGATGCGATGCACCACCGCGCGCACGAGCAGTGCTACGTGGCCAACTCGCTCAAGGGTGACGTGACGGTCGAGCCGACGGCGCGCGTGGGATGACGGAGGAACGAAGGGCTGCGGGCGCGACGCGCAGCGACGCCGACATCGACGCCCGGGTCCGCTTCCTGACGGAACTCGCGCGCCGGCTCCATCTCGCGGGTGTCTCCTCGCAGCGACTCGAGGGGGCCGTGCGCGCGACCGCGCGCGCGCTGCACGTGAACGCGGAGGTCTGGTCCACGCCCACCGGCCTGTTGCTCTCGCTCTCCGACTCGGACGTGCTGCACGGCACGCAGCAGACGCGCGTGCTGCGGCTCGAACCGGGGACGGTCGACCTGAGCGCGCTCGTGCAGCTCGACCGGATCGCCGAGGACGTGCTCTCGGGACGGCTGAGCGTGCAGGCCGCGTGGGACACCATGCGCGCGCTCGACCGCCCGGTGACCACGGGACAACGCGTCCGACTGGTGGGCGCGTTCGGCCTCGCGTCGGCGGCCGTCGCCGGGCTGCTCGGCACCGGCTGGCTCGACATCGCCGTGGCTCTCGCGATCGGGCTGATCATCGGGTGGATCGTGCTCATGAGCATGACGCGCCCGCACCTCGCCGCCGCGAGCGAGGCGGTCGCGGCGCTCGTCGCGACCACGCTGGCGACGGCCTTCGCGCATTTCGTGGCACCGCTCTCGCTGCAGACGGTGATCGTCGCCTCGCTGATCGTCCTCATGCCCGGGCTCACGCTCACGACGGCGGTGACCGAACTCGCCACGCAGCAGTTGGTGACGGGCACCACGCGATTCGCCGGGGCGCTCACGGTGCTCCTCAAGCTCACCTTCGGCAGCGTGGCGGCGACGCAGGTGCTCACGGCGATCGGCTGGACGGTGCCGGCGGCGGTACCGGTCGCGCTGCCGCGGATCGTCGAGGTCGTCGCGGCGGTGGCGGCGGCGGGCTCGTTCGCGATCCTGTTCAATGCCGCGCGACGCGACGTGCCGCTCGTCATGGCGTCGGCGATCCTGGGCTACGTGCTCACGCGCGCGGCGGGCGACTGGCTCGGGTTCGCGGACGGGACCTTCGCCGGCGGCGTCTTCTTCGCGTCGCTCATCGTGGCGGCACTCTCGAACCTGTACGGGAGGTTCGCCGGGCGGCCGGGAGCGCTGGTGCGGTTGCCGGGGATCATGCTGCTCGTCCCCGGGAGCGTGGGGTTCCGGGCGCTGGGGTTCGTGATGGAGAAGGACTATGCGGTGGGGTTCGATACGCTCGTGGCGGTGCTGAGTGCGCTGCTCGCGTTGACTGCCGGACTGTTGTTCGGGGCTCTGCTCGTGCCACCAAGGAGGCATCTGTGATCTCTACTGCAAACGCCACTGCTTTCACCACAGGGGCACCGAGGACACAGGGAACTGCGGGGGGTGGCACTTGAACTTCATTTGGGATGCGGTCTTTCTCTCCCTGGCGCTCGCGGCGCCGGCGCTCGCGACCGCCGCGGGTGCGCAGGTGCCGCTGCGCACCGTGCCGCTCACGGCGGGGATGACGATCACGTCGTCGGTGCGGATCAGGCCGGGGACGTATCGGTTGCCGGCGGATGCCTCGCTCGACTCGGCGCTGGTGACGGTGCGCGGTGAGGGGATCACGGTCGACATGCGCGGGGTGCGGCTCGAGGGGACCGCGCTCGATGCGCTTCCGGACGAAGGGCAGGGTGTCGCGGTGCGCGTCGACGGGGGGCGCGACGTACGCATCATGGGCGCGACGATCCGCGGATACCGGATCGCCCTGCTCGCGCGCGGCACGCGCGGGCTCACGCTCTCGGAGAACGATCTCTCGCACAACTGGAAGCCGCGGCTCTTCTCGCTCGTGGGGCACGAGAGTCTCGTCGACTGGCTCTCGTACCACCAGAACGAGAAGCGCGAGTGGATGCGGTTCGGCGCGGCGATCTACCTCGAGGACGTGACCGGCGGCGAGATCCGCGGCAACCGCGCCGAGCAGGGGATGAACGCGCTCCTCATGACGCGGACCGACAGCGTGACGGTGCTCGACAACGTGTTCGCGTTCAACTCCGGGCTCGGGATCGGGATGTACCGGTCGAGCTGGAACGTCATCGCGCGGAATCGCGTGGACTACGACGTGCGTGGCTATTCGCACGGCTGGTACCGCCGCGGACAGGACTCGGCCGGACTGCTCATGTTCGAGCAGAGCAGCCACAATATCGTCGCCTGGAACTCGGTCACCCACGGCGGCGACGGGCTCTTCCTGTGGGCGGGGCAGAGCACCATGGACACCGGTGCGGGAGGTGCCAACGACAACCTCTATTTCGCCAACGACTTCTCGTTCGCGCCGACCAACGGGATCGAGGCGACGTTCAGCCGCAACCGCTTCGTGGCGAACGTCGTCGAGGGGAACGACCATGGCGTCTGGGGCGGCTACAGCTACGAGAGCGAGATCACCGGGAACTGCTTCGCGCGCAACCGCGTGGCGATCGCGATCGAGCATGGCCAGGACAACGCGATCGCGCGGAACGCGTTCGCGGGCGACACCACCGCGATCTATCTCTGGGCCAACCCGATCGAGCCGTCGGACTGGGTCTATCCCAGGAAGCGCGACACGCGCAGTCGTGACTATCGCATCACCGGCAACACCTTCCGCGATCACCTCACCACCTGGCGCGTGAGCGAGACGGCGCCGCTCGACACGTCCGGGAACGCGGTGGACTCGCTGAAAGCACTCGACGCGCGGATCGCGCCCGGATCGCGCGAACGGCGCGCGACGCGCTGCGACCCGCGCACGCTGCTCGGCGTCGAGTACGATCGGTTCGCCGAGAAGGTCGGCAGCTATCTCCCCGGCGGCGCGCACGCGATCCCCGCCGCGCCATGGCCCCGCCGCGAACGCTCGGCGATCGTCGTCGACGAGTGGGGCCCGTTCGACTGGCGGTCGCCCAAGCTCTGGCCGATGGACACGCTGCGCGACGCCGTGCGGTTGCGTACGCTCGGGCCCGCCGGTCGCTGGCGCGTGGTCGCCATGGACGGCGTGCGTGGCCTCTCCGCGCGCAGCGGGACGATCGGCGACACGCTCATCGTACGACCGCATGCCGACCGCGAGCACGACTGGGCGGTCACGCTCGAGTACGTGGGTGCGGCGACCGTCTCGCCGAACGGCGTGCGCGCGGAGGCCGGTGCGCCGGTGCGCTTCGCGTTCGAGCGTCGCGAGCCACGCCTCGAGTGGGACGTGCGTTACTTCACGTGGAGCGACACGCTCATGGATCCCGACCGCGCACCGGGGAACCTCGATGCGATCGTCGCCGGCACGCCGACCATGACGCGACGCGAGGCGCGACTCGACTACCAGTGGTACCGCGCGCGATTCGGGTTGCCGCAGGAACGATGGGCGCTCGACGCCCGTGCGACCGTCGACGTGCCGGCCGGCGTGCATTCGTTGCGCGTCATCAGCGACGACGCGGCGCGCGTCTGGGTCGACGGCCAACTCGCCATGCAGCGCGCGCAGCCGGGTGGGTCGGAGGTGATGTACGCGGCGATCACGCCGGGCCGACATGCCGTGCGCGTGGCGTTCTACCAGCTCACGGGGTGGACCGAGCTCCGCGTGGAAGTCGTGCGTGGCGGTTCGCGATCGGTGGGTTCGGCCGGGCCGCACTGACGCCCCTGCACCCACCCCCGCCCGGCCGGGTATCATTCTCCCTCGACCACCCCAGCCTCCGATCCGCCCAATGCGCCGCCGCCTCGCACTCCTCCCGCTGCTCCTCCTCGCCGTCGCCGCCTGCGCCGACAGCTCGCCGTTCGTGCCCAACATCGAGACCACGAGCTTCGCGCCGTCGCTCAACGTGAACCTCGCCGCCTCGACCAAGACGGCCTCGGGACTCTACTACCGCGACATCACCGTCGGTGCCGGCGCACTGGTGCCTGCGGCCTCCGGCGCGTCGGTGACCACCACCTATGCCGGCTACCTTCGCAACGGCACCCAGTTCGACGCGGGGAACCTGCCTGCCTTCACCACCGGCACCGGCGCCGTGATCGATGGCTACGACGAAGGCGTGCGAGGCATGCGTGTGGGCGGCCAACGGCAGCTCATCATCCCTCCGGCGCTCGGCTACGGCAGCAGCGGATCCGGAAGCATCCCGGGCAACTCGATCCTCGTCTTCGTCATCACGCTCACGGCCACGAACTGAGCAGATGCCGGTCGCCGGGAAGGCCGGACACGGGCCGAACGACGACCGAATCTGAGGCGATTTCGAGCGGAAGTGCCCGGTTCGGGGTAGATTGTGGATAACCCCGAGGAGAGCACCCCGATGGACACGCCGAACGACACCAAGGGACCGGTCCGCCGGTTCGAAGCCAGTGAATGGCGCAAGATCGTCGCGCGTTACACCGGCGCCGACGCGTTCCGCTCGCTCCGGCAGGTCGCCGTGACGCTCGGGCTGCTCGTCGGCGGGCTGGTGCTCGGCTACTGGCTCATGGGGACCGCTCCCTGGGCCGCGGCCCTGCTGATCATCCCGCTCGGCGGGCTCCTGATCCGCACCTTCATCATCATGCACGACTGCTCGCACGGCAGCTTCCTGCCCTGGCCCAAGGTGAACGACACCGTCGGCTTCATCACCGGCGTGCTCACCTTCACGCCCTTCGCGCAGTGGCGTCGCGAGCATGCCATGCACCATGCCTCCGCCGGCGATCTCGACCACCGCGGCGTGGGCGACATCTCCACGCTCACGATCGCCGAGTACGAGGCGCTGTCGCGCTGGGACCGGCTCAAGTACCGCGTCTACCGTCATCCGTTCGTGCTCTTCGGGATCGGTCCGCTGCACATGATGATCCTCCAGCGGTTCCGGCTCAACGGCCCGGCCACGGGCGGCAAGCAGCAGTGGAACATCTGGATGACGAACGCGGCGCTCGTCTGCGGCCTGGCGATCGCGGTGATCACGGTGGGGTGGAAGCCGGTCTTCCTGCTCTATCTCCCCGCCTACTACCTCGCGGCGGCCGGCGGCATCTGGCTCTTCTACGTGCAGCACCAGTTCGAAGAGGCCTACTGGGAGCGCGGGCAGCAGTGGGACTACGCCACGGCCGCGATCACCGGCAGCTCGCACCTCCGGCTCCCGGCGATACTGAATTGGTTCACCGGCCACATCGGCCTGCACCATGTGCACCACCTGGGCCCCCGCATCCCGAACTACCGGCTCAAGCGGGCGCATGAGGAGAATCCGATCTTCGCCGAGGCCCCGGAGCTCACGCTCCGCACCGCCTGGCGGACGCTCCGGCTCACCCTGTGGGACGAGGCGAACAAGCGGATGATCGGCTTCCGCGAGCACCGTCAGATGCAGCGGCTCGCGGCGCACCGCGCGGTCTGATCGGTCGTTGGGAATGCACGGGGCGGACGCCGAGAGGCGTCCGCCCCGTCTGCATGAACGGATTCAGGGCCCCGGGCGGGTGTATCTTTAAAGGATGTCAACACGCCCCGCCTCCGAAGCACCCTCCACGGGGTTCGCCTCGCTCGATCTCGACCCGAAAGTCGTCGCCGCCCTGACCGCCCTGGGCTATGAGGAGCCGACGCCGATCCAGCTCGCCGCCATCCCGCCGCTGCTCGCCGGCCGCGATGTCCTGGCCCAGGCCGCGACCGGCACCGGCAAGACCGCCGCCTTCGCGCTGCCGTTGCTGCACCGCCTGAACCTCGACGCGCCGCCGCGTGAACGCACCGCCGCGCTCGTGCTCGTGCCCACGCGCGAACTCGCCATGCAGGTCGCCGAGGCGATCCACCGCTACGGCAAGGCGCTCGGCGCGGTCGCGGTGCCGATCTATGGCGGTGCGTCGATGGAATCGCAGATCCGTTCGCTCAAGCGCGGCGTCGACGTGATCATCGCCACGCCGGGCCGCGCGCTCGACCATATCCGCCGCAAGACGGTGCATCTCGCCGCGGTGCGCACGGTGGTGCTCGACGAGGCCGACGAGATGCTCGACATGGGTTTCGCCGAGGACCTCGAGGCGATCCTCTCCGCCACCCCGAAGGAGAAGCAGGTCGCGCTCTTCTCGGCCACGCTCCCGCCGCGCATCGCGGCGATCGCCCGCACGCACCTGCGCGATCCGCACGTGATCCGGATCGACGCGGCCGCGGTGAAGGCCGGCAACACGGCGAAGGTGCGCCAGGTGGCCTATCTCGTGCCGCGCGCACACAAGATGGCCGCACTCGGTCGCATCCTCGACGTGGAGCAGCCCAAGGCCGCGATCGTCTTCTGCCGCACGCGCACCGAGGTGGACGAGCTCACCGAGACGATGAACGGCCGCGGCTTCCACGCCGAGGCGCTGCATGGCGGCCTCTCGCAGGAACAGCGCGACCGCGTCATGAAGCGCTTCCGTGCGCACACGTCGGAACTGCTGATCGCGACCGACGTCGCGGCGCGCGGCCTCGACGTCTCGCACGTGTCGCACGTGGTGAACTACGACGTGCCGAGCGCCGCCGAGGCGTACGTGCACCGGATCGGCCGCACCGGTCGTGCGGGCCGCACCGGCATGGCGATCACGCTGGCCGAGCCGCGCGAGCACCGCATGCTCAAGAACTTCGAGCGCGTGACCGGCGTGGCGATCGAGACGCTCGCCGTGCCGACCGTGGCGGATCTCAAGGCCCGGCGCATGGAGCTCACCCAGGCGACGATCCGCGAGGTGATCCTCGTCGGCGACCTCGACATCTGGCGCGGCGTGGTGGCGGCGCTCGCCGACGAGTTCGAGCTGATGGACATCGCGGCGGCGGCGATGAAGCATGGCGCGGCGGGCTCGGACGAGGTGAAGCAGGAGGAGATCCCGACCTCGGCCTCGCCGCGCGAGAAGCACCCGGCGCGCGCGCGCGACGACGAGCGGTCGCTGAAGCGCGAGGACAAGACGGCGCGAGGCGCCGCGGAGGCCGTGCGTCCGGCCGCGGGGCCGGCAGGCAAGACCCCGGCGGCCAAGCGCTCGGGCCCGAAGCCCGGGTGGGAATCCGCGAAGCTCTACGTGGGCGCGGGCCGGAAGCTCAAGATCCGTCCGGGCGATCTCGTGGGCGCGATCACCAACGAGATGGGACTCGACTCGACGATGATCGGTGCGATCACCATCTGGGACCGGCACTCGATCGTCGAAGTGCCGGAGTCGCTCGCGGACGACATCATCCGCACGCTCATGGCGACCTCGATCAAGGGGAAGCGCGTGCTGGTTCGGCGCGACCGCGCGGGGTGACGGCGCGGGGTGACGGCGCGCTCGGTCGTGCGGAGCGTCGCGCCGCCGGCCGCTACGGCCTGAGCGACGCCCGCATGGGGCGCTGCAGCACGACCATCATGAGCGAGTCATACGCGAGCGCATCGGCGGTGCCCTGCGCGAGCGGATTCCCGGCCGCCGTGCGCACCGCGACGGTGTGTGAAGCGTCGCTCGCGATCACCGTGCCGAAGAGTCCCCCGGCGGCATCGGCCGGGATCTTGTTCCACGCGGCCGTCTTGAAGACGCGGACGACGATCAGCGGCTCGTTGACGAGCGTCGAGTCGGCGCGCACGAAGCGGAAGGCGAGCTCGCGTTCGAGTCCGGCGGTCGTGGTCGTCACGCTGTCGCCCACGCGGTAGCGGCCCTGCCAGACGCTCGGCAAGTCGAGACCCACCCCACTCTGGGCGTCCGTGTACAGGTGGCCGCCCACGCGGGCGGGCGTCTCGGCGGCCTTCTCGCCACAGGCGACGGCAAGGGACGCGGCGAGAGCGAGGGTCAGGCGGACCAGGCGGGACATCCAGCGGCTCCGGGCGGGGGAATGCCGTAGTGTAGTGGGCGCGGGCCCGCCGTGCGGCCCCCCAACGCTTTTCCGGACCCCTGTGTCCAACCCGGCATCACCGATGACGACACCTGCCATCGCACTGCAAGCCCCGGACGCGGGGCCGGACGAACGGACGCTGATCTCCCGCACGGTCGCGGGCGATCGGCGCTCCGCCCGGACGCTCTATGACCGGCACGCCAAGCGCGTGCACCGGCTCGTGTTCCGCATCTGCGGCGACGAGGAGTTGGCGTGCGACCTGGTGCAGGACGTCTTCGTGCGGGCCTTCTCGCAACTCGCCGGCTTCCGTGGCGACTCGGCCTTCACGACCTGGCTGCACCGGATCGCCGTGACCACCGCACTCAACCAGATGCGGAAGGTGAAGCGGATCCGGGCGCACGAGGAGGCGATGGGGGACGAGGACGTCCACGCGGCGCCGGCCCGCGAGGCGGATCCCGACCTGAAGGTCCGCCTGCACGCGGCGATCGACGCGCTGTCGGAGGGCCTGAGGATGACGGTGCTGTTGCACGACCTCGAGGGCTACACGCATGCGGAGATCGGCACCATGCTCGGCGTGGCCGAAGGGACCAGCAAGGCACGGTTGTTCGAGGCACGCGCGAAGCTGCGCGTCGCGCTGAAGGACTTCGATGACTTCTTCAACGACTGATGAAGGGTGAATGATGAAGGATGAACGGTTGGACGACCTCCTGCGGGAGGCGAAGCAGAGCTACCGGGTGCCGCCCGAGGCACCGTTCGATGCCTTGTGGGAGCGGATCGAGCGCGAGTCGTTCGACGGGCCGCGCGCGCTGGTGCCGACGCACGGTGACGCGGTGGTGCTCGACGGGGTGCGCCGCGATGCGCCGCGCCGCCGGGGCTGGCTCGCGCCGCTGGTCGGGATCGCGGCGACGTTGCTGGTGGGTTTCGGTCTGGGGCGTTTCACCGCCCCGACCGATGGTACCGCTGACGGGACCGACGTCTCACGGACCGTGATCGGTGCCGGCGGAGTCCTGACCGTCGATCGCATCGGACAGGGCGCGTCGGCGAAGGAAGTCGCCGAGCCGTTGCAACGCGCGACCTACGAATACCTGGCGCGCGCCGTCGCCCTGCTCGATTCGCTCCCGCGCTCGGCGCAGGCCACCCCGCTGCGCAACGACGCACGCTTCGTCGCCGACGCGTCGCAGCTGCTGGGCACCACACGCTTGTTGCTCGACTCCCCCGCCGCTTCCGACCCGCGCATGCGCGCCCTGTTCGAGGATCTCGAACTCGTGCTCGCGCAGGTCTCGCGTCTCCGCACGGCGCCCCGCGCCGACGAACTGACCTTCATCGCCGAAGCGATGGACGAACGCGCCGTGGTGCCGCGCCTGCGCACCGTGACCGCCTCGTACACCGCGTCCGGATACTGAGGACCCAATGCTCAATCGATCCGTGCTCTCCGCCCTGATCCTCCTGCCGGCGTCCCTGGCCGGCGCACAGCAATCCGCTGCATCGCCGGCGCCCGCCAGGGCGAGCGCCGAAGCGCGAGCGACCGTCGAAGCGAGAACGGCCGTCGAGACACGCGCCGCCGCGGTCGCACGCGGTCAGGTCGCGTCGTCACCGATGATCGCCGGCTTCGAGCCGGCGCGCGCGGAGTGGAGTGCGCGCTTCCCCCAGGACCCCGCCGACTCCGTCTATCGCGAAGCGCGCTCGCAACTCAACCGCGGCGAGTGGCGCCGCGCCTCGACGCTCTTCGGCCAGGTGGCGCAGCGGCAGCCCGCGTCGGCCTATGCGGCCGACGCGCTGTATTGGCAGGCCTTCGCGCTCTACCGGATCGGTGGCGTGACCGAGCTCCGCGAGGCGCTCGCCGCACTCGACTCGCGCAAGAGCCGCTTCCCCCGCGCCGGCAACAGCGACGAGGCGGAGACGCTCACCACGCGGGTCAGCGGCGCGCTCGCGGCGCGCGGCGACGCCTCGGCACAGGGCCGCGTGCGCGCCTCGGCCTCCGGTGCGGCGACGAGCTGCGACAGCGAGGAGCTCTCGGTGCGCGCGTCAGCGCTCAGCGTGCTCATGCGCAACAACCCCGACCAGGCGATGCCGATCGCGACCAAGGTGCTCGAGCGTCGCGACGAGTGCTCCGTCTCGCTGCGCCGCAACGCGGTCATGATGGTCGGCAACACCGGCGACGCGGCCTCGCGCGCCAAGCTGCTCGACGTCGCGAAGACCGACCCTTCGCCCTCGGTGCGTTCGGAAGCGGTGGGCTACCTCGGCAAGAGCGGCGAGGAGGTCGTGCCGATGCTCGAGTCGGTGATCCGCTCCGACAGCTCCGAGAACGTGCAGCGCTCGGCGGTGCGTGCGCTCGGTGCCAACCAGACGCCCAAGGCGCGCGCGGCGATCCGCGCGCTCGTGGAGCGCTCGAGCGCGCCGGAGCGGTTGCGGCTCGAGGCACTGTCGACGTTCGACCGGGGCGCAGCACAGCTCTATTCGAACTTCTGCGGCGGAGGGGAGTCCTGCTTCAACGTCACCGGCACCTTCGGGTCGGCCGAACAGCGCTTCGCAGAACTCCGCGGCGCCATGGCCGGGACCGCGCCGACGCCGCCGGCCGCGCCTCGTCCCGCTCCGATGCCAGCCGTGGCGCCTGTGGCGCCTACGCCGCCCGTGCCGCCGGTCGCGAGCGTCGGCGGGTTCAGCAGCGCCGGCAGCGGCCAGAGCGCCGCTTACAACGCATACGCGGTGGACGCGAGCGCCTACACCTTCTCGCGCTCGGGTGACGACACACCCGAGCGCCGCATCTCACCCGAGGACGCGGCCTGGCTGCGTGGGGTCTACCCGCGCCTCGAGACCACGCGCCTCAAGTCCTCCGCGGCCTCCGTCCTCACGCGCGCCGCGGACGAGCCGACGAACACCTGGCTCATGGCACTCGTGCAGCGCGACGAGGAGCCGTCGGAAGTGCGCAGCGCGATCCTCGCCCGCCTCGGTCGTGATCTCCCGATCGCCAATCTCAGCAGGCTCTATGACACCGGGTCGAGCCGCACGCTGCGTCAGCAGGTGATGCAGGTGCTCGGCGCACGCACCGAGCCGGAGGCGACCGACAAGCTCATCGAGATCGCCCGCACGGGCACCGACCCGCAACTGCGGCAGTCGGCCATCTCGGCGCTCAGCCGCAAGAAGGACCCGCGCACCATGCAGCTGCTGCTCGAGCTCATCGACCGGTGAACGCGCGCACGCTCCTGCTCGGTGCGGTCGCACTGGGCATCACGGGGGTGGCCACGGTGCGCGCGCAGGGCACCGCGCTCGACCGGCGCGTGAGCGCCGTGGCCGACGGTGCGGTGGAGCTGCACTTCGCCGCGCGCGAGGACGCCTGCGGCGACGGGGCGCATTGGTACCGGATCGGGGACGACGCCTGGTTCGGGTCGTTCCTCGGCTCGGACGACGGCAATGCGCGCACGGTCTGCGCCGAGGGCCCGGTCCGCGTACGCATCGCGCTCGCGCAGCGCGAGATCGTGCGGATCGCGACCTATGTGGGACCGCTGCAGCGTGGCGAGGACGCGACAGACCTGGGGGAGGTCCCCGCGGCGGAAGCATCCGCCTGGTTGCTCACGCTCGCCGCGCGCCTGGACGGGCGCCCGGCGCGCGACGCGATCCAACCCGCCCTTCTCGCGAAGGAGGGCGGACCGGTCGCGGCGCTCCAGGGCGTGGCACGCAACGAGGACCGCTCGCACGACACGCGCCGCGCGGCTCTGAGTGCGCTGCCGCGTGTCGCCGGTTCCGCCGGTGTGGCGCCGCTGGTCGCGTTCGCCACGCAGGCGACCGATCCCTGGCTCGCGCGCGAGGCGCTGCGCGTGATCGCCCGCAGCGGCGACCCGCGTGCGCGCGCGCAACTGCGCACGGTCGCGCAGGACGCCAAGGCCGAGGAATCGTTGCGATTGATCGCGATCAGTGGTGTCGGCAACGAGTTCGCGACAGCCGCCGACGGTGCGCTGCTGCGAGGGCTCTACCGCGAGATGGAGACCGAGCGCGCGCGAGGCGCCGTGCTCAACGCGGTGGCCAACGTAGGAGGCAAGGCAGGCGCCGAGTGGCTGCTCGCGATCGCCCGCAACGGCGACGAGAGTCCCTCGTTGCGCCGCAGCGCGGTCCAGGCGCTCGAGCGGATCGATTCGCCTGAGGCGATCAACGGTTTGATCACGCTCGCGCTGCCGCGGCCATAGGCCGCACGCGTCCGCGCTGTGGGTCGCTGTGGTCGTTGAGGGTCGTTCCGGATCGGTGTTCGCCGGCGCCGTCTCAGTGCCGCGCGAACACCGACGTCCGTCCCTGTGCCGTGAACGCGATCACGTCGTACTTCTGGTAGCCCGACACCGGCCCCTGTTCCATGCCCGGTGCACCGATCGGCATGCCCGGCACCGCGATGCCGCGGATCGCCGGCTTCTCGGTGAGCATCCGCTTCACGTCGGCGGCGGGCACGTGGCCCTCGATGAGGTAGTTGCCCACCACGACGGTGTGGCACGACTGGAGTGACGACGGCACGCCCAGCTCGCGCTTCACGTTGGGCAGGTCCTCGGTGTCGATGGTCTTCACCGTGAAGCCGCTGGTGCGCGCATGCTCCACCCAGTTGTGGCAGCAGCCGCAGGAGGCGCTCTTGTAGACGGTCATCGGCGGCAGCGGCGCGGTGCGCGCGGCGGCCGCGAAGCGCGGCAGCGCAGCGACCGCGGCACCGGCAGCGAGCGCGCTGCGCATGAACGATCGGCGATCCATGGTCATTCCTCCTTAGCGCGCCACGCCCGCGAGCGCGGCGACGATGAGCAGTGCGAGCTGCGGGCCCTTGTACGAGTCGGGCAGCTCCCGGTAGGCCTCCTCGGTGCCATGCGCCCCGGTGCTGGCGCCGCCGCCGTTGATGGTGATCGCGGGGATCCCCATCGCGATCGGCAGGTTGGCGTCGGTGCTCGAGGCGACCGTCGCCGGGAGCCAGCCGAGTGCCTCCACCGCGGCCCACGCGGTGCGTACGATTGGCGCGTCGTCGGACTGGCCGCCGGTGGGACGGATGCCGATGGTGTCGAACCTCACCGTGATGCCGGCGCGCGAGTTGGGCCAGCGCGCGCGTTCGGCGGCGGCGCCCGCATCGATCGCCGCGCGGATCCTCCCGTCGATCGCCGCGAGCTCGGTCGCCGACTCCGAGCGCATGTCGACCTCCATCTGCGCGAGGGGCGTGATGGTGTTCACGCTCGTGCCGCCGCGCACGATCCCCACATTGAACGTCACCTTCGGCCGCGTCGGCACCTGGATGTCGGCGATGTTGGCGATCGCGCGTCCCATCGCGTGCATCGGGTTGGCCATGCCGAAGGCGCCGTAGCTGTGCCCGCCCGGACCCTCGAACGAGACGAGGTACCGGTGGCTGCCCACCGCGCGCGAGGTGATCGCGCCGCCGCCGGCACCGTCGACCGAGATGAAGTAGTCGATCTTGCCCGGGAACTCCTTGGTGAAGAGGTGCCGCACCCCGCGCAGGTTGCCCGGGCCCTCTTCGCCGACATTGCCGACCAGGATCAGCCGACCCTTCGGCTCCAGCCTCTGCTCCTTGAGCACCTTGGCCAGCGTGAGCACCACGGCGAGCCCGCGGCAATCGTCGCCGATGCCGGGGCCGGCGATGCGATCACCGGTGCGCGTGGTGCGCACTTCAGTCCCCTCGGGGAAGACGGTGTCGAGATGGCCCGAGATCAGCACCGTGGGGCCATCACCACGGCCGATCTCGGCGATCACGTTCCCTTCGCTGTCGATGCGCGTATCCGCGTAGCCGAACCCGATCATCCGGCGCCGGAACTCCTCGGCGCGCGCCTGTTCCTTGAACGGCGGCGCGGGGATCTCGCAGATCGAGACCTGCTGGTCGAGCGTCCACGCCTGCAGCGGCGCCATGGCGTCCATCGCGCGGCGCACGGAGGGGTCGGTGAGCGGGATCGGCATCCCCTGCGCGCCGAGCATGAGGGGTGCCAAGAGGCCGACGGCACCGAGGAGGCGCGCGGTGCCGGAAGAACGGCCGGCCGAAGGGCTGTGGCGGAGGGCGGTCGGGTGCATATTCGGAATGTACCCCGACCCCACCATGACGGACCATCCCTGGCTCAGCCAATACGACGCCGGCGTCCCCGCGACGCTCGAGCCCTATCCGGCGCGGATCCTCTTGGACTACATCGACGATGCGGTCGGGGCTCGCCCCGACGCGCCGGCGCTCCTGTTCAAGGGCGCGACGATGTCGTACCGCGAGCTCCAGACGGCGAGCGATGCCTTCGCGAGCGCCCTCGCCGCCCTCGGCGTGCGGGCCGGCGAACGCGTCGCGGTGGTCCTCCCGAACTGCCCGCAGTTCTTCATCGTGGAGCTCGCGGTCTGGAAGCTCGGCGCGGTGCTGGTGCCGCTGAATCCGATCTACTCGGTCGAGGAGCTCGAAGGACCGGTGCGGACCACCGGCGCGCGCGTGGTCGTGACGCTCTCGACCTTCTACGAGCGGATCAAGGAGGTGCAGAAGCGCACCGGGTTCCAGCACGTCGTGGTGACGAGCATCAAGGAATACCTGCCGCCGCTCCTGCGCTTCCTCTTCACGGTGGCGCTCGAGAAGAAGGGCGGCCACCGCGTCACCACGCGCGACGGTGACGCCACGTTACCGCAGTTGCTCAAGGCGCACCGCGGCCGCCGACCCACCGTGAAGCGCCCCGGGCCCGACGACGACGCCCTGCTGCTCATGAGCGGTGGCACCACGGGCACCCCCAAGGCGGTGCGCATCCATCATGGCGGCCTCATCCGGACGGGGCTGCAGGTGCGCGCCTGGCTGCACAACGTCCTCCCCGAGTGGGAGGGGAACTACTGCCTGCCGTTGCCGATGTTCCACTCGTACGGTGCGGTCGGCGTGCAATCGGTCTGCTTCATCGGGCACAACCCGATCGGGCTCGTGCCCAATCCGCGCGATCTCGATGACCTGGTGAAGACCATCGAGCGTACCAGGCCGGCGGTCTTCTGCGGCGTGCCGACGCTCTACAATGCGCTCGTCAACCACCCGCGGGTGGCGAGCGGCCAGGCGAGCTTCGCCTCCATCAAGGCCTGCGTCTCCGGTGCGGCGCCGCTCATGGAGGAGACCCACAAGCGATTCACGCAGATCACCGGCGCGCGCGTGATCGAGGGATACGCCCTCACGGAGTCGCTGCTCGCGGCGACGGTCTGGCCGCTCGGGGGCAAGCAGAAGATCGGCTCGGTCGGCGTGCCGTTGCCCGACTGCGAGGTGCGGATCGTCAGTGCCGACGATCCCACCGAACCGATGCCCACCGGCGAGGTCGGGGAGATCCTGCTCACCGGTCCGCAGATCATGCGCGGCTACTTCAACGCGCCCGACACCACCGACCCGATCCTCCACGCCGCCCCCGACGGACGGATGTGGCTCCACACCGCCGACTTGGGCTATCTCGACGCCGACGGCTTCCTCTTCGTCGTCGATCGCAAGAAGGACCTGATCAAGATGGGGGGCATGCAGGTCTGGCCGCGCGAGATCGAGGAGGCGCTCTCCAAGCATCCCGCGGTGGTTGAGGTCGGCGTGCGCGGCTTCCCCGATGCGGCGCGCGGCGAGGTGGCCGTCGCCTTCGTGGTTCGGCGCATCGGGCACACGGTCACGACCGCCGACCTGCGCACCTGGTGCAAGGAGCATCTCGCGCCCTACAAGGTGCCGGCGCGCGTGGTGTTCAAGGATGAGCTGCCCAAGTCGATGGTGGGGAAGGTCCTGCGGCGACTCCTCGCCGAGGATCCGGCGCCCGTCGCATGAGGCGCGCGCTGCGCGTTGCAGCACTCGCGGCGCTTGTCGCCGCGCCGTGGGCGTGCGGCGCGCCGGCACGCACGCACGGCGGAGCCGGCACGGGCGCGAGTACCCGCGCCACGGCCGCGCAGTCGCAGCGCGTGCTGCTCATCTCGTTCGACGGCTTCCGCGCCGACTACGTGGATCGCCCGGGCGCGGTGAATCTCCGCCGCCTCGCCGCGCGCGGCGTACGCGCCGAGCGCATGCTCCCGGCCTTCCCGTCCAAGACCTTCCCCAATCACTACACGCTCGTCACCGGCCTCACGCCGGAGCACCACGGCATCGTCGCCAACGTGATCCGGGACCCGGCACTCGGCGTCTTCCGGACGAGCGACACCTCGGCGGTGTGGGAGTCACGGTGGTGGGGCGGCGAACCGATCTGGGTGACCGCGGAGAAGCAGGGACGTCGCGCGGCGACGTACTTCTGGCCCGGATCCGAAGCGGCGATCGGCGGCGTGCGGCCCACCTGGCACGAGCGGTACGAGCACACGCGCCCGAACGCGGTGCGCGTGCAGCAGGTGCTCAAGTGGCTGGCGATGCCCTCCGACTCCGCACCGGCCGTGATCACGCTCTACCTCTCCGACACCGACGACGCGGGACACCGCTACGGCCCGCTCGCTCCGCAGACCGACTCGGCGATCGCGCGTCTCGACTCGGCGCTCGGCGCCCTCATGGACGGCGTCGACCGGCTCGGGCTGCGCGACGTGGTGAACATCATCGTCGTGTCCGATCACGGCATGGCGGAGAGCAGCGGCCAACGGCTGATCGTGCTCGACGACTACCTCGATCTCTCGACCGTGGATGTCGTGGACTGGACGCCGGTCGCGGCGATCGCTCCGCGCGACGGTGACGTCGATCGCGTCCATCGCGCGCTCGCAGGGCGGCATCCGCACCTGCAGGTGTACCGGAAGGGTGAGGTGCCGGCGCGATTCGATTTCAACGCGAACCCGCGGATCACGCCGATCGTGGCGGTCGCCGACGAGGGATGGACCATCACCGATCGCGCCTCGATCACCAGGCGCGGACGCGGCGACTACGACGGCGGCCAGCACGGATACGACCCCGAGCTCGTCTCGATGGGCGCCCTGTTCGTCGCGGCGGGACCCGGCATCGCGGAAGGGCGACGTGTGCCGCCCTTCCGCAATGTCCATCTCTACGCGCTCATGGCGGAACTCCTGCACCTGCGCCCCGCGGCGACGGACGGCTCGATCGATTCGGTCAGAGCCATCCGTCGCTGAGCGTCACATCTTCTCGATCTCGCGGAGCTCGATACGTCCGCCGGCCGCCAGGGCCGGGCAGTCCTCGCAGAGCGACGTCGCCTCGGCGTAGTCCTTCGCGTCGAGCAGGAAGTAGCCACCCACGACCTCCTTGGCCTCGGCGTAAGGTCCGTCCCGCACGGTCAGCTTGCCGCCCTTGGCGCTGAGGTGCCTTCCCCCCTCTTCACGCAGCTTCTCGCCGCCGGCGAGCTTGCCGCTCTGCGCCATCTTCGTGTTCCACGCCTGATACTGCGCCATCACGCGCTGCATCTCGGCGGGGGCCATCTTGGCCAGGTGGGGCATGTCGTTGTGGATGAGCAGCATGAACTTCGGCATCGGTCGCTCCGGGAGTGTGATTGTCGGGGCCGGGGTATCCGGCCCGCGATGACCTATGACGGACGGAGGCCGCCGGAATCGACATCGTTACCGGGGCGAAGTTCCGCGAGTTCGTCAAGTCGTTGATCCATCTGCCGTTGCATGGCGCCGGACGCCGTGAGTTCGCGTGCCCGCGCCCAAGCGGCGATCGCCTTGTCGCGATGGCCCAGCTCCGCGAGCAGGGCACCGCGCACCGCATGCAGCAGGGGATATCGATCGAGCGACCCCTCCTTCACCAGCGCCTCGAGCGGCACCCACGCGGCCGCGGCCCCGCGCAGCTCGCGCAACGCCACCACCCGATTGAGCGCGACCACGGGTGAGTGCGTGAGCGCCATCAGCCGGTCGTATCCCGCGATGATCCGCGCCCAGTCGGTCGCGCTCCACGCGGGAGCCATCATGTGGATCGAGGCGATCTCCGCCTCCACATGATACGCCGTGAGGTCACTGCCGGTCGCGGCCGCTTCGAGATGGTGGAACCCGCGGGCGATGAGCGCGCCGTCCCACAGGCTGCGATCCTGTTCGGCGAGGCGCACCGCTGCCCCGTCAGGTCCGGTGCGTGCCGTGAAGCGTGCGGCATTGAAGCAGAAGAGCGCCGCGAGCGCATGCGTGGTGGGCGAGGCCGTGGAGGCATGCCGCGTCAGCCGTTCCGTGAGTCGCAATGCCTCCGCCGAGAGCTCATGGCGCACGAGTTGGTCACCGGCGTGTGCGACGTGCCCTTCGTTGAACATCAGATAGAGGACCTCGCGCACCGACTCGAGGCGTTCGTTCAACGCCGGACCGTCGGGCATGTCGAACGTGGCGCCCGCGTCGCGGAGGGCGCGCTTGGCCCGCACGAGCCGCTGCGCGATCGCGCGCTCGTCGGCGAGGAAGGCGCGTGCGATCTCGGCCACGCCGAACCCGCTCACGACCTTGAGCGTCAACGCCACGCGGGAGTCCGGCGACACCGCGGGGTGGCAGCAGAGGAGGATCATCCGGAGCCGGTCGTCGGCGAACGGATCGTCGACCGAGGAGGAGTCCGGGTCGGAGGGCACCGCTTCCGGGAGCGTGGCCTGTGCGGCCTCCTCGAGCTCGGCGCTGATCTCGGGAATGCGTTGGTCGAAGGCCCGATCGCGGCGCATCGCGTCGATCGCCTTTCGCTTGGCCACCTGGAGCAGCCAGGCGGCGGGTGTCGCGGGAACGCCGCCGCGCGGCCAATGTCCCAGGGCCGCGATGAACGCCTCCTGCACCACATCCTCGGCGAGTTCCATGTGCTCCACGCCCAGCAGGCGTGTGAGCAGCGCGGTCAACCGTCCCGCTTCCTCGCGGAAGAGCCGGTCGACGAGCGGTCCGATCTCCGGTGTCACGGGTGCAGCGCTAGAACTCGCGCTTCTTCATCTCCTTGAACATCCGGTCCCGCTCCTGGTCAGCGTCGTCGGTCACACGCTGCGGGGCCGTCGCGTCGTAGGTCTTGGCCTCGATGTTCCGCGGCTTCGCCATCTTCTGCATCTTCTTCACGAGATTCTGGATCGACTTGTCATCCAGGCCAGACATCGATTCCCCTCCGGGGGTGGGTGCCGCCTTGAAGGTATGCCGGCGCCCGCCATTGCGCATCCAAGGCCCCGGGCGCTTCTTGGACGGAGTCCCACCTCCCCTCCGGACGAGGTCCTGTTCCCGATGGACGCGAACCGCAAGCCGCATGACGACGAGATCGACTGGTTCGGTCTCACGCACCAGGGCAAGGTCCGCAAGGACAACCAGGACCAGTTCATGCTGGCGAGCGTGCACCGCCGGCTCAAGATCCTCGCGAGCTCGGTCAAGGAGCTCGACCGTATCTCGCTCGGGGACGATCGCGTGGCCTTCCTGGCCATGGTCGCCGACGGAGTCGGCGGCGGGGTGGGAGGGAAGCGCGCCAGCGCCACCGCGCTCGAGGTCGTCACCGAGTACGTCACCTCCTCGTCGAACTGCTTCCTGCACGCCAACTCCAACGAGCAGGAGTTCGTCGAGACGCTGCAGGCGGCGGCGCTGCGCTCGCACGAGGCGGTGCGCGCTCGCGCGGCCGTCGAGGCCGGCGGCCGGTCGATGGCCACCACGCTCACCATGTGGATGGGCGTCTGGCCTTGGTACTACCTGCTGCAGGTCGGCGACTCGCGCTACTACTGCTACCGCGACGGCGAGCTCAAGCAGCTCTCGCGCGACCAGACGATCGCCCAGGACCTCGTCGATCAAGGGGTGCTCTCACAGACGGCGGCCGATCGCTCGCGCCTCTCCGACGTGCTCTCGAGCGCGATCGGCGCCGACCAGGCCGAGCCGAAGGTGACGCGCATGCACTCCGACTGGGGCAACGTCCACCTGCTCTGCACGGACGGGCTGAACAAGCACGTCACCGACGAGCGCATCGCCCAGATCCTCGGCACCATGACGTCGTCCCGGCAGGCGTGCGAGCAACTGCTGCAGGAGACGCTCGACGGCGGCGGCACCGACAACGTCTCGATCATCGTCGGTCGGCTGGTCCCGCGCCCGGAGTGATCGCCCCGCCGCGCTCTCACGCGGCGGTCACCGGCTAGATCGTCGAGGGGGCCTCGCCCGCGGCAGCCGCCGGCTTGTCGGACGCGCCCTTCTCCGACTGCGCACGCATCACCCACTGCACCACGAGCACCACGAGTGCCACCGGGATGATGAACTTGAGCAGTGCCGCACCAACGGTGATCAGCACGCCGACGAGCGACATGAGCAGGCCGCCGATGATGAACACGACGAAGATCGGCAACCCGATCACGAAGAGCAGCACGAGCACAGGGAGCGCGAGCACGCCGAGCACCGAGAGCAACGGCAGGCCGATCACCTTGAGGATCGCGCCGACCGGGAGCAACCAGGCGAGCCAGCCGAAGGACCGCAGCAGGGTCTTCGCGAGGATGCCTTGGACGAGCAGGGTCTTGAGGATCTGCCACATGGTGTCGCTCCCGGAGGGTATGCCCACCCTACGGGCGGCGGTCCGCCGGGTTTCCGGCCGGCCTACCGGGGCTTCTGGGCGTCCAGTTTCGGCAGCAGTTCCCGGGTGACCCAGGCGTGCCCGGGCGCCAGCGCGAGGGCGCGCTGCAGTTCGGCGCGGGCCTCGTCGCGGCGGCCGAGCTGCTCGAGGGCGATCCCGAGCCAGATGTGCGCGTCCACGCGCCCCCAGGCGGGCGCTCCTCCGGTCGGCCTGTCGTCCGCGAAGAGCGCGACCGCGCGTCGCAGCTCAGGCTCCCCCTTGGCGGGACCGCCCCCGAAGGCACGCGGTGCGTTGAGGCGCGACATCCCGTTCAGCAGCGCGACCCGCGCATCGCGCGGAGCCGCGGCGACCGCCTCGTCGAGCAGCTTGAACGAGCGCGGTCCCATCCGCATCGCGTTGACCATGCCACCGGTGCCGGCGAGCTGCCCCGTCACGGCGCCGCGCAGGGCGGTCGCGGCCGCACCGCCGCCGAGTTCCTGCGCGCGCGCGAGTGCGCGTTCGGACTCCTCGAGCAGCGGCCTGGCGAGATCGATCTTCTTGGCGAGGAGCATCGCACTCGCGCGGCGGTGCAGCACGTAGCCCAGGTCGTAGTGGGTCCACGGGTCGCGCGCGCCCGGGCCGGCGGCAGCGGTGCGCAGGCGCGTCACGGTCAGGTCGATCGCGGCCTGATCGCCCCGCGTGACGGCGCTCTCCACCACGGGCCGCAGCGAGTCGAGGAGCGCGACCTGTGCGCGCACGGCGGTGGGGGCGAGTGCGACGATGAACGCGCCGGCGACCGCGAACGAACGGGATCGGGTCAGGCGCGGCTCCGGCTGAGGAACCACGCCATCCCCCCGGCGAGCAGGCCGATCGCCGCTGCACCGATCGGGAAGTCCTTCGTCGCTTCCGCCGGCAGGTCGAGCAGCGGTCCGAGCGAGAAGACGAACGCGATGTTGATCGCCGCCCACGCGACCACGGCGTACGGCGCCCAGCGCGTGCGCTGCCACGCCCCCACGCCGGCCACCACACCCGACACACCGGCGAGCACATGGAAGAGCCCGATCATCGGCACCACGTCCGCCTCCCACGGCAGGTTCTCGGGGATCTGGACGATCGAGCTCAGTGCCGAGAGTACGAGCAGGACGGCGATCACGCGCGCCCCGATGATGCGCGCCACGATCGCGCGCGCTCGCGGTGCTTCCGGCGCGGCCCCGTCGGCGCTCATGCGTCCTCCCACGCGGCGGCATCACCGACCGCGAGCAGGCCGTCGTCGAGCACCTCGCCGAACGCGCCACCGCGCCACTCGGGATCCATCGCCGCGCGCAGCCCGGGCAACGCCTCGTCCATCCGCTCGCAGGGGCGCGTCTCGCCGCGGATCCTCACACGCACGCCCCCCAGGCGCAGCACCTTGCCGCGCGACCTGGCGAGCTCCACGCCGCTCACCATGATGTTCGCCCGCCGCGCGGCCGGCGCGACCGCGCCGCCGAGCTCGCGCATCATCGCCTCCCACTGCTCACGCGCGATGATCGTCACCTGACGCGTGCTCGAGCGACAGGTGTTCCCTTCGATCCCCTTGCCGGCGACGCAGACGACCTCGTGATGCTCGTCCATCACGCCGCGGTGCGCGCGCTTGGTCCAGAGCGCCTCCACGCGACCGTTCATGCGGTCGCCCTCGGAGGCACCGCGCACGCACTCACTTCTTCTGGCTCGCCTTCCACGCCTTGTGCTCGTCGGGCATGCAGGTGCCGCACGGGTGGTAACCCGCTGCGCGTGCCGTCGCCTCGTCGGCGAAGAACACGCGTTGCTGCGCATAACTGCTCCCCGTGCCGAGCGCCCGGCGGGCCGCCTTGCAGGTGAGCAGGCCGTACACCCGCCGCTTGCGGTGACCCCCGAACTTGCCGGGGGTCCCGCTCACGACCGTGCTGCCGTCGGCAGCGACCAACCGATACTGGCTCAGATCAATTCTCCATGATGCGTGGCTTGACCATGTCGCGCGTGGTCGGGTAGGCGATGCCGAGCTGCTCGAGGTAGCTCTTGTACTTCTTGGGGTCGTAGTAGAACTGCTGCAACTGCGGCTTGTAGCGCGCCATGATCTCGGCGTTCAGGTACGTCGGCGGCTGGTCGGTGGGCGAGATGAAGGGCGTGTACTGCACGTCCTTGGTCTGCACCTCGCGGAAGTACTTCCAGGCATCCACCACGACCTGCGGCCGCGAGACGATGTCGAGGATGGTCAGCGCCTGCACCTTGGCACCGGCGACCGCCCCCTTGTGGGCGATCGGCGTCGCCATGACGATCGCGTTCGCCCAGTTGTGCCCCGGCGGGCCGGGGATGTTCGAAGGATAGCGCAGCGTCACGGTCGGCACGTTCCACGACACGTCGCCGATGTCGTCCGAGCCGCCGCCGGTGCGTTGGCTCTCCGGCGTCGGCAGACCGATGTTGAAGATGCCCGTCGACTGGAGGCCGGTCTCGCGGACGCCGAGCTCCTTCTGCACGGCCTTCGCCATCGCCTGGTCGGCGTCGTCCCACTGCGGCATGCCCACGCGCTGGATGTTCGCGAAGGTCACCTCGGCGATCGTCTTGTTGAAGTGGCCGCTCCAGCCCGAGCCGACCATCATGACGGTGTCGAGTTCGACGTTCGCCATCATCGCCGCGCCGCGCGCGATCCGCTTCCCCTGCTCGAAGAGCGCCATGGTGCGCGCATAGTCGCGCTCGCGGAAGTAGAACCAGATGCTCGCCGTGCTCGGCACCACGTTCGGCTGGTCGCCGCCGTCGCGGATCACGTAGTGCGAGCGCTGGTTGATCTCGAGATGCTCGCGCTGGTACTCCCAGCCCTGACCCATGAGCATCGCGGCGTCGAGCGCCGACCGTCCGCGCCACGGCGCACCGGCCGCGTGCGCGCTGGTACCCTGGAACTTGAAGATCGCCGAGATGAGCGCGGTGGATCCGCTCTGTCCCCACTGCACGCCGAGGTCCGAGCCCACGTGCGTGAAGAGCGCCACGTCGGCATCACGGAAGAGCCCGGCCCGCACGAGGAAGGCCTTGCCGGCCATCTGTTCCTCGGCGATGCCGGGCCAGATCACGAGCGTGCCCGGGATCTTCTCGCGGATCATGATCTCCTTCGCCACGAGCGCGCCGACGATGTTCACCGCCTGGCCGGAGTTGTGGCCTTCGCCATGCCCCGGCGCGCCCTCGACCTGTGCTTCATGGAAGGCGAAGGCGGGCTTGTTGTTCGCCTGCGGGATGCCGTCGACGTCGGAGCCGAGCGTGATGACCGGCTTGGCGCCGGCCGGGCTCACCCAGCGCGCGACCCAGGCGCTCGGCATGCCGGCGTAGCCGAGCTCGACCTTGAACCCTTCGCGCGCGAGGAGGCCGGTGAGGTACTTCTGCGTCTCGAACTCCTGCATGCCGAGTTCGGAGAACGAGAAGAGCATGTCGACGATCTCCTGCACCTGCTTGGCGCGACCGTCGACCTTGGTGAGGGCCTCGGCCTTGAGGCGCTCGAGGCGCGCGGAATCGGGGAGCGGAGCCGCCTGCGCATGGAGCGCAGGCAGGGCGACGAAGGACGCGGCGACCGCGAACAGGGCGGCCCGCGCGCGGCGGACGAGTGGGGACACTGAGTGACTCCTCTGGTGGGGTGCGACCGGGATACGCGCGTGGGCGTTCCGTGGTTGAGTGGAATGGAGCAAGTTTCGGGCGTGGGCGCAACGGCCGGTGCCGTGCGCTCCCCGCGCAACGCCCCGTGGGTCTCTCCCGTAGCCGGATCATGAGCCTCTCCTTCCTCTCCCGTCGTCTCCACCGCTGGGGGGCCATCACGATCGGCCTCCCGCTCCTCTGCGTCGTCACCTCGGGGCTGCTGCTCCAAGTGAAGAAGCAGTTCCCCTGGGTGCAGCCGCACGAGCAGCGCACCACGGTCTCCACGCCGGCCGTGGAGTGGGACCTGATCCTTGCGGCAGCGAAGGCGATGCCTCTCGCCGGCGTGCAGGGCTGGGAGGACATCGACCGCGTGGACGTGCGCCCGGGGAAGGGGATCATGAAGGTGATCACCACGTCGCGCTGGGAGACGCAGCTCGCGCTCGCCGATGGGGCGGTGCTGCAGGTCGCGTACCGGCGGTCGGACCTGATCGAGACGCTCCATGACGGGTCGTTCTTCGGGGACGCCGCGAAGCTCTGGATCTTCCTGCCGGCGGGGGTGGTGCTGTTCGCGCTCTGGATGACGGGGCTCTATCTCTGGGTGTTGCCGTGGTTGACCAAGAGGAAGCGTGCTCGACTGAAGATGAAGGCTGAAGGATGAAGGCTGAAAGATGAACAACGCGCCGTTCATCTTCCATCCTTCATCCTTCAGCCTTCAGTCCCCGTATCGTACCCTGACCCGGCCCATACAGATGAGAGCGCTCCTTCTCCTCGCCATCGCCGCACCGCTCATGCTCGCCGCGCCAGGCGCGCACGCGCAGCAACCCGAATGGACCCTGCTCATTCGCGGCGGCACCGTCGTCGACGGCACCGGAGCCGCACGCTACGCCGCCGACATCGCCGTGCGCGGTGACCGGATCGTCGCCGTGTCGCGCACGCCGCTCGACGCCGCGCGCGCCGAACACGTGATCGACGCGCGCGGCCTCATCGTCGCACCGGGGTTCATCGACCTGCACGCGCATCTCGAGCCACTGCTCCGCATGCCCGACGCCAAGAGCGCCGTCACGCAGGGCATCACGCTCTCGCTCGGCGGCCCCGACGGCGGCGGCCCGTTCCCGCTCAAGCCCTATCTCGACAGCGCACAGCGGGCCGGGCTCGGCATGAACGTGGCGTATCTCGTCGGTCACAACGTCATCCGCCAGCGAGTGATGGGCACCGAGAACCGCGCCCCCACGCCCGATGAGTTGCAGCGCATGATCGGGATGGTGCGGCAGGGCATGGGCGAAGGGGCATTCGGCATCAGCACCGGACTGCGCTACGTGCCGGGCTTCTACTCCAAGACCGACGAGGTCGTCGCCCTCGCGCGCGCGGCCGCCGACTCGGGCGGCATCTATACATCGCACCTGCGCGAGGAAGGACTCGGACTGATCGAAGGCGTCGCCGAGGCGATCACCATCGCGCGCGACGGTCGCATCCCGGTGGTGCTCACGCATCACAAGGCCGTGGGCCCGCCCATGTGGGGCAAGAGCGTGGAGACGCTGCGCATGGTCGACGAAGCGCGCGCCGCCGGTCTCGACGTGATGATCGACCAGTACCCGTACGTCGCGAGCCAGACCGGGCTCGGCGTCCTCATCCCGCCCTGGGCGCTCTCGGGCGGCACGCGCGCACTGCGCGAGCGGCTCGCCGACCCGGTGCTCCGCGACAGCATCGAGAAGGGCATCGTGCACCTCCTCGAGACCGATCGCGGCGGCGGTGACACCAAGCGCGTGCAGTTCGGCTCGGTCGCGTGGGACCGCACCCTCGAAGGCAAGACGCTGTATGACTGGGCCGAGCGACGCGGTGTGGGGCACTCGATGCTCGCCGCGGCGAAGCTCGTGCTCGAGGGCGAGCTCAACGGCAGCGCGAGCATGGTCTACTTCATCATGGACGAGGGCGACGTGCGCCGGATCATGGCGCACCCGCAGACGATGATCGCGAGCGACGGCAGCCTCACGCGCCCCGGCCAGGGCGTCCCGCACCCGAGGTCGTACGGCACCTTCCCGCGCGTGCTCGGCGAGTACGTGCGTGCACAGCATGTGCTCACGCTCGAACAGGCGGTGCGCAAGATGACGGGAATGCCCGCCGCGCGGCTCGGCCTGCAGGGCCAACGCGGCTGCGTGACCGTGGGCTGCTACGCCGACATCACGATCTTCGACGCCGCGACGGTGGGCAGTCCGGCGACCTTCGTGCAGCCACACCAGTACGCGACGGGGATCCCGTACGTGATCGTGAACGGGGTGGCGGTGGTGTCGCAGGGCGAGATGACCTCCGCCCGCCCGGGCCGAGCGCTCAGGAAGAGATGAAGGCTGGAGGCTGAAGGCCGAGAGATGGACGGCTTCGCGATTGACGATGCCGTGATCTTTCAACCTCCATCCTTCAGCCTTCATCCCAGAGCTGGTGGCGGAAGGGTACCCAGTTCGTCGCCGCCTGAGCGGCTGGGCCCCTGCTCCTTCCCGACAGTGGACGGACCACTGCAGGTGTCGTTCTCACGAGCGACTACGTACTCGGCCAGCGACCCCGTGTACGGCACAGTGGATCGAACTGCCGCTGTGCATTCCTTCCGACGGCGTCCCGCGGGAAGGATCCATTCACGATTTGCGTCCGTCTCGTGAATGCAGGACGAATACTCACCTCTCCTCGGGGTGGCACAATGGCGATTTCCCTGACGTCAGTGTGCGGAGTGGCCTGCAACGGCAACTGCAACGGCGTTCACCACCGAGGGCACCGAGAACCGCTCTCGCGTCGTTCCCGGTGCCCTCGGTGCCTCGGTGGTGAAAAGCAGTTCGTCGTTCTCGCCACCGCCACCGTCACTCGCCGAGCGTCTCCTCGGCCTTCCCGACCACCTGCTTCGCCTTCCCCACCAGCTGATCGGCGACGCCATGCGCCTTGAGTTTCACATCGCCCGTCGCCTCACCAAGCTTCTCCTTCATCTTGCCCTTGATCTCGAGGACCTTGCCCTCGGCATTGTTCTTCGTGCTGTCCTTCATATTGCCTCCGCTCGTGGCGTTCTACGTGGGGTTGTCCGGGTCGGACACGGATGATGCGGGCCCCGCGCCGGCTGCCACAATCGCCCGTTCGGCGTAGAGCGTCCTCCCGCGCCATCACTCCACGGCGGGGTACGCCTGACCTTGCGGTCCGTGCCACTACCCAAAAAGAGCCATTTTGACTAATATGGACATTACAGCCCAGGAGAGTGCCAGATGCCGAGCAAGCGCCGCAGGAGCGTCACCGGTCGCACGTCGAAGCTCTCGTCCCCCGCACGACCCAAGGCGGTCGCGGCAGGGGTGCGCGCGGAACCCGCGGCACCGCGGGCGTGGATGCGTCTCGCGAAGGTCTCCAGCACCGCGGCGAAGAACGACTTCGCGGGGCTGGTGCACCGCGTCGAACGCGGCTCGGCGACGGTCGTGATGCGCCATGACCGGCCCGCGGTCGTCATGCTCCCGCTGGAGGACTACGAGTCCCTCACTGGCGCCGATGCCCGACAGCTCGACGAGCTCACCGTCCGGTTTGACGCCGAGCTCGCCGCCATGAACGCGCCCGACGTCTGGCTTGGCACCAAGCAGGGCTTCATGGCGCGCCTCGACCGGCCGCCGGTGTCGCGGCAGAGGAAGGTTCGCGCCCGCGCGGGCTCCTGACCGGTGGCCGCGCCCCGGCCGGAGATCCTCGTGGTCGCGGGCGTGAACGGCGCAGGCAAGAGCAGCGTGGCCGGCGCGCGCATGCGGAACGCCGGTGGCCGCTTCTACGACCCCGATCTCCACGCCCGTGAGCTCCGACTCGCGCAGCCCGGCCTCTCCGTCGAGGAGGCGAACGGGCAGGCGTGGCAGCGGGGTCGAGCCCTGCTCGAGCGCGCCATCAGCACCCGCGTGAACTTCGCGCTCGAGACGACCCTCGGCGGCACGACGATCCCCGAGCTCCTGAGGGGCGCGGCGGCCAGCCATGACGTACATGTCCTCTTCGTCGGGCTCGATTCACCCGAGCGCCACATCGCGCGCGTGGCCGCACGTGTCCGGTCCGGCGGGCATGACATCCCCGAGGCGAGGATCCGAGCACGCTTCACCTCCAGCCGGGCGAACCTGATCGGCCTCGTGCCCGTCCTCGCGTCGCTGCGGCTCTACGACAACAGCATCGAAGTCGCCTCAGGCGGGACCGAGGCACCACGTCCCGTCCGACTGCTGGAGATGGAGCACGGCGTGATCACGTTCGAGGCAGCACGGGGATCGATCCCGGCGTGGGCCAAGGCGATCGTACAGGCCGCGCGCGACCACGCGCGCTGAGGCGCGCGAATCGTTTCCGTGTTCGCGGTGACAGCAACGGCATTCACCACCGAGGCACCGAGGGCACCGAGAACGGCTCAGGGGTTCTCGGTGCCCTCGGTGCCTCGGTGGTGCAAAGCCGTCAGCAGTTCACCGAACCAGCCCCCCTCACATACGAGGCTTCGGCGGCTTCACGAATTGATCCAGCCAACTCATCATCTCCGCCAGCGTATGCCCCACGCTCTCCCGCGCCGCGTACCCGTGCGCCTCGCCGGGCAGCTGCACGTACCGCACCGTCGCCCCATTCCCCTTGAGCGCCGCATACATGCGCTCCGACTGGATCGGGAAGGTGCCGGTGTTGTTGTCGGCCATGCCGTGCACGAGCAGGATCGGCGTCTTGATGCTGTCGGCGTAGTTGAAGGGCGACATCTTCTCGTAGAGGTCCTGCGCCTGCCAGAAACTCCGCTCCTCGCCCTGGAAGCCGAAGGGCGTGAGCGTGCGGTTGTAGGCGCCCGATCGGGCGATGCCGGCGCGGAAGAGCCGGGTGTGCGCGAGCAGGTTGGCGGTCATGAACGCACCATATGAATGGCCACCCACGCCGATCCGGTCGCGGTCGGCGACGCCCATCCCCACGATCTGGTCGATCGCCGCTTCGGCGCTCGCCACGAGTTGCTCCACGTAGGTGTCGTTCGGTTCCTTGCCGTCGGCGCCGATGATTGGCATGGTCGGGTCGTCCATCACGCCGTAGCCCTGCAACAGTGCGAAGAGGTGCGAGGGACCATTGGGCCGCGTGAAGCGGTAGGGTGAGCCCGTGACCTGTGAGGCGGCGTCCGCCGAGCCGAACTCGAGCGGGTAGGCCCAGAGGAGGAAGGGGAGCGCGCCGTCGCGCGCCTTGTCGTAGCCCGGCGGCAGGTAGACGGTCGCGTGCAGCGTGACGCCGTCGCGGCGCTTGTAGCTCACGCGCTCGCTGCGCACGCCGGCGAACTCGGGGGCCGGGTCCTTGAACTGCGTGAGCTGCTGCGGTGCGATGCGGCGCACGAGATCGCGCTGCCAGAGGTTGGGCGGTTCGTTCACCGACTCGCGGCGCGTGAGGAGCCGCTCACCGCGATCGTCGAGCAGGTCGACGATGGTCTCATAGTAGGGCGCGGTGGACTGGAAGGCGCGCGTGGACTGGCCGGTGGTGAGATCGAAGCGGTCGAGGAAGGGCCGATCGCCCTCGGGGCT
Source organism: Gemmatimonadota bacterium (assembly GCA_021413975.1). Lineage (GTDB taxonomy): Bacteria > Gemmatimonadota > Gemmatimonadetes > Gemmatimonadales > Gemmatimonadaceae > Pseudogemmatithrix. Next base: position 84,690 of record JAIOPJ010000029.1, read on the forward strand.
CGCGCCATTGCCGCGCAGGAAGGTCGTCTTGCCGTCATTCAATAGATGCAGCACCGACTGCCCGCGCGCGTCGCGCCGCGTGACGAAGGTGCCGCGATCGCCGTAGCGGTCCTCGCTCGAGCGCTCCCAGAGGAGGCGCGGCGCGGCCTTGCCGCTCGGGTCGATCACCCAGGTGCGCGTCTTGCGCTGGCGGCCGTTGGCCTCGGTGGCGATCGCGAGATCGTTGCGGCCCCAGACGATGCCGCGTGCGCGCCACTCGGTCTCCACGAGCGTCGCGGGCTCGCCGGTGAAAGGTGCCGCGAGTGCGAGGATGCGATCGCGCTTGGGCACCTGCTTGGTGGGATCGCCGTTGTCGAGCGCTTCGATCCACGAGAGTGTGGCGGGCTGATCGGCGCGCCACTGCGGGTTGCGCGGGCCGGCCTGCGCGCCGTCGCTGCCCCAGGAGACGCGTTCGAGCAGCGGGCGCGACGCGAGGGTGCGCGCGACGCGGCCGTCGGGCGTCCAGACCTCGATCTTCGTCGGGAAGAAGTTGAGCGGGACCGAGTACGAGAAGGGCTTGGCGAGCGTGGTGACGAGCATCCACTGCCCGTCGGGGCTCAGCGTGGCGCCGCTGATGATGGCGCTCGTGCCGATGTTCGTCACCGTGCCGTCGAGTGCGATGCGTGCGAGCTGGCTCGTGGCGTAGTGCGCGAAGATGGCTTCGTCGTACGGGCTCTTGAGCAGGTCCTGATAGGTGGCGGCACGATCGGCGCTGCCGGTGAGGGCTTCCTGGACGATCGGGCCCGTCGGGGTCTGCGGCGCGACGGGTTCTGCGCCGCGATCCGACGGAACGAGTGTGCAGATGAGGGCTTCGTCGCCGCTCCAGTCGCAGGGGGCGCCGAGTACGGCGTTGAGGCGGCGGGTGGAGAGCTGGCGTGCGCTCTTGGCGGCGAGGTCGCCGACCCAGAGTGTGAGTGCGTCGCTGGTGTTCACGACGAAGGCGAAGAGCTTGCCGTTGGGAGACCAGGTCGGCGTGCCCACGCCCGCGTCTGTCGGCAGCGCCATCGCGAGTGGTGTTGGTGCGCCGCCGGCGATGGGCATGATGGAGATGCCGCGGGCGGGGTTCTGGCGTGACGGACCGCTCGTGCGTGGGTCGAGGCGGATGCCGGCGACGCGGAACTCCGGGGCGGCGATCTCGCTGATGGGGGGGAGGCCCGGGCGCTCCAGAAGGAGGATCGCGGTGCGGTCGGGGCTCATGAGCGCCGTTGGCGTTGCCGGGGCGTCGAGGATGCGCTGGATGACGGCGGGGGGCTGGCGATATGCGGCCTGCGCCGATGCGAGCGTCGAGACGAGTGGCAGGAGCGCGATGGACCGGGCGAGCACACGCGCACCGACTGAACGGAGGGAAGGCCAGCGGAACGGCATCAGCGGAGGCTCCGGAGGGGGAGGGTACTGTCGGATCAGATGCGAGAGCAGTCGTGGTAATGTTGGCGCCCGCGCGGACTTGGCACCAGCGGGTCGGAGGGACCGGACGCCTTTGGCTCGCCGTCCCCCGCGCTCAGAGCCCATCTTTGAGGCACCGCCATCCCGGAGTTCCATGCGCATCGCCACCGCCCTGCTCGCTCTCGCCGCACCGACGACGATGCTCGCCCAACGCGCGAGCGCACCTGTCCGCGATTGGCGTGCGACCCATGAGATCGCGATCGTCCGCGAGATGAATGCGCTGCTGGCGCTGCCCAACATCACGCGCGACACGGCCGGTCTCCGTCGCAACGCCACGGCCATCGCCGCGCTCATGCAACGCCGCGGCATCGCGACGCGACTGCTCGAGGTCTCGGGCGGTCCGCCCGTCGTCTACGGCGAACTGAAGGCCACGAAGGCCACCCGGACGATCGTCCTCTACGCGCACTACGACGGCCAGCCCGTGAATGCGAGCGAGTGGCAGGGCGGCGCGCCGTTCACCCCGGCGTTCCGCGTGCAGCGCGACGGCAAGTGGGTCGACACGCCGCTCCCCGACTCCGGCCGTCTCGACCCCGAAGGGCGCATCTTCGCGCGCGGTTCCGGCGACGACAAAGCCCCGATCATCGCGATCCTCGCTGCGCTCGACGCCATCAAGGCGACCGGCGGGTCGCCGAGCGTCAATCTCAAGTTCTTCTTCGAAGGCGAAGAGGAGTCGGAGTCGGTGCACCTCGAGCAGACGCTCAGGACCCACGCCGCGCTCCTCGCGAGCGACGGTTGGATCTTCTGTGACTCACCGATCCACGCGAGCCGGCAGCTGCAGGTGGTGCTCGGTGTGCGGGGATCGATGGGACTCGAACTCACGGTCTATGGACCGAGTCGCGCACTCCACAGCGGCCACTACGGCAACTGGGCGCCGAATCCGGGGATCCTGGTCGCCGAGCTCGTCACCTCGTTGCGCGATGCCGACGGCCGGATCCTCGTGAAGGGCTTCCAGGACGACGTCACGCCGCCGACTCCCAAGGAGATCGCCGCGGCGCGCGCGTTGCCCCGACCCGACTCGGCGCTCCGTCAGGAACTCCTGCTCGGCGGCACCGAAGCGAACGACGCCCTGCTCGCCGAGCGCCTGCTGCTCCCGGGACTGAACGTGCGCGGCATCCGCGTCGGCAACGTGGAGGGTGCGGCCGCGAATGCGATCGCGACCGACGCGAAGGCCTCGATCGACTTCCGACTCGTGCCAAGGCAGACGCCGGAGCGGATCCGCCAGCTCGTCGAAGCGCATCTCACTGCCAACGGCTGGTACGTCACCCACGCCGCTGCCACCGACCAGGAACGACTGACCCACCGCAAGGTCGTCCGGCTGGTGTGGGGTGGGGGCGACGAGGCCACGCGGGTCAGCGCCGACTCCCCCCTCGCGACCGCACTCCTCGGCGCGATGGACGAGATGCTCGGGAAGCCGATCCTGCGCGTCCCCACGATGGGTGGCAGCCTGCCCACCGCCGTCTTCGAACACACGCTCGGCGTGCCGCTGATCGTCTTCCCGATCGCGAACCACGACGACAATCAGCATGCGAAGGACGAGAACATCCGCTTGCAGAACCTGTGGGATGGGATCGACGCGTTCGCGGCCATGTTCACGCGCCTCGATCGGTTCTGGCCGCGCACGACGCCCTAGAGCACACGCTCGACTCCTGGCCGGAGCCTCCGGCACTCCCGGGGCGATTCACAGTGGACGCCCTCCGCGCTCCATGATATCGTGAGCCCATGCAGTCCTCCTGGCCCCCGGTGTGGTTCCTTCTCGCGCTGGTGTCACTCGGCGCACCCACCGCATCCGCCCAGCAGCTCACCGGCACCGTCTATCGCGGCGAACCCCGCTCACCGGTCGCCGGAGTGGTCCTGCTGGCCGAGTCCCCACTGGGCGACACCGTGCTCACGCGGACGATCACGGGATCGCGCGGCCAGTTCACGCTCGCCGTGCGCGCGGGAGAGGTCCGCGTACGCGCACTGCGGATCGGCTACCGACCCGCCGTGCTCGGCACCTTCTCGCTCGCTCCGAACGAGAGCCGGTCCGTCACGCTGCTGCTCCCCGAGAATCCGCTCGTGCTCCAGGCGGTCACCTTGCGCGCGAGCTCGCGCTGCGACGTGGTGGGCAAGGCCGGGGAGACGGTCGCGAGTCTGTTCGATGAAGCGCGGAAGGCGCTCGTCGCGACCCAGCTTCGGCCCGCGGAGGATCGGCCGACAGCGCTCGTGGCGCTGTCGAATCGCAGCACGACGCTCACCGGCGAGCCGCTCGTCGACGTCCAGCACCGCCTGATCTCAGGTCGATCGGTGCGGCCGTTCCAGGCCGTGCCACTCGAGGACATCGAACGCCGCGGCTTCGTGGTGGAGGAGGACGGGAGCCTCCTCTTCCGCGCTCCCGACGCACCGGTGCTCCTCTCGGACGCGTTCGCCGCCTCGCACTGCCTGCAACTCGTGGAGGGTGCCGGGATGCCGGCGGGATGGATCGGGATCGGCTTCAGACCGGTGCGGATCACCCGGCCGCTCGTCGACGTCACCGGGACGCTCTGGATGGACCGCACCACCTTCGAACTGCAACGGCTCGACTTCGAGTACGCCGGGCTCGCGAGCGGCTTCGTCCGCGCCGGGCTCGGCGGCGCGGTGCATTTCGCGCGACTGCCCGACGGCAGCTGGATCGAGAGCCGATTCGAGTTGCGGATGCCGCGGCTCAGGATGCTCCCGTCCGTCCGCGGTCGCGCCGCGTTCCCGATCCTCGAAGGACTCGAGCGCACCGGCGGCGAAGTCCTCTCCATGCGCGTCGCCGACACCCTCATCTTCCAGGGCGACTCGGCGCTCGAGCGGCGGCTGCTCGCGGCGATCGGCGCGAGCGGTGGGAGCGTCGCCGGGATCAGCTTCGGCGGGATCCGTGGGACGCTCACCGATTCGCTCCGCGGGCGCGCCCCGACGCGGCTCACGGGGGACACCATCGTACTGCGCGAGTTCGGCCTGCGCGCGACGACCGACTTCACCGGCACCTTCGACTTCAAGGGCGTGCCGGCGGGCCGATACACGTTGCTCTTCCAGGCTCCGTGGTTCGACGGTCTCGGACTGAGTCCGCTGACGCGCGGGGTCGAAGTGCGTGCCGGCGAACTCACTGAGACCGCGCTCGCCACGCCGGCGCTCGCGACATACCAGTTCCTGCAATGCGGCGGTGGGCTCGACTCGCTCGACGGTGTGCTGCACGGCGAGGTGACGGATGGCGAGGGGATCCCGCTCGCCGGTGCGCGCGTCGTCGCGCGCTGGCGTGTCTGGACGATCGACGGCGCACGGGCGACCCCCAAGTCGATCGAGCGTACCGACACGACGGGCGCGAGCGGCACGTACGTGCTCTGTGGCGTGCCGAACGACGCGCCCTTCGACCTCAGTGCGTATCCCGGAGCCGCGGGGAGCGAGGGAGTGACCGCGCGTGTCGGGCCGACGGGGGACATCGGGCGGCGCGACCTCGTGCTCGGCGACCCGGCCGCGCGTGTGCGCGTGCGCGGACGCGTGGTCGGGCCCGATGGTGCGCCGGTGCGCCAGGCGACCGTCGCGTCGCTGCTGGACGAGAACGCGATCGCCGCGGCTCGGGGTGACGGCACGTTCGAGCTCGCGGTCCGCGGCCGCCGCTCCCAGCAAGCATGGGTACGCGCACTGGGCTACGAACCTCGCCTGATCGAACTGAATCCGCGCGTCGCGCTGGTCGAGCTCGACGACATCGTGCTCCGACCGGTCGCGGCGGGCCTCGACACCGTGCGCGTCACCGCGCGCGGGGATGCACAGGACTGGCGCCCCGAGTTCGACCGCCGTCGCGCGGTCGGCGTGGGCGGTTTCATCACCGAGACACAGCTGCAGCGGATGCCGCGGGTCACGGCGAACCAGATCGCCCAGTTCGCGAAGCGGATCCGGGTCGATCGGGGGCTGATCAAGCTGGCGTACGGCACGGGCGGCTGCCTGCCGCGCTGGTACGTGGACGGCAACGATGAAGGCACCGAGACCGACAACGGCGCGGGTTGGGCGCAGACGACGCTCAACATGGCGAAGGCGATCGAGGTGTATTCCGCGGCCGAGGCGCCGCCACGATACAACGACTTCGACGGGTGCGGCGCGATCGTGGTCTGGACCCGCTGACGAGCCTCTGGCGGGCGTGCCGTCGGCATCACCGGACGAGAGGATCGCCACCACGCCGATGCGCGTAGATTCTCCGCATTCCCCAACCCGACCGCCCATGCTCCGCCATCTGCTCCCCGCGGCCATCGCCCTCGTCGCCACTCAACTCGCCGCCCAGTCCACCAGCGGCACGCTCGGCTTCTACCGCTTCCCCGCACTCCACGGCCAGACGGTCGTCTTCGCCGCCGAGGGCGATCTCTTCTCCGTGCCGCTGGCCGGCGGACTCGCGCACCGGCTCACGAGCCACGCCGCCGAGGAGACCGATCCGACCATCTCGCCCGACGGACGCACGCTCGCATTCACGGGGCGCTACGAAGGCCCGGCGGCGCTCTACACCATGCCGCTCGCCGGCGGTGCACCCACGCGTTGGACGTATGACGGCGATCCGGCGATCGCGACCTCATGGACGCCCGACGGCAAACTCGTGTACCGCACGCGCCACTACGGGAGCGTGCCCGAGAACGGGCTCGTCCAGCTGAACATCGCCGACGGGACGCGCACGCGCGTCCCGCTCGCGGGCGCGAGCGAGGCCTCGTACGACGCGTCGGGCCGAACGGTCTACTTCGCGCGGCCGGGCTTCCACAACAACGTCACCAAGCGGTACACCGGCGGCACGGCGCGCAACATCTGGAAGTACACCGCGGGCGCGGCCGAGGCGCAGAACCTCACGGACGACTACCGAGGCGAGAGCCACTCGCCCATGTGGGACAACGGACGCGTCTACTTCGTGTCCGATCGCGATGGCACGATGAACATCTGGTCGATGGACGAGAACGGGCGCGACAAGAAGCAGGTCACGAAGCACGCCGGCTGGGACGTGAAGGAGCCCTCCCTCGCCGCCGGTCGCATCGTCTATCAGCTCGGTGCGGACCTCTGGGTGCTGGACGTCGCGACCGGCCAGACCACGCTGATCCCGATCACGCTGGCGAGTGACTTCGATCAACTGCGCGAGAACTGGGTGAACGATCCGCTCAACTACCTCACCTCGGCGCACCTCTCGCACGATGGCTCGCGTGTCGCCCTCACCTCCCGCGGGCGCGTGTTCGTGGCGCCGGTGAAGGGCGGCCGGTTCGTGCGCGCGTCGGTCAAGGACAGCGTGCGCTATCGCGACGCGGTCTTCGCGCCGGACGGCCGGTCGCTCCTCGTGCTGAGCGACGAGAGCGGCGAACTGGAGTGGATGCGCCTGCCCGCCAACGGCGTCGGCGACGGCGAGGCGCTCACGCGCGGCAACGGCATCCTGCGCTTCCGCGGCTATCCGTCACCCGACGGCAAGTGGCTGGCGTGGGACGACAACAATCGCGACCTGTGGGTGATGGACGTCGCGACCAAGGCGATGCGCAAGGTCAGCGAGAATCGTGAAGGCATCGGCGGCATGTCCTGGTCGCCCGACGGGCGGTGGCTCGCGTACGTCATGCAGGCCGCGAACACGTTCCAGCAGATCAAGCTCTTCAGCGTGGAGACGGGACGGAGCGTCGCGCTCACCTCCGACCGGACCAACAGCACCTCGCCGGCGTGGGACGCGAAGGGCGAGTTCATCTACTTCCTCTCCGACCGGAACCTCAGGACGCTCGTCGGTGCGCCGTGGGGCAATCGGCGTCCCGAGCCCTACTTCGACAAGGCGATCGAGATCTACCAGGTCGCGCTGCGCACCGGACTGCGCTCGCCATTCCTTCCGAATGACGAGCTGCAGCCGGTCGCGGCAGCGGCGAGCAAGCCGGATTCGACGCCGAAGCCGGTGCGGATCGACCTCGAGGGATTGCCACTCCGCATCCGTCGCGTGCCGGTGCCGTCGGGCAACTACGGAGCGTTGCAGCTCGGCAACGACGCGCTCTTCTTCACCTTGCGTGGTTCGGGAGCGACCGCCAAGACCGACCTCGTCGCGCTGAAGATCACCAACGACAAGCCGGTGCCGGTGGTCGTCATGGACGACGTCCGCAGCGCCGAGTTGTCGGGGAACGGCCGAAGGATCCTCGTCCGCAAGGGCGACAACTTCCACGTGATCGACGCGCGCGCCGAGCGAGCCGACAGGACGGACGACGGCAAGGTGGACCTCGCCGGTTGGACGTTCCCGATCGACACCCGCCTCGACTTCCGCCAGATCTTCGTGGACGCATGGCGCCTGGAGCGCGACTGGTTCTACGACCCCGGCATGCACGGCGTGAACTACGCGGCCGTCCGCGACAAGTACCTGGCGCTGGTCCCGCGGATCACGACGCGTGCGGAGTTGAGCGATCTGATCGGCTGGGCGGTGGGTGAGCTGTCGGCGCTACACACCTCGGTGCGTGGCGGCGACCAGCGCCGTGGCGAGGACGACATCGCCACGGCGTCGCTGGGCGCGCGTCTCTTCCGCGACCAGGCACGCGGCGGCTACCGGATCGACTACATCTACCGCACCGACCCTGACTATCCCGCCGAACGGTCACCACTGGCCGATCCCGAACTCGGCATCCGCGCGGGCGACGTGATCACCGCCGTGAACGGCACGAAGACGTTGTCCGCGCGCGACATCGGCGAACTGCTGCGCAACCAGGTCGGCAAGCAGGTGCTGCTGACCGTCGTGTCGGCGGACGCGCGCGCGCGTGACGTGGTGGTGGAGCCGATCGGCAACGAGTACGAACTGCGCTACTCCGACTGGGAGTACACGCGACGCCTCGCCACCGAGGAGCAGGGCAAGGGCGCACTCGGCTACCTGCACCTGCGCGCCATGGGCGGCCGCGACATCGACCAGTTCTATCGCGAGTTCACGCCGCAGTTCGACCGGCAGGGCATCATCCTCGACATGCGGCAGAACGACGGCGGCAACATCGACTCGTGGGTGCTCGAGATGCTCTCCCGCAAGCCATGGATGTACTGGCAGGACCGCGTGGGCGAACCGTACTGGAACATGCAGGGCGCGTTCCGCGGCCACATGGTGATGCTCGTCGATCAGGAGACCGCGTCGGACGGCGAGGCGGTGGCCGAGGGCTTCCGCCGTCTCGGGCTCGGCGTCGTGATCGGCACGCGGACGTGGGGCGGCGAGATCTGGCTGAGCGGCACCAACACGCTCTCGGACAACGGCATCGCGCGCGCGCCGATGATGGGCGTGTACGGTCCCGAGGGGAAGTGGCTGATCGAGCAGGAAGGGTTCATCCCCGACATCATCGTGGACAACCTGCCGCACGCGACGTTCGAGGGGCGTGACGCGCAGCTCGAGGCGGCGATCGCGTACTTGAAGAAGAAGATCGCCGAGGAGCCGCGGCCGGTGCCAAGGGCGCCGGCGTATCCGAGGCGGGCGGTGCCGTAGGGCGGCGTTCGCGTACTTCAGTCCGACACGCACGGTACTCGTCCGGCTGGGGCCTCAGCCGACCCCCCTGACCATCGTGCGCGCCGGACCCGCCAGAACCACCCCCGGAACCCTTTCGCCCATCCCGATGTCTCACCATTATCCGGATACCTAGAAACCTATGTAAAGGGCGCCTCCATGCCACGACACGACCGCCTCCGCGGCACCATCGAGCTCCTGATCCTCTCCACCCTCGCCTGGGGTCCGCGCCACGGATACGCCATCGCGCGGTGGCTCGAGGAGCGCTCGAACGACGGATTCCGCGCCGAGGAGGGGACGCTGTACCCGGCCCTCCATCGCATGGAGCAGCGGAAGCTCATCGCGAGCGACTGGCGCATCTCCGAACTCGGGCGATCGGCCAAGTTCTACCAGCTCACCGCCGCCGGACGGCGCGAGCTGCGCAAGGAGGCCGCGGACTGGCGCGCGTTCGCGGCGTCGGTGACCCTGGTGCTCGAGGCGGCACCATGAAGGAGCCGCGTGAGGGTGACATCGATCGGGAGATCGTCCCCAGGGCCGTCGACGAGCAGGTCGACTCCGAGTTGGCTTTCCACCTCGCGATGCGCGAACGCGATCTCGTCGCCCGCGGTGTTCCCGCGGCCGAGGCGCGCGAGCAGGCACTCGCGGCCTTCGGCGACATGGGTGGGGTGCGCGCGGAACTCACGCGCATCGGACGCGCCAGCGAAGGGAGCGCGCGCCGCCTGCGCCTGGTCGCCGAAGCGATCCAGGACGCGCGCTTCGCCTGGCGGATGGTCGCGCGGCGACGCGCGGCCACGCTGCTCATCATCGTGGTGCTCGCGCTCGGAATCGGTGCGACGACGGCCATCTTCAGCGTGGTCGACGGCGTCTTGTTGCGTCCGCTCCCCTTCAACGAACCGGATCGCCTCGCCGCGGTCTGGATCGGCCAGCCAGCCCTCGCCAACGATCCGGTGCTCGCTTCCCTCGCCGAGGCCACGCCGATCGGCACCGAGGAGTACCACGCGATGCGCGACGCGACCGGCAGCTTCGTGGCGATCGGCCTCTGGAACATGGGCTCGGCGACGCTCACCACCGAGGACGGCGCCGAGCCGGTGCCGGTGGGTGTCGTGACGCAATCGGTGTTCGAGACGCTGCGCGTCACGCCGGCGCTGGGGAGGACCTTCACGGAGGGCGAGGACGCGCTCGGGGGCGCCGATGTGGGCATCCTGAGCTGGGAGACCTGGCGCGGTCGCTACGGCGGCGACCCCGCGATGCTCGGGCGCCGCATCGTGCTGGACGGGGCGCCGCACACGATCATCGGCGTGATGCCGGCCGGTTTCCGGCTCGATCGCACGATCGAGCCGCCGTACGTGTGGGTGCCCGCGATGCAGGACTCGTCCGATCTCGCCGAGCGCCACAACCGGAACTACAAGGCGATCGCCAGGCTCGGCGCGGGTGCGACGTTCGTGGGCGCAGCGCAGCAGGCGACGCCCGCGCTGCGCGAAGTGACGGGCGACAGCTCGCTCGTGGCGCGCGTCGCGATGTGGCAGGCGGACCAGGGACGCAACGCGAGCGGCCCGGTGCTCCTGCTGCTCGCCGGCGCCGGTCTGCTGCTGCTGATCGCATGCGTGAACGTCGCCCTGCTGCAGCTCGGCGAGGTGAGCGCGCGTCGCAACGAGATCACCGTGCGCGTGGCGTTGGGCGCGGGACAAGGGCGACTCGTCCGCCAGCTCCTGGGTGAGAGCCTGCTCCTCGCGTTGATCGCGTCCGCGTTGGGTGCCGTGCTGGCGGCGGTGATGCTGCGCGGACTGCTGGCGATCGCACCGGAGCGGCTGCCGGGGCTCGATTCGGTGCGGATCGACGCGCGCGTGCTCGGCTTCGCGCTGCTGACCGCGCTCGCGACGGGGTTGGTGTTCGGGGTGGTGCCGGCGTGGCTCGTGGGCCGGAGCGGACCGGCGGCGGCAGTGCGCGGCGGCGGTGGGCAGACCGCGCGCGGTGCCGCGCCCCTGCATCGTGGGCTGCTCAGCGCACAGATCGCGATGTCGATGGTGCTCCTCGTGATGAGTGTGCTGCTCGGGCAGAGCCTCCACCGACTGACCGCGGTCGATCCCGGATTCCGGGCGGATCGTCTCACCGCGCTGCGCGTGACGATGCCGTGGCAGTACGAGGACGACCAGGTGCGTGCGCTCACCGAAGGCGCGCGGCGTCGGATCGCCGAACTCCGCGGTGTGAGTCGCGTCACGTTGAGCAGTGCGCCCCCGTACTCGGGCAACAGCAGCAGCTCCCCGGTCACACTCGATCCGTCGATCGCGGGCGAACGCACACCGCAGCATACCGTGCAACAGTCCGTGGCCACGGACTACTTCGAGACGATGGGCGTCCGCATCGTCGAAGGTCGCGCCTTCGACGCGGGCGATGTGTTCGGGGGCGAGCCGGTCGCGGTCGTGAGCGAAGCCATGGTGCGTCGTGACTTCGGGGCCCATCAGGCCATCGGTCAGCGGGTGCGGCACCAGGGGGTGTGGCGTCGCGTGGTCGGCGTCGCCGCGGACGTGCGGGGTCGATCGCTCGCCGTCACGGACGGCGCGGGGATCTACATCCCGTTCGACCAGAATCCGAACTCGGGCCCCACGTTCCTGGTGCGCGGCGAGGATGCCGCGCTCGAAACGGCAACATTGCGGGGGATCCTGCGTGAACTCGACGGCCAGATGGTGCTGCGATCGGTGACGCGGGTCCCTGCGGCGATCGAACGTTCGTACGGCGCACAGCGCTACCGGACGATCCTGTTCACGGCGTTCGGGGCGCTCGCGGCCCTGCTCGCGGCGGTCGGGCTCTACGGCGTGAGCGCGCGCACGGCGGCACGTCGACTGCGCGAGGTCGGGATCCGCATGGCCGTGGGCGGTTCACCGCGCAGTGTGGCTCGGCTCCTGGTGGGTGATGCGATGCGGGGCGTCGTGCTCGGGATCGCGCTCGGCGTGCCGGCGGCGTTCGGGACGGCGTGGGCGCTGCGGGCGTACCTGTTCGAGGTGTCGCCGGCCGCGCCGATGGCGTACCTGGTGGTCGCGGCGGCGTTGGCGGCGGCGACGCTGGCCGCCAGTGCGTGGCCGGCGTGGGCGGCGACGCGGGCGGATCCGGTGCGCGTGCTGCGGGCGGAGTAGCGGTCCGGCGCACACGGCGTTCATGGAACGCGCCGCTACCTCAGCCGCCGCTCATGCTTCACCCAGTCCACTTCCATCGTCCACATCGGCGTCGTCATCGGTGACGCGTTGATCTTGGCGAAATTGAGCACGGCGAAGAGCGGCTCGGGGAACTGGTCGCCCTGCGCCACGCTGCGATACACCTCCGCACCGTCGAGCAGGAATCGCAGGTCGCGTCCCTCCCACTCCACCGCGTACTCGTGCCACTCGGCGAGCGCGGCCTCCTGCACATGCATGAGTGCCTGCCAGTCGCCACCGCCGCAGGTGCCGGTGCTCTTGATCGCGCGCGCGGCGTAGTGGTCGGGCCCGCCGTCGCTGTGGTGCTCGAAGACGTCGATCTCGCCCGAGCCGGTCATGGGCCAGCAGACGGTCTCGTCGGGGTCCCTGACCGGTGGCTCGTCGTTCTGCGCCCCGAGCAGCCACCAGGCCGGGAACATGCCGGCCTGACCGCTCCCCTCCACGCGCAGGCGTGCGGTCCACCGCCCCTGCACGAACTCCCGTCGGTTCTTCGAGATGATGCGCCCCGCCACCCAGCGCGAGGGCGGGTGCTGCTTGCCGCCCTTGTCCGTGTAGTCACAGGGGAGCGGTGCGCCGAGATCCACCACGCGCATCTTGAGCGTGCCGTCGCTGACGACGCGCGTGTCGTGGCGGCCGTCGCGCACGTAGCACTGCTGCTCGTCGTTCACCCAGAGCAGCTGGTCCTGCCAGTGCTCCGGATCGAAGCGATCGAAGTCGTCGAGGAAATCGACTTCCCACCCTCCGGTCTGCGCGGTCAGGACCGCTTTCCCCCTCGCGCCTTGATCATCCTTCGCAGCGCTGCATGAGGCGACCAGGCACATCAGGGTGAGCAGCGAGGGCAGGCTCCGGCGATCGGGCGTCATGAGCGTGGGAGTGTGAGTACGGACCGCACGTAGAGCTCGATCCCATCAAGGACGCGCTCCAGTCCCCAGTCGAACGATTCATCGAGCGTTCTCGGCTTGCCCTCCGATGGCGCGGTGATCAACGCCGCGAACCTCGGGAAACGGGGGTCTCCGATCGCGCGCCCGAGGTCCGCTCCGACTCCCGCCGCCCATTCCGCCTCGGTGATGCCGCGTGCCTGCGCGCGCGCGAGCGAGACGGCGGTGTCGGACGCGCCACGCGTGTAGCCGTCCACGATGCTCAGCGCGCCGCCGATGTCGGCGGCGTTCAGTCCGGTGCGCGAGAGCGTGTCGGTGATCGACTCGAGCCACCCGAGCCAGTTCGGTCCGTGGGGCGCGGCGACGAAGGGCAACTCCGCGAGCCACGGTCGTGCGCACAGGGATCCACGCTTCGCGCGCGCCCACCGCCGGAGCTCGGTGCGCCAGTCGGCACGCGGCACCGCCGGCGGGGGCGGACTTCCGGTCCCCGAATCGATGACGGCGTCGAGCAGCGTCTCCTTGTTGGGGAAGTAGCGGTAGAGGGCCATCGTCGTGAAGCCGAGTCGTGAGGCGACGGCGTTCATCGTCACGGCCGCGAGCCCGTCGGCGTCGGCGATCGCGACGGCGGCGCGCACGACTTCGTCGGGCGAGAACTCCGGCTTGGGGCCGCGCGTACCGCGCGCACGATCCACCCACAGCAGTTCGCTGCGACGACGCAGCTCCGGGTCGGGCCGGGCGGCCAGTCCCATGATGTCGTCGTGCGTCAGCGCCGCCTGAGCGGCGCGCCGCTTCGCGGATCCCGCCCCGGCCGTCTTCTTCTTCGCCGCCATCGTACCCCTCCCTCGCGCGGGCCTTGACAAACCCGAAACTGTGTATAACGTACACGTATACAGTGTACGTCGTACACTAATAGATCGGCGGTCGGGATGGAAGGCCTCGTCCCGTCGGCCACCACACTCTCCAGAGGTGCTCAACATGCTGATCCCGACCATGCCGTCCCCGATTCCCGCCGCTGTACCGCGACTCACCCGCGCGGTCCTCATCGCCCTCGCCTCCACGTCGATGCTGCTCGCCTCGTCGCGCACCACGGCCGCGCAGGCGACCGGCGGCGGGGGTGCCCCGGCGACCGCGTCCGCACCGCGCGCCTGGGAGTTCCGCGTCTCGAGCGGCGCCCTGCTCCCCACGGGGGACCAGCGGGACCTCATCAAGTCGGCGAAGGTGACGGCAGCCCAGGTCTCGTGGACGCCGCGGCCCGCGTTCGCCGTCACGGGGACGTTCGGCTGGGCGCGGAGCCGCGATCTCGCGGCGGTCGGTGCACCCAAGCTCGACACCTTCACCGCCGATGTGGGCGTCGAAGCCCGTCGCGCGACCTGGTTCGCCAATCGTGCGGTGACCTTCGATCCGTTCGTCGGGATCGGCGCCGGCTCACGGAGCTACGACCATCACGGCATTCGCGAGGACGCGACCCACAACCTCTCCGGCTATGGCTCGGTCGGGGGCGAACTCGGCGCCGGTCGCGTGGGGCTGCGCGTCGAAGCGCGGAACTATGTGAGCGGATCCAAGCCGCTCGCGGGACCCGGCAGGTCGGTCACGCGCAGCGACGTGGTCATCCTCGCTGCGGTGCGTTTCAACCGGCACCGCGCCGCCCACCGCTAGCGCACGCACCGGAGACGCTCATGCGAGCCACCACGAAGGACCGCCTGATCCCGGCCGCGCTCGTCGCGCTGAGCCTCGTGCCGGCGCTGGCCGGCGTCGCCCGAGTGGTGGAGCTCACGAGCGGTGCGACGGTGACACCGGAGAACGCACGATTCTTCGCCTCGCCGCTCCCGGTGCTGCTGCACATCCCGGCGGTCGTCTTCTATTGTGTGCTCGGCGCATTCCAGTTCTCGCCCGGCTTCCGCCTGCGTCACCGCGGCTGGCACCGCGCGAGCGGTCGGATCCTCATGCCGCTCGGCCTGATCTCCGCACTGACGGGGCTCTGGATGGCGCAGTTCCAAGCGTGGCCCAAGGGCGACGGCCAGCTGCTCTACGCCGAGCGGATCCTCGTCGGCACGGCGATGGTGGCGTTCATCGTGCTCGGGGCGGACGCGATCCGGCGGCGGGACTTCGGTGCGCACGGCGCGTGGATGACGCGCGCCTATGCCATCGGGCTCGGCGCCGGCACCCAGGCGTTCACGCACCTCCCCTGGTTCCTGCTCGTCGACGGCTGGCCGGGCGAGTTCCCGCGTGCGGTGATGATGGGCGCGGGCTGGGCGATCAACATCGTCGTGGCGGAGTGGATCATCAGGCGCCGGCACGCGACGACGAACGACGGCTATCTCGCGAGCACCGCGTTCACGAACTCGCGCTCCCCGGTCACCTCGCGCATCACGTGAGGCTCGAGCCACACCGGCAACGCGATCTCCGTCTCGGGCGACGGCAACTCGATCTCGGCGAGCACGAGGTCACGGTCGAGGAACTCGTCGATCGCCCAGACGCGCTCGCCGTCGGCGATCAGGTGCCGCCGCTTGAGCACGCGCTTCCCCTCGGTGAGTGGCCAGAGCGCGGCGAAGAGCGCCGGCCCGCACGCTTCCTCCAGCTCGATCCGCGCCAGTCCCTTCCCACCCTTCACCGTGCGGAAGTGCTTCACGCGGCGCCCCTCTCGAACGCGGCGCACCCGCTCGACGAGCCGCTCTCCCGGGAGATAGCCCTGTTCGATCCTCTCGATCCGGCCCTCGGGCATGTCGGACGGCAGGCGATGGAGCAGGTACTTCCGTTCCACCTCCATCCCCTGTGAGCCGCGCTCGGCGAGCCAGTCGGCGACCTCCCCCAGCGCGCCGAAGAGCGCCGGCGTGCCGGTGAGCCAATCGCTCTCGAGCGTGGCGTAGCGCTCGGCGCTGCGTCGTTCGATGCGCGCCGCGATCGCGCGGAGCCCCTGCCGGAGGCTCACCCGCGGCGCGCGCGGCGTCGCCGCGGCGATGATCGCGAGCCAGACGCCGTCGTCGTGATGGTCGCCGAGGAGGTCCTGCAGGACCTTGAGCCGGATGAGACAGGCTTGCGCCCCCGGCACGCCGTCTGCGACCGACTCCAGCTGGTAGCGCAGTCGCTTCCCCGCGATGCGCGCGCGGTGGATCGCCTCATGGTGCTCTGCGCCGTTCACCGCCGCGAGCCGGCGCTGCAATCGCGCCGTGCCCGATCGGACCAGCCCCGACAGGGTCGCCGCGAAGGACTCGCGCTGCGCACCGCGATGGACGTCATGGGGCACCACGTACCGCGTGAACGAGTCCGCGAGCAGCGCCATCGCGCGATCAAGGTCACGATCGATCTCCGCGCGCAGCTCCTTCTCCGCCATGCGTCGCAGCCGCGCGATCCGTGCGATCATCCAGTCCGCCGCCCCGCGGTGCCGCGTCGCGAGCGACGCGCGTTCGGCCGCCAGCCACTCGGCGAAGACCTCGTCGTCGCGGCTCGGATTGGTCGCCTGCGCCAGGCGCCGGAGCCAGCGCGCGCCGCGTGCGGGGGCGAGCTTCCCGGGGAGCAACCGGTCGATCGGGAGCCAACTGCGCAGGCGGCGCACGGCGACGCGGAAGTCGTGCAGTGCGTCGTGGTCGTCGGGGTCGTCGAGCCGCGCGCGCGCCGCCACCACCCGCGACCGGAGCCCGAGCGCGACGAGGCGCGCGGCGCGCTGTGCGTCGTCGTCGAGCAACTCGTCGGTCGTGATGGGGCGTACGGCGGTCATGCGCTGGTCCGGGGCGGGCGGAGCGTCGGGACGTCGATGGGCTGTGCTGTCACGGGGGGAGGAGTCGAGACGTTACGGTCTCGCACTCCGCCCTGCAACGCCGATCACCCTCGCCGCCGGAGTATCCGTCCGGCCGGCTGCCGCAGTACTTCCCACGAAGCACGGACCGCGCCACCTTCACGTAGTTGATCCCACCCGGTGTCAGGAGGCCTCATGTCGTTCCGCCCTCTGTTCGCGCTGGTCGCGATCCTTTCGCTACCCGCAGCTGCCGCGGCCCAATCGGTCGCGGGGAGCTGGAGCTCTCCCACGCCGCGCGGTGCGATCACCCTCACCCTCCGCGTCAGCGGCACCGCCGTGAGCGGTACGCTCGCAGGCAATGGCGTGTCGATGATCGTGAAGGGCACCGCCGAGGCGGACGAGGCCTATGGCACCGTCGAGGGAGGCGGGGGCACCGCGATCTTCACGGCGCATGTCGAAGGGTCCCGGCTCAGCTTCGCGATGACCGAGAACGGCGCGAACGGACAGCCGAATCCGGGCACGGCGCGCGAACTGATCTTCACGCGGGGCGGCGGCGCTGCCGAGCCCACGGGTAGCACGGCACCGGCACCGGCACCGGCTACGGCAACGGCACCGGCAACGGCACCGGCGCCCAGCGCGAGCGGCAGAGGGGCGAACCCCCTCGGCGGTCCCGCAGGCGGGGGAGCGGCGGCGAACCCGCTCGGTGGCGGCGGTGCGGATCCGCTCGTGGGGACGTTCCTCTCGGCTGACCTGAACGCGGTCATCACTCGCGGCGCGCAAGGATACAGCGGCGTGCTCTTCATGCGCGGCGAGGAGTATCCCTTCACCGCCACCGCGAGCGGTGCGCGGCTCAGCGGAACCTTCGCCGCGGCGGGACAGCGGTACCCGTTCGAATCGCGACTGGCCGGCGACGAGATGACGCTGTCGAGCGGCGGGAAGGACTATGGCATGCTGCGGAAGGGTGCGGCGGCGCCGAGTGCAGCACGCACCGACGCGATGCCTGGCGCGGCCCCGTCCCCGGTCGCACCGGCGCCGGCGAGTGGCGGGCTCGGACTGGTGGGCGCGACCGGCGTGCAGGAACGTCAGATCGCGCAGCTGCTCGTCTCGAGCGCCTGGTGCTACATGAGCTACAGTGGCGGCTCGACGTACACGGGCGGGTCGTACGGCCGCACCTCCACGGAGCGCGTGGTCTTCGCCGCTGACGGGATGGGCTCGACGAACGCGGGCAGCGAGAACGCGAACTCCGGCGGCAACGGCTCCGTCGCGTCGCAGGGATCGAGCGGACAGCGCTTCATGTGGAAGATCCAGGGCATGAATCTCGTGCTGTCGCAGGATGGCGCGCAGTGGTCGCCGATCCCGCTGCAGATCTACGACAACGGGTCGGGGGCGCCGATCGTGAAGTCGCAGGGGAAGGAGTACTCGCGCTGTAACTGACCCTGCCCGGTGCTCGCCATGGTGCCGCCCGCGCGTTCACTCAGCGCGGGTGCACCAGCAACGCTTCCGACCGGAAGTAGCGCCCATTGGCGACCACGCCCCGCACCCGCGCCGTGGCCGTGATGTCCACGAGCGGATCCCCATCCACGATCACGAGATCGGCGAGCTTGCCCACTGCGATCGCGCCCGCATCGATCCCGAGCTGCGCCGCCGCATTCACCGTCGCGGTCCGCAACGCCTCGTACGGGGTCATGCCAGCCAGCACGTACGTATAGAGCTCGCCGTGCAGGGTGGCCGCGTTCGGCGTATCGGTCCCTGCGACCACGATCGTCCCCGCGCGTTGCAGCTTCATCACCATCTCGCCCCCAGCTGCCGCAGCCGCCGTGAACGCCGAGACCACCGCAGGTGACAACCCCGCCGTCTGCGTCGCCGAACCCGCGGGCGTCATGCTCGCGCGGAGCCAGGGCGGGTAGAGTGCGAAGCGCGGATCGTTCGCGAAGGCGGGATCGACTTCCATCATCTTGCGCAGTCCGCCGCCGCCGAGCGCGAGTGTGGGCGTGATCGGCATCCCGCTCGCCGCGAAGATCGCTGCCACGTCACCATAGGCGCGGCCCTGCGCCGCCGCCTTGGGGGAGTAGCCGCGCCGGCTCGTGCCCGTGGTGTGCTCGGTGCCGTCGATCCCCGAGAGTGCCGAGGGATAGACCTCGTGCGACGCTGCCGGCACCCCCGCCGCATGCGCGAACTCGATGATGCGGCGCTGCTGCAGGTCAGGCATCCGCACATAGCTCTTGATGAGGTCGTGCCGGAGCGCCTTCGCGCGCGCGAGCTCGAGCTCCAGATGCACCACGCTCGAGATGGCGACCGCCATCTTGTAGTAGGTGCGCTGCCACTCGAAGAGGTACCCGGTGGTGAAGAGCCGCGGGCCGGGACGCGCGCCGGCATCGACTGCCTCGCGATCCTCCGCCGCCTCGTAGGGCGTGCTCCCCGGACTGCGCACCGTGGTGATGCCGAACGCGAGATACGCACGCTCGGAGGCGGCGCCCAGGTCGGCCTGCAGGTGCGTGTGGAACTCGATGAGTCCGGGCATCACCGTGCGTCCCGTGGCGTCGACCACGGTGCCGGTGCGGTGCAGGGCCGCGTCATGCGCGACCACACGCGTGATGCGATTGGCGTCGATCACCACATCCATGTTCTCGCGCCGCACCCTGCTCACGCCGTCGACCAGGTGGCCCGCATGCACGACCACGCGCCCGGTGGGGATCGCCGGTGTGTAAGTGAGATCGAGCGACACGTCGCGGGTGTCGCCCGTCTCCAGGTCGATCAGGCGCAGCTTGTCGTTCGACTGATACAGGATGTGCCGTGAGTCCGCCGTCCAGCTCGGTGCGTGCGCCATCTCGGTCGTGATGCGGCGCGGCGTGCCGAGCGGCGTGCCGTCGGGCGCCACGGGCACGAGGGCGAGCACGCCTTCATATATGACGGCCATCCGCGTGCCATCGGGCGACCAGGCGGGGCCGGCCCCGGCGCGCGAGTCGATCGAGAGGTCCGGGACGGGCACCGACCAGCGCGCATCACCACCGGTGGCGGCGACGGTCATGACCTGGTTGGTGCCTTCGCGGAAACGCGCCGAGTAGGGCTTGAGCGACGCGAAGGCGATGCGCTTGCCGTCAGCCGACCAGGTGGGCGTTCCCGGACCGAAGCTCGATTCGTACACTCTCGTGACGACGCCCGACGCGACATCGACGACCGAGACGTTCGCGCGCCGCCAGAAGCCGTCGACCTCGAGGAACGCGATGCGCGTGCCGTCGGGCGACCAGGCGGCGCCCATGGCCGAGTTGTCGGTGTGTGTGAGCTGACGCTCGGCGCCGGTGCGCATGTCGCGGAGCCAGAGGTCGAGTCGGTCGCCGGCGCGGTCGGAGGACCAGGCGAGCCAGCGACCGTCGGGCGACCAGGCGGCCTCGGTGTCGAGCGCCTGGTCATGCGTGATGTTCTGCGGCTTGGCCCCCACGGGCATGACGTAGAGGTCGCCGAGCGCGGTGAAGGCTACCGATCGACCGTCGGGAGCGATGGCAGGCGAGACGATGCCGAGCGCGCGGCGGGGCGCGCGCGAGTCGAGGTCGCGCACGCGCCGGGTGTACTGCGCGCGCGTGACCGTGAGCGTCGCCGAGAAGGGGATGGTCGTGGCGGCTCCGCCCGCGAGTGCGCGGCGGCGGATGAGTCCGTCGGAGACGTAGACGATCTCGCCGTTCCCGAGCCAACCGGCGCGGAAGGCGAAGGCGTTCTCGTCGCCGGTGAGCACGCGGCCGTCCTGCTCGAGGCGGCTGCTGATCCCGTCGACGGCGTAGTGGACCAGCGCGCCACCGGGGCCCCACGACGGTGCGTCGACAGTGCCGCGCGCAGTCGCGAGCACGCGCTCGTTGCCGGTCGCGACGGCGACGGCGAGCACGCGCGGTGCGCGGTCACGCGTACCGATGAATGCGATCTCCGAGCCGTCGGGCGACCAGGAGGGCATGTAGTCGTCGCCCCGGTCGCGCGTGACCTGCGTGAGCGCGCCGCTCGCGAGGTCGAGGGTCCAGATGTCGTAGTTGCCGGCGTTGCCGCGGTCGGAGGAGAAGGCGATGCGCGTGCCGTCGCGCGAATAGGTCGGTTCGCGGTCGTCGAACGGTCCGTTGGTGAGTTGCCGCAGGCCCTGACCGTCGGCGCCGACGGTCCACACATGGAAGCCGCCGTCGCGGAAACCCTGGAACGCGATGGTGCGGCCGTCGGGCGACCAGGCCGGCTGTCGCGCGTCGTTGTACTCGTCGGTGATGCGACGTGCCGTGCCGCCCGTGGCCGGGAGGAGCCAGAGCCCGCCCTGCAGGTCGATCGCGAGCTGGCGACCGTCGGGCGAGGCCGCGACCGACATCGACGTGCCTTCGGTGACGGTGACGTCGATGCGGGAGGGGGCCTGCGTGAACGACGAGGCGACGGACCAGCAGAGGGCGAGGCCGGCGATCGGCAGGGGGCGCGGGATCATCGGTACAGGGGCCGGAGTGGAGGGGCAGCTGCAGCGAACTTAGCTCGCGCCGGAGTGGTTCGCCCCGGATCAGGGAGCTTACGGCACTCCCCGGGCGATGGAGGGTGTGGTCGCGGCGACATTCGCGTAGGTTCGTGCATCCCGCACGCAACCAGCCCACTCGAATCCCGCGGATCGTGATCGCCCGTCTCTCGCGCAACCTCACCGTGCAGGTCCTCTTCGCGGTCACCCTCGGGGTGATCGTGGGCGTCATCGCGCCCGACACCGCGAAGAGCCTCAAGCCTCTCGGCGACACGTTCATCAACCTCGTGAAGATGGTGATCACGCCCGTCATCTTCCTCACGATCGTGCATGGCATCGCGAGCATGGCCGACCTGCGCCGACTCGGGCGCGTGGGCGGCAAGGCGATCCTCTACTTCGAGATCGTGAGCACCGCCGCCCTGCTCATCGGGCTCCTGGTGGTCAACTTCACGCAGCCCGGCGCCGCGCTCGACGCGACCGCGATCAAGAGCGGCGACATCAGCGGCTACACCAGCGCCGCGCAGAACCAGACGCTGCTGGGCTTCGCCACGCACATCGTGCCGAGCAACGTCTTCGCGGCCTTCGCGGGCGGCGATCTCCTGCCCGTGGTCTTCTTCTCGGTGCTCTTCGGAGTCGCACTCACGCAGGTCGGCGAGGCCGGGTACCACGTGGTGGATCTCCTCGAACGGCTGCAGAAGGTCTTCTTCCGAATCGTCGCGATCGTGATGCTGGTCGCCCCGATCGGCGCCTTCGGCGCGATGGCGTTCACCGTGGGCAACTTCGGCCTGCAGGCCCTCGTGCCGCTCGCCCGGCTGATGCTCGACGTCTACATGACCATGGCGCTCTTCATCTTCGTGGTCCTCGGGGGGATCTGCCGCCTGTACGGGTTCCGGCTGCTCAAGTTCCTGCGATTCATCCGCGAGGAGCTCCTGCTCGCGCTCGGCACCTCGAGCTCGGAGTCGGTGCTGCCGCGGATGCTCGAGAAGCTCGAGCGCTACGGCTGCGACAAGGGCGTCGTCGGCCTCGTGATCCCCACGGGCTACTCGTTCAACCTCGACGGGACGAGCATCTACCTGAGTGCGGCCGCGATCTTCGTGGCGCAGGTGTACCGCATCGACCTCTCATGGGGGCAGCAGTTCTATCTGCTCGGCATCCTCATGCTCACCAGCAAGGGCGCGGCGGGGGTCACGGGGTCCGGGTTCATCGTGCTCGCCAGCACGCTCGCGGCCACGAACATCGTGCCGGTGGAGGGTGTCGCGCTGCTGCTCGGCGTGGACCGCTTCATGAGCGAGGCGCGCACCATCACGAACGTGATCGGCAACGGCGTCGCGACGCTCGTGGTGGCGCGCAGCGAGGGTGCGTTCGACGACGCCAAGCGTGCACTCGCCGAGCAGGGGCTCGCGGTGCCGAGTGCGGCGGGGTGATGGCGGGCGGGGGTGGCGCGGCGGCCTTCTTCGACCGAGGGACTAGCGGTCCAGCGCCCGCTCCGCCGCCTTGATGTGCGCATCGATCAACCGCATGCGCAGGTCCGTCGGCTTCCGGTCCGTTCCCGACGCCATCCGCCCGAACAACGCCCGCGCTCCCGCGACATCGCCGACCCGCAGCCGCGCCACGATCGCCGCCTCATAGAACGTCTCCGGCGGTATCCACTGCCGCCCCTCGCTGCGCGCCTCGAGCAACGGCAACACCTCGCGCGCCGCCGCCGCCCAGTCGTACGCCGCCGCCGCGCGCATGAACCGCAACCCCGAGATCCCATCTCGCGGCGCATGCTGCTCGACCATGTACCGCTCGACCGCACCGTACCAGGCGGAATCGACGACGCCCATCGTGCCCGCGTGACGGTCCGCCTCCACCTCGAGCATGTCGGTGAACCAGGTGAACCAGTCCGTCGGCGCGCGGCCCGACGCCATCCACATGTCGAGCTCCGCCTGACGGATGCGCGCTTGCTGGAACTTCCGGTTCGCCACCACCGTGTCGTTCGGCGCGAGCTCCTCACTGCCCCGCACACGCCTGACCAACGCCTGTGACTCCACGCGCGGGATCGCGAGCGACGAACGCCTCGCCGGTCCCAGGTGCACCGCGCGCCCGCCGATCGCCGCCGCCACATCGTACCGCGAGCTCGACATGCCGAGGAACCCCGTCGCGCTGTGCCGCAGGAAGCGCGTCCGCTCGGCGCCGAGGTCCAGCGCCGGCCGGAAGTCGGAGTTCACGGTGGGGAACGAGTCCAGCAGCGGCGCGAGTTCCGCGCGCGTGAGCAGGATCGTCGCGTCGAGCGCCTCCGGAGTGATCGGCACGAACCGCGCGAGGTCGAGCGCGATGTCGGTGTACTGCAGCACCGACCAGTCCGGCACCGGCAAGCGCTCGGCGTTGGACGCCACGACGAGGACGTCGACGTCGTTGGTGAGGTAGACCGCATACGAGCGGAAGTTGCGATGCAGCGCCGCGAGCACGTCGAGCACGAGCCTGTCGTCGATCTCATAGAGGTGCAGCCACTGCCCGAACACGCCGTCGGGCGTGAGATAGGTGCGCACCCTTCCGTAGAACTCGTCGGTGAAGAGCCCCGACACGCCGCTCACCCAGGGGTTCGACGGCTCCGAGAGGATCAGGTCGTAGCGTGTGGCACTCGCCGCGAAGTAGCTCTTGGCGTCGTCGTGCACGAAGTGCGACCGCGGGTCGTCGTACGCACGCAGGTTCGCCGGCTTGAAGAGCTTCGACGCCTCGATCATCTGCGGCTCGATGTCGATCGTGACGAGACGGTCGAGGTACTCGCTCCCGAGCAGCAGGTGCGAACTGATCCCCGAGCCGAAGCCGATGACGGCCGCCTGCGTGGCCTTCGGCATGTGCGCGAGCGTGATGAGCGGCAGGAGCACCTGCGTCGACTCGTCGCCGCCGAGCGGGCTCTTGAGCGAATCCACCGTGGGCGGCTCGTCGAACCAGTAGCGCGAGATGCTGGCGTCGGGCTTGCCGTTGGTCGCGAGCGAGTAGCCGCTGTCGCTGCCCAGGCGCACGCTCACGCTCGCCGTGCGGCCGTCCTCGTAGAAGAGGATCTCGCGCGCGCCGCGCTCGGGCACGGTGCCGTAGCGGAAGACGCCGCTGGAGAGGATCCCCGGGTCGAACGGCGGTGCGATGAGACTCGCGGCGATCACCAACGCTCCGGCGATGGCGGCGATCATCGCGGTGCCCTTCACCTCGGGCCGTGCCCGCTCGCGCGCGAGGAGCAGGACGACCCCGAGCACGATGTCGATCGCGCCGCCGGTCACGAGCAACAGCTTGAGCCCGAGGATCGGCATGAGCCAGAGCGCCGCTGCGGCGACGCCGACGATCGAACCGAGCGTGTTCCAGGCGTACACCGCGCCGATCGTGCGCTCGCCATGGCCCTCGCCGAGCAGCATGCGCGTGATCAAGGGGAGCGTCACGCCGGCGCAGAAGGTGGGCGGCAGCATGACCGCGAGCGAGATGCCGTAGCGCGCGAAGTTGTAGAGCCGGTAGCCGGCCGCGTTCTCGTCGAGTGCCTCGATCAGCGAGGCCATCCAATGGAAGGAGCTGCCGTAGACCGCGAGCGTCGCGATCGCGAGGGTCCCCATCGCGACCTGCACGAGCCCCAACAGGCGCACGGGATCGCGCTCGGTGTCGGCGCGGCGGCGGATCCAGAGCGCGCCCAGCGCCAGGCCCAGGATGAACGCCGAGAGCATGAGTTCGAACGCATGCGTCGCGCTGCCGAGCACGAGCGCGAGCATCCGGATCCAGGCGATCTCGTAGATGAACGAGGCGACGGCGGTGCCGAAGCTCACGCCGAGCAGGAGCTTCCACAGCCCCTGCGAGGCCTGCGCCGTCGCGACGATGCTCACGGCCGGTGTGCGGGGACGCTCCGGAACGCCCTCGGCCACGACTTGCGGCGGACCGAGCACGGCGGCGTCCATGGCCGACTCGATCTCGTCGGGTTCCGCGTCGCCGGACCGCATGGCCTGCAGCGCCACGTACGTGACGACCGCGACCACGATGTTCACCAGCGCCGCCGTGAGCAGCGTCCCCTGCAGCCCCACCGCGCCGATCAACCAGAACCCTGCGACGAGCACGCCGACCGCGGCGCCGATCGAGTTCGCGAAGTAGAGCACGCCGATCACGCGTCCGCTCGCGGTCGCGGGATCCGCATGGTCCTGACCGAGCCGGCGCAGCAGCCCGGCCGTCATGAGCGGGAAGGTCGCGCCGAGCAGCACCGACTGCGGGAGGATCAGCAGCGCCGCGATGAGCCACTTCACCACCACGAGCAGCGGTCCGCCGGCGAGCGCAGGGAAGACGGTGTCGTAGGCGAGCGCACTCACCACGCCGAACGCATCGTGGAACACGAGCCCGAGCAGTCCGACCGCGAGTTCGACGATCGCGTACCAGAGCAGCGGCTCCTTGAGCCGCTCCGATCGCCTCGACGCGACCGTCGCGCCGAGCGACATGCCGCCGAGGAAGATCACGAGGACGATCACCTGCGCGTAGGCGCTGTGACCGACGAAGAGTCCGAGGTAGCGGCTCCAGATGGACTCGTAGATGAGTCCGGCCGCGCCCGAGAGGATGAAGACGAATGTGAGGAGGAGTGTCACCGGGTCGAATCTAGCGCCAGCGCTACTTCTTGCGTGGCGCCGGCAGCGGCGTGCGCGGCATCAGCGCATCGCGATCGGCCACATGGTACACCATCGACGCGAGCACCATCGACGCCTGCTGCAGGTCCTCCTCGACGAGGAACCCCGCGCCGTCGAGCCCCGTGTGATGCGTCCGTGACTCGTAGTCCATCTCGTCCTGGATCGCGTCGAAGCCCGGGATCCCCACACCGGTGAAGGCGAGATGATCGGTGCTCCCGCGATTCCGGATGGTGAGCGTGCCCGCGCCGAGGTCCTTCCACGGTGCGAGGTAGGCCGCGAGGACCGGCCGCGCGGCGGCATTCCCCTGCAGGAACCACCCGCGGATGCGCCCCGTGCCATGGTCCACGTTGAAGTAGGCCGAGATGCGCGCGTGCTCCGGCTTGATCGCCATGCTCGCATGGTCGCCGAAGTGCCGGCGCACGTACGCGGCGGAGCCGATGTAGTCCTCCTGCTCCTCGCCGTCCCAGAGCGCCACGCGCACGGTGCGGCGCGGGTGCGCACCGATCGCGACGAGGATCCGCAGCGCTTCCATCGCGACCGCCGAGCCGGCCGCATTGTCGGTCGCGCCGCCGGCGGCGTGCCAGCTGTCGAAGTGGCCGCCCATCATCACCACCTCGTCCTTCAGCCGCGGGTCGCTCCCCGCGAGCTCGGCCACGACGTTCACGCCGATGGTGTCGGCCGGGAAGACGCGCGTCGCGAGCGAGAGTTCGAGCGTGACCGGCGCGCCGCGCCCGACGAGGAACTGCAGCCGGCGGTACTGCTCGCGCGCCACGGTGAAGGCAGGGATGTTGGCGTCGCGCGACGAGATCGCGCTGTTGTACTTGGTGGAGCGGATCGTGAGTTCGCTACCGCTCGCCTCCACCACGGCGGCGACGCCTTCGCGCCCCATCCAGTCGAGCATCGCGCGGTGCTCCACGAGCGCCACGTCCCACTCGTCGAAGTCCTCCCAGTAGTCCTTCGGAGACCCCGGCTCCGTGATGCGTGACATCGAGTCGAGCTCGGCGTCGGTGAGCCGCACCGCTCCCGGCGCGAAACGCTCGGCCGCGTCGGCGGTCTCGCTCACGCGACCGAGCATCACGATCCGCCCACGGAGCTTCCCTGCCCACGCCTTGCGCTCCTCCGGCTTGGCGAGGGACGGCACCATCACCGGCGTCCCGCGCACCGTGCCCGCGGTCGGGAGACTCCACGCCTTCGGCAGCGCGTTGAGTCGCAGGTTGAACGGCGCGGTCATCACCAGCGAATGGCCGGTGAGCTCCCAGGCGGGACCTCGCGTGCCCCAGGGCTCGAGCACCGCGCGGGTCGCACCGAAGCGCGTGAGTTCGCTCACGGCCCAGCGCGCGGCGGCGGTGTAGCCCGGGGCGCCGGAGAGGCGCGGGCCGAACCCGTCGGAGAGCATGCGTGCGGTGGCGAGGACCTGAGAACGCTTGGTCCCCTCCTCGCGGATGCGCGCGTTGATGGTGGCGTCGACTCGTTCCGCCGGAGCGTTCTGCGCGTGCAGGGCGGCCGGGAGGAACAGCAACCCGAGTGCGAGGCGGCGGGCCGCATGGGCACGGGAGCAGAGGGATCGATTCATCGCCGCTTGGCCTCGTTCTCCAGGAAACCCCTCGTCCAGTACATCACGAGCGCGCAGGGCTTATCCTGCCCGTTGGGCCAGGCGAGCCGCTTGTAGGCGGCCGGCACCTTCTCGTAGCTGTCGTAGTGCTCGATCGCGACGATCTGGTTCGGCCGGATGTTCTCCTCGGCGGCGGTCCTGTGCCGGCCGTTCCAGCCCTCCATGAGGCACCGCCACCCGGTCATGCTCGCCACGCGCCAGTCCTGCCCGATCGTCGAGTCGCGCGCCATCTCGCGCCGCAGCCCCGGCAGCCCCTCGAACATGTCCGCCCAGTAATAGGATCGGAGCGCCGCGAGCTCCTCGGCGCCGCGGAACTGGCCGATCCCCGCTCGGCGCCGGCACTCGAACCCGTTGATGTCGTAGGCGGGGCAGCCGTCATGCGAGACGATCCGCATGGTGTCGAGTGCCTGCACCGTACGCCGGAGCTTGAAGGTCAGCTCGGGCGCCACGTTGTCGAGCATGTTCACGGGGCGATCGGCCGGCTGGTATCCGGGGAGGCGTGCCATGATCAGCTGCTGGCCGAACGGCAGCCGCGCGAGCGTGAAGCGTCCGTCCTTGCCGGTGCGCGCGGTGCGCTTCGCATTGATGGAGAGCACCTCGACGTTCTCGAGCGGGCGGCCGCCGGTGTCGGTGACGATGCCCTTCACCACGCCCGACTGCGCACGCGCGCGCGAGGGAAGCGCGAGCAGCACCAGCAGTGCCAGCAGCAGGGAGGCGGCGCGCTTCATGTGTGCAATCTACGCCGCAGGGGCGTGCTCGTTCCACCCGGGTCCGACCACCGCGGTCGCTCCTCCGCGATGGCTCCTCCGCGGTGGCCGGGCAGGTGCGCGGCTACCGGCGCGCGAGCTTGTCGAGGAACAGCTTCCGCGCCTTCGACACCTTGGGTGCCACCACCACCGCGCAGTACGGATTCTGCGGGTTCCGCGCGTAGTAGTTGTCGTGATACTTCTCCGCCGGCCAGAACGTCTCGAGCGCGTGGAGCTCGGTCACGATCGGCGCATCCCAGTGGGCCTGCGCCAGCGCCGACTGCTCGCGCGCCACGCGCGCCTGCTCGGCCCCGTGCGTGAAGATCGCCGAACGGTACTGCGGCCCCACGTCGTTCCCCTGGCGGTCCTTCGTCGTGGGATCGTGGATGGTGAAGAAGACCTCGAGCAGCTCCGCATACGAGATCTGCGAGGGATCGAAGGTGACCTGCACGACTTCCGTGTGCCCGGTCTTCTTGCCGCAGACCTGCTCATACGTGGGGTTGGCCAGGTGTCCACCGGCGTAGCCGCTCTTCACGCCGAGCACGCCGCGCAGCTCGAGGTAGACCGCCTCGAGACACCAGAAGCAGCCGCCGCCGAGCGTGGCGAGTTCGCTCATGCCGCCGCTCGCGCCCGACTTCAGGTCACCGCTCACTTCCCCTCCGCCTTGCGACGCGCCTGGGCCTCGAACAACGGCACGAACTTCTCGTACCCCTCCGCGGCGAGGGCCGCGACCGGGATGAAGCGCAGCGACGCCGAGTTGATGCAGTAGCGCATCCCCGTCGGTCCGGGGCCGTCGTCGAAGAGATGTCCCAGATGCGAGTCGCCGCCGGCCGACCGCACTTCGGTGCGCACCATGAAGTGCGACGCATCGCGCAGCTCGGTCACGTTCTGCGGAACGACCGGCTTGGTGAACGAGGGCCAGCCGGTGCCCGAGTCGAACTTGTCGAGCGACGAGAAGAGCGGCTCGCCGGAGACGACGTCCACATAGAGGCCGGGTTCGTGATGATCCCAGAACTCGTTGCGGAACGGCGGCTCGGTCGCGCTGCACTGCGTCACCTGGTACTGCATGGGCGAGAGCTTCTCGGCCAGCACGGGATCGGCGGGCTTCTGCTTGGTCATGGTCTGAGCGGGAGTGGAGTTCGCGGCGGGAGCGCGTCGAGCGCCGCCGGGCGCCGTCATCCAGTGGAATCGAATACCGCGGGTGAAGGTTCCGCATCCCCTGCGCCGTCCCCGCGCGGGAGCCTGCATCATCATCCCTTGACGAAACCGAATACACACCGAAGATTGGTTGGAAATAGTCGGTAATACGCCCGACGAACAGAGCCTGAAACTCCCAGGTACTGACTTGCGTTGTATGCAAGCGGTCGCTTGCTTGAATGTAAGTAGTCACTTGCGTTGTGAACGTTTTCACAAAGTCCTCATGACCGATCCAACCCGCACACAGATCCTCGAGGCCGCCGCCCGCATCTACTCCGAAGCGGGGTTCCGCGGCGCCACCACGCGCCGCATCGCCGATGAAGCGGGCGTCAACGAAGTCACGCTCTTCCGCCTCTTCGGCTCCAAGAGCGCGCTCATCGGTGAGGCCGTGCGCGCTCACTCGCGTGTCGCCCGTGCCGAACCGCTCCCTGCGGTCCCGGTCGACCCCGCCGCCGAACTCACCGAGTGGGCCAAGGCCGATCATGAGTTCCTGGTCGCCGCCCGAGGCATGATCCTCACGTCCATGGCCGAGATGCACGAACGGCCAGAGTGCGCCGAGCCCAACGCGGAGCATCCGGTGGAGTCGTTCCGCGATCTCACCGGCTACGTCGAGCGCCTCGCGGCCCACCGCTTCATCCCCGCGGCCACCGACGCGAAGGCCGCGGCCACGATGCTCAAGGGTTCGCTCTTCGCCGACGCCATGGGGCGCGACCTGATGCCCGAGATGTTCCCTCCACTCGACCGAGCACCCGCCACCTACGTGCGACTCTTCCTCCGCTCCCTCGGCGCGACCGTCGCGCTCCTCCTCTTCGCGCTCCTGCCTGCCCGGGCGTCCGCGCAGCAGGCCACCACGGCCGCTACTGTCACCGCCACGACCTCGCTCTCCCTCGCCGACGCACTGCGCATCGCCGAGCGCAAGAGCGAAGGCGTCGCGATCGCCGGCGCCGGCGTGACGCGCGCGCGTGGCCAGCAGGCACAGGCCAACTCACAGCGCCTCCCGCAGATCAACGGCAGCGCCGGCTATCAGCGCGCGATCCAGAACCAGTTCCAGGCGATCACCGAGCGCTTCTCCGGACCGCCCGACACCACCGCGTCGGCCGGCGGCGGCTTCGCCGACTCGCCGCTCGCGCGCATCTTCGCGGCGCCGAACACCTTCTCGTTCACGCTGAGCGCGACGCAGAACCTCTACACGGCGGGGCGTCTCCCCGCGCAGCGCGCCGGCGCCGATGCCGCGCGCTCCGCCGCCGACATCGCCCTGACCTCGTCGAAGGCCCAGGCGGTCCTCGAGGTCGCGCAGGCCTACTTCGATGCCGTCGCGGCGGACCAGTTCCTCGCCATCGCCGACAGCTCGCTCATGCTCACCGAGCGCACGCTCACGCAGACGCAGGTCGCGCGCGAGATCGGGGCGGCCGCCGAGTTCGACCTGCTGCGCGCGCGGGTCGCACGTGACAACCAGAAGCCGCTCGTGATCCAGGCGCGCGGCGCGCGCACCACGGCCTACCTGCGGCTCAAGCAGCTGCTCGACCTGCCGCTCGCGGCCCCGTTGCAGCTCACCACGCCGATCCGCGACGACGCGGCGACGGTGGCCGGGATCACCGGCCCCATCACCCTCGCCGACGATCGCACGCTCACGCCCGACACGAGCGTCGCCGCGCGCTCGAGCGTGCGGCAGGCCCAGGCGCAGGTGGGCGCGTCGGAACAGGCGCTCCGGGCAGCGCGGCTCGCGCGCATGCCGTCGGTGCAGCTCTCGAGCACCTATCAGCGCTTCGCCTACCCGCCCGAGGGGACCTTCCTCCCGTCGGCGATCGATCTCTACTTCCCCAACTGGAACGTCTCGCTCGGGCTCTCCTTCCCGGTGCTCACGGGCGGGCGGCTCCGCGGCGAACGACTCGTCGCCGAAGCGAACCTGACCGAGGCGCAGCAACGGCTGCAGCAGACACGCGAAGGGGCGTCGCTCGACGCGCTCCTCGTCCTCTCGGCGCTCGAGCAGGCGCAGGCCGGCTACCTCGCGTCGGTGGGCACCGACACGCAGGCGGCGCAGGCGTACCGCATCGCCGAGGTGCGCTTCCAGGAAGGGATCTCCACCCAGCTCGAGCTCACCCAGGTGCGCGTGCAGCTCGAGCAGGCGCGATTGCAGCGCGTGAACGCGGCGCGCGACCTCGAACTCGCCAAGCTCCGCCTCGCGCTCCTGAAGGACCTCCCCCTGACCGCCGGGGGACGCTGACCATGACCGTCGCTCTCATCAACCTGAGGAAGTCCCGGATGTCCCGTCGTGCCATCGGCGTCGTCGCCGTGCTCACCCTGCTCGCGGCCTGCGACAAGTCCGACGCCGCCACCGATACGCCCACCGAGGTCACGGTGCAGGTGGGCCCCGAGGCGATGACCATCGCCGCGACCACGGTGCTCTCCACCGGACCGATCCTCTCCGGGTCGCTCGTGGCCGAGCGCACGGCGCAGATCCGTGCCGAGGTGCCGGGCTCGGTGGTGCAGGTCTTCCACGACCCGGGTGCGCGCGTGGCGCAGGGCACGTCGCTCGCGAAGATCGACGATCGCGCGATCAACGACGCCTATCTCTCGGCGCGCTCGGGACTCACGGCGGCGCAGACCGCAGCCGACATCGCCAAGCGCGAACTGGAGCGGGCCGAGAAGCTCGTGGCCGCCGGCGCGATCAGCGACCGCGACGTGGAGAATGCGCGCCGCGGCACGCTCGCGGCCACCACCATGGCCGACGACGCCCGCGCCCGACTCGCGGGCGCGCAGAAGCAGCTCGACGCGACGAACGTCCTCGCGCCCTACGCCGGCGTGGTGAGCGAGCGTTTCGTGAACCCGGGTGACGTGGTCGCGCCGGGGTCGCCGCTCTTCAACATCGTGGATCCGGCGACGATGCGGCTCGAGGCGGCGGTGCCCGCCGAGCAGCTCGCGCAGGTGCGCATGGGCGCGCCGGTCCGGTTCTCGGTGACCGGCTACCCGGGCCGCACCTTCTCGGGGACCATATCGAGCATCAACCCCTCCGCCGATCCGCAGACGCGGCAGGTGCGCCTCTTCGTGCGCATCCCGAACAGCGGCAACCAGCTCGTCGCCGGGCTCTTCGCCGAAGGGCGCGTGGCGAGCAACTCGCGCGAGACACTCACGGTGCCCGAGATGGCGATCGACAACCGCGGCCTCGTGCCGTCGGTGCTGCGCTTGAAGAACGGCCGCACGGAGAAGGTCGAGGTGACGCTCGGCGCCAAGGACGAAGCGCAGGAGCGGGTGGAGATCACGGCCGGCATCGCGGCCGGCGACACGCTGTTGATGGGACCGGCGCTCGGGATCAGCCCCAACACGCCCTTGAAGGTGACCGCGCCGAGCGACAGCAAGCCGCGCGTGCCGTAAACACCCACCACCTACCTCCTACGGCCTATCAGTGTTCATCTCCGATTTCGCCATCAAGCGGCCGCTGGTCACCATCGTCTCGATGGTGGCACTGGTCGTCTTCGGCCTCTTCTCGCTCTGGCAGCTCGAGACCGACGAGTTCCCGGACGTGCAGCAGCCGATCATCAACGTCGCGATCCCCTACCCGGGCGCCTCGCCCGACGTGGTGGAGCGTGAGGTGCTCGACCGCGTCGAGGAGGCCGTGAGCGGCATCTCCGGCGTGGACCGCATCTCCGGCGCCGCGCAGGACGGCTTCGCGAACGTGACGGTCTTCTTCGTCTTCGAGAAGGACCTGCAGCAGGCGTCGCAGGACATCCGCGACAAGATCAGCGCCATCCGCTCCGATCTCCCGGTGGAGATGAAGGAGCCGATCCTCACGCGCTTCGACCCGGCCGACCAGCCGATCGTGCAGCTCTCGCTCAACTCGACGGCGCTCACGGCGCCGGCGCTCACGCGGATCGCCGATCCGGAGATCACGCGGGTGCTGCGCGGCATCCCCGGCGTGGCCGAGGCGGTGGTGGTGGGCGGCGTGGAGCGCGAGCTCACGATCGAGATCCGTCCGGCGTCCATGGAGGCCGCCGGCATCACGGTCGGCGAGCTCGTGGGCGCATCGCAGGCGCAGAACCTCGCGGTCCCGGTCGGCCGGCTCAACGGCGCGATCGACGAACGCGCGATCCGTCTCAAGGGCAAGCTCGAGTCGCCCGACGACTTCCTGCGGCTCGTGGTCGCGCAGCGCGGCGGCCGCGCGATCCGCCTGGGCGAGGTCGCCGACGCGCGCGACGGCACCAGCGAGGCGCGCACGGCCGCGATCTACAACGGCAAGGACGCCGTCGGCATCATGGTCAAGAAGGCCAAGGGCTACTCCACCACCGAGGTCAGCGCGCGCGTGCTGGCGCAGGTCGAGCTGCTCCGCCCCACGCTGCCGGCCGGCACGACGATCGACGTGATCCAGGACCGCGGCGAGCGCGTCACGGCCTCGGTCTCGAACGTGCAGAGCACGCTCATCGAGGGCGCGCTCCTCACGGTGCTCGTGGTCTTCCTCTTCCTCAACTCGTGGCGTTCGACGGTGATCACCGGCCTCGCGCTGCCGATCTCGGTGCTGGCGAGCTTCGTGGCGGTCTGGGCGTTCGGCTTCACGCTCAACACCATGTCGCTGCTCGGTCTCTCGCTCGCGATCGGCATCCTGATCGACGACGCGATCGTGGTGCGCGAGAACATCGTGCGACACGTGGAGATGGGGAAGGACCATTTCAAGGCCGCGCACGAGGGGACCGACGAGATCGGACTCGCGGTGGCGGCGACGACCTTCTCGATCGTCGCGGTCTTCGTGCCGATCGGGTTCATGTACGGATTGTCGGGCCAGTGGTTCAAGCCGTTCGCGCTGACGATCGCGTGCGCGGTGCTCGTCTCGCTCTTCGTCTCGTTCTCGCTCGACCCCATGCTCTCGGCCTACTGGCCCGACCCGGAGCTCGAGGAGCATGCGCACCGCAGCTGGATCTCGCGCAAGCTCATGACGTTCAACGCCTGGTTCGACCGCATGGCGCAGCGCTACACCGGCGTGATCG
This sequence comes from Gemmatimonadota bacterium, assembly GCA_021413975.1. GTDB lineage: Bacteria > Gemmatimonadota > Gemmatimonadetes > Gemmatimonadales > Gemmatimonadaceae > Pseudogemmatithrix. The sequence goes on from JAIOPJ010000029.1 coordinate 119,060, forward strand.
GGTGGGCGCTCGACCACCGGCTCGCGATGGTGGGGCTCGCGACCTTCAGCATGATCGGTGCGCTCTGGCTGCAGGCCAACTTCGGCGGCTTCGGCTTCGTCCCGGTCACCGACAACTCCGAGTTCACGATCCAGGTGGAGACCCCGCCGGGGTCCAACCTCGAGTACACGCGGATCAAGGCGGAGGAGGCGGCACGCCTCGCCCGCTCCCACTCCGAGGTGCGCTACACCTTCACCACGATCGGCGCCGGGGGTGGCATGGACCCCTCCGAGGCGCTCGGCGCGGTGGACATCGCGAGCGTCTATGTGCGCATGACGCCCAAGGCCGACCGTTCGATAACGCAGGACCGGTTCGGCGCGCTCCTCCGTGAGGAGGTCAAGCAGATCGGCGGTGCGACCGCGGCGGTCTTCACCAACGGCTTCGGCGGCGCGGCCAAGCAGGTGCAGCTCGAGCTGCGCGGCAGCGATGCGCGGCAGTTGCAGTCGGTGGCCGACACGGTGATGGCCGCGCTTCGCGCGATCCCCGGTGCGGTGGACGTCTCGCTCTCGACCAAGGGACAGAAGCCGGAGCTCGAGATCTCGCTCAACCGCGCACTCGCCGGCACGCTCGGCGTCTCGGTGGGGCAGATCGCGCAGTCGCTGCGGCCCGCCTTCGCCGGCGTGGACGCGGGCGACTGGATCGACCCGTCCGGCGAGAACCGGAAGGTCCGCGTGCGCCTCGCGCCCGAAGCGCGCACCCGCATCCAGGACATCGAACGCCTCCCGATCGCGGTCGGCGCGCCGGGCGGCCGCATGACCATGCTCCCGCTCGGTCAGCTCGCGACCGTCTCGCAGGGCCTCGGTCCGGCGAAGATCTCGCACCTCGACCGCGACAACGTGATCGTGGTGCAGGGCAACGTGCAGGGCCGTTCGCTCGGCGAGGTGACGAGCGAGCTCACCACGCAACTCGCGAAGCTGAATCTCCCGGCCGGCATGCGCTGGTCGTTCGGTGGCGAAGCGAAGGACCAGGCGCAGGTCTTCGGCGACATCCTCGCCGCGCTCGGCATCGCGCTGCTGCTCATGTACCTGATCCTCGTGATGCAGTTCGGGTCGTTCCTCGAGCCGATCGCGATCCTGATCTCGTTGCCGCTCTCGCTCATCGGCGTGGTGCTCGCGCTGCTCATCACCGGCGACACGCTCAACATCATGTCGATGATCGGGGTGATCCTCCTCATGGGCATCGTGGCGAAGAACGCGATCCTGCTGATCGACTTCGCCAAGTGGGGGCAGGAGCAGGGGATGGACCGGCGGCAGGCGATCATCGAGGCGGGGCGGGTGCGACTGCGGCCGATCCTCATGACGACGCTGGCGCTCATCGCCGGCATGATCCCGGTGGCACTCGGCATCGGCGAAGGGGCCGACTTCCGGGCGCCGCTCGGCCGCGCGATCATCGGCGGGACGATCACGTCGACGTTGCTCACGCTGCTCGTGATCCCGACGATCTACGAGATCATGGATGACTGGCGGCGGTGGATCTCCGGGTTCTTCACGTTCCCCGAGCGGCCGAAGACCGAGGAGTATGCGGTGCCGGTGCGGAAATAGCGGGAACGGCTGCTGCTCCCGCCACTGCTCCCGCCACTGCCACTGCTCTCACCACCGAGGCACCGAGGGCACCGGGAACCGCGGGGACCGATGGAACTGCAAGAAGTGAAAGGGGCTCGGCGGAGAGATCCCGCCGAGCCCCCTTTCACTTCGTGTTGCCGTTCTCGGTGTCCCCTGTGCCGCGGTGGTGAACGCAGTTCAGGGGATCACACCGAACCCCGGCTCACGGCCGCGGCCCCATGGGCGTCGGGAACCGGCGCGGCCGATGCGCCTCCAGCCAAGCGCGCTGTGCATTCGTCAGCACGGCGCGGATCGCCTGGTGGAGGATGATCACCTTGGGCCGGAGCGCCTCGGCGAGCGGGCGGGCGGTCACGAGGATCGCGCGGACCTCCTCACGGGTCGAGCCCCCCTCACGGGCGGTCTTGGCCGCTTCGAAGATCGCCTTCATCGAATCGAGCGTCGACTGGTTCGCCGCCCGGAAGCTGGCGCGGAGCGCCGCGATCGAGTCGCGCTGCGCCTGCGTGAGCTGCAGCGAATCCGGGAGGGGCGGGAAGGCGCTCCGGCCGTCGAACGGACGGGCTCCGGTCTGCGGTCCCATGGTGTTCTCGAGCGACGTTCCCGCCTCGCCGAACATCACGAGGGCGAAGTCGTCATCGGAGGTCGTCGCGGCCGGAGCGGTCGAGGACTCGCACGCGGCGAGGACGAGCGTGGCGGCCAGGGCGGGGGCGATGAACTTACGAAGCATCTGCTGGACTCCTTTTTTGGCGCAGGGCGCCGGTTGTCGCGGGGCAGGGTGGGGTCCACCGCGCGTTCACCGGGTTGGATGCCGGCTACGGCTGAATGTTAATCCCACCCGGTCGTCCCTCCGCAATGGCCTTTCCCCCTACGTGACTGAAGTCACACGGTGGCCGCCGCCCTGAGGAGCTCCCAGGCCTGGGCGACGTGCGATTCCTGCGTCCGGAGGTTCCCGATCGCCATCCTGAGGACGTACCGCTCGCCGAGCTTGGTGTGGGAGAGAAAGACCTTCCCCGTGGCGTTCACCCGGTCGAGGATGGCCGCGTTGTGCCTGGCGAGCGCCGCCTCGTCGTTCGCCAGCCCGGGGGGCCGGTGGCGGAAGCAGACGACCGACATCGGCACCGGTGCCAGGACCTCCCAGCCGGGTTCGGCTCGCACCGAGGCCGCGAGATCGCGGGCCATCACACAGTGATAGCGGAGCCGTTCCACGAGCCCTTCCAGCCCGAAGGCGCGGAGCACGAACCAGAGCTTGAGCGCCCTGAACCGGCGGCCCAACTGGAAGGAATAGTCGGACTGGGAGAGCGCGACCTCCTGCTCGTCCGTCTCCAGATAGGCGGGGGTGAGGCTGAAGGTCCGCTTGAGCACCTTGGGATGCCTGGTCCAGAAGACCGAACAGTCCATGGGCAGGAAGAGCCACTTGTGCGGGTTCACCACGAACGAGTCGGCGCGCTCCACGCCCGCGAAGTGCATGCGGTGCTCGGGGACCATCGCGAGCACGCCGGCGTAGGCCGCGTCGACGTGCAGCCACATCCCCTCGCGCTCGCAGACGTCGGCGATGGCGGGCACGGGGTCGACACTCGTGGTGGAGGTCGTGCCCACGGTCGCGACCACGGCCAGCGGGCGATGGCCCGCCGCGCGATCGGCGGCGACGGCCGCGGTGAGTGCGTCGACCCGCATGCGATGCTCCGCATCCGCCGGGAGGCGCACCACGTTCTCCGCACCGAGCCCGAGCGTGATCACCGCCTTGTCCACGCTGGAGTGCGCATGCTCGGAGCAATAGACGCGCAGTCGCGGCAGGTCGGCGCGGCCGGCCATGCCGCGCCGCCGGATCTCGAGTGCCGGGTCGCGCTCGCGGGCCGCGGCGAGGGCCTGGAGCGTGGAGACCGACGCGGTGTCGGTGATCATCCCGAACCAATCGGCCGGGAGGCCCATGGCGTCGCGGAGCCAGGCCACCGTCACCGTCTCGAGTTCGGAGAGCGCGGGCGATGCGCGCCAGAGGATGCCGACCTGGTTGAGGGCAGCGATGACCAGTTCGGAGAGGATCCCGGGAACGGAGGCGGTGTTGGCGAAGTAGGCGAAGAAGCCCGGGTGGTTCCAGTGCGTGACGCCCGGCATGATCACGCGGTCCAGGTCGGCGATGATCGTGTCGAGCGACTCGGCGCGTGCCGGCATCGCTGTTGGCAGGCCGCGCCCGAACTCCCCCGGCGCGAGCCGCGAGAGAACCGGGTAGCGTTCGGGGGTGGCGAGGTAATCGGCGATCCAGCGCGCGAGGGTGTGTGCGTGTCGCTCGAACTCCTCGGGGGAGAGGTCGCCGAGGTCGGTGCGGTGCGGTGAAGCGGGCTGTTGGGCATCGGAGAGGTGCGTCATGCCCGAAATGGACCGAAGGCGGGACGTGAAGGCAATGGGTTTCGCTCATGAGAAGCGCGGTGCCGTGCGCGCCGCCGGAGACGACGATGTCACGTGACGACAGGAGGCTCGAGGCGGCGGTCGCGCTCGGGATCATCACGGCGGACCAGGCCCGTGCGATCGCCGCGATCGCACCGGCGCGCGATGAGGTCGCGGCCCGCTCCCCGCGCGCGCTCGACGCCGCATCGATCGCATACGTGGTCGGTGCCATCACGGTCGTGCTGGCCATGGGGTGGTTCCTCGCCGACCGGTGGAAATGGCTCGGCGCAGGCGGCGTGGTGGCGGTGTGTGCGCTCTATGCCGCCGTCCTCCTGTTTACCGCACAACGGCTGCGGCGCGACGGGTATTCCGTGGCCGGTGGATTCGCGGTGCTCCTGGCGGTCGCCACCGTCCCACCGGCCGTGCTCGCCGGCAACGAACTGCTGCACTGGTTCACGCCCCGCGCCGCGTACTCGTGCGGCTACCCCGACTTCATCTTCTGGTCCTGCCGCGGAGAGGAACTCGTCGTCGAGCTCCTGACCGCGGTCGCCGCGCTCTTCGCGCTGCGCAAGGTGCGGTTCTCCCTGCTCGTGCTGCCGCTGGCGCTCATCGCCGCGCGGCTGATCTTCCACCTGGCCGACGCCGGGGGCATGTTCGGCCGCGGCGACGCCGTCTCGGGTTGGATCTGGGCCATGGGAGGGAGCGTGCTCGTGGCCGCGGCGCATTCGACCGATCGCCGGCAGCGCGGCGACGAGGACTTCGCGTTCTGGCTCCATGTGGCGGCGGCCTTCTGTGCCATCCCCGCGACGCTGCAATTGCTCTCCGCCACCGAGTGGTACCGGCACCTCCTGGTGCCGGGCGCGTTCGTGGCCTTCGCGATGGCCCTCACCATGCGCCGCTTCGTCTGGCTGCTGCTGGGCATGGGGTGGTTCGTCGGGTACCTCGGCTGGCTCGCGTCGGACGTCTTCCGCGATTCGCCCGCCTTCCCCATCCTGCTCGCGGCGCTCGGGATCGCCGTGATCATCGCGACCGTCTGGGTGCAGCGGAACGCGGCGATGCTCGTGGGGCGTTTCGGCACGGTCACGAGCGACGGCCGCCCCCGGTTCCCCGGCGGTGTGCCCCTGCTCCTCGCTCCGGCGCTCGTGGCCCTGCTCCTCTTCCCCTCGGCGCTGCGTGAGGACCTCGAGCGGCGCCGTGTGCACGACTGGCAGGCGCGACGCCAGATGCGCGCGACTCGGCTGCAACGGACGAAGGCCGAGGCCGATTCGGTGGCCGGCCCGGCCGCCGGCCCGGCGCAAACTCCCGTACCTGGAGCGCAACCGAAGGAAACCCCGCCCCCTCCGCAGGCGTAGAAGAGGCGGGTCCATCGGACCGCCGCGGGGCACCCAGCCGCGGCGGCCACCTGTCTTCATACGGAGTCGTGATGCTCGCGGTCGGATTGCTGCTGGCGATGCAGGTCTCGGTGAACGTCGACGTCAACCGTCAGGGCGCGTCCGGCAGCATCGGCGTCCGAGCGCCGGCGCGGGAGCGGATCGCCGTCACCGACGAGTTGCGGCGCACGGCCTTCAAGGACACCACGGCCCGCGACCTCCTGCTGCGGGCCCGCGCCACGCGGCTCCGGCAGGACTCCGCGCTCCTCTCCTACGACGTGCGGAGCTACCAGCGCGTCTCGGTGGGGATGTCGCTCCGCGAGACCGCGCGCGAGCGGCTCGCCTTCCGCAACGAGAGCGCGGCGCACGTGCGTTGGCATCGCGGGACCGGGGCGCGTGTGGAGATCCTCGGTGCGCGCTCCGCCGCTCCGATCGTCGCCGGCATCAAGGAGGCCGAGGACGACATCAACAACGATCAGGACCTGAGCGACATGATGGCCATCCCCTACTACCCGGGGAAGGACGAGCTCTGGCTCTTCGAGATGATCGGCAACAACAGCGACGACGAGGGGCGCGCGATGCTCGTGCACCCGGTCGCCGAGGGCTCGGAGGCGTACTTCACGTTCGCCACGGGCGACTCGGTGCTCATGACGCTGCCCGACGGCAAGCGGATCACCCTGCGGGAGATCCGCGTGATCCCGCGCGAGGCCAAGTGGAACCTGGTGGTGGGCTCGTTCTGGTTCGAGACCGAGCGCGCCTTCCTGGTGCGCGCGGTGATGCGCTTCTCGGCGCCGATGGACATCTGGGAGACCGTCGAGGCCGAGGATCCCGACGCGAAGAAGGACATCCCGTGGCTCGCCCGGGGACTCGTGTCGCCCATGAAGGCCGAGATCACCGCCGTGACGATCGAGTACGGCCTGCTGAACCAGCGCTTCTGGCTCCCGCGCACGCAGGGGGCGGAAGGGTACGCCAGGGTGAGCTTCATGCGGATGCCGCTCAAGGTGGAGCAGAGCTACCGCTACGAGAGCGTGAACGCGACGGACTCGCTGCCGGTGATCCCGGCGCCGCGGTTCAAGACCGACACCGAGCTGCGGGACAGCCTCAAGGCCGCCGGCGTCGACTCGACGGCCCGTCGCGAGTTCATGCGTGCGCACTACGTCAGGCGCGACTCGCTCGCCAAGGCCGACAAGGCCGCGCAATGCGCGACGTCGGGGAGCTACGTCGAGTATCACCGCCAGTACGACGGCTCGCTGCCGCTGGCGATCGAGATCCCCTGCGACGCCCGCAAGCTGGCGACGTCGAGCGAACTGCCCCCCTCGATCTACGACGAAGGGGAGGAGCTCTTCGGCGCCAAGGAGCGCGGGGAGCTCATGCAGGCGCTCGACTTCGCCCTGCAGCCGGGCTGGGCGCCGCAGGCGCCGACGGTCGGGTACGGGCTCCAGTACACGCGCTACAACCGCGTGGAGGGTTTCGGCACCGGTGCGCTCGTGGCGACCACGCTCGGCAAGGGCTACACCGCCTCGGTGCTCGCGCGCGGTTCGCTCGCCGATGCGCAGCTCAACGGGGAGTTCTCGCTCGCCCGTAGCAATGGGCGCCAGAACCTCCGCGGCACCGTCTATCGCCGTCTGGCGGTGAGCTCCGACTTCGGGGACCCCCTCTCGTTCGGTTCGTCGTTCGCCTCGCTGCTCTATGCGCGCGACGAGGGCTTCTACCACCGCAGCTGGGGCGCCGAGCTCGCGGGCGAGCGCCCGCTGCGCGGCGGGCTGCAGTGGCGCGTGTTCGCCGAGCAGCAGTTCAACGCACCCGTGGAGACCCGCTGGTCGCTCTTCGGCGGGGCGAACGACGAGCGGTTCCTGGGCAACGTGGTGGCGGACAAGGGGTGGCTGTACGGCGCGGCCATGCGGTGGCGCGGGAGTCGCGGTCTCGACCCGCAGGGATTCCGCCTCACGGGCGATGTGCGGCTCGAGGGAGCGGCGACCGACCTCGTGGGCGCGAGCGCCGGCTCGGAGCGCACGTATGGTCGGGCCCTCGTCGAGACCACGATCTCGCGCGGCTTCGGCCGGTACGCGGCCTCGCTCACCGGCGCGGCGGGCACGACCACGGGCGCGGTCCCCGCGCAGCGCAGGTTCTTCCTCGGTGGATTGCAGAGCGTCCGCGGCCAGACGCCCGGGTCGGGTTATGGGGAGGCCTTCTGGCTGAGCCGCCTGGAGCTCGGCGCCAACAACGCCGCCTTCCGTCCGGTGATCTTCGGCGACATCGGCTGGGCCGGCGCACGCGACGGATGGAGCCGGGTCGGCCGCCCGATGAGCGGTGCCGGCGTCGGGGTCAGCGCGCTCGACGGGATGTTCCGGCTCGACGTGGCCCGTGGCATCTATCCGCGGATCCAGACGCGGATCGACCTGTCGGTGGAAGCGCGATTCTAGCGGTGGTGTCGCGTAACGCGACACTGACAAGGGCAGTGACGGATGTGCTTGCGGAAACGTCCTGTGATGAGGCTCATTATCCGGACGCCCGCGCCGCACCCTTCTGCTCGAGTCCCCACTGCCAGACAGTCCGAAGCCCCACGACGAGGAAGCGGATAACGCGGAGGTCCTGCTCTGGCAGGGCCGGTACCGTGCGATCTTCGGCTCGTTGGTCGGATTCTCGACCGTCACGTTGAAGTGGTTCGGCGTGACGTCCGCCGACTCGATCTTCGTGGCACGGCTCGGTCTTCGCGACACACTGCTGATCGTGCTCGGGCTGCTCGCGGCGTACCTCGCGGTGCACCGTGCGGTGGACTGGCATCTGCGTCGCACCGGGCGGGCGGGCAGCCGGCTGGCGATCGCGGTGCTGGCGACCGACATGATCGTGCTCTTCTCGATCATAGCGCTGGTCACGCCGCCGGAGCACTACGACCGGGCGCTGATCGTGGCCGTCTTCTCGGTGCAGCTCACGCAGATCTTCTTCGGGTGGACGGCGACGGTCGCGAATCTCGTGTTCGTCGTGATCGGCTACATCACGCTGGTCGCATTCGCCGCCGATGCCGGGGCGGCGATCGTCCCGGGCGAGGAACTGTGGACGCTGGCACTCTACGCGATCGGCGTGCTGGTCTACGTGGGTCTGCAGGGACGGGTCGCCCCGCGCATGCGGAACCTGATGCAGGTCTTCGCCAGGGCCCAGGACGGCGACTTCTCCACGCGTTACGACGAGGGCGCGGACCAGATGCCCGACCCGGTGACGATGATCGGGCGCGCCTACAACCGCATGCGCGTGCACCTCGAGACGATCGTGCTCACCGACCCCCTCTCGGGCTGCTTCAACCGGCGCGGGCTCAACCAGCTCGCCGAGCGCGAGGTCTCGCGCGCGATCCGTGGCAAGAAGCACGTGGCGGTGCTCGCGATCGACATGGATCATTTCAAGGCGATCAACGACGATTACGGGCATCTCACCGGCGACGAGGTGATCCGCGAGGTGGGGCAACTGCTGCGCGACACGGCGCGCGAGATCGACGTGGTCTCGCGGATCGGCGGCGAGGAGTTCGCGATCCTCGCGCCCGACTCGGACGACGAGGGCGCGGTGATCCTCGCCGAGCGCGTGCTGCAGGCGTTCCGTACGCACCGTTTCCGGTCGTTGCCGCCGGACCGGCGCCTCACGACGAGCGTGGGCGTGGCGGCCGCGCCCGCCCGTGACGACGAGGTCGCGAAGACACTGCTGGCGCGCGCCGACGAGGCGCTCTACGTGGCCAAGCGCGACGGCCGCGACCGCTCGGTGACGTGGCATGCCGGCATGCGCGCGTTCAACGATGCCGACGCCGTGCGGGCCCGCCGCTCCACGCCGGGGATGATCCGCGCGGTCGAGTAGGACCGGCGCAGCTCAGTCGAGCCGCAGCTTCCCTTCGCTGACCAGCACCGCGCGCCCGGCCACGCGCACGGCCGTGACCACGCCGCCCGACTTGTCGGCGCTCACGTCGAGCCGGCTCGGCCGCCCCATCTCGATGCCCTGATCCACCGACCAGGCGTAGCTGCCGTCCTTCGGCTCCTTCTGCGCGAGCCAACCGCCGAAGGCCGCGACGGCCGAGCCGGTCGCCGGATCCTCGGCCACGCGGATGCCCGGCGCGAACATCCGGGCGCGCCAATGGTGCGGGCCCTGCTCGGGGTCGCGCGCGGCGACGAAGATCTCGGGGGCCCAGAAGCGCTGCAGCGTCTGCTCCCACCGGTCGACGCGCACGCGCGCGGCGGCGAGCGCCTTGAGCGACTTCACGGGCACGAGCAGGAACGGGTAGCCGCACGAGACCGCCTGCGGCGACATCGCGCCACCCATGAGGTCGGACGGTTCGAGCGAGAGGATCTCGGAGAGCGTGTTGAGCGTGGGCGACTGCGGTCCCACCTCGGGGAGCTTGGCCACCGAGAGCTCGGCCCAGCAGCGCGCCTCCGACTCCACGCGCACGTCGACGTGCACGATCCCCACACCCATCTCGAACCTGAAGTGACCCTTGCCCCCCGGGAGCGCGCCCTCGCAGAGCGCGAGCGCCGCCGCCGTCCCGATCGTGGGATGCCCGGCGAACGGCATCTCACCGCCGGGCGTGAAGATGCGCACGCGCCGCGTGTTCGCCGCGTCCTCGGGGGGGTAGCAGAACGTCACCTCCGAGAAGTTGAACTCCTGCGTGATCGGCAGGAGCTGCCCCTCGGGGATGGCGCGCGCGTCGGGGAAGACCGCGAGCTGGTTGCCGCCGAAGGGGGTCGGGGTGAAGACGTCGAGGGTGAGGAAGCGCATTTCTCAGGATGGAGGATGAAGGAGGGAGGATGGAAGATGCGGAGCATGGCCGACCTTCGGCCTCCATCCTCCATCCTTCGACATGAGTCCTAGCCCATGAACGGATACCTGTAATCATGCGGCGGCACGAACGTCTCCTTGATCGTGCGTGCACTGACCCAGCGCAGCAGGTTGAGCTTGGAGCCGGCCTTGTCGTTGGTGCCCGAGCCGCGCGCGCCGCCGAACGGTTGCTGGCCGACCACCGCGCCGGTGCACTTGTCGTTCACGTAGAAGTTGCCGGCGGCGTGGCGCAGCCGCGCATGCGCCTCGCGCACGGCATCGCGGTCCTGCGCGAACACCGCGCCGGTGAGCGCGTAGGGTGAGGTGCGATCGACGATGTCGAGCGTCTCGCTCCACTTGTCGTCGTCGTACACGTACGCCGTCACCACCGGGCCGAAGATCTCCTCGCACATGAGCTTGTACGCCGGGTCCTTCGTCTCGATCAACGTCGGCTCCACGAACCAGCCCACCGAGCCGTCGGTGCCGCCGCCGGCGATCACCGACGCGTTCTTCCTGGCGTCGGCGAGGTAGCCGGCGATGCGATCGAACGCCTTCTGGTCGATCACCGCGCCCATGAAGTTCCTGAAGTCGTTCACGTCGCCCATCCTGATGTCCTTGATCATCGCGACGATCCGGTCGCGCACTTCGGGCCAGAGGGACTTCGGCACGTAGATGCGGCTGCACGCCGAGCACTTCTGGCCCTGGTACTCGAACCCGCCGCGCACCACGCCCACCGCGAAGGCCTGCACGTCGGCGGAGGGATGCGCGAGCATGAAGTCCTTGCCCCCGGTCTCGCCGACGATGCGCGGATAGGAGCGGTAGTTCGCCATGTTCTTGCCGATCGTGCTCCACATGCTGTTGAACACGCCGGTGGAGCCGGTGAAGTGCACGCCGGCGAGGGCGGGGTCGTTGAGCGCGATCCCGGAGATCATCGCGGCGTCACCGGGGAGGAAGTTGATCACGCCCGCCGGCATGCCCGCTTCCTGCAGCACGCGCAGCGTGTTCCAGCCCGAGAGGATCGCCGTGGTGGCCGGCTTCCAGAGGATGGTGTTGCCCATGAGCGCCGGCGCGCCGGCGAGATTGCCGCCGATCGCCGTGAAGTTGAACGGCGAGACGGCGTACACGAAGCCCTCGAGCGCGCGGTACTCGAGCTGGTTCCACATGCCGGGCGCCGAGATCGGCTGCTCGCCGTAGAGGTCCTGCGCGAAGGCGACGTTGAAGCGCCAGAAGTCGACCATCTCGCAGGCGGCGTCGATCTCCGACTGGAAGACGGTCTTGGACTGGCCGAGCATCGTCGACGCGTTGATCGTGTCGCGCCAGGGGCCGGCGAGGAGATCGGCCGCCTTGAGGAAGACCGCGGCGCGCTCCTCCCAGCTCCACTCCGACCATTCGTTCCAGGCGGCGCGCGAGGCCTTGATCGCCGCGTGCACGTCGGCCGCGGTCGCCTTGTGGTAGGTCGCGGTCACGTGTCCGTGCTTGTGCGGCGAGTGCGCCTTGGCCACTTCGCCGGTCCGGATCTCCTTTCCGCCGACGACCACCGGGATCTCGGGGCATTCGGCTTCCATCGCCTTGAGGCGGGCCTGGAGCGAGACACGCTCGGGGCTGCCGGGCGCATAGCTGCGGATCGGTTCGTTGGCGTGCGGCGGGAGCTGGCGAACGCCGTTGGGCGAGTAGTTGGGCATCGTCGTCGGGGTCGGAGGTCGGTGACGGTCGAGGTGGAAATCTAATCCCGCGCCGGGTGATACTTCACTTCATGCGCCTCCTCCCGACGTTCCCAGTGCTCGCCGCTGCCGCCGCCCTCTCCGCCTGCGTGCCGCAGCCCGTGCGCTGGGACGAGGCGGTGGCGCGCACCGAGGGGACGCTCGCCGACAGCGTGCGGCTCACGCTCGGCGAGGACGGTGCCTCGGGGTTCGCCGCGGCGTGGCGACCGGCCACCTGGCCGAGCGAGGCGGGCGTCTGCACGGCGACCTTGCGCGCCGTGCCGGCCCTCGCGGGCGAGGCGTATGCGAGCTGGTTCACGGCACGCCCTGACTCGAGCGTGCTGCTGCGCGTGGCGCGCTCCGACGACGGCGGCCTCACCTGGAACGCGGCCGTGACCGCCGACACCACCGACGTGGGGCGCACCGGCTGCGCGCGTCCCGCGCCCTTCCTCGCCGCCGACTCGCTCAACGGATACGTGCACCTCGCCTATCACCTCGAGGCGCGCGAAGGGGCCGGGCTCTTCTTCACGCACAGCATGGAGCGTGGCGCGCTCTTCCACGAGCCGGTGCCGATCGTCTACGGCGACCGGCCGTCGTGGGCCTCGGTGGCATCGCGCGGCGACACCGTGATCGTGGCGTACGAGGATCCGAACAGCCGCCTGCCGCGGCTCGGACTCGCCCTCTCGCGCACGCAGGGGCACATTTTCGAGTCGCGCCTGTCGGCGTCGGACGAGAATGGCGAGGCCCGGGGCCCGCTCGTCGCGGTGCGCGGGTCGCGGATCGTGGTGGCCTGGACGGCGACGCAGCGCGGCGGCGGCCTGCCGCGCATCATGGTGCGGCAGGGGACCCTCAAGTGGTGAGGCGGTGATGCGCGTGCTGCTGGCGGACGACGACGAGTTGATGCGCGAACTCATCGCGGCGGTGATCGAGGCGCACGGCCACACGGTCGAGTCGTTCGCCGACGGCGACGCCGTCTGGGCGGCCTTCGCTGCGGCACCCGCCGCGCTCGTGGTGCTCGACTGGCAGATGCCGCGCGCCGATGGACTCGAGGTCTGTCGTCGCATCAGGACGCACGCGGAGGGGGCGCAGGCCTACCTGATCGTCGTCACCGCACGCAGCGGGAGCCAGAACCTCGACGCCGTGCTCGACGCCGGCGCCGACGACTACCTCTCCAAGCCGGTCTCGCCGGAGGACATCGTGGCGCGGTTGCGCATCGCCGAGCGCCGGATGGGGATCGCGGCGGCCCGCCGCACGGCCGAGGCGGAGTTGCAGCGCGCGCGCTACCTGGCGGGCGTCGGCGAGCTCTCGCTCGCGTTCCAGCACGAGATCAACAATCCGCTCGCGGCGCTCCTCGCCAACAGCGCGCTCGTGTCGAGCGGGATCCTCTCGCCCGAGGAGAGCGCCGCGAGCCTGAAGGTGGTGGACGAGCAGGCGCGACGGATCGCCGCGGTGGTGCGGCGCCTCAACGAGATCGAGGCGCCGCGATCGGTCGAGTACCTCAAGGGGCAACGGATGGTGGACCTCGCGCCGCCCTCGTCCGGGAGTCCCCGGTGAGCGCGCGCATCCTCGGTGTGCATCCCGCCGACGACGGCGGACTCCCCATGGCCGTGCGCCGCGCGGCGGCCGCCGGCGCGCGCGCGCTGCAGCTCTTCACCGCGCCGCCGACGTACTACAACGAGAAGGTGACGCTCAAGCCGGACAAGGCGGCGAAGGTGCACGACGCGCTCGACGCCGCGGGGATCGCGCGCCACCACGTGATGGTGCACGCCGCCTACGTGCTCAACACCGCCTCGCCCGAGGAGCCGAAGGCGCTGCGCGCGCGCGCGGGCCTCGCCAAGGAACTCGAGCGCACCACCGTGCTCGGCGCGTGGGGCTGTTGCTTCCATCCCGGCTCCGCCGGTGAGGGCGATCCGCAGGAGGCCGCGGTGCGCGTGGGGCAGGCGATCCGCCACGCGCTGGAGAACGTCCCCGAGGTGAATCGCACCCGCGTGCTGATCGAGAACACCGCGGGGGCCGGCCGCACCATGGGTCGCACCGCCGAGGAGATCGCCCTGATGCTCGCGCAGGTGCCGCCCGAGCTGCGGCATCGCACCGGCTACGGGCTCGACACCTGTCACCTCTTCGCCGCCGGGCACGACCTGCATTCGTCCCGGGATGCGCAGCGCGCACTGCTCGAGCACTTCGCGCGCGTCACAGGGGAACGGCCCGCATTCCTCCACCTGAACGACAGCCAGCACCCGTTCGCGTCGAACAAGGATCGGCATGCGCTGATCGGCGAGGGCGCGATCGGCGCCGAACCGTTCCGGTGGCTGCTGAATGACCCGTTCTCAGAGGGGATCCCGCTCATCCTCGAGACGCCGTCAGAGCGGAGAACGGTGGTCGAGGACGACGTCACGGCCGACCCGGCGGATGCGCGGATGATCGCGTTGCTCGAGGGATTCCTGGCCGCGTGAGGGGCGCGCTCAGAGGGGGCGCCGGGGGGCGCCCGAGGGGCGGCCGAGGGAATCGCCTATTGCGCCAGAGTGGGAGAGCCTTACTTTCGAAGGCAGATCGCGCACGACTCGACCGGGCGTAGCAAGCGCGATCATCACTTCCTTTCGAGGAGATCCACAGCATGGCCGCAAAGAAGAAGACCGCCAAGAAGGCGACGAAGAAGACCGCCAAGAAGGCGACCAAGAAGGCCCCGAAGAAGGCGACCAAGCGCAAGCCGAACGCCGCGTTCATGAAGCCGGTGACGCCGAACGAGAAGCTCGCCGCCGTCGTCGGCGCCGCGCCGCTGCCGCGCACCGAGCTCACCAAGAAGCTCTGGGCGTACATCAAGAAGAACAACCTGCAGGACAAGAAGAACCGCCGCATGATCAACGCCGACGACAAGCTCAAGGTCGTCTTCGGTGGCAAGGCGCAGGTGTCGATGTTCGACATGACGAAGCTCGTTTCCAAGTGCGTCAAGTAACTGCTCCTTGATCGTGCTGGACCCGGGGGGCGCGCCGCGAGGCGCGCCCCTCTCGTATTCGGGGGTCCGTCTGGGCAGATTCCCCGGGGTGCGCGCGGCCGCGTGGCGGCCGCGCCCCCATTCCCCTCTCCCGTTCCGCCGTGGCCGCGAAGAAGAAAGCCAAGTCCGAGCAACCCGCCAACGCCGTCGCCGCCGCCCGCGGCCGCAAGGGCGGGGGCAGCACGTTCTCGCCGCGGAAGTCGTGGGAGTTCTTCAAGTCGATCGCGGGCACCATCGCGCTCTTCCTGATCCTGCGCACCTTCTTCGTCGAGGCGTACCGCATCCCCTCGGGCTCGATGATCCCGTCGATGCTCGTGGGCGACTGGCTCTTCGTGAACAAGCTGCGCTTCGGCCCGCACATCCCGTTCACCGACGTCAACCTGCCCGGCTACGCCGAGCCGCAGCGCGGCGACATCGTCGTCTTCATCTCGCCACTGCAGATCGACCAGC
The DNA here is from genome assembly GCA_021413975.1 of Gemmatimonadota bacterium. Lineage (GTDB taxonomy): Bacteria > Gemmatimonadota > Gemmatimonadetes > Gemmatimonadales > Gemmatimonadaceae > Pseudogemmatithrix. Next base: position 134,343 of record JAIOPJ010000029.1, read on the forward strand.
CCTGGGACCCCACGCCGATCCTCGTGAAGCGGCTCATCGGGATGCCGGGCGACACGATCTACTCGCGCGCGGGCGTGGTGCACATCAACGGCGAGGCGCAGCGCCAGGGCTACGCCGCCGGCCTCCCCGGCTCACCGGGTGACGCCGCCGACCCGCTCTTCGACTGGCAGAAGCGGGTGCAGCTCAAGGCGTCGCGCTTCGGCGCCGCGCCCGAGCAGCCGACCGTCGACGACTGGGGCCCGCTCGTCGTGCCCGAGGGACGGTTCTGGATGATGGGCGACAACCGCTACAACTCGAAGGACAGCCGCTTCTGGGGCTTCGTGCCGCGCGCCAACGTGCGCGGACGCCCGCTCTTCGTGTACTACTCCTGGAACGCCGACGACTCCGACCGTCCCTGGCCCGCGCTCACCGACATCCGGTGGTCGCGCATCGGACACAGGTTCAAATGACCCGACCGATCGCACTCGCGCTCCTGTGCGCCGCCACGCTCTCGACCGCCGGCTGCGGCGTGCGCGCGCGCCGCACCGACCGCATCGCGACCGCCGTCGCCGGCAAGGTCGATGCGAGCGACACCGCGGTCTACCTCACGCCCTTCGGTGCCCCCACGCGCCCCTTCTCGCCGGCCGTGCGCGTGGGGAACCTGATCCTCCTCTCGGGACAGATCGGCACCGACGGCGCGTCCGCCAGCAGCAATGCGCCGGTGCCCGGCGGCATCGAGGCCGAGACGCGGCAGGCGCTCGAGAACATCAGGACCACGCTCACCGCCGTGGGCTCGTCGATGGACAAGGTCGTGAAGTGCACCGTGATGATGGCCGACATGAAGGAGTGGGACCGCATGAACGCGGTCTACCGCACCTACTTCAAGCCGGGCCGGCTCCCGGCGCGCAGCGCGCTCGGGGCCAACGGACTCGCGCTCGGTGCGCGCGTCGAGATCGAATGCATCGCCACCGCCTGACCGGGCCACGCTAGTGCCGCTCCTCCGCCCCACGATGGTGCTGAGCCACTTCGACCTCCCGGACGAACCGACGTTCGTCCGGAAGCTCTCGCTCAACATCGTCGTGATGGGCCTGCTCACCGGTGCGACCCTGCGGCTCTATCGTGCGCTCATCCTGCAGGCCGGGTGGAGCAACAGCTGGGCCTGGATCGCCGGCACCTTCCTCGGTGGCGTGGGCATCCTCTTCCTGCTCGCGACGATGCACCTCGGCAACTACCCCGTGCGCAGCTGGGCCTGGCGGGCACCGCTCTTCGCGCTGCTCGAGGCGGCGATGGAGGTCTCCGTGAGCCTCGCGCTCACCCTCACCGGACTCGAGCGGATCGGGAGTCTCACCGCGACGATCGAGGACTGGCAGAGTTCGGCACTCAAGATCGTGGTCGTGCGGTTCCTCGGCATCGTGCTCTTCGCGCTGGTGCTCGCCTTCGTCTCCACGCTCGTGCGGCTGGTGCTGCTGCCGCGCAGACCCGTCCACCAAACGCCCCAAACGCCCCAGTGACCATGACCCGACCCTGTTCCGTGCGCCGTGCGCTCCGCGCGGCCGTGCTCACCGCCGCCTGGGGTGCCCTGTCGTTCGCCGGTCCGGCGGCGGCGCAATCACCGGCGCGATCACCGGCGCGATCACCGACGCAGGCAGCGGCACCGGCACGGACGGCTGCCCCGCGCCGCCCGTTCGGCACGCTCCGCGAGCAGGCCGACGTGCAGCAGCGTTGGCTCGAGAAGCGCATGCGCACCGTGCTCCCCGCACTCATGCGCAAGCATGGCGTCGACGCCTGGGTGGTGCCCATGCGCGAGTACAACGAGGATCCGGTCTTCTCGTCGCTCGTCTCGCCGACCACCTTCGCGGCGCGGCGCCGGACGATCTACGTCTTCTTCGACCGTTGCGCCGCAGCCGGCCGCGCGGACCCGGGGGACGGGTCGTGCGTCGAGCGCATCGCCCTCGGTGGCACGTCGCAGGGCGGAGTGTACGAGGCACGCCGCGCCATGAAGGCGGTCTCGGGCGACATCAGTGGCCGCCAGGCCGAGCTCTGGGGCGACGAGCAGTGGCAGGTGCTCAAGCAGGTGCTCGAGGAGCGGCAGCCGAAGGTCATCGCGATCGACGTCTCGCGCACCTTCGCCTTCACCGACGGTCTCACCGCCGGCGAACGCGACGGCATGACCGAGGCGCTCGGCCCCGCCTTCGCCTCGCGCTTCCGGCCCGCCGAGGCGCTCGCGCTCGAGATGATCGCCACGCGGCTCCCCGAGGAAGTGGTGTTCTACGGCAAGCTGCAGGCGCTCGTCTGGGAACTCACGCAGCGGATGTTCTCCGCCGAGGTGATCAGGCCGGGCGTGACGCGCACGAGCGACCTCGTCTGGTGGTGGCGGCAGCAGGTGAATGACATGGGGCTGGGCACCTGGTTCCAGCCGAGCATCGAGGTGCAGCGGAAGGGGATGACCGAGGCACAGTTGGGCGAGGATCCGGTGATCCGGCGCGGCGACGTGCTGCACTGCGACGTCGGCATCACCGCGCTCGGACTCAACACCGACACGCAGCACAACGCGTACGTGCTCCTCCCGGGCGAGACCGACGCGCCGGCGGGACTCACGGCCGCGCTGCGCAATGCGAATCGCCTGCAGGACTTCACGATGGAGGAACTGCGTCCGGGCCGCACCGGCAACGAGGTGCTCGCGGCGACGCGCGCGCGCATGCGTGCCGCCGGGATCGACGGGACCTTCTACTCCCACCCCATCGGCAAGCACGGCCACGGCGCCGGGCCGCTCGTGGGCCTCTGGGACTACCAGGACGGGGTCCCCGGCCGGGGCGACGCCAAGGCGATCGCCAACATGTGGTTCTCGGTCGAGCTGCAGGCCACGACCCCGATCCCCGAGTGGGGCGGCCAGCCGGTGCGGATGGCGCAGGAGGAGGACATGGTGATCCCCGCCGACGGGAAGCCGGTCTGGGCGATCCGCCGGCAGGACCGGCTGTTCCTCGTCCGTTGAACCGGATAGATTCATTCCCGTATGCGTAAAGGCCGCAAGGAACTCATCGTCGTCGGCGATCGCGTCCTCATCAGGATCGAGGAGGGCGAGGAGCGCACGAAGGTCGGGCTCTATCTCCCGGCGACGGCGGTGGAGAGTCAGGCGGTGCAGGGCGGGAAGATCATCGCCACGGGCCCGGGGTATCCGCTGCCCGAGGTGAACGACCATCTCGAGGAGCCCTGGCGCATCGGCGCGGCCAAGGAGACGCGGTTCGTCCCCATGCAGGCGCATGTGGGGGACTACGCGATCTTCTTCCGGAAGGCGGCCGTGGAGATCACGTTCGAGAACGAGCGGTATCTGGTGGTGCCGCAGGCGGCCATCCTCGCGTTGTCGCGTGAATGACGATGAAGGGTGGAGGATGAAGGCTGGAAGATGAACCGCCTTCGTCGCTGGACACTCCGTCCTGAATCGCCGTTCACTTCCATCCTCCATCCTTCAGCCTTCGACCCAAGATGATGTACGACGAACGATTCGTAGCCCCCATGCGCGCCGAGCTCACCCGCCTCGGCGTGGAAGAGCTCCGCACGGCCGCCGCGGTGGACGAGGCGCTCAAGGACGCTCCCGGGACGCGGCTCGTGGTCGTGAACTCGGTCTGCGGCTGCGCGGCGCGCAACCTGCGCCCGGCGATTGCCGCGGCGCTCGAGCATGCGGTGAAGCCGGAGAAGTCGTTCACGGTCTTCGCCGGCAACGACGCCGACGCCACGCGCCAGGCGCGCGGGTACTTCACCGGCTACGCACCGAGCTCGCCGAGCATCGGACTGCTGCGCGACGGCAAGCTGGTGCACATGGTCGAGCGGTGGCAGATCGAGGGGCGCAGCGTGGAGTCGATCGCGGCCGACCTCACGAAGGCCTTCGACACGCACTGCACGGCGGCGGCCAGCGCGAGCTGAGTCAGGGCACGGACGATGCGCGAAGGGGCGGGACCGCAGAGCGGTCCCGCCCCTTCGCGTCCGTGGTGATCGCGACGCATGCGCCTGCTCGCGCCGTCATCGCGGATGTGCGCGGGTCAGCGTCCGCCGCGCTGCTGTTCCCCCGCCTCGGAGAGCGCGGCCACGACCTCCGCCGCCGTGATCGCGCGAGGGATCACCCACTGGTCCTGGCGCCGCGTGGGAACCGTCACCCGCGACGGCGTGCCATCCGCACCGAGCACCACCAGCGCGCCGGCCTCGGCCTCGTCGCCCTGCTTGAGCGTGATGTGTAGCACCCAGCGGCCCTCGGTCGGCCACTGCCGTGTGAGCGCCTGACTGCTCGCGCGCCCCGTCGGCGTGAACCGGAGGTTCACGGTGCGTCGTTCGCCGCGCACGATGCCCTCGGCGCGCCCCGAGAGCGCGTACTGCGTGGGCGTGCCGTGATGGTACGTGTTGACGACGAGGACGGCGTCGCGGGTGGTCGGGTCGAGCGGGTTCGCCGGGTACTCGATGTTGATCCACGGCGGCCCGGCGAGGGCGACCGCGGCCGTGGCGGCGAGCGCGACCACGATCATGGGGAGCGAACGACGGATGGAGAAGGACATGGCGATGCCTCCGGGTCCCTTGGGAGGACCGGTCGATGATGCGGCCGACCGGGCCGCGCGGTGCTGCCAGTGGTGCGGGAGGGACTAGCGGTCGAAGGCGAGGACGAGGCGTCCGGTGAAGCTGCGCACGACGACCGTCGGGGCCGCACTCGGCGGCTTGGTGATGTTGAAGTCGAACGTGGTCGGTCCGGCGAAGCGACCGTCCGGTCGGAGGCGGGGCGTCACGCCGGGCGCGGTCACCATCGCGGCGTCCGCGTCGAGCCGCAGCGGTGCGCGCGCCAGCGTCCGGAACTCCACATCGCCGCTGTGGGTCTCGATCGAGACGTGCGCGTCGGCGCGGAGCGCCGCGTTGACGCGCACGGCGCCGGTGACGCTCTCCACGCGCAGCCGTTCGATGGGTCCCGAGCTGACCCGGACCATGCCGCTCACCGAGACGAGCTGCGCATCCCGGGAGCTCCCCTCCCACGAGAGGTCACCGCCGGCGGTCTTGGCGCGCAGCGTCTCGGGCGATCCGCGCACCTGGAGCGCGCCGGTCATCGACTCGGCGGTCAGCATGCGCGGCGAGCCGGTCACGAGTACCCGCCCTCCGACGGTGCCGATGTCGACCGAACCGATCAGGCCGCTGACGTCGATGTCGGTGACCGCGCCACGGATCCACACGTTCGCGCCCGACGGCACGCGCACCTCGAGCACGACCGCGGTCTGCTTGTCGCGGTCGTCGCTCTCGACCCCGAGCTTGACCGCATTCCGGTCGCCGCCGCCGAAGAGCCGGTAGCTCGCCGGCATGGACGCCGAGACCGCCACCGTGTCGCGATCCCAGCCGACGACGCGCACGCGGCCGACGAAGTTGTAGATCTTCACCGCCCCGTCCGGAGCCAGCGGCCACTTCCGTTCGGTGCGCTGCTGCGCCGCGAGCGAGGAGGCCGCGGTGAGGAGCGTGCAGAGGACCAACGCCGCGATGCGCATCTCAGAGCTCCCAGAGCCGGGCGACGTCGTTCGCGCGCCGCAGGAAGTCGATCTTCTGGCGGTACACGGCCTCGACGTAGCCGCGGATCGCCGGGCTGGCCGGATCGCGCGCGAGTGCGGCACGGGCCTCCGTGATCGCGCTGTCGATGGTCCGCATGCTGCGTTCGAGCACCTCGACCGTCGCGGGATCGAGGCGCGCTGCGCGCGCCTCGAATGCGACGGTCAACTCCTCGGCGGAACGTTCGTACGAGACGAGGCCCTCGGTCGACGGTGCCACGGCGGCGGAGTCAAGGACGACGACGGTCGTCGTCGCGGGACGACTCATCCAGCGGGTGAGCGTCGCCGTGCCGGCGATGAGCACCAGCGCGGCCGCCGCACGGGCGGCCCAGGTCGGGAGCCGGCGGACGCGAGCCGCCTGGTTCGGGGCCGCGATCGAGCGCACGCGATCGGCGTCGAGCCGGGCACGGATGTCGCCCCAGAGGTCGCGCTCGGGCATCACCTCGGCGGGGAGATCCGCGATCCGCGCGCGCAGCGCGGGATCGAGATCGGGGGTCCGGGGATCGGTCATGGGTCGAGCATCTCCTTGAGGCGGCGGCGTGCGCGATGCAGTTGCACGCGGATGGTCGCGGGCGCCACGCCGGACATCGCCGCGATCTCGGCGTGGTCGTAACCGTGGATGTCATGCAGGACGAAGGCGATGCGGGCGCCGTCGGGCAGCCGCGCGATCGCGCGTTCGAGGTCGATCCGGTCCTCCGTCTCCATCGCCGGACGCGGGATCGCCGCCATCGATTCGGGAGCGCTCTCCTCCGGCAGCTCCCGGAGTGCACGGCGCCGATCGCTGCGGTCGTCGAGGAGGAAGACGTTGACGGTGAGCCGGTGGAGCCAGGTGGGGAGCGCGCTCTCGCCACGGAAGGTCCCGAGCTTCTGCCAGGCGCGCACGAACGCGTCCTGCACGAGCTCCTCGGCCTTGCGGCGCTCCCCGGTGAGCCGGAGCGCGAGCGCGTTGATGCGGCCGACATGGAGTCGGTAGAGCCGCGCGAAGGCCTCCGTGTCGCCGTTCTGCGCGAGGCGAACGTCGTCGGGGCGGTCGGAGGGGGTGGCGGGGAGGTGCGTCACGAGGGCCGGTGGCATGTTCGCGGATAGGATGCCACCGGACCCCCGGAGTGTTTACACACCCGTTCTCAGGATTGCCGCACCCAGCGCAACAGCTCGCGCAGCGACGGCCGCTTCCCGTACATGAGCAGGCCCACGCGATAGATGCGGGCCGCGAACCAGATCGCCGCCAGTGCCGCGAGCGCGACCCCCGCCAGCGACGCCAGCACCGTGAGCTCCGGCACCGGCGTCGCGGTCATGCGAAGGGGCATGATGATCGGCGCCGAGAACGGGATCAGGCTCATCACCTCGGCCAGGCGGCCCGTGGGATTGGTCATGACCGGCTGCACGAAGATGATCGAGAAGACGAGCATCATCATCACCG
>JAIOPJ010000020.1 GCA_021413975.1 Gemmatimonadota bacterium
GACCCCCGGAGTGTTTACACACCCGTTCTCAGGATTGCCGCACCCAGCGCAACAGCTCGCGCAGCGACGGCCGCTTCCCGTACATGAGCAGGCCCACGCGATAGATCCGGGCCGCGAACCAGATCGCCGCCAGCGCCGCGAGCGCGACCCCCGCCAACGACGCCAGCACCGTGAGCACCGGCACCGGCGTCGCGGTCATGCGCATGGGCATGATGATCGGCGCCGAGAACGGGATCAGGCTCATCACCTCGGCCAGGCGGCCCGTGGGATTGGTCATGACCGGCTGCACGAAGATGATCGAGAAGACGAGCATCATCATCACCGGCTGCACCGCCTGGCTCGCCTCTTCCTGCGTGCCGACCATCGCACCGACCGCGGCGAAGAGCGCGGCGTAGAAGGTGTAGCCCAGGAGGAAGAAGAGCAGCAGCGCGACGATCGTGAACGGCTCGATGGTGGGGAAGGCGAACCCGGCCGGCATCGCGCCCGCCGAGGCTGCGGCGGGGCCCGCGATAGCGCCGACCAGCTTCATGCGTTCGCCCCAGAAGAAGAGTCCGCTCGCGATCCAGATGCCGAACTGCGTCAGTCCCACCGCCCCCACGCCTATCACCTTGCCGGCGAGGAGGATGTCGGGCTTCACGCTGGCGAGGATCACCTCGGCGACGCGCGTGGTCTTCTCCTCGAGCACGCCGCGCAGGATCTGCTGGCCGTAGAGGATGATCGCGACGTAGAGCGTGAAGGCGATCACGAACCCGAAGATCGCGCCACCGATCCCGGAGCCGCCCTTGCCGGTGTCGGTGATCCGTTCCGCGTCGAGATTCACCTTCAGGCGCGTGATCGAATCGGCCGCCGAGGCGGTCACTCCGGCGGTCTCGAGTCGGAGGCCGAGCAGGGCGCTGCGCAGCGAGTTCTCCAGCTGCTCGTTCTCCCCGACCGACGACGCATTGCGGCCCGCGTAGCGCGCCCGGCCGCTGCGGACGGTCGCGGAGTCGAGGATCAGGTAGCCCGAGAGCTTCTTGGCCATGACGTCGAGCACGAGCGTCGACTCGGCGGCCGCGAGGCCCTCGGCGCTCACCGTGTCGACTCGCACGAGCTTGACCGGTGCTGCCGGCGCCTCTGGTGCCCCTGGCGTGGCCAGCGAGGTGTCGGCGACGGCCGGGAGGGCCGCGCCGCGCCGCGGTTCGGCGATCCGCTGAGCCACGCGGGCACCGAGCCCCATGCCGGTCGCGTCCACCACCCGGAGGTCGGCGACCTTCGCGTCGCGGATGTTCCGCACCGAGAGGTAGGCCGGCAGGATCATCACCACCGCGAAGAAGACCGGACCGAAGACGGTCACGATCACGAACCACTTGTTGCGGACGCGCTCGATGTACTCGCGCCGGATGACCGCGAAGAGCTTACCCATGGCCGCTCATCCCCTCTTCGACGCCCTTGGCGCCGACACGTTGCAGGAAGATCTGGTGCAGCGACGGCTGCACCCGCTCGAATCGGTTGATCCGCGCGCCGGTCTCGAGCACTCGGCGCAGCAGTGTCTGCGAGTCGGCCCCCACGGCGAGCTCGACTTCGAAGAACCGGCTCTGGTCGTCCACGCGCTCCACGAGCGCCGTGTCGTGCAGCACCGCCATGACCTCGGGCGAGGCGCTGCCGTCGAGCGAGAGCGCCACCGTGCGCCCGGCGTTCTCGGCCTTCACCGACGCGACCGTGCCGTCGAGCACCTTCTCGCCGCGCGCGATGATGCAGACCGAGTCGCAGAGCCGTTCGGCGTTGTCCATGAGGTGCGTCGAGAAGATCACGGTCTTGCCGCGGCGCTTGAGCTCGACCACCGTGTCCTTGAGGGCCTGGGCGTTGATCGGATCGAGCCCGCTGAAGGGCTCGTCGAGGATCACGAGATCGGGGTCGTGCAGCAGTGTCCCGATGAACTGGGCCTTCTGCTGCATGCCGCGGGAGAGCTCCTCGACCTTCGACTTGCCCCAGTCCTTCTCCGCGGACTTGAGCGAGAGGCGCTCGAGCCATTCGTCGATCCGCTTGTCGGCGGTGCGCCGATCCACGCCCTTGAGCTCGGCGAGGAACCGCAGCACGTCGCGCACGGTCATCTTCTTGTAGAGTCCGCGCTCCTCGGGCAGGTAGCCGAGCCGGTCGAGGATCGCGCCGTCGGTGCACGGACGGCCGAGGAGGTGGATCGAACCCGTGTCGGGCCCGATGATGTTGAGGATCATCCGGATCGTGGTCGTCTTGCCGGCGCCATTGGGCCCGAGCAGTCCGTAGACCGCGCCGCGCGGGACCGCGAGGCTCAGGTCACGGACCGCCACATGCTCAGCGTAGCGCTTGGAGATGCCCCGGATGTCGATCGCGAGTTCGGTCATCGGTGGTCGAGGGGAAGGAAGCAGGAAATATAGGGGCAGGGGCTGGTGTGGGTGCCCTCGCCTCGCGACACTACGGGCCATGCGTGCCCAGTGCTTCACCCTCGCGGCGATCGCGTTCCTGCTTGGCTGCGGCGGCGCCGAGCGGGCCGGCGGCGAGCGCGTGCTGGTGGTCTTCAACGCCGGCAGCCTGGCGCGACCGATCCGCGCGGCGCTCGACACCTTCGCCGCGCGCGAGGGGGTGCGGGTCGAGCAGGAGAGCGCCGGCTCGCTCGAGACCGCGCGCAAGCTCACCGAGCTCGGCAAGGTGCCCGATGTCGTCGCGCTCGCCGACGCCGAGGTCTTCCCGCGCTATCTCATGCCCGCGCAGGTGGACGGGTACGTGGAGTTCGCCCGCAACCGGATGGTGCTCGCGTACACCGATCGGTCGCGCTTCGCGGCCGAGATGGCTCCGGACACCTGGTGGCGGATCCTGCTGCGGCCGGGCGTGGAGACCGGGCGCTCCGACCCGCAGCTCGATCCCAACGGGTACCGCAGCATGCTGGTCTGGCAGCTCGCCGAGCGGCACTACGGGGAGCCGGGGCTCGCGTCGCGGCTCGAAGCGGCGAGTCCATCACGCAACGTGCGGCCCAAGGAGGCCGACCTGATCGGACTCCTTCAGGCGGGGGAGTTCGACTACATCTGGTCGTACGAGTCGATCGCGCGGGCGATCGGTCTGCGGTATGTGCTGTTGTCGGAGGCGGTCGACCTGAGCACGCCCGACTCGGCCGCAGCGTACGCGCTCGCGGTCACCACGGTGCGGGGAGCGCGCGCCGGTGACTCGGTCACGTTCCGCGGTGCGCCGATCGTGTACGCCTTCGCGGTTCCGATTGGCGCGCCGCATGCGGAACTGGCGGCGCGTTTCGCGGCCTTCCTGCTCTCCGACGCGGGGCGCGTGATCCTGCAGCGCGAGGGACTGGATGCGGTGGATGCCCCCATCGCGCGCGGCACGCGGGCCCCATGGATGCCGGCGCCGCCGGACACGACGTCGGTCGGCGCCCGGAAGCCTCGATGACGTCTGACTCGCGGTTGGTGCCGCGCCTGCTGAGCGTCCTCGCCGCGCTCGCCGGCTCACTGCTGCTGCTCTTCTTGGCCGCGCCCCTCGTGGAGCTCGTCGGCACCAGCGGCGGTGAGGGCCTCCGCCGCCTCGGCGCCGACGCCGAGCTGCGCGACTCGCTCCTGCTCACCGCGCTCTGCGCCACGACCGCCACGCTCGTCGGCGTGCTCGGCGCGACGCCGCTCGCCTACCTGCTCGCGCGGCGCGAGTTCCCCGGGCGCGCCGTGCTCGCCGCCATCCTCGACCTGCCGCTGCTCATCCCGCATCCGGTCGCCGGCATCGCGCTGCTGCTCCTGCTCGGACGCGAGAGCGCCCTCGGTGGTGCCGCTCTCGGGGTGGGGCTCCGCATCGTCGGCACGCCCATAGGCATCATCGCCGCGATGCTCTTCGTCTCGGCGCCACTCTTCGTGAGCGGTGCGCGTGAGGCGTTCGCCAAGGTCGATCCGCGCTACGAGGGCGTCGCGCGCACGCTCGGCGACACGCCCTGGCGCGCGTTCTACCGCGTGACGTTGCCACTCGCCAGCCGCGGGCTCCTCGCGTCGTCGGTGGTGATGTGGGCGCGCGCCGTCAGTGAGTTCGGCGCGATCGTCATCCTCACCTACAACCCCAAGGTCGCGAGCGTCCTGAGCTACGATCGCTTCACGAGCTACGGCCTCAGCGAGGCGCTGCCGGTCGCCGCGGCCCTCGCGCTGCTGGCCCTGCTGCCCCTCACGATCCTGCGCGCATTGCGGGCCGAGTCGAGGAGCGAGCGATGATCCGGCTCGAGAGCATCGATGCGCGGAAAGGGCGTTTCACGCTCGCCGATGTGAGCTTCTCACTCGAGAAGGGGAGCTTCGGCGTCGTGATCGGGCCCGCCGGCTCGGGGAAGACGACCCTGCTCGAGGTCGTCGCCGGCCTGCTCCCGCCGAGCGCCGGCACGCTCCGGCTCGACGGCACCGACGCACGCGGCCTCGCGCCCGAATCGCGCGGGGTGGGGCTCGTCTATCAACACGCCTTCCTATTTCCGCACCTCTCGGTGCGCGAGAACGTCGCATACGGCGCGGCCGACCCCGAGACGCTCGAGGAGGCCGCCGAGCGCATGGGAGTCACGCCGCTCTTCACGCGCGAGGTGCGCGGACTCTCGGGCGGCGAGCGTCAGCTGGTCGCGCTCGCGCGCGCACTCGCCCGGCGGCCGCGCCTGCTCCTGCTCGACGAGCCGTTCAGCGCGCTCGACCCGCGCCGCCGTGCGGTCATCCGTCGCGAGGTGCGCGCGCTCCACCGCGAGTGGGGGCTCACCACCCTGCAGGTCACGCACGACTTCGCCGAGGCCGGCATGCTCGGCGACCAGGCGATCCTCCTCGATGGCGGTCGCGTCCTGCAGTCGGGGACGCCCGCCGAGGTCTTCCGCCGGCCGGCCTCGCCCTACGTGGCCGAGTTCCTTGGTGCCGAGAACGTGCTCGGCGGCGTGGCGCGCGATCTGGGAGAGGCCGCACCCGACTGGATCGACAGTGCGCCGGGCGAGTTCGCCCATGGGCATCGCGCCTTCGCGTTCGAGACCGACGGCCTCACGCTCTATGCCGTGGGGGACTTCGCATCCGGGGCGGGGCATGCGGTGATCCGCGCCGAGGAGATCACCATCGCGCGCGACCAGTCACACGACTCGGCGCGCAATCGGTTCGCCGGCCGAGTGCTCGAGGTCGCGACGCTCGGCGCGCTCACGCGTGTGACGATTGACGTCCGCGGCACTCCGCTCGTCGCGGCGCTGACGACGCGCTCTGCGACGGAGCTGGGGATCGTGCCGGGCCTGGCGGTGGTGGCGACGTTCAAGGCGATGGCGGTGCATCTCTGCTGAGCGGGACGCGCTCAGGTCCTCCGCCGCGCGACGACCAGTGCCGAACTCCCGAACGGCGGATGCGAGTCCCCGAGTAGTCGTTGCTCGATCCGCGACACCGCGAGCGCGGCCGCGTTGAACGGGCCGAACGGCACCGCGGGCGGCTTCGGCTCCGGTCGTACGACGCGCTCGACCCGCGCGACGATCCATTTGAGGATCGCGAGCCAGGAGAAGAAATAGCGCGACTCGACGATCTCCAGCCCCGGCTCGCTCAGCAACGCCTCGAGTTCGGCCAACCGGTACCGACGGACGTGGTGGTTGAGGTCGTCATGTGCGGTCCAGAGCGACTGGAACGCGGGTACCGTCGCGACGAACCAGCCGCCGGGAGCGAGCCGACGCGCGAGTTCGCTCACCACGGGGCGCGGATCGTCGATGTGCTCGAGCACGTCGAGCGCGACGATCAGGCGGTAGCGCCCGGCCTCCTTCGGGTCGGGCACGAGCGGATCGGTGCTGATGCGACTCCGCCAAGGGCCGGCGGGATCGAGCAGCCGCGCGTCGGGTTCGATGCCATGCGGCGTGCCGTAGCGCTCGAGCACGGGGAAGAAGAGTCCGTCCCCGCAGCCGAAGTCGAGCAGTTCACCGTCGCGCCCGTCGCCTGCCACGCCGCTCCCGCGGCCCGCGCCGAGCAAGCGCCGGAGCAGTCGGTCGAGCGCCTCCTCGCGCGCGCGCCACCACCAGTGCGCACGGTAGAGCTCGGCGTACCGCGCGCCGTAGCCCTCGTCCATCAGCCCGTCCCGTCGTTCGCGCGTCCGACGATGCGATCGACCAGGTAGACCGGTCGCCGCTTCACTTCCTCGTAGATGCGCCCCACGTACTCGCCGATGATCCAGAGCGAGAGGAGGATCATCCCGCCGACCAGCGTGCCGAGCACCGTCAGCGCCGTGAAGCCTTGTGGCGAACGGCCGAGCACGAGCTTGGCGTAGATCGCGAAGAGCGAGAAGGCGATCGACCCGAGGAGCGTGATGCCTCCGGCCACGCCGATGAATCGCAGCGGCGCGGTGGAGAAGGCGAACGCGCCGTCGAGCGCGAGGCCGATCAACCGACGCAGCGAGTACTTGCTCACGCCGGCAGCGCGCGCGGCCCGTTCCACCTCGAGGCCCGTCTGCCTGAAGCCCACCCAACTGCGCAGTCCGCGCAGGTAGCGCTGGCGCTCCGGCAGGTCCCGCACCGCCTCGATCGCGCGGCGCGACAGCACGGCGAAGTCCCCGGCGTCGGCCGGGAGCGCGATCTTCGAGAGCGAAGCGATGATGCGGTAGGCGACATGGTAGCTCGCGCGCAGCCAGATCGGTTCCTTGCGACGCGTACGGCGCACGTACACGACGTCGTATCCCTCGTCGAGTCGCGCGAGCAGAGCCGGCAGCGCTTCCGGCGGATCCTGCAGGTCGCCATCCATGAGCAGCATGACGTCGCCGCGCGCGTGGTCGAAGGCCGCGGTGAGGGCGGCCTGGTGCCCGAAGTTCCGCGAGAGGACCACCACCGCGATGCGCGGGTCCTTGCGCGCGGCCTCCTCGAGCAACGCGAGCGACCGGTCGCGGCTCCCGTCGTCCACGAGCAGGAGTTCGTGCGGCCCGCCGGGTGTCGCGTCGAGCACTGCGCCCACGCGCTGGAGGAGGGCGGGGATCACCTCCTCCTCGTTGTGGATCGGGATCGCGATCGTGACGCGGCGTGAACTCACTTGGGGACTCCGTGGAAGTAGACCATCCACCAGAGCGGGATGCCTGGCAACCCGAGGGGGTAGACCTCGAGATGCCGCTCCTCGAGGTGCTGCGTGAAGAGACGCCGCCACTCGGCGATCGGGCGAGCGTGCCGGCCGCGGTCGAGCCGCGCCAGTGCGCGCGCGGGGGAGAGGCCGTCAGGGAGGACGAGGTCGAGCACGTGCACGCCGCCGCCGGGCGCGACGAGGCGCGCCATGCGCGCGAGCAACGACGAGGTGACGTCGTCCGGCAGGTGATGCATGAGCGAGTTGGCGAAGACGCAGTCGAACTTCTCGTTCGGCAGCACCGTCTCGTCGGCGACGTCGCCGACGACGAAACGGCCCTTGAAGCGCGCCGAGGCCGTGGCGATGTAGTCGGCGTTGATGTCGATCCCGACGTAGTCGGAGCCCGCGAAGGCGCGCGCGTTCGTGCCCGGCCCGCAGCCCACGTCGAGCACGCGCCGCACCGTCGAGAGGTCCACGCGCTGAAGGAACGGCTTCAGCTTGTTGCCCGCGAACGGTGCCTGGAGCGTGCCGTAGACGATCGGCATCTCCAGCAGGCGATCGGCGACCTTGCGGAGCGGGTTCATCGGAGGGCCAGCGCGGAAGGGACGATCAGCGCCACAGGACGAGGTATCCCGGGAAGTCGCGCTGCGAGGAGTAGGTGCGCCGCAACGAGTCGACCACGGCCAGGGTGAGTGCCGGAGAGAACTGCGCGTTCTTCTTGACGACGACGACCTTGGCCTCGAGCGCGGCGATCCGGTCCACGAGCGAGATGCTGTTCTGCGCCGGACCGTCGAGGAAGTCGAAGAAGGTGCGCGTCCGGTTGGGCAGTCCGCTTAGGAAATATATCTCCGGCGCGTCGGGGCCCGCCCAGATCGGTCCGCCAACCGCCTTCTCCTGCACGAGCCTGATCACGCCCTCGTAGACGACCGACTCCAGCGGCTCCACGCGCAGGCCGCTGCGCGGCAGGTCGAGCGCGGCGATGTTCATGCTCGGGGCGAAGCCGAGCCCGCGGCTGCCGGGCGAACCAGGCACGACGCGCACGAGGCCGAACGTGAGCAGGAAGCCGAGCGCGACGAACTGCAGCGCGCTCGAGACCCGGTCGGCCACCCGCACGAGCGCGACCGCCGCGATGATCGACACCGGGAGCGCGTACAGCGTGTAGATGGGAGCGGCGAACGGGAACTCGACGAGGGCCGCGCTCACGGCCATGCAGGCGAGGGTGATCGCGGCGCCGGTGTTGCGCTCCGATTCCTCCGTCCCATGCGCGCGACTCGCGATGACGGCTCCCTCGAGCGCGACGAAGAACAGGAGCCCCCAGGCGGACATCCACCCGAACTGATAGGCCCGGATGGAAGTCCCCGAGACGAGCACGATCGCGCCGAACCAGAGTGCGGCGAGCACCGGGACAGCGCGCCGCGCTGCCCCGCGCGTCGAGGGCACCCAGAGCAGGAGGCCGAGCGGGACGAAGAAGAGCAGCGACGCGATCGACGGCGGCCGCATCGACGCGAACGTCACGCGACGGAACGGCGTGACGAAGACGCCTTCGAGCAGCGTCGGCAGCGCACCGAGCGCGGCCTGGATCGCGAGATACGTCAGGACGGGTACGGCGGCGCCCATCAGGAACGGTGCGAGCCGCGCAGCGAGCGCGCGCCAGCGCTCACGGTCGGGAACCGTCGTTCGCTGGGCGATCCGTGCGGCCAGTCCCAGCGCGAGCACCGCCGTGGGAACCACGAAGCGGAGCAGCTCGCGATCCGCGCCGCCGGCGACGCGACCGAGCGCGAGCACGGCCAGCAGCAGGAGGGCGGGAATGACCCACGCGAACGAGCCACGTCTCAGCGCCGGTCGGTCCGTCGGGGCAGGCGCCGCCGCCGGTTCGCCCGGCGCGATCTCCGCGGCGACGAGTGCCAGGCCGCCCCCCATGAGCACGAAGATGCCGGTGAGTTTGAAGAGGAAGGCCACGCCACCCATCGCCCCGGCGATCACGAGCCACCGCGCCTGCGCCGTCTCGTGCCAGCGCACCAACGCGAGCGCCGCGAACGTCGCGAGGAACAGGATGTACCAGGATGGGATCGGAGCAGGATAGTTCGGGACGCTCCACACGAACGCCGTCAGCGCGGCCAGTCCGGCGCCGACCGGAGGCGTGAACCGCAGGAGCACGCGGTACATCGCGCCGAGCCAGAGCAGGGCGCAGAGGAACAGCGGCACCCGCATCGCGATGCTGCTCACCGGAAGCACGGCGAACACGGCCGCGTTGATGTAACTCAAGAGCCCGGTGTAGATCTCCGTGAAGTCGCGGTGCGGCACCTCACCGGCCAGTACGCGCTCGGCCGATTGCCCGAGCGCCCCTTCATCATGCGGGTACCAGCCGTCGCGCAGCACCGAGCCGAGGATCAGGGCGCCGATCACGAGCACGGCGATCATGACGACGCGCGCGGATGGGCGAGGCAGGCGATCTGGCGTCATCTCGACTGGCAGGGGGCGTGAAGCGGCGAAGGCAGGTCGAGAATGACTCTCCGCGGCTCACGGGGGCAACGGCCGCTGTCACGGTGTGCAGCGGCCCGGGAGTCCCCTACCACGCGATCCCGTGATCCTCCCCGAAGTTGCTCGCCGCACCCCAGAGCGACCCATGCGCGCGGTCCACCCAGATCGCCGTGATCGGCCCCGAGGTCCACCGCGCGAACTCGGCCTGGTAGCCGCGCCGAGCGAGGTCGGCCCGCACCCAGTCGGGCACCCGCTCGTTGAGCTGGATGCGCCCCGGCCGCGCCTCATGCGCACCGAAGCTCGATCGCATCTGGTAGCTGTGGAACCCCGGATGCTCGGCCGCCTGCTGCACCGTCTGCCCGAACTCGACCATCGCCAGGAAGAACTGCAGCAGGTCCTGGTCCTGCGTGTCGCCGCCCTGCACCGAGAAGGCCATCCAGGGTTCGCCGTCCTTGAGCGCGATCGTCGGCGTGAGCGTGACGCGCGGGCGCTTCCCCGGCTCGATCACGTTGAATGGCCCGTCCTCGGCGCGCGTGACGAATGACTGCGCGCGCTGCGAGAGCCCGATCCCGGTGCGGCCCGCGATCACCGCCGGCACCCAGCCGCCGCTCGGCGTGATCGACACCAGCCAGCCGTTCTTGTCGGCGGCCTGGATGCTCGTGGTGCCGCGCGTGAACGCGTCGAGGAAGGTCGCGTCGTCGGAGGGCTGCGGGGTGCGCACGCGCGACGAGGTGTCGGGGCGAGGTCCGGTGGTCGACCACTGCGCCAGGAGCGAGGTGAAGGGATTCGTGCCGTTCTGGAACGGATACGGATCGCCCGGCCTCACCGACGCGTCGTTGCGGTCCATGCTCATCATGCCCCAGCGCTGCTTGGCGTACGCCTTGCTCAGCAGGCCGGCCGCGGGCTCCTCGGGCGCGAAGTAGGGATCGCCGTAGTAGAAGTCGCGGTCGGCGAAGGCGAGGTTCATCGCCTGGTACACGGTGTGGATGTACTGTGCGCTGTTGTAGCCCATCCCCTTCAGGTCCGCGTTCTCGAGGATGTTGAGCGCCTGCAGCAACGCCGGCCCCTGTTGCCAGAACGGGAGCTTGTACACGGTCACGCCGCGGTACGTCGTGGAGACGGGCTCCTCGATCCGCACGCGCCAGTTCGCGAGGTCCGAGCGCGTGAAGAGTCCGCCCTCCTCCTGCACCGCGCGCACGATCTCCTCGGCGATGTCGCCCTTGTAGAAGCGATCCTGCGCGGCGTAGATCGCTTCCTTGCGCGACTTCCTGGCGCGCAACGCGGCACGTTCGGCCTCGATCAGCTTGCGGAAGGTCGCGGCGAGATCGGCCTGCTTGAAGATCTCCCCCGCCTGCGGCGCCTCACGTGCCGCGCCCGGATGCGTGAGGAAGACGGCCGGCGAGTACTTCCAGCCCTTGATGCGACCCTTGTTGCTCTCGATGGTGTTGGCGAGCTGGGCTTCCATGGGGTAGCCCTCCGCCGCCATCTGCAACGCCGGCGTGAGCACCTGCTCGAGCGACATCGTCCCGTACTCGGCGAGCATGGTCATGAGCCCGCCGGGAGTCCCGGGCGTGACCGCCGCCAGTGGGCCGAACTCGGGCGGGAACTCCATGCCGCGACTGCGATAGAACTCGGCCGTCGCCCCCGAGGGCGCCACGCCGAGCGCGTTGATGCCGATGACCTTCTTGAGTACCGGGTCGTAGATGAGCGCCTGTGTCTCGCCGCCGCAGGCGAGCGTGTCCCACATGGTGCAGACGGCGGCGAGCATGGCGGCGGCGGCGTCGACGGCGTTGCCGCCCTGCTGGAAGATCATCGCGCCGGCGGTGGCGCCGAGTGGCTTGCCGGTGACGGCGATCCAGTGCGAGCCGTGGAGCTGGGGCTTCTCGGTGCGCTGGGCGGCGGCGCCCGAGCTGAGCGCGGCGCTGGCGAGCGTGAAAGCGAGCAGGCGGACGACCGGAGTCGGGAGGCGCATGGCAGTGGGATTTGGGTGCAGTGGGAAGATGCACTCGCCCCCGGTCCCGAGCCACGGCGTCGCAGGGCCCGTCGGCGCTGTGCGGGGCTCCCCGACCTGAGCAGGTGGCAATCCCTATGGCCACGGGGTTGCCGCGACCCTAGCTATGACGCATGAGCCCGACTCCGCTCTTCCACGCGCGCGGCCTCGCCAAGGTCTACCGCATGGGTCAGGTGGAGGTGCCTGCCCTGCGCGGCGTGGACCTCGACCTCTTCCCGGGGGAGTTCGTGGTCATCCTCGGTCCCTCCGGCAGCGGCAAGTCGACGCTGCTCAACATCCTCGGCGGGCTCGACGCGCCGACGGCCGGATCGGTGCAGTTCAAGGACCACCAGCTCACGGAGGCGAGCGAGACGGAGCTCACGCGCTACCGTCGCGAGCATGTCGGCTTCGTCTTCCAGTTCTACAACCTCATCCCGAGCCTCACGGCGCTCGAGAACGTCTCGCTGGTGACGGCGCTCGCGGACTCGACGCCGGGCATGAAGCCGGCCGATCCGGCGGAGACCCTCCGTCTCGTGGGACTCGGCGACCGGCTCGACAACTTCCCCGCCCAGCTCTCGGGCGGCGAACAGCAACGGGTGGCGATCGCGCGCGCCGTCGCCAAGCGTCCCGACGTGCTGCTCTGCGACGAACCCACGGGCGCGCTCGACGTCGAGACCGGGAAGCTCGTTCTCGCCGCCCTCCAGCGTGCCAACCGCGAGCTGGGCACGCTCACGGTGATCATCACGCACAACGCCTCGGTCGCCGGCATGGCCGACCGCGTCCTGCGCCTGCGCAACGGTGCGATCGCGAGCGACGAGCGCAACTCCACGCCGGTCGCGCCCGACGCGCTCTCCTGGTGACCCCATGCGAGTCCTTCGTCGCGAGGTGACCGCATGATCCGCCGACTCCTCGATCGGAAGCTGCGACGCGACCTGCGGTCGCACCTCGGCTCGCTCGTCGCGATCGCGATCGTCGTCGCGTGTGGCGTGGCGGCGTTCGTCGCCGAGCGTTCGGTGTCGCGCGTGCTCTCGGCGGCGCAGGCCGACTACTACGTGCAGGTGCGCTTCCCCGACCTCTTCGCGCACGTGCGCCGCGCGCCCGATGCGGCAGTCGAGCGCCTGAAGGCCGTGCGCGGGATCGCACGGCTCGAGACCCGTACCACCGGCGAGGTGGTGCTGCGACTCCCCGGGCTCCGCGAGCCCGCGTCCGCGCTGATCGTGGGCACGAGGACACCCGCGAGCGCGACGCTCAATCACGTCGTGCTGAGCGCCGGCCGCCGTCCGTTCGACGGTGAACGCGACGCCGCGATCGTGAGCCAGGGGTTCGCCACCGCCAACGCGATCGTGGTCGGCGACACCCTCGGCGCGGTCATCGGCGACCGGTGGCGCACGTTGCGGGTGGTGGGGATCGGCGTGACCGCCGAGTTCGTCTACGAACTCCGCGCCGGAGAGATGCTCCCGGACCCCCGACGGTACGGCGTCATCTGGCTCGACGCGGACGCGGCGGCCGACGCGCTCGGCTACACCGGCGCGTGGAACGACCTCGCCGTCTCGCTCGCGCCCGACGCCGACACCCTGGCGGTGATCGACGCGCTCGACGCCGAGCTGGCCCGCTTCGGTTCGCTCGGCGCCTACGGTCGCTCGCGTCACGCGTCGCACCTTTTCGTCACCGAGGAGATCCGGCAGAACCAGACCTTCGCGCTCGTGCTGCCGGCGATCCTCCTCGGGGTGGCCGCCTTCCTCGTGCACCTCGTGCTCGGGCGTGTGGTCACGCAGCAGCGTGATCAGGTCGGGACGCTCAAGGCCTTCGGCTTCCCGCCGTCGGCGCTCGTGCGCCACTACGCGCTGTTCGCGCTCGTGCCCGTGCTCGCCGGCACCGTCCTTGGCGCCGGGCTCGGGCTCTGGCTCGCCCGCGGACTCACCGGCATCTACGAGGCCTTCTTCCGCTTCCCGTCGCTGCAGGTGGGGATCTACCCGATCGAGATCGTCATGGCCGCGGTCATCGCCGTCGCCTCGGGGCTCGCCGGCGCGCTGGGCGCCCTGCGACGGTTGCTGACGCTCCCCGCGGCGCAGGCGATGCGGCCCGAGGCACCGGCGGCCTATGCGCATGGGCTCACCGATCGGCTGCTCGCCGGGCGGATCCGTTCCCCGGTCGCGCGCATGATCGTGCGAGGACTCGCGCATCAGCCGGTGCGCACCGTCCTCGGCGCGGTCGGCATCGGCCTCGGTGCCGCGGTGGTGGTCGGCGGCACCTTCGGATTCGATGCCGTGGACCGGATGCGCGAGATCATGTTCTCGCGCTCCTCCCACGCCGACGTGAATCTGGTGCTCGCCGAGGCGCAGGGGATCGGGGTGCTCGACGCGATCGCGGCGATGCCGGGCGTGACGCGCGTGGAGCCGGTGCGCGAGGTCGCCGTGCGCGTGCGTCATGGACACCTGAGCCGTCAGACCGCGCTCACGGGTGTCGAACCCGATGCCCAACTCCGCCGCATCGTGGACCTCGAGGCGCGCATCATGACCATCGCCGATGATGGCCTGACGCTCGGTGCGAGCCTCGGTCGCGCGCTCTCGGCCGGCGTTGGCGACACGGTGGACATCGAGTTCCTCGACGGCCGCGCGCGTCGCGTCTCTCTCCGCGTCGCCGCGACCGTCGCCGACATCGCCGGACTCGGCGCGTATGTGCCGGCGAGCAGGCTTCCCGCGCTGGTCGGCGTCGGTGACCTCGTCACCGGTGCCGATCTGGCGGTGCACCCCGATTCGGTCGACGCGCTCTACGACGAACTCGCCCACGCCCCGGCCGTGCGCGCGGTCAACGTCAAGAAGGCGATGCGCAGCGCCTTCGACGCCACCTTGCGACAGAACTTCCTCATCGTCCTCGTCACGCTCGTGGTCTTCGCGTCGGTGCTCTCGGCGGGCACGGTCTACAATGCCGGGCGCGTCACGCTCTCGGAGCGCGCGCGGGACCTCGCGAGCCTCCGCGTGCTCGGCTTCACGCGCGGCGAGGTCGCGCGCATGCTCTTCGGCGAACTCGCCGTGCTCGCGGCGGTGGGGCTGCCGTTCGGTCTTCTCGTGGGCGTCGGCTTCACCGCCGCGACGGTCGCGGCGTTCGGGAACACCGAACTCTTCCGGCTGCCGCTCGTGATCGGCCCGCGCAGCCTGGCCGCCGGGTTCCTGCTGCCACTCATCGCCGGCATCGTCGCCGCGGTGCCACTCAAGAAGACACTCGATCGACTCGATCTCATCAGCGTCCTCAAGACCAGGGAATGACCATGCGAACGCGCCTTCGTTGGCTCATCTTCGTCGGAACCGCCGGCCTCGTGGTCGCGGCGCTCTGGTGGCGGACCTCGCGCATGGCGACGTCCGTGGAGACCGCGCTCGTGGTGCGCGGCACGTTCGAGGAGTCGCTCGTCGAGGACGGCCGCACCCGCGTCCGGTGGCATGTCGACGTGACCGCTCCTGTCGCGGGCGAGTGGAATCCGGCCGCGCTGCGCGTGGGCGACCGCGTGACGGCGGGGCGCGAGCTCGGCACGCTCACCGCCGCGTTGGCCGATCCCGCCAGCCAGCGGCAGGTCGCCGCCGAACTCGGCGTGGCCGAAGCGACGCTGACCGCCGCGCGCGCAGCGGAGGCGGCGGCGCTCGCCGCCGAGTCGGAGGCCGCTCGCGCACTCGGGCGCGCCGAACGGCTCGGAACCGCAGGCGGCGTCGCCGATGAGGAGCTCGACCGCATCCGCACCATCGCGGTGTCACGCCAGCGCGAGCGCGAGGCCGCGCGCGCGCGTGTGACTGCCGCCGAGTTCGGGCGCGACGCCGCGCGCGCGCGACTGCCCGGGGGCGGAGGGATCGTGCGGGTGAACGCACCGGGGGTGGGCGTGGTGCTGCGCGTGGACGAGGAGCATCCGCGCGTGGTGCCTGCGGGCACACCGCTCCTGATGATCGGAGCGCTCGGCGCCCTCGAGGTCGTGGTGGACGTGCTGAGCACCGATGCCGCGCGCATCGGCGTGGGCGTGCCCCTGCGTGTGCTCGTCGGCACCGACACGGCGCGCGGACGCGTGCTTCGGGTGGAGCCGGTGGCGCACACGGTGCGCTCGGCGCTCGGCGTGGATGAACAGCGTGTGTCGGTGATCGGGGCGCTCGACGACTCGACCGCGCGGCTGGGGCACGACTTCGAGGTGCGGACTCGGATCGTGCTCGGGACGAGACCGGGCGTGTTGATCGTGCCGTCAGGGGCACTCGTGCGTGACGGTGACGCCTGGTCGGTCTTCGTGGTCGACGAATCGCGGCGGGTGCATGCGAGCCGAGTGACGCTGCTGGCGCGTGGTTCTGACACTGCGGCGATCGAGGGGCTTGCCGAGGGGGCGCGGGTGGTGGTGTATCCGCCCGAGGCGATATCCGGGGGGGCGCGCGTGTCGTGGTGAGGCGCGCGCGACCCTCAGCCGCCCGCCAGCGTCCGGATCGCTTCCACGAACAGGTCCACCTCGTCGAGCTTGGTGAACACGTTCGGCGTGACGCGGATGCACTCGAACTCGCCGGCCACGAATCGCGGCCGCACATGGATCCGCCAGCGCCGCTGCAGCTCGTCGGTGAGCTTCTGCGCCCCGACGTTCTCCGATGACATGGCGCCGAGTGCGCATGCCTGTGTCGGGTCGAAGCTCGTGAGCAGCTTCACGCCCTCCACCGACTCCACTCCACGCATCCACCGCTCGCGCAGGTAGCGCAGTCGCTCGGCCTTCCGCTCGGCGCCGATCTCCTCGTGGAACGCGAGCGCGTCGCTGAGCGCCGTGCGCAGCGCGATCGGATACGTGCCGATCGCCTCGAACTTCCGGATGTCGTCGTCCTGCGTGGCATCGGCGGCGAGCAGCGGCCAGATGCGACGGATGTGCTCCTTGCGGACATAGAGCAGTCCGTTCCCCACCGGTGCGCAGAGCCACTTGTGCAGACTCGACCCGTAAACGTCGCATCCGAGGTCGGCGGCGGTGAAGGGGAAGTGCGCGAAGGTGTGTCCGCCGTCCACGATCGTGAGGATCCCGCGCCGGCGCGCCTCGTCGCAGATCCGCTTCACCGGGAAGATCTGCCCGGTGGTGTACGTCATGTGGCAGATGTGGATCACCTTCGTCCGCGCGGTCACGGCGGAGAGGACGCGCTCGTACAGCGTGTCCATCGACGGAGGCGGAACGGGAAAGCTCACGAGCTTGAGCACCACGCCGTCGCGCCGTTCGCGCTGCCGCCAAGCGGTGATCATGCGCGGATAGTCCTGCGTGGTGCTGACGATCTCGTCGCCGCGGCTGAGCGGGAGTCCCATCTGCGCGATCTGCAGCGACTCGCTGGTGTTGCGAGTGATCGCGAGCTCCTCGACGCTGCACCCCAACGTCGCGGCGAGACGGCGACGCACCAGCTCGACCTCGGGATACAGCAGTTCGTCCACGTAATACGACGGGCTCATGTTGGTGAGCGTCCAGTAGCGCCGCATGGCGTCGGCGACGACGCGCGGCGCGGGACTCACGCTTCCCGAGTTGAGGTTCACATGGTTGGCGTCGATCGTGAACGCTTGGCGCACGCGCAGCCAATACGACTCGTCCTCGGCGACCTCACGGGACGAGCGGCCAGCGACGGCGCGGTTCGCCTCGCGCACGAGTGCGGCGGCGCCGGTGTCGAGGGCGAACGGGGTGCCGCCGAGGGCGGTCACGAATGAGCGGCGATCCATCGACGTGAGAACGTAGCACCCGGCGCCGATGCTCGCACTACGTCGTCGGGCTCAGGCTCCCGCGAACCGCCCCTGCGCCCCCCGCACCGCCGCCACCAGCCGCGTCACATCATCCGCCGTGCTATACACCCAGAACGACGCCCGCACCGTCGACTGCGCCCCGATCGCCCGCATGAGCGGCTGCGCGCAGTGGTGCCCCGCGCGCACGCACACCCCCTCCACGTCGAGCGACGTCGCGATGTCATGCGGATGCACGTCAGCCACGCTGAAACTCACCACACCGCTGCGCCCGGCCGCGTCGGCCGTGCCGTAAAGGGTCAGACCGGGAACGGCACCGAGCGCGCGCATCGCCTCCGCCGTGAGCGCCACCTCGTGCGCCCGCACCGCATCCATCCCCAGCGCATCTAGATAGTCGCACGCCGCCGCGAGCCCGACCGCCGCTTCCACGTTCGGCGTCCCCGCCTCGAACTTGTGCGGGAGCACGTTCCAGGTGGTGTCATCGTCATTCACCCACTCGATCATGTCCCCGCCGAAGTGGTACGGCGGCATCGACTGCAGGATCGCGCGCCGCATCACCAGCGCGCCGCTCCCCATCGGCCCGCCCATCTTGTGGCCGCTGAACACATACGCGTCCACGCCCAGCGCGTCGACGTTCACTCGCAGGTGCGGCACCGCCTGCGCGCCATCGCACACGAGGAGCGCGCTCCCGGCCGCGCGCGCGATCCGCACGATCTCCCCCACCGGGTTGATCGTCCCCAGCGCATTCGACACCTGCCCGAACGCGACGACCTTCGTGCGCGCATCCACCGACCGGGAGAGCAGGGCAAGGTCGATCCCGCCGCTCGCATCGAGTTCGCAGATCCGGAACTCCGCCCCCACCGCGATCGCCAGCTGCTGCCAGGGCACGAAGTTCGCGTGATGCTCCATCCGCGTCACGACGATGTTGTCCCCCGCCCGCACATTCGCACGCCCCCACGCCGAGCAGACGAGGTTGAGCGACTCGGTCGTGCCCCGCGTGAGGATCAGCGTATCGGCGTCGGCCACGCCGACGAACCTCGCCACGCGCACCCGAGCGTCGTGGTACGCCTGCGTCGCCTCGGCGGAGAGCGAGTACGCGCCCCGGTGCGGATTGGCGTTGATCGTGGTGTAGTACGCCCTGATCGCGTCGAGCACCACGCGCGGCTTCTGCGACGTGGCCGCCGAGTCGAGGTACACGAGGCCGGGCTTGCCCGCCAGCAACGGGAAGTCGCTGCGGGGTGCCAGGGAATGCGCGCCACCGTGGGCGCTGCCGTGCGCGTTGCCCGACGAACTCATCGCGCCCTCCGCACCCAGATCCCGCCGTCGCGCTCCTCCACCTCGTAGCGCACGAGTGGGTCCTCCGCCGGCCCGCGCAGCACCGCGCCGGTGCGGCAGTCGAACCGCGCACCATGCCAGCAGCACTCCAGTTCGCCATTCGGGTAGAGCGTCCCCTCCGAGAGCGGGAACTCGGCGTGCGGGCAGCTGTCCTTCACCACGAAGAGCGTGCGCTCGTGACGGCCCACGCAGAGCGCGGTGCCGTTGGGGTGCTTGGCCTGCATCACCGAACCCGCCGCGACGTCGGCAGCGGAGAGGCCCGCGACGAGCGCGAAGCTCTCGCCGGCCGGTGACGCGCCCGCTGCGGTCACGCCGGTGCGGGTGCGCCGGTGTGCACGGCCACCACCGGCTCGGACCCGTCCATCGCCGACTTGAGCGCATGCCAGGCCAGCGACGCGCACTTCACGCGCATGGGGAACTTGGAGACGCCGCCAAGGGCACGCAGCTGGCCGAGCTCCTTCGCGGCGTCGCCGTCGATCGCGGTGCCGGTCACGAGGTTGTGCACCCGCTCGAAGATCGCCGCCGCCTCGGTGCGCGTGCGGCCCTTGATCGCCAGTGTCATGAGCGACGCCGAGGCCTTGGAGATCGCGCAGCCCACGCCCTGGAACGAGATGTCGGAGACGGTGTCGCCGTCGAACTGCAGCCAGATGGTGAGCGCGTCGCCGCAGTTGGGGTTCTTGCCGTCGGCCGAGCAGGTCGCGTTCGGCAGCTCGCGGAAGTTCCGCGGGCGCCGGTTGTGGTCCAGGATGATCTCCTGATAGAGCGCGTCGAGTGCGGCGTCGTCGGCCACGGGGCCCGCTACTCCAGTGCGAGGTTGGTGAAGCGCGCGAAGATCGCGCGCTCCAGGAGCAGGCGCAACGCATCGACCTCGATCGTCTCGAGCACCTGCGCCGCGAAGGCGTAGGTGAGGAGCGCCCGCGCGTTGTCGCTGCCGATGCCGCGGCTCTTGAGGTAGAAGAGCGCCTGGTCGTCGAGCTTGCCGATCGTCGCGCCGTGCGTGCACTTCACGTCGTCGGCGAAGATCTCGAGCTGCGGCTTGGTGTCGATCCGCGCCTTGTCCGAGAGCAGGAGCGCCTTGTTGGTCTGCTTGCCGTCGGTCTTCTGGGCGATCGGGTCCACGTAGACCTTGCCGTTGAAGACGCCGTGCGAGGCGCCGTCGAGGATCCCGATGTAGAGCTCACGGCTCGCGCACGACTCGGCGAGATGCTCCACGAAGGTCTGGTGGTCGGCGTGCTGCGTGCCGTCGAGCACGTAGAGACCGTTGAGCCGCGCCTCCCCGCCCGTGCCGACGAGCTTGGTGTAGACGTTCGTGCGCGAGAGTGCGGCGCCGGCCGCGTACGAGAACGAGTGGTAGATCGAGTCGCGGCCCTGCGTCACTTGCACGGTGCCGACATGGAAGGCCTCGAGGCTGTCGCGCTGGATCTTGTAGTGATCCACGCGCGCCCCGTCGCCCACCGAGATCTCGGCGACGCCGTTCACCAGGTACGACGCCTGCCCGAGCCCCACGTAGCTCTCGATCATCACCAGCTGCGACTGCGCCTCGGCGACCACGAGCAGGCGCGGATGGACGGCCGCGCCCGCGGCCTGCGTGTCGGTCACGTGCAGGATGTGCAGCGGGACCTCCACCACCTCGCCCTTCGGGATCCGCACCACCACGCCGTCCTGCATGAACGCCGTGTTGAGCGCGGTGAAGGCCGCGCGGTCGAAGGCCGCGAGGGTGCCGAGATGCTTCTTGACCCACTCCGGTTCCTCGCGGAGCGCCTCGGAGAGCGTGCTCACCTGCACCTCGGCCGGGAGCTCCGAGAAGTTCGAGAGCGCGGGCTCGAGGCGCCCGTTCACGAACACCAGCCGCTGCCATGATTCGTCCACGAGCCAGGGCTCGATGTCCGAGAGCGTGAGCGCGGTGGGCGCCGCCTTCACGGCCTTGAAGGTGCGCTCGGCGATCGGCGTGACCGACGTGAAGTGCCAGTCCTCGTCGCGCGTGGTGGGGAAGCCGAGGGCGGAGAAGCGCTCGAACGCCTGCGCACGGAGCGCGGGGAGCCAGGCAGGCCCCTCGCCTCCGCCATTCGCCGAGAACGCGGCGAACTGGTCCGTGTACGGAACGGTCACGGTCAGACGCCCGCGGGCTCGAGGAGCCAGTCGTAGCCCTTGGCCTCGAGCTCGAGCGCGAGCTCCTTGCCGCCGGACTTGATGATCCGCCCGCCGGCGAGCACGTGCACGGAATCGGGCACGATGTAGTCGAGCAGGCGCTGGTAGTGCGTCACGACGATCGTGGCGTTGTCGGGGCGCTTGAGCGCGTTCACGCCGCCGGCGACGATCCGCAGGGCGTCGATGTCGAGGCCGGAGTCGGTCTCGTCGAGCACCGCGAGCTTGGGCGCGAGCACCGCCATCTGCAGGATCTCGTTGCGCTTCTTCTCGCCGCCCGAGAACCCGGCGTTCACGGAGCGCTGCATCATCGTGGCGTCCATCTCCACGAGCTTGAGCTTCTCCTCCATGATGTCGAGGAACTCCATCGGATCCACTTCCTCCTCGCCGCGCGCCTTGCGGAGTTCGTTGAAGGCGGCGCGCAGGAAGTAGGCGTTGGTCACGCCCGGGATCTCCACCGGATACTGGAACGCCAGGAAGACGCCCGCCTGCGCGCGCTCCTCGGCTTCCATGTCGAGCAGGTCCTTGCCGTCGTACTCGATGGTGCCGCCGGTGACCTCATAGCCGGGGTGGCCGGCGATGACCTGCGCGAGCGTGGACTTGCCGGAGCCGTTGGGGCCCATGATGGCGTGCACTTCGCCGGCGTTGACGGTGAGCGAGATCCCCTTGAGGATCTCCTTGCCGGAGGCGTTCGCGTGGAGATCCGAGATCTTGAGCATATGGACGACGATGAAGGCTTGAGGATGAAAGATGAAAGACACGGCGCTACGGTGGCGATACGCGAGACAGACAGTCGGAGGGAGGCAGTTCACTTTCATCCTCCATCCTTCAGCCTTCATCGCGCTTCACCCCACCGAGCCTTCCAACGAGATGCCAAGCAGTTGTTGCGCTTCCAACGCGAACTCCATCGGCAGCTCCTTGAACACTTCCTTGCAGAACCCGGCGACGATCAGCGAGATCGCGTGCTCGGCGTTCAACCCGCGCGACTTGCAGTAGAAGATCTGGTCCTCGCCGATCTTCGACGTGCTCGCCTCGTGCTCGAGCGTCGCCGTATTGTTGGCGACCTCGATGTACGGGAAGGTGTGCGCACCGCAGGCGTTGCCGATCAGCATCGAGTCGCACTGCGTGTAGTTGCGCGCCCCCTCGGCCTTGGGGAGCACCTTCACCTGGCCGCGGTAGGAGTTCTGCCCCTGACCGGCGCTGATGCCCTTGGAGATGATCGTCGAGCGCGTGTTGCGGCCGATGTGGATCATCTTGGTGCCGGTGTCGGCCTGCTGCCTGTTGTTGACCACGGCCACCGAGTAGAACTCGCCGACCGAGTTGTCGCCCTGCAGGATCACCGAGGGATACTTCCAGGTGATCGCCGAGCCGGTCTCGACCTGCGTCCACGAGATCTTGGCGTTCGTCTGCGCCTTGCCGCGCTTGGTGACGAAGTTGTAGATGCCGCCCACGCCGTCCTTGTCGCCGGCGTACCAGTTCTGCACGGTCGAGTACTTCACGCTGGCGTCGTCGAGGGCGATGATCTCGACCACGGCCGCATGCAGCTGGTTGGTCGCGCGCTTGGGGGCGGTGCAGCCCTCGAGGTAGCTCACCGACGCCCCTTCATCGGCGACGATCAGCGTCCGCTCGAACTGGCCGGTGTCGGCCGCGTTGATGCGGAAGTAGGTCGAGAGCTCGAGCGGGCACTTCACGCCCTTGGGGATGTAGACGAACGACCCGTCGGAGAAGACCGCCGAGTTGAGCGCAGCGAAGAAGTTGTCGGAGTAGGGGACGACCGAGCCGAGGTACTTCTTGATGAGCTCGGGGTGCGAGTGCACCGCCTCGCCGAAGGAGCAGAAGACCACGCCCACGGCGGCGAGTTCGGTCTTCATGGTGGTGCCGACCGAGACCGAGTCGAAGATCGCGTCGACGGCGACGCCGGTGAGGCGCTTCTGCTCGGTGAGCGAGATGCCGAGCTTGGCGTAGGTCTTGAGCAGCTCCGGGTCGACCTCGTCGAGGGACTGGAGCGGCTTCACGCTCCTGGGCGCGGAGTAGTAGGTCTGCGCCTGGTAGTCGATCGGCGCGTAGGTCACGTTGGGCCAGTGCGGCTCGGTCATCGTGAGCCAGCGACGGTAGGCCTTGAGCCGCCAGTCGAGCAGCCATTCGGGCTCGTTCTTCTTGGCGGAGATGAGGCGGATGGTCTCTTCGGTGAGGCCGCGCGGGATCGTGTCCGACTCGACGTCGGTGACGAAGCCGTATGCGTACTCCTTGTTGACCAGCGATTCGATGGACGAGGACATTATCGCAGCGGGTTCAGGAGCAAAAAGTCGATAGGCAAGCAATCTAGTCGGAAATGACTTCTGAATCAAAGGAACGCAGATGGAGGCGAGAAAAGGCTCGAAACCGGATCTTCCGCTGGCCGACGCGAGAATCCGTCTCGAATCGAGCGTAAACAAACGATGTCAGTGACCGTGCAGGTCACTGACATATAAGGAGTTACGTGTATTCGTATTGCGATGCACTTCATCTTCCAGCCTTCAGCCTTCAGCCTACATCATCGGATGGCTTCCTCGACCGCCCCGAACACCTCCACCCGGTTCCGCCCCAGTGCCTTCGCCCGGTACATCGCCTTGTCCGCGTGCTGGATCGCCACCGCCACGACCATGCCATCCAGCAGCGGCGCGATCCCACCGCTGACCGACATCCAGACTTCGCCGCCGCCGGTCACCGGGATCGCCGTATCGCCCACCGCCTTCCGGACGCGCTCGATCGCCACCAGCGCCTGCTGTGGCGTGGTATCGGGGAGCAGCACCACGAACTCCTCGCCGCCCAACCGGCCCACGATCTGCTCCTGACGGAGCGTGTCCTCGATCCGTCGCGCGACCTCGCGCAACGTGTCGTCGCCCACGCCATGTCCGTGCGTGTCGTTCACGTCCTTGAAGTGATCGAGGTCGAGCAGCGCGATCGCCACCGGATTGCCGCGCCGCCGGCTGCCCGCGATCACCGGATCGATGTCGTCGAAGAACGAGCGCCGGTTCTTGAGTCCCGTGAGCTCGTCGACCATCGCCAGGTCGCTCATGCGCGAGAGCATGAGCTCGAGCTGGTGGCCGCTCGCCTTCGCTTCCTGCAGCAGCCGGTCACGGTCGACCAGCACCCGCACGCTCTCGACGAACTGGCTCCAGCTCGTCTCGGTGAACCAGAGCGCGCTCGCGATGAAGACCGCGATCGCCGCCGGCAGCACCGGTGAGCTCTCGATGAACGTGAGCGCCTGCCCGAGGAGCACGAGCATGAAGGGGAGGAAGAACGCCATCGACGCCTTGGGCGACGACGAGAAGAACGACACCGAGCCGGAGCAGAGGCCCGCCATGAGCATCACCAGCGTCGCGCGCTCGTCGGGTCCCCCCGCGGGATAGAGCACGAAGCAGGCCAACGCCCAGAGCACGCCGGCCGACCCGGAGAAGATCATCGCGCGCCGCTCGTTGCCGGCGCTCACCCGCGCGGGGCGCGCCTTGTTGCGCAGCCGACGCCAGCTCAGGAAGGCCGGCGTCCAGAGCACGATCATCGTCGCCACGAAGAGCACCAGCAACGTCCGGAACACCTTGTCCCAGTAGACCACCGCGATCGTGATGGCCAGCAGCGGGTTCGCCACCGAGACCGTCGGCAACTGCCGCACGCGCGCCAGCGCCTGCGACACGCGCAGTTCGCGGAGCAGGGCCTCGGACGAGTTGGGGACGGTGAACCGCATGAGGCACTATGCTATTGCGCGGAGCGCCGGACGGCCAGACTCTTCTGCACCCTCTTCCTCCCCGACCCGGAGGTTCCATGCAGTTCCTGAACGACCTGTGGCTCCCGATCGTCGTCAGCGGCGTCGGCGTCTTCATCATGTCCGCGCTCGTCTGGACCGCGCTCCCCCATCACAAGACGGAGTTCGCAGCCGTGCCGAATGAGGGCGCCGTCATGGATGCCCTGCGCGCCGGGGGGATCGCACCCGGGCGCTACGTGGCGCCCTACATGGGGGACCGCGCGCGCATGCAGACGCCCGAGGGTCAGGCGCTGCTCCAGCGGGGACCGATCGCCTACCTCACCGTCCAGAGGCCGGGGCTGCCCAACATGGGCCCGATGATGCTGCAGAGCGTGCTCTCCGCCACGGTCATCTCACTCTTCGTCGCGTATCTCGCGTGGCACGCGCTGCCGCCCGCCGCCTCCTACGCGGAGGTCTTTCGCATCACCGGCACAGCGACCTTCATCGCCTATGCGTCGGGCCCGATCTCCGAGTCCATCTGGTTCGCCCGACCCTGGAGGAGCCAGCTGCTCAACCTCGTCGATTCGCTGCTCTATGCCGGCGTCGCGGGCGGGATCTTCGGTTGGCTCTGGCCGGTCTGATCGCACCGGTCACGTCCCGCACGTCTCATCACCAGCTCCTGCGCCGCTACCAGTTCACGATCGGCAGCACCCGGCGCCCCGGCGGATTGTCCCGCACGATGTTGATCCCGCCCACCTGCACGCCATTCAGCGACTCGGCGTAGTTCACGAGCCCGATCGCGAGCCCGCGCTGACTGCCGTACACGATGTTCACTCCCGAGGCCGTGACGCCACGCACCTCGGCGCTCCGGAGCGAGCGGAACATCAACGGCGAGATCACCAGGCCGCGCACCCGTTCGGCGCGCACGAGTGAACCGACCACGATCCCCTCGAGGCGCGGCGCCCCCACGCCCACGATCCCGAACGCCGCCCCGTGGATCGTGCCTCCCGCACCCACACCCACGCCGCCGATCGCGATGCCGCGCAGGTCGCCGCCGGCCCCCACACCGACACCGCCGATCGCGAGGCCGTGCAGGTCGCCGCCGGCCCCCACGCCCACACCGCCGATCGCGGCTCCACGCAGGTCGCCCCCGACTCCCGCACCGATCCCGCCGACGAGGATGCCGCGAGCGTCGCCACCGGCCGCGACGCCGATGCCGCCGAGCGCGAAGCCGCGCACCGATCCGCCGGCCCCGGCGCCGATCCCACCGATGGTGATGCCGCGCAGGTCGCCGCCGGCGCCCGCGCCGATCCCGCCGACCGTGAGGCCCCGCATGTTGCCACCGGCCCCGGCGCCGATGCCGCCGAAGGTGATGCCGCGCATGTCGCCGCCGGCCCCCGCGCCGATGCCGCCGATCATCAGGCCGCGCAGGTCCTCATTGGCACTCACGCCGAGGAGACCGAGGCCGATGCCGTCGATCCGGTCGGCGCCGGTCATGGGAAGCCCGAGTGCGAGTCCCTTCACCGTGCCGCCGGAGTCCGGGACCGGCGACCAGACGGTCACGTTCGCGCCACGCACCAGATCGAGCTCGCGATCGCGGAAGTTGATGCGCAGCCCGTCCACGCGCGGGTGGTTCCCGATCGAGATCACGTGGCGCACCGGGGCGCCACTTCCCTGGGCGCCGCTGTCCTGAGCGCGTGCCCAGATCGGGAGAAGCGTCGTGGCGGCGATCAGTCCGAGGAGTTCACGATGGATCATCATGCGCGGCGGTGGGTCGGATGGTGAGCGGAGCGATGCCGCCCGTACGGGGGCAGCGGGCATGTTGGTTTCGACATGCGTCCGCACCCGCATCACCCGCCGCCGCATGCGACCGCGGTGCGGTCGCTACTCCTGGACCCCGAGCGCCCGCATGGCGCGCCTGAGCACGGCGCGGGCGATGTCGACCTTGTACCCGTTGCGGGCGAGCGGCTCCGCGTCGTACATCGCGCGCTCGGCGAGCGCGTCGATGCTGTCCTCGTCGAGTCCGCCCGAGGCGACATCCTCCTCCACCGAGAGGGCGATCCGCCACGGCCCCAGCCCCACGCCGCCGAGCGACATGCGGACGGCGCCGTCGGTACGCCGCACGGCGGCGCAGGAGACCAGCGCGAAGTCCCAGGCGCCGCGCTGCATCACCTTCTCCCAGTGCTGCGCGCCCCCGGCCGCGCCGGGGGGAAGCTCCACGGCCGTGATGAGTTCGCCGGCGGCGATCGTCATCTCGCCCGTGGGGTCGGAGGCGGCGCCCGCGTACAGCTCGCTGACGCTCAGCAGCCGGCTGGTCCCATCCGCTCGCGTCACCTCGACGCGTGCGTCGAGCACCTCCAGTGCGACGGCAGGATCGGACGGATGCACCGCGTGGCAGGTGCCACCCGGGATGATGCCGTGGTACTCATGCTCCCCGGCGTACGCGGCGCAGCTGCTGCCCCCGTTCTTGAAGCAGGCGACGCCGCGGCGGAAGTACCAGCAGCGCATGCGCTGGCCGAGGTTGCCGCCGAGCGTGCCCATGTGGCGGAGCGCCGGGCTGCCGACGGCGTCGGCCGCCTCGGTGAGCACCGGGAAGGCGGCGCGCAGGCCGTCGTGGGCGGCGATGTCGGCGAGGCGGGCGCCCGCGCCGATGCGTGCCGAGCGGTCGGCGCGGAGTTCGACGCCGCTCGCACCGGGGAGGTCGCGCACGTCCACCACGCGGGAGAGCTGCACCAGTCCGTCGTCGATGCGCGGCAGGAGATCGGTCCCGCCGCCGATCGGGCGCGAACCCGGATCGGCGAGGGCGGCGAGCGCCTCGCGCACGGAGGAGGGGCGGTGATAGGTGAAGCTCGTCATATTTCGTGCGTGATGAATCGTGAGCTGATCGATCGGATCCTGGTGACGGCCCTCGGCATGGCCCTGCCCATCCTCGCTGCGGCGCAGAACGTCGCACCCGTGACCGCGGTACCGGCAGCGCCGCGTGCTGCTCCTCCCGCCGCACCGCCCCCCGCCCAAGCGGGCATCCACCCGAGCGCGGACAGCGTGCGACCGTATCTCGTGTTCGCGCCGCGGCGCGAAACTTGGTTCGTCGCGGCGAGTCGCGGCAAGCGGATGTTGCTCGACATCGGACGCGTGGACGTCGAGGTGCGCAAGGACAGCGCCGTGGCGAAGGCGTATCGCGATGCCGTGGCGGCGGCCTCACCGGTGCCGATCGGGACGACCTTCACGCTGCGCGGGCCCTGGGGCACGGAGCAGGTGCGTACGACCGGGGTGGATACGTGGAACGGACGCATCGTGATGGTGCTGAGCGGTTCGGCGGCGATGGACAGTGCGGCACAACAGAAGTCCGTGGTGGCCGCGTCGGCATCTCGTGCCGGTGCCGCCGCGAGCGCCGGTGAGGCGGGAGTGGTCCCGCCGCCCACGATGACCGCGGCCGGAGCGGCGCCCTGCGTGCGTACGCCGCTCACGGGCCCGATGGTGGCGCGTGTGCGGGCGTTGCGCGACTCGATCGAACAGGCGTTGCGCGCCGGAGGCCTGCCGCCCTATGAGCGGCTCGCGAAGCGCGTCACCGCGTCGTCGTCCCAGGTCGTGGGGTGCTTCGGCAGCGCGCGGGTGGCGCTCGCGGTGAGCCTGCGTGCCGGCGCCACCGAATGGGTGCGCGAGCGGATCGTCCTCGTCGACACCCTCGGCCGGGCGCAGCTCGTCACGGTGGAGGACATGCGATTCAAGGTGCATGACCTGCTCCATGCGCTCGACGCCGATGGTGACGGGGTCGACGACCTCGCGGCCATCGGTCGCGCTCACTCCGCCGGCGGCACGACCCTGCTGCGCTACGACGAGAAGAAGAAGAAACTCGTGCGGCTCACGACGGGGTTCGTCTGGGAGGACCTCTGACGCCGGCCGGCTCCCTTAGCGCGCCGGCGCCGGTGTGGTCGGTGGCTTGGGCGTCTCGAGGGTGAAGACCACGTAGTCCCCCAGCTTGCGACGCGACTTGCCGTCGACGCGATCGAGATCAGCGACCGGCACGAAGCTCACCACTCTCATGCGCGCGCCCGGTGCGCGCCGCGCGGCGCGCTCGGCGGTGCCGAGCCGGTAGTCGGAGTGGAACGAACCGTTGGGGTGGATCACCATCGCCCCATGCTGCGCGTGCGCCGCGGCGACCGCCTCCCCCATCGTCTCGTCCTTCACGCACTGCGCCTCGTAGGTGCGCCAGACCATCTGGTCGACCTGATCGGGCGAGAGCTGCATCCCGTGGCCGCTCATGTCGCCCATGGTCGCCTTGAAGCGGGTCCAGTAGGCATCGCGCGGGCAGGCGAGCGTCTGCGCGACGAAGGCACGATCCGCGGCGGGGAGCGAGTCGAGCGCGGCGAGTCCGCGGCGCGCGACGACGGACGCGAGGCGGCGCGGCACGTTGCCCGCCACGACGGGCCAGCGATTCGCCTTCGCGAACTCGATCATGGGGCGATAGTCGGTGCCGTAGTTGGGCCAGGGGCGCGACGCCGCGAGGAACTCGGTCTCGGTGGTGGTGCCCCCGAGATAGGCGTCGACGGCCGGCTGCACGTCGCGCTCGAACATCTCGAGCGCGAGGGCGATCGGCCCGGGGTGCCGTCGTGCGACGGCCTCGAGCACGGCGGCCTGGAGCTGATGCGTGCGCGGGTCGTCGTGTTGCTCGCCGAGGAAGACGATGTCGGCCTTGGCGAGGTCGGCGGCCATGGTCTCGAAGTCGACGAGGCGCTTCTTCTTCGTGTCGTAGACGCGGTGGGCCGCGTAGCCGGGAGTCGCCGGCGCGGCCGAGGTGGTGCTCGCAGGGGCTGGCGCTGGCGACGCAGCCGAGGCCTGTGCGACCGCAGATGTCGCGACGCAAGTGACCAGAGTTGCACTAAACAGTAATTGGCGCATTATTTCTTCTTAGTAGGCGTTGAATGTGGCTTACTCTGTGCAAGCTAGAATGGAGCCTGAAATCACTAAATATATTTAGCAATATAATACTTCTTAATATGTCGAACGCAGCGAGACAGTTCGAGGAGGCCGCAGACGAACTCGGAAAGCTCGACGCCACGTGCGCCTTGGCTCCCGGGTCGGTCGAGATCGCATTCCGGCTCGTGGCGTGCGCAGGGCTCATTGAACCTACGCGCTCGGCATTCAACGCGCTGGCCGCGGCCGAAGCCGAGCCGATGCACGATGCGCTGCTCGCTCCCGGGCTCATGGCCTGGCGCGACGTGCTCTTCGCAGAGGAGAAACGCGTTCGTGGCGGAGCACGCCTGAGCACACAGCGGTTCGCCACCCTCGCTCCACCGGGCAATGACGAACTGCGCGAGAGACTCGACGCGATCTGGCGTGAGCCGGGTTCGAACCGCTCGGTGCTCGAGCGCGCGATCGACTCGGCCGCATGGAGCCCCGATGTCGCACTCGGAGAGGCGAGCGCGGCGCTCCTGCTCTGTGCCGGAGGTCGGACCGACCGGGTGCGCATCCTCCCATTCGCCTCGGCGGACCCGGGCGAGCGCGCGGCGGCGATCAGCGCGCACCGCGACGGAGAGCGCGAGGCGTGGACCATTCTCGCCCTCGGCACCCTCGCTCTGCGGGCGCGAACGGCCAGGCTCGCCGCGCGCCTCGTGATCGACGCCAGCGAGTCCGAAGTGGTGCGTCTCCAGT
Source organism: Gemmatimonadota bacterium (assembly GCA_021413975.1). GTDB lineage: Bacteria > Gemmatimonadota > Gemmatimonadetes > Gemmatimonadales > Gemmatimonadaceae > Pseudogemmatithrix. The sequence continues at coordinate 30,065 of JAIOPJ010000020.1, forward strand.
CCCTGGGTCGCGCGGCGATCACGGCGCGCTCCACGCTCGCGCTCCTCCGCCGCCGCTTCGTAACCACCATCCCCGCGCTCGCGGACGACCTCGGGCTCTCGCGACCGGCGGCGAACGACGCGGTGGAGCGACTCGTCGCGCTCGGTCTCGCACGCGAGGTCACGGGCCGAGCCCGTGACCGTGTCTTCGCCTATGGCGCAGCCGTCACGATGGCCGGTTCGCTCTTGGTCGCCGACGTCACCTGAGCGGTGCCCGGCGCGGCGTCCTGTGACGCGGCGAACTCGATCATCGCCGTGATCTCATCGAGGATTGCCCGCCCGCGGTCGCGGGAGTAGCGGATCCTGAGCTCCTTGTAGCGGGCGTCCTTCGACAGCGCCTGAGCCTCGGGCGTCTCGAACCACTGCTGCATCTCGAGCGCACGCGGCCCCCACCAGGCCCGCTCGACGAATCGGTCGTCGAGCAGGATCACGATCGGGATCGACCGCGAGCGCCCGTTGGTCAGGTGCTGATCCATCAGGTCGAGATGCTGGTCACGTTCGATGATCCTCAGCTCGACCAGGGGCGATCCGGCGTCGAGGGCATCGACCCAAGGGAGGATGTTCACCGAATCGCCGCACCAGTCCTCGCTCACCGCGAGGAGGTGCCACCGGCGCCCGGTGCGCTCGATCCGCGCGAGGTACTCCGGAGCGGCGGCGGCGCGGCCGCGGAAATGGGCGAAGAGATCGGCCTGCGACTTCGCGGTCGCCACCATCCCGGCGTAGGTCTGGCCCGACTGGAACGTGGTGGTCAGCGACTCGACATTGCCGGACTCTCGAACTCTGAACGGGCGATCCACGGGAGGAGCCTTGGCTGCGGTGAGTACTGAAGAGTCAATCCGTGGGCACCGCACTCGGTTCCTCGTTCGCGCTCCCAGCGCGGGAACGCCGGCATGCGGCGGCATCCGCGCCCGTGACGCGACCGGCCGAGCGTTCGTTTACGGAGCAGATGCGCTCCCCTCTCTCCCCGATCGTCCTGCTGATGCTCGCCGCCTGCGCGGGCGCGCCCCTCGAGACCCGCGCGCGCCCCATGACCGACGCCGAGTACCTGCGGTCGCGCGACCTCATGGTGCCGGTGTTCGGCGTGCGGAGCCGCGACCTGCGCGACACCTACAGCGCGCCCCGCAGCGGGGGGCGGGCGCATCTCGCGCTCGACATCCTGGCCAAGAAGGGGACGCGCGTGGTGGCGGCCGACCAAGGCTACGTCCTTCGGATCGAACGCAACGAACTCGGGGGCAAGACGATCTATCTCACCGACGAGAACCGGCGGTTCGTGTACTATTACGCTCACCTCGACGAGTGGAAGTACGGGCTCGCGGAGGGACAGCGTGTGCACCGCGGGCAGCTCATCGGATCGGTGGGGACCACGGGGAATGCGCCGCCCGACACGCCGCACCTGCACTTCCAGGTGATGCGCATGGGCTCGGGACGCCGGTACTGGAACGGCGAACCGGTGAATCCGATCCCCTATCTCCGCCGCACGGGCGACGAACGATGACGATGACCGGGAAGGAACGCGCCGAACTGCGCTCGGAGTGCAATCGCCTCCGGCCCACGGTGCATGTGGGGGCCGAAGGGCTGAGCAACGCGCTCACGGAGGCGCTCGACGACGCGCTGCGCACGCGCGAACTGGTGAAGGTGCAGCTCAATCCGTCGATCGACCTCAGCGCCAAGGACGCGGCGCGTCAGCTCGCCGGACGCGTGAAGGCCGAGGTGATCCAGACGATCGGCAAGACGGCGACGCTCTACCGCAAGAACCCGCAGCTCAAGCGGAAGACGGGCGTCCCGCCCTGGCGGGTCTGACCGCGCAGGTCAGTCGCCGCGCAACGCGGCGAGCACGCGCCACGGTGTCATCGGCAGTTCATTCACTTCCACGCCGAGCGCGTCGGCCACCGCGCCTGCGATCGCGGGCGCGGTGGGGATGATCGCCGGCTCGGCGATCCCGCGCACGCCGACATGGTTCGCCTTGGGATCGGCGCCGTCGAGGAAGTGACCGTCGATCACCGGCATGTCGGCGTGGGTCGGCACCTTGTACTCGTGCAGTCCCACATTGAGCGGCAGTCCGGACCGCGCGTCGAGCCGGCGCTCCTCGAAGAGCGCGAACCCCAGTCCCTGGATGATCCCGCCCTCGAGCTGTGACTCGGCGAGGGTGGGATTCACGATCCGTCCCGCGTCGTGCACCGCGACGACGCGCAACACGCGCACCACGCCGGTCTCGGTGTCGACCTCGACCTCGGCGAACTGGGCGCCGGTGGTCACGATCCCGGCGTCCTGCGGGTTCGGTCCGCGCGAACCCTGGCCCTGGATCATCACGTTGCCGAGCTTCGCGGTCACCTCGCCGAACGTCATCGAGCGATCGGTATCGCGTACGGTGACGCGGCCATCGCGGGTCTCGAGATCGGTGGGAGCGACGCCGAGCAGTCCTGCCGCGGCCTCGAGCAACGAGCGGCGCGCATCCTCGGCCGCCATGCGCACCGCCGGTGCGAGCGAGGCCACGGTCATGGAGCCCCACGAGTTGCCGGCGAAGGGCGCACTCGCGGTGTCGCCGATCACGGCGCGCACGCCGTCGAGCCTGTGGCCGAGGGCCTCGGCCGCGACCTGCGCGAGGATGGTGCGCGTGCCGGTGCCGAGGTCCTGCGAGCCGGCCATGACGTCGGCGGTGCCGTCGTTGTTGAAGCGGATGTTGCAGTAGCAGGGCGGTCCGCCGCCGGTGGACCAGACCTGTGCGGCGACGCCGTAGCCGCGCTTGAGATGCTCGCCGCGCGGGCCGGCTGCGGCCTTGCTCGCCTCGCGCCCGTGCCACCCGATCCGGCGGGCACCCTCCTCGTAGCACTCGGCGAGACGGTTGCCGGTGTAGGGGCGGTCCTTCTTCTGGTCGCGCATCGCGATGTTCCGCATGCGCAGCGCGAGCGGATCGATCCCCAGCTCGAGCGCGAGCGCATTCATGGCGATCTCGAGTCCGACCGAACCCTCGGCGTGTCCCGGCGCGCGGAAGGCGGCCATGGCCGCCGTGTTCACGAAGGCCGAGGTCTCGCGCGTGCGCACGTTGGGGCAGGCGTAGAGTTCGTGGTAGATCGCGCCCGGGCCCCCCTCGAAGCCGCCGATGCCGATCGGGATGCGCGCCTCGAGGTCGATCGCGGTGAGGCGACCGTCGCGCGTGGCGCCGAGCGTGATGCGCTGCCAGGAGCTGGGGCGGTTGCCGGTGTCGATCTGCTCGCCGGTGCGGTCCACGACGCAGGCGACGGCGCGACCGAGTCGCCGGGCGAAGATCGCGGCGATGTACGTGTGCGCGCCGGCGTAGTTCTTGGCGCCGAATCCGCCGCCCATGGCCTCGCAGATCACGCGCACGTCGGTGAGCGGGATGCCGAGGGCCTTGGCGACGTTGTCACGCACACGGTAGATGCCCTGCGTGCTCTCCCACACCGTGAGGCGGTCGCCGTCCCACTCGGCGACCGCGCAATGCGGCTCCATGGCGCTGTGCAGCACGCATGGAGTGCGGACCTCGCGCGTGATGGTCACCTCGGCCGCGGCGAGCGCCGCGGCCACGTCGCCGCGTTCGAGCACGATCGGCTTTCCGCCGACGAGGTTGTTCTCGATCTTCGGGCGGACGGCCCCGCCCTCCAGCGCCTGCTCCACGGTCACGGCGAACGGGAGGGATTCCACCGCGGCGTGCACGAGTCGCGCGGCGGCGTCGGCGATCTCCTGCGTGGTGGCGCAGACCGCGGCGATCGGCTGGCCGGTGTAGGTGATCTCGGCGCCGAAGAGCCGCGTACGCGCCGGCACGTCGGCGGCGACGAGCACGTCGAGCACGCCGGGGAAGGCGCGGGCCGCGCTGAGGTCGAGCGCCGTGATGCGGCCGCGCGGCACGATGGCGCGCACGATCGCCGCGTAGGCCTGGTTCGCGCGTCGGACGTCGGTGGTGTAACCGGGGTGTCCGGTCGCCTTGAGCGCACCGTCGGTGCGCGTGGCGCGCGCGCCCACGTGCGTGAGTCGCGCGTCGACGCCCCACGGTTCGGGCTCGAAGGCGGGGAGCTCGACCACGCGCTGTTCGGTGCGCCCTTCGACCTCGACCGTGGTGGTGACGAAGCGGCCCTTGGCGCCGCCCGACCTCGGCGCGTCAGACATCGGCGGAGCTCCGGAGCGTCGCGGCCGCGCGGCGCACCGCGCGCACGATCTTGGGATAGGTGCCGCAGCGACAGAGGTTGCCGCTCAGCGCGGCGATGACCTCGGCGTCGGAGGGATCGGCGTTCGCGGCGAGCAGTGCGGCGGCCGCCATGAGCTGGCCGGGCGTGCAGAAGCCGCACTGCGCCGCATCCTCGGCGACGAACGCCTCCTGCAAGGCATGCGGTGCGCCGGGGGCTCCGAGTCCTTCGATGGTGCGGATGGCCTGACCCTCGCACGCGTGCGCCAGGGTGAGGCAGGCGTAGATGGGCCGGCCGTCGACGAGCACCGTGCACGCACCGCACTCGCCGATGTCACAGGCGCGCTTGGTGCCGGTGAGCGCGAGGGTGTCGCGGAGGAGCTCGAGGAGCGTCGTGGCGCCAGCGACGTCGGCGGCGACCGCGCGGCCGTTGATGGAGAGGTTCACCAGAGGGAATTAGGCCGAGGTCACGGGACTGTCCAGCGCCGGTGACGGGGTGGGGTGTCCGACCGTCCTCGTGCTGTTATCTTGCTTGCCAGCCACTTGATGGTCCGCAACCCCACCGAGGATGCCATGCCGTACGTGATCACCGAAGCCTGCATCAACACGAAGGACAAGTCCTGCGTGGACGTCTGCCCGGTGGATTGCATCTACGAAGGGCCCGAGATGCTGTACATCGAGCCGAACGAGTGCATCGATTGCGGCGCCTGCGAGCCCGAGTGCCCGGTGACGGCGATCTTCCCCGAGGAGGACGTGCCGGCGAACCTCAAGCAGTACATCGCGATCAACCGCGACGCGTTCCTCAAGGATCCGAAGCCGGGGAAGCCGACGCGGTAGTTCTCAGGCTGAAGGCTGAAGGCTGAAGGATGAAAGAGGGCGCCGGACTCGAGGAGTCGGGCGCCCTTTCTTTCAACCTTCATCCTTCAGCCTTCATCACGTAGCACCTTAGAACATCATCCCGTTCGGGTAGTAGCGGTGCTTCGCGTAGAAGAGCCCGAGGATGATCGCGTACTGGAGGAAGGTGCTGATCTCGCTGCGCCACGCCTCGGCCCAGTAGAAGTCGCCGGCGTGTCCGCCGGCCGGTGGCCGCGGGATCCAGCGCGGGGTGCGCGCCTTGTACTCGAGGTACTCCTTGCCGAAGATCGTCTCGAGCACCCCTTCCTCGTAGCGGACGATGTAGAAGTACTCGACCGCGAAGAGCACGATCGCCACCGGGATGAACCAGAGCACGCCCGAGAGCGCGATCACGCCGATCCAGATGAGGAAGTTCCCGACGTAGAGCGGGTTGCGGCTCCAGGCGAAGGGGCCATGGCTCACGAGCTTCTGCACTTCGCGTGAGCGGCGCCGCGTCACCGTGCCGGCGGTCGCGACCCCCCACATCCGCCACCATTCGCCGAGGACCATCAGCAGGAGGCCGACGGCGATCGTCCGCGCGGAGATCGTGCCCGGGGCGAGCAGGGGAACCAGCAGGAACGGGATCGGGAGCCAGCCACGATTGCGGAAGAGCACCGCGCCGATGCGGGCTTCCGTGGACTGTTCGGCGGCGCTCGGCGCTGCGGAGGAGGGGTCTTTGCTCAGGGGGATGTCCGGTCAGGTTTTGTCAGTGCGAATGGTCGCCGCAAGGAAGTCGGAGAGCAAGGCATTGAACACCTCCGGCGCCTCGATGTTGCTCACATGGCCGACACCCGGCATCAGGGCGAGACGGCTCCCGGCGATCCCCGCGGCGATCAGCTGCGAATCGGCCACCGGAGTGAGGACGTCCTCCTCGCCGCAGAGCACCAGCGTGGGCACGGTGACGGTCGCGAGCGTCGCGGTCGAGTCATCGCGATCCATGAGGGCCTGCAGGCCGTCCACGATACCGGCGACGCTCGCGCGCTGCATCACGGCGTGGATGGTGGCCACGACGGCGGGCCGCTCGGCACGCGTGGTCTGGCCGACCATCCCCGGGATCATGAGATCGGCGATCACCCCGGGGCCCTCGGCGCGCACGAGCCCCTGCCGCTCGCGCCGCTTGCTTCGCGTCTCCTCGGAATCGGCCCCGGCACGCGTGTCGGCGAGGACGAGCGCGAGCACGCGTCCCGGGTGACGCCGCCAGAAGGCGAGAGCCAGATACCCTCCCATGGAGAGCCCGGCGATCACCGCGCGGTCGATCGCGAGCGTGTCGAGGAGGGTCGCGATCCAGTCGGCCCAGGCGTCGAGCGAGGGATCGGGGAGTTGCACGCTCTCGCCGAAACCCGGCAGGTCGGGGGCGAGGTAACGGAAGCCCGGCGCGGGGCTCGCGAGCTGGGGCGCCCAGACGCTGCGGTCGTGCGGGAATCCGTGGAGCCAGAGGACAGGCACGCCGCGCCCGGACTCATCGAGCCCCACGGCGCCGAGTGCCGTGTGGACGATCATGACTTCACCTCGCCACCGGGCGCCGCGGCGGCGCCGACCGACAGCGAAGGAACGGTGAGGAATTCCATCGTCGGCACCGCGGGAAGGTCCTCCTCGACCCAGAGCACGCGCACGGTGACCACGACGATCGCCAGGAGCGGGATCGCGACGAAGAGACCGAGGAAACCGAAGACGTAGGCCATGATCACCTGTGTCACCAGCGTGAGCGCGGGCGGGAGGTCGAGCTGCTCCTTCATGAGGAACGGGATCAGCAGGTTGTTCTCGAGGAATTGGATCACCCAGTAGACGCCGACCACGATGAGCGCCATGCGCGGGGAGTCGGCGAAGCCCATGAGGATCGCCGGGATCGCGCTGAGCGTGGGGCCGACGTTCGGGATGAACTCGAGGATCCCCGCGAGCACGCCGAGCGGCAGCGCGCCGCGCACGCCGATGAGGGCGAGGATCGAGGTGGTGACGATGGCGATCACGAGCATCGCGATCAGTTGCGTGGCGAACCAGGTCTTGAGGGTCTTGCTCAGCAGGGCGAGCAACTCGGAGAAGCGAGCGCGCCGGTAGTCCGGTACGAGGGCCAGGAGCCCGCGCCGATAGACGTCGGGATCGGTGGCTATGTAGACCGCGAGGAAGATCACGAGCACGGCGGCGGCGGCGACGGCCAGTGTCGACTGCAGCACGCCGAAGGCGAGGCTGGTGAGCTTCGGCGACTGCCGCCCGAGGGCGCCCAACAGCCGCCCGGGCGCCGGGGCGGGCGCCCGGAGCGCGATCGTCCCGTCCTCGGGCGTCGGCTCGTTCACGGCCGCGGTGGGCCGCCGTTGCCGCGCGGTCGAGTCCGGCGGTGCGATCGCGTCGAGGATCTTCGGCTGGTTGATCGCGAGCCAGACCTCGAGCTTGGTGATCGCTTCGGGCAGCTTGGAGCGGAGCTCCTGCGACTGCGACGCCAGCGTCGGACCCGCCCAGGCGCCCACGAGCGACAGCAGGATGACGGTCCCGAAGACCACGATCGGGGCAGCGAAGCCGCGCTTGATCCGCACCTTGGTCTGGATCCGGTCCACGGCCTGGCTCGCGGCGAGCCCCAGCAGGACCCCCAAGAAGGTCGTGAGCACGAGGAATCGCGCCTGCCAGATGAGCTGGAGGCCGACCAGGGTGGCCACCACGACGAGCGCGGCCCTGATGAGTTCGGACTGCGTGACGGACTTGGGGGCGGCGGAGTTCGACACGGGGTGGGAGATGGGAGTGACTCCAATCTACACCCACAGACGCGAGGCCCGTCCCGGGGCTAGATTGCCTCCACTCGACCGCTCCCGATCCCGGACCAGACTTGCCTCGAACCACGACGCCGACCGCCCAGTACCTCGACACGGATGCCGCTGTCGAGCAGTGGCTGGCGTCCATCCGCAAGTCGGCGATCCTGGCACTCGACACCGAGGGAGCAAGCTTCCATCGCTTCATCGACCGCATCTACCTGCTGCAGCTGAGCACGCGCGACCAGCATGCGATCATCGATCCGTTGCCGATCGGCGCGCCAGGCCTGCTCGGCGAGATCGTGCAGGATCCCAAGGTCGAGATCGTCTTCCACGACGCCGACTACGACCTGCGATTGCTGCGGCAGGACTACGGCTGGCAGATCCGCAACGTGTTCGACACGCGCATCGCCGCGCAGTTGATCGGCCTCAAGGCGTTCGGGCTCGCGGCGCTGCTCGAGCGGTCGTTCGACCTCAAGCTCGACAAGAAGCACCAGCGCGCCGACTGGTCGATGCGGCCCCTCACGGCCGACATGCTCGACTACGCCGCGCAGGACACCATGCACCTGCTCGGCCTGCGCGACATCCTGCACGAGGAGCTGCGGCAGAAGGGGCGCCTCGAGTGGGCCAAGGAGGAGTTCCTCCGGCTCGAGAACATCGGGTGGGCGCAGGAGGAGCCGGGGCAGGCCTTCCTCAAGGTGAAGGGCGCGCGCGACCTCACGCGCCGCGAGCTCGCGATCTTCAAGGAGCTCGTCGTCTGGCGTGACGCGGCGGCACTCAAGCTCGACCGCGCGACCTTCCGCGTGGTCTCGAACGAGGTGCTCTTCGAGGCCGTGCGCACCGCACCCACGACCAAGGACGCGTTGGGCCGCATCAAGGGGATGCCGCGCGGGATCCTCGAGCGCAGCGCCGACGAGATCCTCGCGGCCATCGAGCGCGGCCAGGCGGTGCCCGAGGCGGATCTCCCGCGGTTCCCCAAGTCGGCACGCTGGGATCGCGACCCCGACTTCGATCACAAGGTCGGCGCGCTCAAGGCGGTGCGCGACGAGGCGGCGTCACGACTCGAACTCGATCCGGGCGTGCTCTGCTCGCGCGATCGCATGGAGCTGGTCGCACGGCTGCTCCCGGCCGAGACCGAGGTGCTCGAGCGGATCCCCGAGTTCCGGAAGTGGCAGATCGGGGTGCTTGGGGAGGGGTTCGTGAAGGCGCTGGCGCCCTGGCAGAAGGCGTCGCCCTACCGCGACTGAAGCGCCGGTCGCACGTGCCGCGCGGTTCGTGCGGCCAGGACTCAGAAACCCAGGTACGCCCGCACGCGCGGCTCGATCTTGTCGGGCGTCCAGGGCGGTGACCAGACCAGGTTCATCTGCACCGTGCCGACGCCCGGCAGCGCCTTGAGCTGATCCTCGGCGTCCTTCATGATCTCGGGACCGGACGGACAGCCGGGCGACGTGAGGCTCATGTCGATGTTCACGTCATTGCCCTCGACGCGGATCTCGTAGATGAGGCCCAGGTCGAGGATGTTCAGGTTGAGCTCGGGGTCCTTCACCTTGCGCAGGGCGAGCTTCACCTGATCCTGCGAGATCGCGCCGCTCGCGGCGCCGACCACAGGGGATGACGGATCGACCGGCTCTTCGCCGGTCGCGGGCATGTCAGGAGTGGTCACTTCTGTTTCGCCGGCGTGGTGGGACGCTTCGCGGGTGCGGTGGGACGCTTCGCCGGTGCGGTGGACCGGGTCGCTGGGGCGGTGGTCCGGGTCGCGGGGGCGGTGGTTCGGGTCGCGGGGGCGGTGGACCGCGTCGCCGTCGCAGTCGCGCTCGCGGGACGCGTCGCGGTCGCCGCGGCAGGAAGCTTCGCCTTCGTGGTGGGTCGCCTCGAGAGCGTACGCCCGCGAGTCCAGTCCCGCGCCTGATCGACGCGGAAGGTGCGCGGCCACGCGACCTGCCGCAGGAGCGGCTCGTCGGTGACGGCGAGCGCGGCCGCATCGGCGAGGTCGTGGCGCACGTCGGCGATGATGATGCCGGGACGGCGCGCGCGGGCCGCATGCGTGCGGTTGGTGAGCAGGATGACGAACATCTCGCGTTCGGGGTCGATCCAGAGCGAGGTGCCGGTGTAGCCCACGTGCCCATAGGCGCTGTGACTGAGATACTCGCCGGCGCCGCGCTCACCGGCCGCGACCTCCCAGCCGAGCGCGCGATGATCGGCGACCGGCGCGATGAACTTGCGGACCGTCTCCTCGCGCACGAGCCGCGTGCCGTTGTACTCGCCGCCATTGAGCATCATCTGCGCGAAGACGGCCAGGTCGGTCGCCGTGCCGAACAGGCCGGCATGGCCGGCCACTCCACCGAGTGCGAAGGCGGCTTCGTCGGCGACCTCGCCACGCACGGGATAGCCGCGGGGAGGCGTGACCTCGGTGGGCGCGATGCGCGAGAGCAGCGCGCCCGCGGGTTGGAAGCCAGTGTCGTCCATGCCGAGCGGCGCGAAGATGCGTTCGGCGGTGAAGGCGTCGAGGTCCTGGCCGCTGATGCGCTCGACCACGAAGCCCAGGACGTCGGCGCCGAGATCGGAGTAGTTGTAGAGCTGGCCGGCCGGCTGCTGCAGGCGCGCGGCGAGCACCTGGGCACGCGCCTCGGCGGGAGTCCGCGCGGTCTTCCACAGTTGGAGCCCGGGCGGGAGGCCCGAGCGGTGCGTGAGGAGGTGCTCGATCGTGACCCGTTCCTTGCCTTCCCCGGTGAACTCGGGGAGGTACTGCTGGACCGGTGCCTTGAGGTCGAGCTTGCCCTCGTCGTACAGGATCATGGCGGCGGTGGTCGTCGCGATGACCTTGGTCAGGCTGGCCAGATCGTAGATGCTCTCTTCCGGGACGACCGCAGCGCTGGTCGTGAGCCAGGAGAGGCGCCCGAAGCCCTTCTGCCAGACCGAGAATCCCTTGCGCCCCACCACGACCGAGGCGCCGGGGTAGGCCCCGGCGGTGATGCCGCGGCGCACCACCCGGTCGACCGTCGTGAGACGGTCCGCCGACATGCCGACGGCCCTCGGGGCACTGGCCGGGAGGCCTTTGCCCAGGGTGAGGACGGCGGTCAACGTGATGAGCGGCAGTAGCATGGGAGACGGTGCGGGATGCGGGTGATACCCCAGTGATGGCAGACGCGTGTACGGACCTGAGGTCACCCCCGGCGTCACAGCTTGCACGAACCGGGCCGCAGGGGCAACCCTTTGACCCTCACGGGGTGACACACCTCACGCAACGGTATGGCCACCGACCCCCTCACCATCCGCCGCGCCGTCAATGGCGACGAAGCTGCGCTGCGCGCCCTCTGGGTCGCGCATGCGCCGCGCATCGACGCCGTGGTCCGGCGCCTGGTCGGCGATCCCGACCAGGCCGCGGACATCGCGCAGGAGGTCTGGATCCAGATCTTCCGCGCGCTGCCCACGTGGCGGGGCGACTCGCAGTTCTCGACCTGGGCGCACCGCATCGCCGTGAATCGCACGCTCAATGCGCTGCGCACGGTGCGGCGGCTCGCGAGGATCGAGACGGTGATGGAGGACGACACCGTCGCGGTGGACGATGACCTGGACCGGACCTTCCTCGCGCAGAGCATCGACGAGGCGGTCCGGAAACTCTCTCCCGGCGCGCGCACGGTCTTCGTGCTGCACGACGTGGAGGGCTACACCCACGAGGAGATCGCCGCCGAACTCGGCATCACCTCGGGGGGCTCCAAATCCCAACTCTTCAAGGCACGCGCGAAGCTCCGCCGGCTGCTCGCGCATCTCGTGGACGTTTCCTCGCCGGCAAAGGACGACGCTGATGTCACATCTCTCGATTGACCGACTCGCCGCGATCGCGGACGACACGCCCACCGCGGACGAGGCGACGCACATCGCCGGCTGCTGGGACTGCCGTGCCGAGGTCGCCGCCTTCCGCCGCCTCGCGCGCATGAGCGCGATGGCGCCGATCCCGATGGAGCCGCTCACCGCCTGGTCCACGCTCGCGCCGCAGCTGCGCGCCGAGGGGATCATCGTCGACGCGCAACGGCTCGAGCGGCAGGGCGGGCAGGGCGTGGTGCGGGGGAGCGCGCATCCGGCGGCGACGTTCGCCGGTGGCGCGCCGGTGGTGCCGCTCCCGGATCGCCGGCCGCGCACGCAGGTGTGGATGATGCGTGCGGCGGCGGGTCTCGCGCTCGTGGTCGGCGGCGCCTTCGTCGGCCGCGTGACGGCCGGCGTGCCGGTCGGCACCGGGTCCTTCGGCAACGTGCCGGTCGAGGGTCGGCCCCTGGCCGCGGCGCCCGCCTTCCGTTCGGCGAACGACGCGATGCAGGTGCTCACCTCGGCGCAGCAGCAGTACCAGGACGCCGCCGCCTTCCTCGCGTCGCAGGACACCTCGTCCCGCTTCGTGGGGATGAACCAGGATCTCTACCAGACGCGCCTCGACGCGCTGGACGAGATCGCGGCGGCGACGCGGTCCGCGCTCTACCGCGCGCCGCAGGACCCGATGCTCAATCAGTACTATCTCACCACGCTCGGCGCCCGCGAGGCGACGCTGCGCCAGATCGGCGCGACCATGCCGGCCACCCGGCGGCTGGAGCGGTACTGATGCGTACCGTCATCCGTGGACTCATCGCGCTCGGGGCCGTGACCGTCGCGGGCGGAGCCGCGGCGTCGGTCTCACCGGCGCTCGGGGCGCAGACCGTCCGGATCGTCGACCGCACGAGTGCGCGCGCCGACTCGGTGATCGACCGCCTCCTGGTCGCCGACGTGCAAGAGGTGAAGCGCGTCGTCGCGGCCTGGCGCGAGCGCGAGGGGCAGCTCGTGCGTGAGATCCGCGCTGCGGGCGCGGCCGACGCGAAGACGCGTCAGCGGCTCGAGGAACAGCTCGCGTTGCACACGCGGGACGGCTTCGCACTCATGAGCGCGGTCCAGGCGCGGTGCATGGACGAGCGCGTCCCGCGTCCGGCCGGCTATCTCGGCGTGAACCTGACCATCGAGTACGTGATGGAGAACGAGCGGCCGAAGTCGATGGGCACCGTCGTGACGAGCGTGGAGCCCGGTTCGCCGGCCGAGCGCGCCGGGGTGCAGAGGAACGACAAGGTGATCAGCATCGCCGGGCTCGACATGCGCGAGCGCGTTCCCGATCTCTCCGAGCAACTGGTCCCCGGACGGAACATCGTCGTCCGCGTCGAACGGCAGGGGGCACCGCGGGAGTTCTCCGTCAACGTCGCGCGGCGTCCCGAGGGGTTCGGCGAGTCGTGCGGCGAGTTCGAGCGTGCACTCATGCCGATGCGCTTCCCGGGATCCGGGCGGATCGTCGTCCAGGAGCCGGGCACGGAGTCGCGCCGCGTGCTGGTCGAGACGCGGGAGACCGCGCCGCGCCGCGAGAGCGCGCCCGATCCGGGCGCGGAGGTGCGCCTGTTCATCTTCAATCCCGGTGCAGAGGACAGGACCGCGGTCGGGTTCTTCGCCGGTGCCGAGTTCAGCGCGCTCGATGCCGACTGGGGGGAGGTGCTCGGCGTGCGGCAGGGCGTGATCGTGAACAAGGTCGCCGACGGCAGCTCGGCGGCGCAGGCGGGGCTCAAGAGCGGCGACGTGATCACCGCGCTGGGGCGCACTCCGGTGGCATCGCCGGTGACGTTGGTGCAGATGCTCGGCTCCATGGACGGCACCGAGGCGACGCTGAGCGTGGTGCGCAGACGGGAGCGGAAGACGGTGACGCTGCGGTGGGGGCCGCGCTGAGTCGATGATCCGGTGCGCGCTCATGCCGGACGCGCGGTGCCGGACTCAGGGCGTGCGAATGCTCCCGGGCGGCAACTTGTAGACGAGGCGGACCGTGGCACGGTCCGCCTCGCTCAATTCCGACACGCGGATGCGCGCGGCCATGATGTTCTGCTCGTCGGCGCTGTGGCTGAGGCCGAGCAAGTGACCGATCTCGTGCCGCGCGATGGCGCGCAGGGCCGCGTCGTCGAGCAGGCGCCCGTCGGGCTGCGCCAGCGCGAGTTCGATCCCGGCCCCCGTGATCCAGCCGTACTGGTCGCGCACCCAGCGCGTACGACCCGTGGTGCGGCTCTCGTAGCGCGCGACCCAGGTGACGAGGATCTCGGCGCGCGTGGAGTCCTCGGTGAACTCGAACGCGACGGGGATCCCCGTGGAGACCCAAGGGTCGAAGGCGTCGCGAACGATGGTGAGGTGCGTCGGCGTGTAGCCCTCGAGTGGGCTCGGCTGGATCCAGACGCGGGGGGGATCGCGACTGCGGTCCGGCCAGCGGAAGTTGGTCGAGTCGTGCGCGGCGAAGAGCTCGTCGATGTAGCTCCCGCCCGCGTACGTGAGGAGGGCGCTGCGGATCCCGACGGGATCGCGCGCGGGGGCCGCGTTGTCCGACGTCGTCTCGGTGATGCTCGCTCCGATGTCCTCGGCGGTGCGCAGCACGGAGTCGGCGAAGGCGCTGTCCCGCACGGCGCGGGCGGGATCGACAGCGGCCGGGTCGTCGGTCGCGACGGACTTCGCGCTGCGGCCGCTCTCGCCGCAGGCGAGGAGGAGCAGGCCCGCCGCGAGCCATGCTCGCCGCCAGTCGCACCCCGTGCCGCGCATGCCCTGGCGCTTCACGCGTCCGGCGCGTCGAGGAACGCGAGCGCAGCGTCGAACGTCGGCGCCGGATTCTCGAAGAACGGCATGTGCCCTGCCTCCGGGATCGCCACGACGCGCGCATGCGGTACGAGCGCCGCCGAACGCTCCGCCTCGGCGAGCGGGATCGCATCCTCGGTGCCGTGGAGCAGCAGCACCGGTGCCTGCACGGCGCGGTAGCGGTCGCGCCAGTCGTAGCCCTCGCGCCGGAGCCGCGAGGCGACGGTCGCTCCCGTGGGGCTCAAGGCACGCGGCGGCGAGAACGAACGCATCTCCTGATCGTGGAACCAGGCCGCGTACATCGTGCGGCTGTAGTCGGCGTGCCGCTCGGGGTCGGGCTCGTGCAGCGCGGTGGGGTCGAGGAGCGCGAGCAACGCCTGTTCCTCGGTCGCTCCGCGCCGCCAAAGGTGCTCGAGGGCGCGCTCGTGCAGCGCGTCGAGCCAGCCGGAGGTCGGCCCGACCGCGTCGAAGGTCACCACGCGCCGCACGCCCAGCGGATCCGCGGCGGCCGCGAGCAATGCGATCCCGCCGCCCCACGAATGGCCGGCCAGGTCCCACCGCGCGAATCCGAGCGCCTCGCGGAGCGCCGGGACGTCGAGCACGTCGTGCTCCACGCGGGCGGCGCGCACGCCGGGCGGTGCCTGCGTCTCGCCGCGGCCGCGCTGGTCGTACAGGATGACCTGCCGACCGACGGCGAACGGCGCGAAGGCCGGCCAGAGCAGGTCGTGTCCGTAGATCATCCCGCCGTTGATCGCGAGCATGGAAGTGGAGCCGGGGACCGGCGGGCTCATCCAGACGGCGAAGTCGAGGCCGCGGACCTTCACCGCCCGGCGCGTGAGCGGCGGTGTGCGCGGCCGGGCTCGTCGCCAGTCGAGATAGCGGGCCTTGGCGTCGCTGGCGGGGGGTGAGGACACGGGGGCGGGCGAGGGACGCAGAGGGTGCTCGAAGAGCGAAGCGGAGACGGAAACCTAAGCGCGCCAGCCTCGTGGAAGCTCAGGGAGTGGGCGCCCTTGATATAGGGGAGGGGGGTATATAGACTCAGGGTCACGGAACGTGCATCTCCCTGCTCGTGAAGACCCCATGACCACTGTGACCGTCGACCCGCAGACCACCATCACCTCCCGGGAATTGCGCACGACGCGCATCCCCGTGAGCGGGATGACCTGCGCCGCCTGTCAGTCGCGTGTGCAACGCACGTTGCAGAAGCAGGCCGGCGTGCAGGACGCGAGCGTGAACCTCATGATGGCGAACGCGACCGTCACGTACGATCCCTCCGCGGTCTCCCCCGAGGCGCTCGTGGCGGCTATCCGCGACACCGGCTACGGTGCCGAGCTCGCGGCCGATGACCGCAGCGCGTTCGAGGAGCAGGAGGCGCGCGACGCGGCGACGGCCGAGGAGTTCAAGGAACTCCGGTCGAAGGCGATCGCGAGCGGCGCGATCGGACTCGTCGCGATGCTGGCGATGCCGTGGATGCATCACTTCGCCTGGGCTCCCTGGCTGCTGCTCGTGGTCACCACCGGCGTGATGCTCTCGGCCGGCCGGCACTTCTATACGCGCGCCTGGTCGGCGCTGCGGCATGGCGCGGCCGACATGAACTCGCTCATCTCCGTGGGGACCGGGGCTGCCTACGTCTATTCGATCATCGCGACGGTCGTGCCGTCGTTCTTCACGTCGCGTGGCGTGCCGGCGGACGTCTACTACGAGGCCGTGATCCTCATCATCGCGTTCATCCTCACGGGGAACGCGTTCGAGGCGCGCGCCAAGCGCAACACCGCGGTCGCGCTGCGGGCGTTGGTGCACCTGCAGCCGAGGACGGCGCGCGTGGTGCGCGACGGAGCGGAGCGCGACGTCGGGATCGAGCACGTGCTCTCGGGCGACGTGGTGGTCGTGCGGCCGGGAGAGCGCGTCCCGGTGGACGGCGTGGTGCAGCAGGGCGAGAGCGCGATCGACGAGAGCATGCTCACCGGCGAGTCGATGCCCGTGAGCAAGCGTGCCGGGGACCGCGTGATCGGCGGCACGATCAACGGCACCGGCGCGTTCCGGCTCACCGCGACGACGCTCGGCTCCGACTCGGTCCTCGCGCGGATCGTGAAGCTCATGCGCGACGCGCAGGGGTCGCGCGCGCCGATCCAGCATCTCGCGGACCGCATCTCGGCCATCTTCGTGCCGACGGTCATGGTGCTCTCGGTGCTCACCTTCGTCGCCTGGTACTTCCTCGCCGACTCGGCGCCCGCCGTCCGCGGGTTCGCGGCCGCCGTTGCGGTGCTGATCATCGCCTGCCCCTGCGCGATGGGACTCGCCGTGCCGACGGCCGTGATGGTCGCCACCGGGCGCGGTGCCGAGCTCGGCGTGCTGATCAAGGGCGGCGAGGCGCTGCAACGCGCCGGCGAGGTCCGCACGATCGTGCTCGACAAGACCGGCACGGTCACCGAGGGGAAGCCGACGGTCACCGATCTGGTGCGCGCGGCCGGCGCGGGGCGCAGCGACGACGAGCTCCTGCGCCTCGTGGCTTCGCTCGAGCGCGTCTCCGAGCATCCCCTCGCCTCGGCGATCGTGGCGTTCGCGCGCGCGCGCGGGCTCGCGCTCTCCGAACCCGAGGCGTTCGCGTCGGTGACGGGCCGTGGGGCGACGGGTGTCGTCGAGGGCGTGGCACTCGCGGTCGGCAATGCCGCCTTGATGAACGACCACGCCGTGGACATCGCGCCGCTCGCGACGGCCGCCGAGCGTCTCGCCGGCGAGGGGCGCACGCCGATGTATGTCGCGCTGGACGGAGCGCTCGCCGGACTCGTCGCCGTCGCCGATCCGATCAAGGCGACCTCGCGCGAAGCGATCGCGACGCTGCACGGCATGGGCCTCGAGGTCGTGATGCTCACGGGCGACAACCAGCGCACCGCCGACGCGATCGCCCGCGCGGCCGGCGTCGATCGCGTGGTTGCGGGCGTGCTCCCAGAGGGCAAGGTCGCGGAGATCAGGCGGCTGCAGGCCGAGGGGAAGGTCGTCGCGATGGTCGGCGACGGTATCAACGACGCGCCGGCGCTCGTGCAGTCCGACGTCGGGATGGCGATCGGCACCGGCACCGACATCGCCGTGGAGGCGGGTGACATCGTGCTCATGCGGGGCGACCTCCGCACGGCCGCGCAGGCGATCATGCTCTCGCGGCGCACCATGCGCACCATGAAGGAGAACCTCTTCTGGGCGTTCATCTACAACGTGATCGGGATCCCGGTCGCGGCGGGGGTGCTCTACCCGGCGTTCGGCATCATGCTGAGCCCGGTGATCGCGAGTGCGGCCATGGCGTTCAGTTCGGTCAGCGTGGTGGGGAACTCGCTCCGGCTGCGTCGCGCACGACTCTCGTGAGTGGTGCGCGCGGTGGGGCCTGGCCGGGCAGTGAAGGGCGGTCAGGTGTTCGCCTACAGCGAGGACGCATTCGCCTGATGGTAGCTCGCGTCCAGCCCCCGCACTATTGTCTGAGGGAACCCTCCATGCGCCGAGCCCTTCGGATCGTCCTCGCGTCGTTGTCCGTGGTCAGCCTCGCCTTCGCGATGCTGGTCGCCTCGGGCTATGACTGCTCGGCGGTCGCGGCTCCAGCGAGCATGACGACCGGTTCCGTGCACGGGACCGCGCACGACTGCGGCGATCCTGGACCGACCGCACCGGCGCCCGGGCATCACGACTGCAAGATGCTCGGCTCCTGCGCGACCGTGTCGCTCTCCGCGACGGTGCTCGCCGACGCCGGGGTCGGGGCACCGCAAGTCCGTCCCGACGTCGACAACGACTCCCGTCCGAGCGACGTCCTCCGCGCGCCCGTCGCGCCGCCTCCTCGAGCCTGAGCGTCCCTGGCCGCCTCACGAGTCGAGGCGGCCGCGCGCCGAGTGCGCGCCGGTGACCCCCACCGTGGCGGGTCGCGTTCCGGCACAGAGGATCCACACATGCATGTCGCCCTGACGGGACCCCGGTCCTGTTCATTCGTCCTGTTCGCGGTCATCGGTGCAGCGATCCTGCTGCCGCGCGGATCGTGTGCGCAGGAGCCATCCGCGCCTCGCGCGATGGTGCGCGCGCCGCTCTCGCTCGCCGACGTCTACTCGGCCGTCGATCGCGGCAGCCCGCGCATCCGCGCGGCCGCGGCTCTCGCGCGCGCGGCAGGGGCGCGCGTCCCGGGTGCGGAACGCCCGCCCGATCCGACGCTGCAGTTCGGCTTCATGAACTACATGCTGCCCGACCTGAGCGCCGACGCGGCGCTGGGCATGCGCCAATGGCAACTGATGCAGATGTTGCCCTTGCCGGGGAAGCTCGCCGCGTCCGGTGCCGCCGCCCGGTCGCGCACCGCGGCGGCGGAGCAGCGGGTCATGGAGGTCCGACTCTCGGCCCGCGCCGTTGCCGCGATGGCGTTCGTGGAGCGATGGGGGGCGGAACGGCAGGCCGAGATCGCGATCGAGACGCGGCGACTCCTCGAGGACGCGTCGGCGGTGGCGTCGTCGATGTACCGCGTGGGCGAAGGGCGTCAGGTGGACGTGCTCCGCTCGCAGGTGGAGATCGCGCGGATGGATGAGGAGGTGGTGCGCATGCGCGCCATGGGCGACGCGGCGCTCGCCAGGCTCGCCGCGGCCGCCGATCTCCCGATGGATTCGATGGCCGGCCCCCCGGTGCTGCCGAAGCTGCCCGACTCGCTGCCCGCGCTGGACTCGCTCGTCGGCATGGCGATCGCCACGCGACCGATGCTCGCCGCCGGTGTCGCCGACGTCGACGCCGCGTCGGCCGGCGTGAAGCTCGCGGCGCGCGAGCGATGGCCCGATGCGCAGGTGGGTCTCCAGTTCGGGAGTCGTGGCGGTCCCATGGGGACCGATCGGATGGGGAGCCTCATGGTCGGCGCGTCGATCCCGATCTGGGCGCGGTCGCGGCAGTCGGCCGTGCGCGAGGAGTCGATCGCCATGCGCGAGATGGCCGAGTCCGACCTCCTCGCCATGCGCGCGGACACACGAGGGCGGGTGGGCGAGCTGCATACGTCCATCGCGAGCAGCCGCCGACTCGCGGTGCTCTATCGCACGGCCGTCCTCCCGCAGGCCGATGCCGCCGCGGCCTCGTCGGTCACCTCGTACCGCGCGGGGACCGTGGACTTCATGACGGTGGTGGAGAATCGCATGACCGTGAACGGATACCGCCAGGAGCTGATCGCGCTCGAGGTGGCGGAGGCGATCGCGTGGGTGGAGCTCGAGATGCTGCTCGGGCGCCGGCTCCTCGCGACCGACGGGACCCGACTCGCACCGGGAGGCGCACGCTGATGGACACCGAACGTGATACGACGCCGTCCAAGCATGCCGACGATGCGGTATTCGGCGGGCGCGCGATGGGAACGGCCGGGCGCTGGTGGCGCGGGGTGATCGCCCTCGCGGTGCTCTCGGCGGCGGTCTTCGTCGCCTGGTATGCCTCACGCGACGGTGGCCCGAGCGCGGAGCCGGGCGGGCATGTGCACGGAGCCGCGGCCGGCGCCGGCGCGGGGGAACCGGTGATGCTCGACGCCGAGCAGGCGCGGCGCATCGGCGTGACCTACGCGACGGTGGAGCGCACCGTGCTCCGGCAGGAGGTGCGCACGGTGGCGCAGGTGACGTTCGACGAGACGCGCGTGCGCACGGTGAGCATGAAGTTCGACGGGTGGGTGGACCGCCTGCACGTGGACTTCACCGGCATGGAGGTGCGCGCGGGCGAGTCATTGCTCTCGACCTACTCGCCGATGCTCACGAGCGCGGAACAGGAACTCGTGGTGGCTGCGAAGCTCGTGCGCGACCTGTCGGCCGCCGACGAGGTCCAACGACGCAGCGCACAGGAGATGTTGCTGTCCGCGCGCCAGCGACTGCTCAACTGGGATGTGCCGCAGGCCGAGGTGGAACGCGTGGAGCGGACCGGTGAGGTGCCGCGCACGCTGGTGATCCGCACACCGTACTCCGGCGTGATCGCCGAGAAGCTCGTGACCGAGGGACAGCGGATCATGGCCGGCGATCCGCTCTACCGCATCGCCGATCTCTCGGTGGTGTGGGTCGAGGGGGAGGTGTTCGAGCGGGACCTCCCGCTGGTGCGGATCGGGCAGACGGTGGAGATCGAACTCGAAGCCCGCCCGGGGACGACACGGCGGGGTCGCGTGGTGTTCCTCCAGCCCACGGTGAGCGCCGAGACGCGCACGGTCCGTCTGAGGGTCGCGCTCGACAACGCCAATGGTGAACTGAAGCCGGGGATGTATGCGACGGTGCGGATCGCCTCGGTCGGCGACGTCGCGGTGCTCAACGTCCCCCGTTCGGCGGTGCTCTCGACCGGGCGTCGCGATCTCGTCTTCGTCCGGCGCGCCGACGGTATGCTCGAGCCGCGCGACATCGTGCACGGGATCGCGACCGACGACCGCGTGGAGGTCCGCTCGGGGCTGCGCGCGGGCGAGACGGTCGTGGCGTCGGCGACGTTCCTGATCGACGCCGAGTCGAACCTCGGTTCGGCGCTGGGCGGCATGGGCGGGATGCCGGGCATGGATGTGACCAGTCCGCCGACGAAGGCGCCGCCGATGCCCGGCATGAAGCACGATCAGTGAGGAACCGGCCATGCTGAGACGGATCATCGAATGGTCGGTGCGGAACCGGTTCCTCGTGGCGCTCCTCACGGTGGCGGCGATGGTCGCCGGCGTGATCGCCGTGCGCGCCACGCCGCTCGAAGCGCTCCCCGACCTGAGCGACGTGCAGGTGATCGTCCAGACCGAGTACAGCGAGCAGGCGCCGAGGATCGTGGAGGACCAGGTCACGTATCCGATCGCGGCGGAGATGCTCAAGGTCCCCGGCGCGCGCGTGGTGCGGGGCTATTCCTATTTCGGCGTCTCGTTCGTCTACGTGATCTTCGACGACGGGACCGACCTGTACTGGGCGCGCAGTCGCGTGCTCGAGTACCTGAACGGATTGAAGGGTCGGTTGCCCGCGACCGTGTCGCCGACGCTCGGTCCCGACGCGACCGGGCTCGGCTGGGTCTATCAGTACGCACTCGAGGACACGACCGGGCGCATGAGCCTCGCCGACCTGCGCGCGCTGCAGGACTGGTCGCTGCGGTACGAGCTCACGGCGGTCCCCGGGGTCTCCGAGGTCGCCACGATCGGCGGGTTCGAGAAGCAGTACCAGGTGGATCTCGATCCAGCCAAGCTGCTCGGCTACGGGATCCCCGTGCCGCGAGTGATGCAGGCGATCCAGAACGCGAACGCCGACATCGGCGCGATGGTCCTCGAGCTCTCCGAGCGCGAGTACATGGTGCGGGGGCTCGGCTATCTCCGGTCGATCTCGGACATCGAGAACGTGGTCGTGGGCGCGACGGCCGCCGGCACGCCGATCCGCGTGGCCGAACTCGGTCAGGTGAACGTGGGGCCCGCGGTGCGGCGCGGCGTCGCCGAACTCGACGGCCGCGGCGATGCGGTGGGGGCGATCGTCGTGATGCGCTTCGGGCAGAACGCGCTCACGACCATCGAGCTGGTGAAGGCGCGACTCGCGGCCTTGGCCCCGGGCCTGCCGCCCGGGGTGATCATCCGGCCGATGTACGACCGGAGCGACCTGATCGTTCGCGCGATCGAGAACCTGCGCGGCAAGCTGTTCGAGGAGAGCCTCGTGGTGGCGCTGGTCTGCCTCATCTTCCTCCTGCACGCGCGTTCGGCGCTCGTCGCGATCCTCACGTTGCCGGTGGGGATCCTCATGGCCTTCCTCGCCATGCGCTACGTGGGCGTCGGCGCCGACATCATGTCGCTCGGCGGGATCGCGATCGCGATCGGAGCGATGATCGACGCGGCGATCGTGATGATCGAGAACCTGCACAAGCACCTGGAGCGCGCGGTCGACGCGCACGAGCGCGCATCGGGCCGCGCATCGGGCGGCGATGCCGCCGGCGTGCCGGCCACTCCGCCGTCCCGATGGCTCGACACCGGCGTGCTGTCGGTGGGGGAGCGCTGGCGCGTGGTGGTCGCGGCGGCGCAGGAGGTGGGGCCGGCGCTCTTCTTCTCGCTCTTGATCATCACCGTCTCGTTCCTGCCGGTGTTCTCGCTCGAAGGGCAGGAGGGGCGGCTCTTCCGCCCGCTCGCCTACACCAAGACCTTCGCCATGGCGGCGGCGAGCCTGCTCTCGGTCACGCTCGTGCCGGTCGCGATGGGGGTGCTCGTGCGCGGCCGGATCCACCGGGAGGCGGCGAACCCGGTGAACCGGTTCCTCATGCGGGCCTACCGTCCGCTCATCACCTTCGTGCTCGGGCATCGCTGGCCGGTGATCGGCGCGGCGGTCGTGGCGCTCATCCTCACCTGGATCCCCTGGTCGCGCACCGGGAGCGAGTTCATGCCGGTGCTCGAGGAGGGCACGATCCTCTTCATGCCGACGACGCTCCCGGGCGTGAGCGTGGCGCGGGCGCGCGAGATCCTGCGCATCCAGGACGGCATCCTGCGCGGGTTCCCCGAGGTGGAGCATGTGTGGGGCAAGAGCGGGCGCGCCAACACGGCGACCGATCCGGCGGGATTCGACATGTTCGAGACGACGATCACGCTCAAGCCCCGTGCGCAATGGCGCCCGGGGATGACCTACGACGCCCTCGTGGCCGCGATGGACTCGGCGGTGAAGCTGCCCGGCATCACGAACGCGTGGACCATGCCGATCAAGGGACGGAACGACATGCTCGCGACCGGCATCCGCACGCCGGTCGGCATCAAGGTGTTCGGTCCCGACCTGGCGGAGCTGGAGCGGATAGGCCGCGAGGTCGAGAGCGCGGTGCGCATGGTGCCGGGTACGCGCAGCGTGTTCGCCGAGCGCGCGATGGGCGGCTACTACCTCGACATCGACATCGACCGACGCGCGGCCGCGCGGCACGGACTCAACGTCGGCGACGTGCAGGCGGTGATCGCGACCGCGGTGGGCGGCATGACCATCACGCAGACCGTCGAGGGGCGGCAGCGGTTCGGCGTGCGCGTGCGCTATCCGCAGGAGCTGCGCGATACTCCCGAACGGCTCGGGTCCGTGCTCGTCCCCGTCGCACACGGCGCGGCGCAGGTCCCGCTGGGCCAGATCGCCCGCATCACCTCGGTGGCGGGCCCGATGGTGGTGCGCACCGAGGGCGCGGTGCCGACCGCGTGGGTCTATGTCGACGTCACCGGCCGCGACATCGGCCGCTACGTCGCCGATGCGCAGCGCGAGGTCGGCGCACGCGTGACGATCCCCACGGGCTATTCCCTCGTGTGGAGCGGACAGTACGAGTACATGCAGCGCGCCAAGGCGAAGATGCGGCTCGTCATCCCGGCGACGCTGCTGCTCATCTTCCTCCTGCTCTACTTCAACTTCAGGAGCGTGCCCGAAGCGTTGATCGTCATGCTCTCGCTGCCGTTCGCGCTCGTCGGAGGGATCTGGTTCCTCTGGGCGCTGGGGTACGACTGGTCGGTGGCGGTCGCGATCGGGTTCATCGCGCTCGCCGGCGTGGCGGCGGAGACCGGCGTGATCATGCTCATCTATCTCGACCACGCCTGGGCGGCCCGCTGCGCCGAGGGGTCGCGACCGACGCTGCGCGACCTCTATGACGCGGTGATGGAAGGGGCCGTGGAGCGCGTGCGCCCGAAGATGATGACCGTCACGGCGATTATGGGCGGACTCCTGCCGATCCTCTGGGGCAGCGGGGCCGGCGGCACCGTGATGCGACGCATCGCGGCGCCGATGATCGGCGGAATGGTGTCGAGCACGCTGCTCACGTTGCTCGTCATCCCCGCCATCTATTCACTCTGGAAGGAGCACACACTCGGCGCGAAGGCCGATTAGGATTCACTGCATGCAACTCGGCATCTACACCTTCGCGGAAGCGACCCCCGACGCCAAGTCCGGCTACCTGATCCCACCCGAGCAGCGGCTCGCGAACCTCATGGAAGAGGTCGCCCTCGCCGACGAAGTGGGGCTCGACGTCTTCGGCATCGGCGAGCATCATCGCGCCGACTACGTCGTGTCGACCCCGGCGGTGGTGCTCGCGGCCGCAGCGATGCGCTCCAAGCGCATCCGCCTCACGAGTGCGGTGACGGTGCTCAGTTCCGACGACCCCGTCCGCGTCTTCCAGGAGTATTCCACGGTCGACCTGCTGAGCCACGGCCGCGCCGAGATCATGGCCGGGCGAGGGTCGTTCATCGAGTCGTTCCCGCTGTTCGGGTACGACCTGCACGACTACGACACCCTGTTCACCGAGAAGCTCGAGCTCCTGCTCAAGCTACGTGCGGATGAACGCGTGACCTGGCAGGGGCAGCATCGCGCAGCGCTCAAGGACCAGCCGGTCTTCCCGCGTCCGGTCCAGCGTCCGATCCCGGTGTGGGTCGCCGTCGGCGGCACGCCGCAGTCGGTGGTGCGCGCCGCGACGCTCGGCCTGCCCATGGCGCTCGCGATCATCGGCGGCGGGCCGGAACGGTTCAAACCGTTCGTCGATCTCTATCGCGAGACGTGGGCGAAGGCCGGGCATGACGCCGCCACGCTCCAGGTGAGCATCAACTCGCACGGCTTCCTCGCCGACACCGATTCCGCCGCCGCCGAGGCGGCCTTCCCTCCGTACATGTCGCAGATGGGGAAGATCGGTCGCGAGCGCGGCTGGCCGCCGCCCACGCGGCGGCAGTTCGACGCCGAGATCTCCGGGCAGGGGGCGCTCTTCGTCGGTGGGCCCCAGCGCGTGATCGACAAGCTCCTCTGGGAGCACGAGCTCTTCGGGCACACCCGCGCGCTCATCCAGTTCAGCGTGGGTTCCATGCCGCACGACCAGATGCTGCGCGCGATCGAGCTGTACGGGACCGTGGTCGCGCCCGCGGTCCGCAAGGCGCTCGGCGTGAGCAGCGTGGCCGCGTGACCGCTCCCGGGCCCGGGGGGCCCTGCTGATGCTCGTCCCCAAGCTCGTCTCCACGCTCAAGGGCTACACCCGTACGCAGTTCATCGCCGACCTGACGGCTGGCGTGATCGTCGGCATCGTCGCGCTCCCGCTCGCGATCGCCTTCGCCATCGCGAGCGGCGTGACGCCCGACCGCGGACTCTGGACCGCGATCGTCGCCGGCTTCCTGATCTCCGCGCTCGGCGGCTCCCGCGTGCAGATCGGCGGGCCCACCGGCGCCTTCGTGGTGATCGTCTACGGCATCGTGCATCAGTACGGCGTGGACGGGTTGATCGTCGCGACGCTCATGGCGGGTGTCATCCTCGTGGCGATGGGGCTGCTGCGATTCGGCTCGGCGATCAAGTTCATCCCGCACCCGCTCGTCGTCGGTTTCACCAGCGGCATCGCGCTCATCATCTTCTCCGGCCAGGTGAAGGACTTCCTCGGCCTGCAGATGGGGATCGTGCCGCCGGAGTTCGTGCAGAAGTGGGAGTCGTACGCCGGCGCGATCGGCAGCGTGTCGGGACCCGCGCTCGCGGTGGCGCTGGTGGCGCTCGCGATCGTGATCTGGTGGCCGCGCATCTCGACCAAGGTGCCGAGTCCGTTCGTGGCCCTCGTCGTGACGACCGTCGCGGCCAAGTGGCTCGCGTTGCCGGTGGAGACGATCGGCAGCCGGTTCGGCGAGATCAGTGCGGCGATCCCGATCCCCACCTTGCCCGCGCTCTCGTTCACGCAGATGATGGCGCTCGTGGGGCCGGCCTTCACCATCGCGCT
This sequence comes from Gemmatimonadota bacterium, assembly GCA_021413975.1. GTDB lineage: Bacteria > Gemmatimonadota > Gemmatimonadetes > Gemmatimonadales > Gemmatimonadaceae > Pseudogemmatithrix. The sequence continues at coordinate 56,134 of JAIOPJ010000020.1, forward strand.
CCTCGGCGGCGTGGAGTCGCTGCTCTCAGCGGTCGTCGCCGACGGCATGATCGGCACGCGCCACCGGTCCAACATGGAGCTCGTCGGGCAGGGCGTCGCGAACATCGCCAGCGCGCTGGTGGGCGGCATTCCCGCCACCGGTGCACTCGCCCGCACGGCGACGAACGTGAAGAGCGGAGGCCGCACGCCGGTCGCGGGCATGATCCACGCGGTCACCCTGCTCCTCATCACGCTCTTCTTCGGGAAGTGGGCGGCGCTCATCCCCATGGCCACCCTCGCGGCGATCCTCGTGGTCGTCGCCTACAACATGAGCGAGTGGCGCGTGTTCGTGGCCGAGTTCCGCGGCCCGCGCAGCGACCTCGCGGTGCTCCTCACGACCTTCCTGCTCACCGTGCTCGTGGACCTCACCGTCGCGATCGGCGTGGGGATGGTGATGGCGTCGTTCCTGTTCATGCGGCGCATGTCCGAGGTCACGGGCGTCACCGAGATCAGCCGCGAGACGGCCGACGAGGCGGAGGCGGACGGCACGTCCGACCCGCGCGTGGCCGCGTTGCCCGGGGAGGTGCAGGTGTATGCGATCAACGGACCGTTCTTCTTCGGCGCGGCCGACCGGTTCAAGGACGCGCTCGCCGAGGTTGGCTCACGGCCCAAGGTCCTGATCCTGCGACTGCGCGACGTGCCCGTGATCGACTCGACGGGACTGCACGCGCTGCACGACGTGGTGAAGCGCAGTCAGCGGGACGGGACGCGCGTGCTGCTCACGGAGGTGCAGCCGAACGTGCGACGCGTCATCGAACGTTCACTGCTGGGAGAGCTGCTCGGCCCCGGCGCGATCACCGATTCGATGGACGATGCGCTCACGCAGGTACGGCTGAGGCCACGTGACTCATCGCGTGTTCCGCCAGTGCCGTGATGCTGAGCGACGGATTCACGCCGGGATTCGCCGGCATGGTGGAGCCGTCCACGATCATCAGGTTCACGTAACCGAACGCGCGCAGCCGCGAATCCACGACGCCCCTTGATGCGTCGGCGCCGATGGCGGCGCCGCCGAGGATGTGCGCCGTGGTCGGGATGTTCGCCGCCGCCTCGAGCGCGCTCGAGTACGCCACGCCGCCCGTCTGCCGTTCCAGCCACTGCGCGGTCTCGTTCGCGATCGGGATGAACGTGGGGTTCGGCTTCTCCGCGTCCTGCTCGGTGCGCAGCGAGACGCCGCCGAAGGGGCCGCGGCGCGCGCGGAACGCGATCGCGTTGTCGCTCGACTGCATCACGAGGATGACGAGCGACCGGCGGCTCCAGCCGACCGGCCAGAGTCCCTTGAGCGCGCGGACGGGGTGCCGGAGGAGGCTGCCGAGCAGCATCAGCGGCCGCGTGAGACGGGTGCCGTTGCCGGTGAGCGGCGCCATGAGCAAGGCCATGAAGTCGCCATGCCGGCCGTAGGTGCAGAGCTCGATATGCGTGTCGGCGTCGGGGTGCACGCTCGCGCTGATCGCGACGTCCTTCCAGGGCTGCTTGGAATCGTCGGGGAGCGTGATCGCGAGGATCGATTCGCTGTTGGTGCGCACGAGTTCGCCGAGCCGGTCGCTGAGACGCGGCAACGAACCCTTGAGCTTGCACTTGGCCAACAGTCGATTGGTGCCGAGCGCGCCAGCGGAGACGATCACGCCGCGCGCGCGGAACGTGCGACGATCCTTCGCGAACCAGGCACCCGGCGTCCGCGTGGTGACCTCATAGCCCTCGCTGCCATCGGCGGCACCCACGGGACGGATGTCGGAGACCTCCCGGTCGCCGATCACGGTCGCGCCCTCCTTCTCGGCGAACCAGAGATAGTTCTTGAGCAGCGTGTTCTTGGCGCCCACGCGGCAGCCGACCATGCATTCGCCGCAACGCGTGCAACCGGTGCGCGCCGGCCCTTCGCCGCCGAAGTAGGGATCGGCCACCTCGCGACCGGGTTCACCGAAGAAGACGCCGACCGGAGTGCGCGTGAAGGTCTCGCCCACGCCGAAGTGCTCTCCCACGCCGCGCAGCAGGTCCTGTGCGCCGCTTGGGTACGGCACGGTCGCGACACCCAGCATCCGCTCGGCGGTCTCGTAGTGCGGGCGCAGCACCGCGCCCCAGTCCTCGAGCCCGACCCACTGCGGGTTGGTGAAGAAGGCCGGCTTGGCGCGGTAGAGCGTGTTGGCGTAGACCGTGCTCCCGCCGCCGACCGCCGTTCCCGATGCGATGAAGATGTCCTTGAACGGCGAGAGTTCGAGGATCCCGCGCAGGCCGAGCGTGGGAGCCCAGATGAAGCGCTTCAGGTCCCAGGTCGAGGCCGCGAATTCGTCATCCGCGTAGCGGTGGCCCGCCTCGATGACGAGGACCTTGTAGCCCTTCTGGCTCAGGCGGAGCGCCGAGACGCTGCCGCCGAAACCGGAACCGATGATGATCCAGTCGTATTCTTGCAGCGTATGGGTCATCGGTCGATCCGGCATGGTCGAGTGCGGGGTCCTTCCACCATCTGAGGCAATTAACATGGGTCATCCCACGGCCGCGCCTCCCGGCAGCTATGGCGAAGCCCCGCCGGGATTCCGATTGCCCGACGGGACGCAACTCGGTCCGGTGGTGCTGCAGGTCGCCGATCTCGAGCGTTCGGTCCGCTTCTACGAGTCGGTGCTCGGATTCAGCGTGCTGGGTCGCACCGGGAATGCCGCAGTGCTCTCCTCCCTCGCGGGCACGCGGCCGTTGCTCGAACTGCGCGAGCGGAAGGGCGCGCGCCCGGTCGCCGGCCGCGGAAGGCTCGGGCTCTTCCACTTCGCGATCCTCCTTCCCGATCGTCCGTCGCTGGGCCGCTTCGTGCGACATCTCGGCGAGATCGGTGTGCGCGCCGGTGCCGGGGACCATGTGGTGAGCGAGGCCTTCTACCTCAACGACCCGGACGGACTCGGGATCGAGGTCTACGCCGACCGGCCGCGCGAGGGCTGGCAGCGCGTGGGGCGTGAACTCGTGATGGGGACGGGGTCGGTGGACGTGCCCGGGCTCGTCGCGGTCGCGGGCCCGGAGCCGTGGACGGGACTGCCCGGCGGTACGGTGATCGGCCATGTGCATCTGCACGTCGCCGACATCGCGCGCGCGTCGGCGTTCTACTCGGATGCGCTCGGGTTCGACCGCATGGTGTGGAGCTACCCCGGGGCGCTGTTCTTCGGCGCCGGCGGCTACCACCATCATCTCGGTACGAACGTCTGGGCGGGCGCGGGTGCCCCTCCTGCCGCAGAGGATGAGGCGCGATTGGTGGAGTGGACGATCCGGGTCCCTGCCGAGACGCACGTGGAAGCGATCGCCGCGAGCCTGCAGCGCGGCGGACACCCGCTGACGCGCGCGACGCGAGCCGACGGGGCACTGGAGATCGTGGCGCCTGATCCGTGGGGCACACAAGTGCGTATCGGCATAGAGTAGTCGAGTCGACGGTCGACCCTCGGCGGTCCGCACCATTGACGAGGCGGTCGCCCGACTGCACAATAGGCGCGTGAACTCCCTGCTTTGGCGGCGATCGACCGCGAGATGCCTGCTCTCCCTGTTGTTCACGGTCGCATTCAGTGATCAACAGATGGTGCACCGGTGCCCGGTGCACGAGAGCGGGCCGGACGCGCAGCAGAGCATGGCGGGCCACGTCGCGGGTCACGGCGCGGGCCACGCCATGCGTTCCGCTGCCGCTCGGGACCTCGCGGCGACGTCAGAGCAGGCTCCCGGCCCGGGCGTTCCGCAGCATTGCACCTGTGATGGATCGTGCGTCAGCGTCTCGTGCCTCGTCGCGTTGGTGTCGCCCGCGGCGACCTTCGATCCGTCGGTCACCGTCGCTGCGGTCGGCGAACCGCTCCGCGAGCGATCCGAGCGCGTGGACACCGTCGGTCGCCTGCTGCCGTTCGCGATCGGCCCTCCGATGACGGGCGCGGACCGCGCGTAGCCCGAGTGTGCGTGTAGCGGGTCCCGAACAGGGGCTCCGTGGACGCCATTGGCTCGCGTGTCGCACCCCTCACGTCCGACATCGCGGCGCCGCACACGGCGCGTCGCGCCAATCTCAGACATCATCGGAGTCGTCACGACATGCGTTTCTTCCCGATCCCGCTCCTCGCGGCCTGCATCGCCATGCCGGTCTCGGCACAGGCCACGCGCCAGAAGCCCGATTCCACCGCGCGTGCGGACAGCGCACGGCTCATCCGCAGCGTCCTCATCGTCGGCGAACCCGAGGAGAACCGCTCCACGAGCGCATTGCAGCGTCTCACCCTGCCGGCCACGGCCCGCGTGACCGCGAGCCAGGCCGCGCGCACGGTGAACCTCGTCGATCCCGAGGACGCGGTGAAGTACCTGCCAGGTGTCTTCATCCGGAAGCGGAACAACGGTGACACGCAATCGACCGTGGGCACGCGGACCTGGGGGGTGGGGTCGAGTGCGCGCACCCTGGTCTTCGCCGACGGTGTGCCGCTCACGGCGTTGATCGCCAACAACAACACCATCGGTGGGCCGCGCTGGGGGCTCGTCTCGCCCGAGGAGGTCTCGCGTGTGGACATGATGTTCGGGCCGTTCAGCGCCGCGTACGCGGGCAACTCGATGGGCGCCGTCATGGAGATCACCACCCGCCAGCCGGACGTCCTCACCTACTCGATCGCGCAGACCCACTCCCGCCAGCGATTCTCCCTCTACGGGACCGAGAGCACGTTCGGCACCGGGCAGACGAACGCGACACTGGGCGATCGGTTCGGGAAGTTCTCGTTCTGGGCGAGCGCGAATCACCAGAAGAGCGAGAGTCAGCCACTCACCTATGTCACGAGCGCGACGATCCCGGCCGGCACCACGGGAGCCTTCACGCAATTCAACAAGCTGGGTGCTCCGGCGAACATCCTCGGCGCGACCGGCCTGCTCGAGACCGGCATGACGAACGCGAAGGTGAAGATCGCCTACGACATCGCCCCGGACGTCCGGGCATCGTACACCTACGCGCTGTGGCGGAACGATGCCGCTTCCGCGACGGACACCTATCTCGCCCGCGGGTCCACGCCGACCCTCGCGAGCCAGGCCGGCTTCGCGACGGGAACCTACTTCCTCGACCAGCGTCACTCGGCGCAGAGTTTCGCGCTGCGCACCGATCGCGACAAGGACTGGGACTACGAGGCGGTCTGGTCGCAGTATGCCATGGAGAAGGATGAGCAGCGGTTCCCGACATCGATCACGGCCGCCGATACCGCGAGTGCGGCGGGACGCATCGCCGTGCTGGCCGGCACCGGGTGGTCCACACTCGATCTCCGGGCGGCGTGGCACCGAGGAGGCAGCGCCGCGGCGCACGTCGTGGCGTTCGGTGCCCACTCGGACCTCTACGAGTTGGACAACCCGACGTACAGCGCCACGAACTGGCGGTACGATCCGTTCCGGACGGTGTTCAGCACCGGCCGCGGCAAGACCGGCACGAGGGCGCTCTGGGTCCAGGACGCATGGACGATCCGGTCGGGGCTCAAGCTGACGGTCGGCGGTCGCTACGAATCGTGGCGCGCGTTCGACGGGTACAACAAGAGCGGCACGGTGGCCGTGACCCAGCCCGAGCGCTCCATGACGCGCTTCTCGCCCAAGGCGGTGCTCAACTGGGTCCCCTCGACCGACTGGACGCTCTCGGCCTCGCTGGCGAAGGCGTACCGGTTCGCGACGCCCGCGGAGCTCTACCAGTTGGTCACCACCGGCGTGACGTTCACCTCACCGGCACCGGATCTGCGGCCGGACGACGTCGTCGCCGCCGAACTCCGTGCGACCCGGCACTTCGCCTGGGGTCAGGCGCAGGCCGTGCTGTTCCAGGACGACGTGCATGACGCGATCATCTCGCAGTTCCTCCCGCTCGTCCAGGGATCACCGACGCTCTTCAGCTACCTCGCCAACGTCGATCACGTGCGTTCGCGGGGGATCGAGGCGAGCCTGAACACGCACGATCTCATGATGAACGGACTCGAGCTGATGTTCACCGGGACCTATCTCGATGCGCGCACGCTCGCGCTCTCGGGACGCGCCAGCGCGACGGCCCCTGCGGGCACGGCGGTCGGGAAGTTCCTGCCGAACATCCCCAAGTGGCGTGCCAGTTTCCTCGCGACGTTCCGGCCGGGTCCGCGCACGTCGCTCACGCTCGGTGGACGCTACAGCGACAAGCTCTACTCGACGCTCGACAACGCCGACGTGAATCCGAACACGTATCAGGGCTTCGCCGACTGGTTCGTGCTCGACATGCGGGCCGCGTTCCAGGCGACCCCGCACTGGAACTGGTCGGTCGGGATCGACAACGTGCTCGATCGCAAGTACTTCCTCTTCCATCCGTTCCCGAACCGGACGGTCGTGGCGAGTGCGAAGTTCTCGCGCTGAGCGAAAGGGAGTGAAGGCGGCGAGCGTGCTGCTCGCCGCCCTCCTTCTCGTCGCGGCGGCGGAAGGCACGACGCGGCACACGGAGCTGATCGCCTCCGACCCGGCCGCGGACGCCCATGTCGCCACCGGGGTGGTGCGCGTACGTCTGCTGTTCAGCGAGCCGATCGAGGCCGAGCTGGCGCGGATCACGTTGCGCTCGTCGAACGGGACCGTGCAGGTGCCCGCCGTCGAGGGCGATCCGCGCGATGTCAACGCGATCGTCGCGGCGGTCACCCCGCTCGTCGACGGTGCGTTCCGCCTGAGTTGGCGCGTGGTCTCCGCGGACGGTCACCCGGTCGCCGGCTCCTATGTCTTCTGGGTGGGTGACGCGCACTCGGCGACACCGCCCGCAGAGGTGTCGTCGGAGGCGGCGAATGCCGCGACCGCGACGACGGCGCCACCGATCGCGATCCTGACCGCACTCCTGCGCGGTGCCGCACTCGCGGCATTGCTCGCGGTGGCCGGGATGCTGTTCTTCGTGGTGCGAGTCGAGGGAGGCGAGGCCGCCGCGATCCCCGAGGCGATGCGCGTCGCGAGGTTCGCGGCGCTCGGGGCACCATTGTTGCTGGGCGCGCACGTGCTGCTCTGGAGCGTCGCGGCATCGCAGGACGGCGCGTTCGAACTCTCCGGCATCGTGACCGCACTCCGCAGCGGGATCGGGCAACTCGAGCTCTGGCGCCTCTCGTCGGCACTGTTGGCCGCCTGGGCGCTCTGGCTCGCGCGGCGCCCCGGCCTCGCGTTGGCCTTCGCGACGGTCGCGGTCGTCCTGAGCGCGTTCCTCGGTCACGCGGCCGCGTTCACGCCATCGATCTCCGTCCCGGCGAAGGGACTGCATCTGCTCGCTGCCGCGATCTGGATCGGCGGCCTCGCCTGGCTGCTCGCCCATCGGCGATCCGATGTGGTGCGCCTCGTGCGCGTCGCTTCCGACGTCTCGCGCGCCGCGCTCGTCGCCGTGGTCCTGGTCACGGCGAGCGGCCTGGCGCAGTCGTGGGTACTGCTGCCCGACCCCATCAGCGCGCTCGGCACCGCGTACGGTACGTTGTTGATCGCGAAGATCGTGGGGACGCTCGTGCTCGTCGCGTTCGGCGCGCACCATCGATTCCGTGCACTGCCCGGACTTCTCGCCCCAGGCGCCGATGGAGCCTCGCTCGCCTCGTCGCTGAAGAAGGAACTGTTCGTGATGGCGATCGTCACGCTGCTCGGCGGCGCGCTCGCGTCCGCTGCCCTTCCCCCCGCCGGTCACGCGCACCAGGCCGACGGATCCCCTCCAATCGAGTCGGACCCATGACAACCACGGATTCTCGGTCGCGCTCCCGCCGCACGCCCGCGCTCGTCGCCGCATTGACGCTGGCGATCGCGCTCGCGTCGCCCGGGATCGCCTTCGGCCACGCCGTCGTCTACCCCAAGGCCTCCGGCCCCGGCGCGTACGAACGGTATGTGCTGCGGGTGCCGAACGAACGGGCCACGGCCACCACGCGCGTGGAGCTGCGCGTGCCGTCGGGCGTGCGCGTCACGAGTTTCGCCGAGGTCCCCGGCTGGACGCTCGAGGTGCTCACGGACTCGGCGAACCGGATCATCGGCGCGGTCTGGACCGGCTCACTCGCACCCAAGCGGTTCGTGGAGTTCCCGTTCGTCGGCGTGAATCCGAAGGAAGCGGGGAAGGTCAGCTGGCCTGCGTTCCAGACGTACGCCGAAGGCGAGCGCGTGGAGTGGACCGGAGAGGAGGGCTCGAAGACCCCGGTGTCATCGACGACCATCGGGGCGGTCGAGCCGGCCGCGGCGTCATCAGGGGCGGGTGCACCGGCGTGGGCCTCGTGGGGGGCACTGGCTCTCGCGATGCTCGGCCTCGCCCTCTCGCTGCGGCGGCCGGAGCCCGGCAAGGCGTCGTGAATGCGGTCGTCCGGCCCGCGGGGCCGCGGGCCGGGAATCGTGAAGCTCAGCTGTTCGTCCTTCGCCCGTCGGCCGGTTCGAATGGCTCCATGTGCACGAGCACCGACTGCACCTGGGGCACCGCGGTGCGGATCGCGCTCTTCACCTTGCCGCTGAGGATATGCGCCTCGTGCAGGGGCATCTCGGGATCGGTCTGCACGTGGATGGTGACGCGATAGGTCATGCCGGTCCGTCGCATCGCGAGCTTCTCCGTCGCGAGCACTCCGGACACGGACTCGGCCGCCATGCGCACGGGAACGAGCACTTCGGGCCCCGCCGAGCGGTCCATGAGATCGGCGACCGCGGGACGGAGCATGGTGATGCCGTTGTACACGATGATGGCCGACGCGACGAGGGCGGCCCAGTCATCGGCCGCTTCGAATCCGGGGCCGCCGATCACGGCGACGGAGATGCCCACGAACGCGGCCGCCGACGTGAGGGCGTCGCTCATGTGGTGCCAGGCGTCCGCTTGCACCGCCGAGCTCCCGATGGCGCGACCCACGTGGCCCACGCGACGCGAGAGGAGCGTCTTCACGACGACCACGCCGACGAGCACGGCGAGTGTCCACGCGGCCGGCGCGTGGTGCGGCGTCACGATCTCGCGGATCGCCTCGATGCTGATGCCCACCGCGGCGCCGAGCAGCATCAACGAGACGATCGCCGCGGCGAGCGACTCGGCCTTGCCGTAGCCGAACGGATAGGTCTCGTCGGGGTCGCGGCTCGCGACGCTGAGTCCGCTCCAGACGATCAACGAGGAGAAGATGTCGGCGGCGGATTCGACCGCATCGGCCACGAGCGCGTAGCTGTTCCCGACGATCCCGGCGACGAGCTTGGTCACGGCGAGGGCCGTGTTCACGAGCATCCCCGCCTGAGCGGACCTGATCCCGCGACCCGCCGCTTCGCGATGGGGCATCGGCTATGCCTCCCCGACGTTCGCGAGCACCACGGCGGCGTTGCGCCGCAGTCCGCTCAACTTGGCTCGCTTGATCGCCGAGCCGCGGAAGCGTTCACGATACGCGGGTTCGTCGAGTGCGAGGATCTCGCGCGCGAGCGTCGCCGCGGCGGTCACGGAGAACTCCGTGCGCGGCGCGAGCGGTCCCTCGGCGGGCGGTGCGGTGGCGAACCGCACATTCCACGGACAGACGTCCTGACAGACGTCGCAGCCATAGAGGTGCTCGCCGATGGCGGCGTGGAACTCGGCCGGGATCGCCGACCGGCCCTCGATGGTGAGATACGAGATGCAACGGCGCGCGTCCATCACGCCCGGCAGAACGAAGGCGCGTGTCGGACACGCGTCGAGACAGCGCGTGCAGGTGCCACAGTGATCCTCCGCGAACGGCGGGTCGGGCGTGAGGTCGAGCTCGAGGAACAACGACCCGATGAAGAAGAACGAGCCCATGCGCGGGTTGATCAGCATGGTGTTCTTGCCGAACCAGCCGAGCCCGGCGCGGCGGGCGAGGTCGCGTTCGAGGATCGGGCCAGTGTCGGCATAGGCCCGGCCACGGACCGCCTCGCCGCGCTCGGCGCGCACCCAGGTGAGCAGTTCATCGAGCCGGTCCCACATCACCCGGTGATAGTCGTCGCCCCGCGCATACCGGGCGATCGGCCCATCGGGCTGACGACCGCCGTAGTCGAGGGCGACCACGAGAGCCGAGATCATCCCGGGCTCGGGCCGCGTGGTGTCGCCGCGCAGCTCGGCGCCGCGCCGCAGGTAGTCCATCTCGCCGTGGTGATCGGCGGCGATCCATCGTTCGAAGGCGGGGGCGGTCTCCGCGGGACCGAGCGTGGCGATGCCGGCGAGGTCGAAACCGAGTCCGAGGGCCTGTGCCTTGAGTCGCGACTCGAAGGAGGAGGCCCGGGTGGCGCTCGGCAACTCGTCCGTCGCGGTCTGCCTCACCCGATGCGCGCCGCCCAGCGCGCGTAGCGGATCACGTCCTCCACGGGCGGGACGGCGTCGTGGTCGCCGTACGCCGTGTACATGCGCCAGCGCAGGTAGTCGCGCGCGGGGAGCGGGAGGAACGGCGCGCGGGCCCACCAGTGATTGCGGCGGAAGCGCCATCCGACCACGAGCAGGGCGATGGCGGTCCTGGGGCTGACGAGGGCTCGCGGGATGAGCCGTAGCACGAGCGAGAGCATCGGAGGAGGAATATAGGGACGCGCGGCGCGCGGGCGGCTTGCGCGCCCGCCGGGCGTTCCATAGTTTACTCATTAACCAGTTAGTTAATGGAACGAACCGACGTCATGGCCGCCCCGAAGACCCGCCCCAAGAAGTCCGCCTCCGGCAGCGTCGCGCCCAGGAACGCCGCGCCCTCCAAGGCCGCCGCCAGGAAGCGCGACGGCGAGACGGAGCGCCGGATCCTCGACGCCGCGCGCACGGTATTCATCCGCCGCGGCTCCGGTGGCGCCCGCATGCAGGAGATCGCCGAAGAGGCGGGCGTGAACCAGGCGCTCCTCCACTACTACTTCGGCACCAAGGAGGGGCTCGCGCTCGCCGTGTTCCGCGAGTCGGCGGCCCGTCTCTTCCCCGGCATCCTGCGGATCCTCGCCTCCGATGCGCCCATCGAGGCGCGCGTCGAGCAGGTCGTGCACCACTACATCGACACCCTGCGTGCCCATCCCTTCCTGCCCGGCTTCGTGCTCGGCGAGATGAACTTCAATCCCGAGCGCATGGTGGCGCTCGCGAGCGAGATGGCGAGCCTGGGCGTCCCCGACGCCCCGCGGCGCGCGCTCGACGCGCTCGGGCGCGACCTCGCCAAGCGGGCCGCGCGCGGCGACTTCCGGAAGGTGACCGCCGACCAGTTCATGGTGAACCTCGCGTCGCTCTGCGTCTTCCCCTTCGCGGCGCGACCGATGCTCACGCACCTGCTGGGGATCGACCAGGCGGGCTGGGAGCGATTCCTCGACGTACGACGCGCCGAACTGCCGCAGCAGATCCTCAACACCCTCCGCCCATGAACCGCCTTTCGACGACTGCAGCCCTCTCCGCGGCGCTCCTGCTCGCACCGGCGCTCTCCCGGGCACAATCGGGCGACACGCTGCGACTCGTCGATCTGCAGCGCGCCGCGCTCGCGCGCGACCCGCGCACTGCACAGGCGCGACTGCTCACCGAGCAGAGCCGCCTGCGCCTGGAGAACCTGCGCGCCGAACGCCTCCCCGTGCTCGGCGTGAACGGGCAGGCCCAGCACCAGTCCGACGTGACGAGCGTGCCGTTCCCCGGTGCCGTGATGCCGTTCAAGGACACCTACGACGCGAACCTGGCGGCACGGGTGCGACTCTTCGATCCCTCGCGCGGGCCGCGCGAGAACGCGGAGCAGGCGCAACTGGCCGAATCGGGCGCCCGGGTCGATGCCGCGCTCTACGCACAGCGCCAGGTGGTCAACGACGCGTTCTTCACTGCGCTCCTGCTCGACGGTCAGCGGCGTGTGCTCGCGGCCGGTCTCGCGGACCTCGAGGTGCAGTTCAGGATGGCCCGTGAACGGGTCGCGGCAGGCGCGTCGCTCGCCGGCGAGTCGGCGATGCTCGAAGCCGAGCTGCTGCGCCGCCGTCAGTCGCTCGACGAGGTCGAGTCGGGTCGGCGCGTGGCGCTCGCGGTGCTCGGGGACCTCACCGGCCGCACCCTGTCCGGCGCCGAGTTGCTGGCGATCCCCGAGAGCGAGGCTGCGGTGGCGTCGGCGCGTGGCGCGATCGACTCGCTGCGCCAGCGCCCCGAGTACGAGCAGTTCCTGCGCAGCCGCGAACTCGTCGACGCCCGCCGCGCGGCGGTCGCGGCCCAGGAGCAGCCGCGCGTCTCGGCGTTCGGCCGCACCGGCTATGGGCGCCCCGGACTCAATCAGCTCGCCCGCGAGTTCGACAGCTACTGGCTGGCCGGCGTGCTGGTGGAGTGGGCGCCGTTCGACTGGGGCTCGGTGCGACGGGAGCGCGAGGCGCTCGCGTTGCAGCGAGAGGTGATCGCGAGCGAGGAGCGCGCCTTCGCCGACCGGCTGCGCCGCGGGACGCTCGCCGATCTCGCCGCGGTCGACCGGCTCGCCCGGACGATCGAAGCCGACTCGGCGATCATCGCCCTCCGGGAGCGCGTGCTGCAGGAGACGCGTCTCCGCTACCAGGAAGGCGTCGTCACGGTCGCGGACTTCGTGGATCGCGAGACCGAACTGAACACCGCGCGACTAGCGCGTATCGGCCATAGCGTCGAGCTCGCGCAGGCGCGGGCCCGCTTCCTCACCACCGTCGGACTCGAGGTCCGCTGATGCGCCCTGCTTCGATCATCTCCCGGCGTGCCGCTACCGCCTGCTCCCTGCTCCTCGTCTCCGCCGCGGTCGCCTGCGGTAAGGCCGGTGCGCCCGACGCCTACGGCAGCTTCGAGGCGACCGAGGTCGTGGTCGCCGCGCAGACCAGTGGCCCGGTGCAGCGCTTCCTCGTGACCGAGGGCCAACAGGTCGCGCGGGGCGAACTCGTCGCGGTCATCGACACGACCGCGCTCTCGCTCGACCGGGCACAGCTGTCCGCGCAGCGCGCCGCGGTGACGGCTCGCCTCGCGGAGGTGGGCGAGCAACTCCGCGTGCTCGAGGTGCAGCGCGAGATCGCCGCACGCATCTACGAGCGCACCAAGCGCCTGCAGTCACAGCAGGCGGCGACGGCGCAGCAGCTCGACCAGGCCGAGCGCGATCACCGCACGGTGCTGGCGCAGCTCGACGCGGCGCGCGCACAGCAGCGCAGCGTGGGACTCGAGTCGGCGGCGGTCGAGGCGCGCGTGGCGCAGGCCCGCGACCGGGTGTCGCGCGCGACCGTGCTCAATCCGCTCGCCGGCACCGTGCTCACCACCTACACGCGCGAAGGCGAGATGGTGAACCCCGGCCAGCCGCTCTACAAGGTGGCCTCGCTCGACACGCTCGAGCTGCGGGCCTACGTCTCCGGCGCGCAGCTCTCATCGGTGCGCATCGGGCAGGGGGTGGAGGTGCGGGTGCAGCAGGGCACCGACGGGCTCCTCATGCTGCCCGGCACGATCACCTGGATCTCCACGCAGAGCGAGTTCACCCCCACGCCCGTGCAGACGCGCGACGAACGCGCCGATCTCGTCTACGCGGTGAAGGTGCGCGTGGCCAACAGGGACGGCGTGCTCAAGATCGGCATGCCCGCCGACCTCACCTTCACCGCTTCGTCGGCGGCGCCGTGAACCAGGCGTCGTCGCCCGTCGTCCTCGAGGGCGTCCGCAAGACCTTCGGCAGCACCGTTGCGCTCGACGACGTGACCCTCGACGTGCACGCCGGCGAGCTCTTCGGGCTCGTGGGTCCCGACGGCGGCGGCAAGACGACGCTGTTCCGGATCCTCACCACGCTCCTCGTGCCCGACGCCGGCACCGCGACGGTCCTCGGTCGCGACGTGGTGCGGGACCTCTGGGAGATCCGCAGGCGCGTGGGCTACATGCCGGGCCGCTTCTCGCTCTACCCCGACCTGAGCGTCGAGGAGAACCTGCGGTTCTTCGCGTCGGTCTTCGGCACGACGCTCGAGAAGGGCTACGACATCATCGCGCCCATCTACCAGCAGATCGAACCGTTCAAGGAGCGGCGCGCGGGCCAACTCTCGGGCGGGATGAAGCAGAAGCTCGCGCTCTCCTGCGCGCTCGTGCACCGGCCGGAGGTGCTCTTCCTCGACGAACCGACCACCGGCGTGGACGCCGTCTCGCGCCGCGAGTTCTGGGACCTGCTGCACGACCTGCAGGCGTCGGGGCTCACGATCGTGGTCTCCACGCCCTACATGGACGAGGCCGACCGCTGCGACCGCGTCGCGCTCGTGCAGACGGGGCGCATCCTCGCGATCGACGAGCCCGGTGCGGTGGGCGCCCGCTTCCCGCGCCCGCTCTTCGCCGTGCACGGCGTGCCGCGCCATGCGACCATCGAGGCGCTGCGCGCCTTCCCGCACGCGGTCTCGGTGCATCCGTTCGGCGACACGTTGCACTACAGCGACGCTCGCGTCTCGCTCGCGCCGGCGCAGGTGATCACCGAGGTGCGCGAGTGGCTGGGCGCGCGCGGCATCGCCGAGGTGGCGGTCACGCCGATCGCGCCCGGGATCGAGGATGCCTTCATGGCGCTCATGGGCGACGAGTCCGACGCCACCACGGCCGGGGCCGCATGACACTCGCGATCGAGGTGAGGGACCTCACGCGGCGGTTCGGCAGCTTCACCGCCGTCGACTCGATCAGCGTCGATGTCGCGGTGGGCGAGGTCTTCGGCTTCCTCGGCGCCAACGGCGCGGGGAAGACGACGGCGATCAAGGTGCTGATCGGCCTGCTCGCGCCGAGCAGCGGCTCGGCTCGCGTCGCCGGATTCGACGTGCTCACGCAGTCGGAGGAGGTGCGCAAGCGGATCGGCTACATGAGCCAACGCTTCTCGCTCTACGACGACCTCACGCCCCGGGAGAACATCACCCTCTACGGCGGCATCTACGGCCTCGCCGACGCCGAAATCCGCGCGCGCGGCGACGCGATGCTCAACGACCTCGGCATCATGCATGTCGCCGACAAGCTGGTGAGCACGCTCCCGCTCGGCTGGAAGCAGAAGCTCTCGTTCTCGGTCGCGATGCTGCATCGTCCCGACGTGGTCTTCCTCGACGAGCCCACGGGCGGCGTGGACCCGGTGACGCGCCGGCAGTTCTGGGAGATGATCTACGCCGCGGCGGCGCGCGGCACGACGGTCTTCGTCACCACGCACTACATGGACGAGGCCGAGTACTGCGACCGCCTCTCGATCATGGTGGACGGACGGATCGCGGCCATGGGGACGCCGGCAGCGCTCAAGGCGGAGTTCGGCGTGTCGAGCATCGACGAGGTCTTCGTGCGCCTCGCGCGTCCGGCGACGGCGACGGCGGGCTGAGATGCGCGCCCCCGAACGCATCCAGGCGCTCGCCGCCTTCGTGATCAAGGAGATGCGGCACATCCTCCGCGACCGGCAGACCCTGACGATCCTGCTGTTGCTCCCGCTGGCCCAGGTCGTGCTCTTCGGCTTCGCGATCCGCACCGACGTGAACGACATCCGGCTCGCGATCGTCGACGCGGCCCCCGACGACGCGACGTTGGCGTTGCGCGCCCGCTTCACGGGCAACGGGCGGTTCCGCATCGTCGCGACCGCGGCGACGGTGGACGTGCTCGAGCCGCTCTTCCGCCGCGGAGAGGCCGACGTCGCGCTCGTGATCGCGCCGGGGCTCGCCCGCGCGCTCGCCGACGGGACCCCCGCGCGGCTGCAACTGATCACCGACGCGTCCAATCCGAACACCGGCACGACGATGCAGACGTATGCCGGGGCGGTGATCCGCACCTGGCAGGCGGCGCTCCCCGGCGCGCGCCAGGGCGTGACGATCGAGCCGCAGGTGCGGATGCTCTTCAACCCGACGCTCGAGAGCGTGAACCTCTTCGTACCGGGGCTCATCGCGCTCGTCCTCACGCTCGTGACGGCGCAGATGACCGCGATCTCCCTTTCGCGCGAGAAGGAGCGGGGGACGCTCGAGATCCTCCTCGTCTCGCCGCTCCGGCCCTGGCAGATCATCCTCGGGAAGGTCGCGCCCTACCTGCTGCTCGCCTTCGCGAACGTGGTGACGGCGCTCGTGGCGGCCTGGGTGGTCTTCCGGGTGCCGTTCCGCGGGAGTCTCCTGCTGCTGCTCGCGGCCTCCACGCTCTATGCCCTCGTGGGGCTCGCGCTCGGCGTGCTGATCGCCGCGCGAACCGAGTCCCAGCGCACCGCGATGATGGGGTCGATGATCGGCACCATGCTGCCGAGCACGCTGCTCTCGGGGATGATCTTCCCGATCGCCAGCCTGCCGTGGCCGCTGCAGCTGGTCTCGAACATCGTGCCGGCCCGCTGGTTCATCGTGATCGTGCGTGGGATCATGCTCAAGGGCGCCGGCGTGGTGCACCTCTGGCAGGAGCTGCTGGTGCTCACCGTGATGTTCACGGTGCTCCTGGCCGTGGCGATCAGGTCCTTCCGCGCCCGACTGGCCTGAGCATGCGCGCCCTCCGCTTCCTGCTCCGCAAGGAGTTCCTGCAGATCTTCCGCGATCCGGCGCTGGTGCGGATGCTCTTCATGATCCCGGTCGTCCAGTTGCTCGTGCTCTCGAACGCCGCGACGTTCGAGGTGAAGCGTGCCCGGATGTACGTCGTGGATCACGATGCGAGCACGATGTCCCGTGGCGTGGTGGACCGACTCGCCGCATCGGGACGCTTCGTGCGCGGCGGCGGGTCGGGCTCGGTCGCGCTGGGGGACGACGCGCTCATGCGGCGCGACGTGGAGATGGTCCTCACGATCCCGCCGGGTTTCGAGCGCGACATCGTGCGCTACCGCCATACGGCGGTGCAACTCCTGCTGAATGCCGAGGACGGCGCGGCGGCCGCGGTGACCCAGGCGTACGCCCGCGAGATCCTCGCCCGCTACGCGACCGAGCTCGGCACCGAGCTCTTCCCGGCGACGGCGCTCGCGGGTGCGCGTGCGGAGCGCCCGCCGGTGCGTGGGCAGCCTGCGGTGCAGGTGCGCACCCGCGGCTGGTACAACGCCGAGCTCGACTACCGGCATTACATGGTGCCGGGGATCCTCGTGCAGCTGCTCACGATCGTCGGCACGCTGCTCACCGCCATGAACATCGTGCGCGAGAAGGAGGCGGGAACGCTCGACCAGCTCAACGTCACGCCGGTCACCCGCTCGGTCTTCATCGCCGCCAAGCTCATCCCGCTCTGGATCATCTCCATGGTGGTCCTCTCGATCGGCCTGGTCGTCGCCAAGGTCGCCTTCGGCGTGCCGATGATCGGGAGCCTCTTCCTCGTCTTCGGCGGCGCCGCGCTCTATCTCGTGGCGGCGCTCGGCATCGGGCTCTGGGTCTCGGCCGTCACCGAGACGCAGCAACAGGCGATGTTCGTGAACTTCTCGATCCTCATGGTCTACCTGCTCATGAGCGGGCTCTTCACCCCGGTGAGTTCCATGCCCGAGTGGGCGCAGTGGGTCGCGCGCTTCAATCCGATGATGCACTTCATCTCGCTCATGCGCGCGGTGATGCTCAAGGGTGCCGGCTTCGCGGATGTCGCGCGTCAGCTCGCGGTGCTGGCGACCGCCGGCGCGGTCGTGCTCACGATCGCGGTGAGGCAGTACCACAAGCGGTCGGCCTGAGTAGGTTACGCGGCATGCAGCTACCGTGGCTGATGTCCGTCGTCTCGAATCTCGGCGTGCGGGCCTACTATCGGGTGACCGTCGCGGGCGCCCGGGTGCCCGCCGAGGGGCCGGTGCTGCTGGTCGCCAACCACAACAACTCGCTCGTCGATCCCGCGCTCGTCGTCTGTGCGGCCGATCGCGTGGTCCGGTTCCTCGCCAAGTGGCCCCTCTTCACCGATCCGCTCATCGGGTGGCTCGTGAAGGCGGTCGGATCGGTCCCCGTCTACCGGCAGCAGGACGACCCGACCAAGCTCTCCCAGAACCTCGATTCGTTCCGCGACGTGCACTCGGCGATCGCGGGGGGGCACGCCATCGGGATCTTCCCCGAGGGGATCAGCCACTCGTCCTCGCAACTGGCGCCCCTCAAGACCGGCGCGGCGCGGATCGCCATCGGGGCGGGGCAGCGGATCGGCCGCGACTTCCCGATCATCGCGATGGGCCTCGTGTTCCGCGACCGCGACGTCTTCCGGTCCGAGGCGCATGTCATCATCAGCGAGACGTTCCCCTGGGGCGACCTCGTGACCAAGGACGTGAACGACCGCGACGCGGTGCGCGAACTCACGCGTCGCATCGAGGCGGCCATGCGGTCGGTCACGATCAATCTCGAGCAGTGGGAGGACGAACCGCTCGTGCACGCGGCGGCCGAGGTCTGGCACACGGAGCTCGGTGGCCGGCAGGCGGACGATGCGGTCGCGAAGGTCGAACGGATCGCCGTCACCACGAGCGCGCTGCGCGCGCTCCGGAGCGGGACCGACGACTCGTGGCGCGAGGTCGCCGGCGCCCTGCAGGAGCATGTCCGCGAGCTGCGACGGCTCGGCCTCACGCCGGCGGAGCTCAAGGGCGACGTGCATGTCGGCGAGGCGGTCGAATGGACGGTGGCGCGCATCCCGTTGATCGTCGTCCTGCCGGTGTCGATCATCGGCGGTGCGGTCTTCTGGCTCCCCAAGTACGTCACCGCGCGCGCGGCGGATCGCATGTCCGCGTCCGAGGGAGAGGACACGCTCGTGACGTACCGCGTGCTCGTCGGCGCCGTCGTGTTCCTCATCTGGTTCCTCGTGGTCGCCGGCGTCCTCTGGCCGATCGCCGGTCTCGGATGGGCGCTGCTCTCGCTGGTGATCCAGCCGCTGTGGGCCTTCGCGGCGCTCGCTGTGGGTGAGAGGCGGCAGCATGCCTGGCAGGCCGCGCGGCGCTTCTTCCTGCGGCGCCGCGTGCGGCCGCATCTCGAGGTCCTGCGGGAGCGTCAGCACGAGTTGGCCGATCGACTCCACCGCCTGTACGAACGCGTCGCCAGCAGCACACCCTGATCCCCCTGCAAGGTCGCTCCGATGCTCAATCAGGTCCTCTCGATCATCGGCTCGCTCCTCGTGCTCGGCGCCTACTTCGCACTGCAGCGCGGGCACCTCAAGAGCGACGCCCGACTCTACAGCGCGCTGAACTTCCTCGGCGCCGGGCTCATGACCCTGGTCGCGGTGACTGAGTGGCAGATCGGGTTCATCGTGCTCGAGGGGAGCTGGGCGCTGCTCTCGTTCCCCGGGATGGTGCGCAAGGGATCAGCGCGCGAGTGAGGCGCGGGCGAGCGCTCCGCGTGCGAGCGCGAAGAGCTCGATCGTCCGCCGCGGCCGCTCGGAAGGTCCACGCGACATGATCAGCGGCACGAGCAGGTGATCGCGATGCAACGAGCCGTGGGCGGACCGATGCCGCAACGGTTCGTAGCGCGCCCTGAGATCCCAGCCCGGCGCGGCCGACACGATGATCTCGCCCGAGCGCGCCGAGTCGGCGAGGGCGAGGATCTGCACCAGCGAGTCCGGATAGTCGGTGTCGGAGCTCGCGTCATGGATCTCGTCGCCGGTGAGGCCCTCGAGGGCAGCGGAGGAGTCGAGCGCGCCCCCGAGACCGAGCGGGTCGCCGGAGCCGACCCGGTACGAGTAGCGCCCCCGTGCATCGCGCCGCACCATCGCCGATCCGCGAAGGCGTGAACGCACCTCGCACGCTCCCGGGCCGTGCGGCAGGAGCAGGAGATCCACGGCGTCGCGCGCGAGGAGTGCCTGCACGAGAGAGCCCCAGCGCGACGCGAGGGCCGGCCAGTGGGGCCGCGCCCGTCGATCGAGATCGAGGTACAGGTGCGCCATCGCATTGCCGCTCACCATGACCGCCACGTCGCGACCACCCGTGAAGGTCCACGGATGCGCCAGCACATCGTGTCCGAGCGCGGCGATGGTGCCCGCGAGGTCCTCGTGCGAGTGCACGGCGGAATGCCCATGATCGCTCACGATCATGAACTCGAGCGCCTGTGCGCGGCCCCGGCGCGCTGCGTCGCTCCTGAGGCGCGCGACGGTCGCGTCGACCACGCGCAGTGCATCGAGCACCTCGGGCGCCCCCTGCCCGAGTTGGTGCGAGAGCTTGTCGACGCCGGGGTGAGCGAGGAACACCAGGTCCGGGCGCTCCGCGTCCACGCGGTCGCAGACGCGCTGGGCGAGGTCGCGCTCGAGTCGCAGCCATCCCCCCACATCGCCACGGAAGTGATGCCACGCGACGCGCGGCCACGACGCGATCCCCGCGCCGAGGCGCTCGGAGTCTCCCAGGCCGCGACCGATCGGCGTGAAGGCCGCGATGGGTCGTTCGGCGAGTTCGAACAACGTGGGCTGCAGCGGATCCAGGTCGCCGTCCTGACGCAGCGCCTCGAAGCCCACATAGCTGCGCGCGTTGCCATGCGCATACGCACGCGCGCCCGAGCGGTCCCACCAGCGGATGCCCGGCACTCCGGCCGTCCCGGGATGCAGTCCTATCAGGAACGGCGTGTACGCCGGCCCCGTGACCGATGGGAAGACGGAGGTGATGGTGTGCGCGCTCCCCTCGGCCCGCAGCGCCGCGAGCGCAGGGAGGTGTCCTGCATCGATCGCACCGAACAGCGTCTCGGGTCGGGCTCCGTCGGCCACCAGCATGACGAGGGTCACGGGACTGACGGCAGGGCGGGGCGCGGCGGCTCGCAGGAGTGCACACCGCAAGGTAAACTTCACCGATCATGGCACCCAAGCGTCCAGTGAAGCGATCCAAGACCGGGTCGGCGAAGGCGGGCGGGGGATCCCCGTCCGAGCCGTCCACCAAGGCACCGCGCGCCGCGAGCGGCAACCGCGTCGACTCCGAACGGATGTCCGCGGCGGCGAACGAGTCCGTCGCCGCGCTCAAGGCGCGGATCGACGAGGGCCGTCGCGCGTCCGGCGCCTTCCCGGCGCTGCCGGATGAGGTGCTGCAGCGCGCCGCGACCGACGACTGGATCGGTGATTCGTCGTGGGCGCTCACCGAGGACGCCAAGCTCCTCCAGTACGGTGGCTCCAAGACCGACTTCCGCAGCACCGACCCCTGGCGCGTCATGCGCATCATGTCGGAGTTCATCGAGGGCTTCGACAAGCTCGCGCGGATCGAGAAGGGCGTCTCGATCTTCGGGTCGGCGCGCACGCACCCCGACGATCCGCAGTACCTGGCCGCGGTCGAGGTCGGCCGCCTGCTCGGCGAGAAGGGCTTCTCGATCATCACCGGCGCGGGGCCGGGGATCATGGAGGCCGCCAACAAGGGGGCGCGCCTCGCCGGCGCGCCCTCGATCGGCTGCAACATCGAGCTGCCGTTCGAGCAGGGCACCAATCCCTACGTCGACACGCAGGTCGCGTTCCGCTACTTCGCGGTGCGCAAGACGATGTTCATCAAGTACTCGAGCGCGTTCATCATCTTCCCCGGCGGCTTCGGCACGTTCGACGAGCTCTTCGAGGCGCTGACGCTCATCCAGACCGGCAAGATCTCACAGTTCCCCGTGGTGCTCTTCGGCACGCACTACTGGGCCGGGCTCGTGCGCTGGCTCAACAGCAAGGTGCTGGCCGAGCGGAAGATCTCCCCCGGGGACATGGACCTGATGGTGGTGACGGACGATCCCGCCGAGGCGGCGCGGGTGGTCTCGGATGCCTACGAGCTGCAGCTCAGGACGGCCCGGGCGCGGGCGGACGCCGGTGGCGTGTCGCCTGCTCGAAGCCATACGTGAGCGTGATCAGCTTCCCCTCGCTCCAGGCGCGTCCGTAGAACGTGATCCCCGCCGGCAGCGTGTTGCCGCGGGTGTAGCCCATCGGTACGGAGATGGCGGGGAAGCCCGTGAGCGGCGAGAAGAGCTGGCTGTTGTCGCCGTGCGGCGTGTTGAGGTCGCCGATCAGTCGCGGGACGTTGCTCCAGGTGGGGTAGACCAGCGCGTCGAGCTGGAGCGAATCCATGAGCGCGGTCACGGCCGCCGCCAACCGGTCGCGCATCGTGGCGCGCACCCGACAACCCGGGATCGAGTCCGGCGGCAGCACCACCGCCTGCGCCGCCTGCAACCTCACCTGCGCCAGCGGATGGTACGACCCGCTCCGCAGGATCGCCTCCACCGTGCGCACCGGAGCCCCCTCGCCGCGCTTGGCGAAATAGCCCTCGAGGTCGGCGCGGAAGCGGTTGCAGCCGCCGCGGCCGAGCGCCATGATCGAGTCGAGATCGGCGACGCGCGCCGAGTCGACGATCGTCGCACCCGCCCTCCGCATCGCGTCGAGCGCCTTGCCGAAGACGGCCACCACATCGGGGTCGATCGTCGGACGGTCATAGGCCTGCCGCAGCACGCCGATGCGCGCACCGCGGAGCCCACCCGGGACGACGAAACTCCGGTAGTCCGGCTCGCGCCGCCCTCGGCTCGCCGTGGTCACCGCATCATCGGCGTCCTCCCCCGCGACGACCTGGAACACCTCCACCGCGTCCGCGACGGTGCGCGCCATCGGCCCCGCGATGTCCGCCTCGTTGTTGAGCGGCACCACGCCGGCGCGCGAGGTGAGGCCCATGGTGGAGCGGATCCCCACGAGCGCGTTGTGCGCCGAGGGACCGCGGATCGAGTTGCCGGTGTCGGAACCGAGCCCGACCGCGCCCTCACTGGCCGCGACGGCCGCCGCCGTACCGCCGCTCGACCCCGCCGTCACGCGCGAGCGGTCGTACGGATTGCGCGTGTAGCCGGGCAGGATCGAGCTCACCGTCTCATACGGCGAGAAGGCCCATTCGGCGAGGTTCGACTTGGCGAGCACGATCGCGCCCGCCGCGCGGATGCGCGCGACCATCGTCGCGTCGCGCTGCGGGATCCAGCCCTTGAGCGCGAGCGAGCCCGCGGTCGTCTGCAGGTCGTGCGTCTCGAAGTTGTCCTTCACGATCATCGGCACGCAGTGCAGTGCGCCGAGCGGACCACCGCGCGCCTGCACGGCGTCGAGCGAGTCGGCGGTGGCGAGGGCGACCGGGTTGATCGTGACCAGTGCGTTGATCGCCGGACCGCGCTTGTCGATCGCGTCGATCCGGTCGAGATAGCGCTGCACGAGCGCCCGGCAGGTGATCGTTCGTGCGCGCAACGCCGCGCGGATCGCGGCGACGGTCGTCTCCTCGAGCCTGAATCCCGGCCGAGCAGCCTGCGCCGGGAGCGGGTGGTGGAACGGCGCGAGGAGCAGGGCGGCGGCCGCGAGGGCGGCGATGATCGGGCGAGGACGGTTCGGCATGGGGGAATCGTAGCGCTATCTTTCCCCGGGCACGACCCACCAACTGGCCCGTGATCGGGCGGAGAACGACGAGATGGCGGCGAAGAAGGGACCAGCACGCGAGCGCGGCGGCTTCAAGGCCTCCCGGCACGGCGGCGCGACGACGGAAGCCAAGCGCGCGAGCGCCTCGGGCAACAAGGCCGAGCAGAAGCGGGCCGCCGAGCAGCGCGAGTCCAGGAGCCACAAGGTCGGCACCAAGGCCGTGAGCAGCTTCCTGCGCGGCAAGAAGATCGACCCGCGCAAGCTCGACGGCACCGAGACCGTCGTGCAGCTCGTCGACGGCGCCTTCCAGAGCTACAACTCCGGCCGCCTGCGCGAAGGGTGCCAGCTCTTCACCGAGCTCATGCTCGGCAAGGACGTCACCGTCGGCATGACGCTCACCGGCGCTCTCACGCCGGCCGGGCTGGGGATGAGCACGATCATCCCGCTGATGGAGGCGGGCTTCGTCGACTGGATCATCTCCACCGGCGCCAATCTCTACCACGACACGCACTTCGGGCTCGGACTCTCGATGCATCGCGGCAACCCCACCGCGAGCGACACCGTGCTCCGTGAGGAGGGCGTGGTCCGCATCTACGACGTGTTCTTCGACTACGACGTGCTCCTCAGCACCGACGCGTTCTTCCGGAAGATCATCCGCGCGCCCGAGTTCCAGCGCAGCATGTCGAGCGCCGAGTTCCACCATCTGTGCGGCAAGTACCTGGTGGAGCGGGAGAAGGCGCTGGGCATCCCGCAGAAGTCACTGCTGGCGGCGGCGTATCGCTGCGGCGTGCCGATCTACACGTCGTCCCCGGGCGATTCGAGCATCGGGATGAACGTCGCCGCGCTCGCGCTCGAGGGCGGGACCTGCCTGATCGATCCCAACCAGGACGTGAACGAGACCGCGAGCATCGTGCTGCATGCCAAGCGGAACGGTGGCGAGAGCGCCATCCTCATCGCCGGCGGCGGGTCGCCGAAGAACTTCGCGCTCCAGACCGAACCGCAGATCCAGGAAGTGCTCGGCATCGACGAGAAGGGGCACGACTACTTCCTGCAGATCACCGACGCGCGGCCGGACACGGGCGGGCTCTCGGGTGCGACGCCGGCCGAGGCGGTGAGTTGGGGGAAGATCGATCCCGACAAGCTGCCCGATGCGGTGGTGTGCTACCTGGATTCGACGATCGCGCTGCCGATCCTCACCTCGTATGCCTTGGCCAAGCGGAAGCCGCGGAAGCTGAAGCGGCTGTATGACAAGCGGGCGGCGATGATGAAGACGCTGCGAAACGAGTTCGCCAAGGCCAATTCCTAGGCGCAAGGATGAAGGTGGGAGGATGAAGGAGGGGCGCCGGCCTCTGGCCGGCGCCCCCTCTCACGTCCCACGGACTCAGCGCGCCGCGGCGCGCGCCATCCCCGGCGTGCATTCGTAGACGAACGCGGGCGGGATGTTCACCAGGGTGAACCCCACGCGCACGTCGCGGAAACGACGCTCGAGGTTGGAGCGCTGCGAGAGCGAGTACTGGTACTGCAGGAACATCCCGCTGTCCGCGAGGAGGTCGTCACTCGCCACGAGGATGCGCTCGACCAGCTCGTCGTCCATGATCGCCAGCGGCAGGCTCGAGACGATGTAGTCGAGTTCGCCCAGCCCGAGGTCGCGCGCGATCGCGGGGAGGTCGCCGGCGCACCCCTGCACGAGCGAGAGGCGCGGATCGGTGAGGTCGCGGTTCTCCTCGATGAACGCCGTGTTGAGCTCGAGCGAGATCAACCGCGCGTCCGGGCGCATCCGGCGGAGCAGCGCCTTGGTGATGCACCCCGTGCCGACGCCGAGCTGGACCACCGTCGTCGCGCGCGAGAAGTCGATCGCGCGCAGCAGCCGGGAGATCAGGAACGGCGAACTCCGCATGATCGTGCCCGATGTCTTGAGATGCTTGATGTGCAGGGCCATATGCGCACGCTCAGGTCGGGAGGAGGCCGGACAGTTTGACACCCAGGAGGACATACGCCGTGACCAACGGCAACTCCCCGATGATGATACCCAGGATCATCCGGCGGTACGGCATCCGGACCAGCCCGGCGGCGTAACAGATGAGGTCGGTCGGGACGACCGGGAAGAACGCCCAGGCCGCCACGAACCACATCGCCCCCGGCTTGGCGAGCTGCTCCCGGAGGTGGGCCAGCTTCTCCGGATAGCGTCCCGCCAAGACTGTATCGTACCCCGCAAACCCCGGAAAGCGATAGAGGAGGGTCGCAGATCCGACGATTCCCAGCATCGAGATGACCAGCACGGCCGGGATCGCCTCGGGGAAGACCGCCCCTCCGGCCAGCACCACTGGGGTGCTCGGGATCAACAGGGCGCCTCGCACGAATGACACTATGACGAAGCCCGGGAAGGCCCACGGCCCCCACCCGGCGAGGATCTGCCGGAAGTGCTCCGACGTGAAGTCCTGCGGGTGGCCGATGAACCAGCTGAGGACGCCGAGGACGAGGGCGACCCAGAGCCAGGTGAGGAAGCGACGGTAGCGCAATGAGTTGCGGTCAGGGGAGTGTCCTTCCTACGCGCTCCCAGCCTGTTCCGTGTCAGCCGACGACGCGAGATCCGGCGGGGCGGGTGCGGCAGCTCAGGGAACGCGAGCCGGCGCGGCGCGCGGCGCCGGCAGGATCACCGCGAGTCCGCCGTTCCGGTCGCAGCGCGACTCGCTCGGTGTCCCGGAGAGCCAGGTGCCGTCGCGGCAGCGCATGGTCGCCCCTGCGGGCGGCGCGTCGTTGCGCGCGTTCGCTGCGGGCTGCGCTGCCGCGGCGCGCACGGACGGAGTCGTGGCCGGCGCTGCCGGCGCAGGCCGGACACCGGGCAATGTGAGCTTCACGCCACCGCGGGTGCCGCAGGCCGCCGGCTGGGCGGGGGGCACCACGAAGGTCAGGTCGTTGCACTGCGCGACCGCGTTCGCCGGCGGTGCCACGACCTTCGGCGCCGGCGCAGGAGCCGTTGGCGGAGGGCTGGCCGCCGGGAGCGTCCGCGGCGGATCCTGGGCCGCGAGCGATGCGGCCACGGCAGCGAGCAGGAAGCACGAGGCCAACAACATCCGCAGCGAGGTCATGGGATCGAGACCGTCACGGTAGGTGCCACCTGGGTGGTGTAGTTCGCGTTCGTGAACGTCACCGTCGCCGTGCCGTTCGCGAGGCGCCGGAGGTAGAAGGTCACCGACTGCGCGTCCGCGGGGATCGTCACGCTCGTCACGGTCGCCCCGCCGAACCGGATGTCGAGCGCGCCGCCGCTCACGGCCACGTTGAACGTGGTCGCGACGCTCACGTTCCGCACGTTGCCGTCCATGTCACGCGCATAGAGCGTGACCGCGACCGAGTCGGTCGCACCGCCGATCGTGGCCGGCCAGCTCCCCAGCGCGTCCACGCGCCCCGTTCCCACGATCACCGGCCCGCGTGCGGAGACGTGCCCTGCGGCCGAGTAGGTGATGGTGTCCACACCGATCGCGGCCCCGGTGATCCGGTGATAGAGATAGTAGGTCCCGTTCGGGATCTGGATGCTCGCGGCGGACGTGCTCGCGCTCGTGGCATGCGTGAGCGCGATGTTGAGCGGGGTGACCTGGTTGTCGGTCGTCGCGATGTAGCCGTCCTCTCGCCACTGGCCGACCGCGAGCCGCAGCGGGCTCGTGCCCCAGCTGTTGCCGAGCGTCGGGAGCACCACCGCCACGGGCGCACTGGCGTCGGTGTAGCGATAGCTCTGTACACGCGGATCGCTCACGGTGATCGTCGTGGTGCCGGGTGCGACCGGGAGGAGGCGCGCGCTGTTGTTGTAGTACTGGCCCGCCGGGATCACCACCGAGGTGCTGTCGACGGTGGCGGCGCTCGGGAAGGACGAGGCGAAGGTGACCGTGACCGGTTCCCAGACGTAATGGGCCGCGCCACTGGCATCGGCGGCCTGGACCGTGATGCCCGGCGGCGACTGCGTGGTGCGGACGTTGGCGCTGACGTTCAGCAGGAAGCGCGGCGTGGTCACTTGCTGCGTGACGTTCGCGCTCGCGTACCCGAGCGCTGTAGCCTGGATCTGCACCGTGCCCACCACATCCTGCGCGCGGATGTCGACGTATGCATAGGTCTGACCCGCCGGGACGATCACGCTGTCCGGCACGGTCGCGACCGTTGGGTCGGTGGAGAGCAGCCGCACCACGAGCGGTGCGCCGATCGCGTTGGGGATGGTGACGTACGCCCCGGTCCCGGCGGAGTACTGGCGCATGCCGAGCACGGGAGAGCTGTTCGCGAAGCCCAACGACGGGCCCGTGATCGTGACGCTGTTCGACGTCAGGCTGCCGAAGCCGGCCCCGAGCGAGTCGCTCCAGGTCAGGCTCGCGCTGCCCGGGCCGACGAAGCGCATGCGTGGCTGCACATAGTACGTGCCGCGCGGTAGGCGGAAGCCCACGCTGTCCGGTTGCAGGACGGCGTCATTGCTGGAGCGCGCGCTGAAGAGGAGCGTGTCGAGCGAGTAGTGCGCGCCTCCCAGGCTGTCGGTGATGAAGATCGTGGTCGCCGCCGGCGGGGTCGTCGTCGTCGCGGTCCCCGGGATCGAGCCTCCCGTGATGCGACGGCTCGTCACGATCACGAACGCGGTGTCGGGGAAGTAGCCCGGGGCCGAGACGATCAGCGTGTCGATGCCGGTCTGCAGGCCGGCGAGGCCGAAGTACGTGTAGTACGTCCCCGATCCGATCGTGAAGTCGGTGCGGGAGAGCGAATCGGCGCCGGTGTTGGTCTGCGTCACGGTCACGTTCAGCGGTGCGGCGACGTTGTCGGGCACATAGACGTAGAAATCGGTCGTCGGCCGGTACTGCCGGCGTCCGATCCGATACGTGTTGAAGCTGAACTGCACCTTGGGCTGCACCACCGTGTAGAGGATCGAGTCGGGGCGGTATCCTGGCGTGGTGGCGCGCACCCACGCCGTGCCGGCGCCGACGAACGAGACGCGGCCGGATTGCGAGTAGTACTCGCCCGGCAGGATCGTATCGGGCACGGTGACGCGCACGACGCTCGTGTCCGACGAGGAGTAGCTCACGCGGATCGTGTCATTCGCGTAGTGCACCCCGTTCAGCGAGTCGGCGGAGTAGACCGTGAACGCCACCGGCGGCGAATAGTTGTTGTAGGTGCCGCCACCGGACACCTGCAGCTTGGGCGAGGTGACGGTGAAGAACACCGAGTCGCGCGTGTAGCCGGGCGCGGTCACGGTCAACTGCACCGTTCCCGGGGTCAGGCCGCGCAACGGGTAGTACGCGTAGTAAGTGCCCGCGGGGATGATCACCGAGTCGGGGACCGCGGCGACCGCCGGGTTGCTCGAGACCAGTCGCACGACGAGCGGTGCCGTGACGTTGTCCGGCGCGTAGACGTAGCCGTCCGGCCGATTCTGCCCCGCGCCCACGCGCACGGCGCCGAGCGCCACGCGGATGCGCGGACCGACCACGGTGTACTGCACCGAGTCGGAGAAATGGCCGCTCGCGGTGACGCGGATCCAGGCCGTTCCCGGTGTCCCGCCTGGAACCACGCGTGGCGTGTTCGTGAAGTACTGGTCCGCCGGGATCACCACGGTCGGCGTGGTCACGCGCATGACGGTCGTGTCGCTCGACGAGATCGAGATCGCCAGGTCGCTGCTGCGCCAGCTCGCCTGGAACGTGGAGTCGGTCGAGTAGATCGTCAGCGACGTCGCGGGCGAGGTCGTGTTCAGCGTGCCGCCGCCGGAGACGATGCGCACGCGCGGCGTCGTGACGATGACGTTCTTCGTGTCGGGGGTCCACCCCGCGGCGGTGGCGGTGACGGTGCCACTGCCCACGGCCTTGGCGCGGACCGTGAAGTAGACGTAGTACGTCCCGCCGGGGAGCGTCGCGATCGCCGGCACCGTCGTGAACGACGTGGTGTCCGAACTCGTGAGCGTGACCGGGAACCCGTTGTTCACGTTCGAGGGCGTGGCCACGTACCAGTCGTTGCGGTACTGGCCCGCCCCGACGCGGATCAGCGGCTGATACAGCGTCAGCACCGCCGCCTGCGTGGTCACGCTCGTCGATGTCCCGGTCACGCCCGTCGCCGCCGGCGTGATCGTGGTGCCGCCGGCGCCGATCGCGCGGATCACGACGTTCGCCGCGAGCTGCCCAGCCGGGATGAACGCCGGATCGGGCGAGACCGACGCCCGACCCGGCGTCCCGAAGCTGTAGGTGATGTACGTGCCGCCCACCGGCGCCGGATCCGTCAGCAGGATCTGCGTGGAGACCTCGTCGTTCACGAGCAGCGTGTAGCCGCCGCTCGTGAACCGCACGCTCGCCTGCACCGCGAGCACGGCCGTGTCGCCGGCGTAGCCACCACCGCCACCACCGTCGGTCGCGAAGATGCGCGTGGTGCCCGCGTTGCGACCGTTGAGCTGCGCGGTCCCCACCGTCGAGCCGGCGGCGATCGTCACCGAGGTCGGCGAGAAGAACGCGAACGTGTCGGCGACCGCGAGGTTCACCGTCACGTTGCTCGCGAACGGCCGGCTCAGGTAGACCGGGATCGACACGTTCGTCGCCGAGCGGCCGATCGCGAGCGTGTCGCGACCGAATGAGATGATCGGCGGCACCGAGTTCGTCACCGTGATCGTCGCCGGAGTCGCCGACGTGATCGCCCCGCTCGTCGCCGTGATCGTCGTCGAGCCGATCGCGACGCCGGTGACCACGCCACCCGCCGTCACCGTCGCGATTCCTGGTGCCGCCGACGTGAAGGTGAACGCGCCGCCCGGGATGAAGTAGCCGTTCGCGTCACGCCGGCGCGCCGTGAGCACCACCGAGCCCGTGGGCGCGACGGTGGCCGTCCCGGGCGAGAGGTCCACCGCCGTCATCACCTGCGCGACCGTGAGCGCGGCCGCTCCCACCACGCCCTGCGCACTCGCGCGGATCGCCGTGAACCCGTTCGCCGCCGAGAGGGCGCGCGCGGTCGCCGTGCCGACCGAGTCGAGGCTCGCCACCGAGGGATTCGACGACGCCCAGGCGAAGCTGATCCCCGGCATCACCACATTGAGCGTGTCGTACGCGACCGCACGGTAGCTGCGCGTGCTCGCGAGCGCCGCGAGCGAGAAGGTGTCGCTCGCGACGAAGGTGGCCGAGTCGCGCACCACCGCGATCCGCGTGATCGGCGTGATCACCGTGAGATTCGAGATCCCGGTCACGGCGCCCGCGGTCGCGCGCACCTGCGTGGCGCCGAGGCCGACGCCGGTCGCGATGCCGCCGGTCGTGATCGACGCGATCGCGCCCGAGAGCGTGCTCCAGGCGAAACTCGGCTGGGCAGCGAGCGGCACTCCCAATCCGTCGACCGCGCTCGCGGTGAACGCGAACGATGCGCCGAGGTAGATGCTCCGCGCGCCCGGCGTCACCGCGATCGAGGCGAGACGCTGCTCGACCACGATCCGCGCCGAATCGCGCGTGCCGCCGGCCTCGGTCACGATCACCCAGGTCGCCCCGTTCGCCACGGCGCGCGCCCGTCCGGTGGAGTCCACCGTGACCCGCGAGCTGTCGCGCGATCCCCAGCTGAAGGTGCCGGCCGTCACGCCGCCGGCGCCGTCACGCGCAGTCGCCACGAGCAGCCGCGTGGCACCGATCGCCGTGAGCGTATCGAGCTGCGGCGCGAGCGTGGTCGTCGCGACGCCGGCGCTCGCCGTGGCGTTCACCGTGAGCGGGGATCCCGTGAGTCCGGCTGACGTCACCGTGAGCACCTTCAAGCCGGTGCTCACCGGGAGCGTCCAGCCGACGCTGGCGAGGCCACTCGCATCGGACGTATCCGCGGCCGCGCTGGTCGTGCCGTTGGTGGTGGCGAACGCCACGATCACGCCGGCGACCGGATTGGCGTAGCCATCAGTGGTACGGACCACGATCGGCTGTGCGAGCGCGGCACCGGGCGCGGCCACCTGTCCGCCACCCGAGACGAGACCGAGCACGCTCGCCGCCCGGGCGGTCACCGCGATCACTGCCGACGTGTCGGGCGACATCCCGGCCGCATTCACCGAGAGGCGGTAGCCCGTCCCCGCCCGCGTGAGCCTGAAGTTGTCGAACCGGGCGAGGCCGGCGAGCGCCCGCACCCGCGTCACGCCAGTGAAGGACGCGCCGGCGGGGTTCGCCGCGAACGCGAGGAAGACCGAGTCGCCGTACGTCGTGTCGCGGACCCCGCCCGAGGTCCGGGCTTCCACGAGCAACGCCGGGATGCTGTCACCGGCCTGATAGGTGCTGCCGACCTCCTGCGTGATCACGAGCTGCGTCGCCGACAACACGACCGCGGTGGCGTTCACGACGAGGTTCGGGACACCGGCACTGCTCACCGTGACCGACTGCGAGCCGGCCGCGGCGCCCAACGTCCATGCGAAGCCGATCAACCCCTGCCCGTCGGTCACGGTGCCAGTCGGGACCACGCTGCCGCCGCCCGACGTCACGGCCACGGTGACGGCTGCACCGGCGAGCGGTTGGCCGTCGGTCGCGGTGAGGCGCACGCTGACCGGCTGCGGCAGGGCAGCGTTCGCCCCGGCGGTCTGAGCTCCGCCACTCACGATCGCGAGCGCCGAAGGACGCGGGAGCACCACCAACACCGAGGTGTCCTCGGCGGCACCACTCGCCAGCTGCGCGCGGATCCGCGCGATGCCGCGCAAGGCCGTCGAGGTTCCGGCGCCGCCCGCAGGCGAGCCGAGCGTCGCGCGCGAGGGATCGAGTGTCGTGAACACGATCGGCGCGCCGGCGATCACGCTGCCCTGTCCGTCGCGCGCCGTCGCGGTGAAGGTGAACGGGTCGCCGGCGGTGACCGTGAGGGTCTCCGGCACCATCAAGATGCCGGTCGCTTGCGCTCCGGGTCCCACATACGTCAGAGGCACTGCGGCGGGCGGCGGCGGGGGCGACCCAGGGGCGCGCACCTGTGCCAGCACCGGTACCGGTCCGCCACGGAACACGGTGTCGCCCGCGGCATTGACGTAGGCGAGCGTCAGCGCGAGCGGCTCACCCTCGCTCGCGGATGCGGACGCCGCGAGGGGCACCCGGAGGTCGAGCGCGATCGAGTCGGCGTTCGAGGGGAAGTTGACGAGCGTGTCGAGCGCGACGGACAGGTCGGCGCGCCGGAAGACCACGCGCACCTGCGTGAACGGCACCACCGCACCCGCGCCCGCCGCGACCGACGCCAACGGCGCCGGGAACTCCGCGACGAACGACAATCCTGAGGCGTACCGCAATCCCTCACCCGGACCGGTGATCTCCCGACCGCAGGAGAGCAACGACAAGGCGAGCACGGCCACGGCCGCGATGAGCGTCCGGGGGCGAGGAAGACGGGGGCCTGAGCGTACCATGACTCGGTTAACCTATGGCGACCCGCGCGGAAGCACCAACGACCTGCGTCACATTCCCAATAGGAAAGGGGGGCCCGGCGACGCCCGGGCCCCCCTTTCCGCCCACCTGAGCTCTCTAACGGGTCGCCGCCGGCACCTGCCGCTGCGCCTTCACGCACTCCCGCCAGACCCCGGGCTGACCGTTCGGACCGGCCGGCAGCGGATCGACCACCTGGTGCGGCTGGAAGGTGGGGTCCTCGCTGGCGAGGAACGCGAGCATCGCCAGCAGCGTCGCGTTGTGCTTCAGGTCCGCCTCCACGACCTTGTCGTACGAATCACGGTCGGTGTGCCAGGTGGTGGATCCGTAGTCCCAGCCGAGCGCGCCGGTGCCGTAGGCCGGCGCCTTGTAGCAGGCGAAGCTCGCATTGTCACTGCCGCCCGTGGCCTGCCCGCTGACGGGCTGGAACCGGATGTAGCGGGTGAACTCGTTCGGGATCGCACCGAGGTAACCCGCGAGCCGGTCGCCCGCGCCGAGGCTCGGTCCGCCGGAGAGGTTCACGATCCGACCGGTGCCGTTGTCCTGGTTGAAGAGCGCCTGCAAGCCGGCCACGACCTCGGGATGGTCCTCGCTGAATGCGCGCGAACCGTTGAGTCCCTGTTCCTCGCCGTTCCAGTGACCGACGATGATCGTGCGCTTGGGGTTCGGATACACCTGCCGCAGGATCCGCAGCGCTTCCATCATGGTGATCGTGCCGGTGCCGTTGTCGGTCGAGCCCGACGACGCGGCCCAGGAGTCGAAGTGCGCCGAGAGGACGACGTACTCGTTCGGCCGCTCGGTGCCCTTCAGCTCGGCGATCACGTTGAAGACCGGGCGCTCGCCGAGCAGCTCGCTGTCGGTGAAGGCGCGCACGCGTGGCGCCTGCCCGGCGCGCGACATCCGGTAGAGCAACCCGTAGTCCTCGCAGCCCACGGCGAAGCTCGGCACCGTCTGGTTCGGCGAACCGAAGACCTTGTTGATGCCGGGGTAGTTCGACCACTGGAAGGTGAACACCGCGATCGCGCCGGCGTCCCTGAGCTTCTGCCAGACCGAGCGTCCGCCGCTCATCGCGACGTTCAGGTTGTTCCACGACAGCTGCAGCTCCTGCTGCGCCTTGTTCACGCGCTCGAGCTCCTCCGGCGTGCCGAACTCCTGCCACTGCTGCGGCGAACGGCACGAGAGCCGCGGCACGTTCATGAGGAAGATCCTCCCCTTCACGTTCGGCAGCCAGGCGTCGAACGCCTCGGGCGTGGAGATGTTCGCGGGATACGCGATCACGTCGCCCTCGATCGGCCGGCCACCGGTCGACGGGCTCCACGCCAGCGCGGTCGCCTCGAGGGACCGCACACGCGGTGCGATCAGGTCCACGTGCGCGACACCCTTGCTCCAGCCGAGCCAGGTGCCGTAGCGCTCGCGACGGGCACCCACGCCCCACGACGCGTACGTCTCGACCATCCACGCCTGCGCCGCATCCGACTGCGGCGAGCCGGTGAGCCGCTGCCCGTGCCGGTCCATCAGCACCTGCGCGAGCGTCATCGCCTGCGACCGGTTCATCCCCTCGTCGACGAGCCTGAGGATCGTGGGATCGTTCGCGGCGTTGCGCCGGACGTAGGCCGGGTACTCCGCGGCGGGGATCGGGTCGGCGAAGCGATCGCGGTTGGCGGGTGCGGGGCGTGCGGGCTGCGCGGCGAGCGGCGCCGCGACGAGCGCGAGCATGACGAGTGAACGGAGGGACACGTGCGACTCCTCTCTACGGGGTGGACGGTCCTGCAACTTACAGCTTGGGGGAGAGCCCGTCAGCGAGTGACGAGCGGTACGCTCTCCACGCGGGCAGCACGCCCACGAGCGTGCCGGCGCTCACCACGAGCGCGAGGTACGCCCACTCGGCGCTGCCGAGCGGGTGGAGCGTGAGGGCGAGCCCGAAGCGCGCCTCCACCGCCGACCGTGCGGCGGCGATGCCCGCGTACACGAGGGCGACGCCGGCGGTGGCGCCCACGAGCGCCAGCAGCCCCGACTCGAGCACGAGCAGCGAGACGATCAGGCGCGGGCCGGCACCGACCGCGCGGAGGATCGCCATCTCGCGCCGCCTCGACTCGAGCGAGGCATAGAGCGCGACGACCATCCCGATCAGGCCGACCAGCACGGTGAAGAGCGCGACCACGCGCAGTCCCACTTCGGCGCTGCCGATGGTCTGCCAGAGCTGCTGCAGCGCCAAGCCGGGGATGATGGCGGTGAGCGGTTCGAGCTTGTCCTCGTTCATCTCACGCTGGAGCTGCAGCGTCTCGAACCGGTTCTTGGTGCCGAGCAGGAAGGCCGTGATGGGTGGCTGTTCGCCCGGCGCGCGCGCGACCGGCGGCGGACCCATCATCAGGCCGCCCGAGGTCGCCTCGTCGTCGTGCATCGCCGTGAGGCCATCGAGCGTCGAGTAGAGCGCCCGGTCGATCGGCGTGAATGTCCGCGCGATCACGCCGCTCACGGTGAACGGATGCGCCTCATGCTCGGCGAACGAGACCGCGCCGAGCCCGTGCGCCAGCGTGACCTTGCTGCCCACAGAGTAGCCGAGGCGTTCGGCGACATCGGACCCGATCGCGATCTCGCGGTCGTTCGCGGGTGCTTTGCCGCTCGCGAAGGTCACCGACTGGTCGCGGAAGCGATAATGCTCGAAGAAGGCCGCCGTGGTGCCGATCACCCGGTGCCCGCGGTGCGCGTCGCCGAGCGCGTAGGGGATCGTCCACTTCACCGCGGGGTGTGCGGCCCAGCGCTCGTAGGTGGCCCATGACACGCTGCCATTGGGCACCGACATGCCGAAGACGGTGGAGAGCAGGACCTGCGTGGTCCCCCCCCGCGCGCCGACGATGAGATCGGTGCCGCGGATCGTCCCGGCGAAGCTCTCGCGCACGCCCATGCGCACATGCTCGATGCCGACGAGCAGTGCCACCGAGAGCGCGATGCTCGCGGCGGTGAGCAGGGAGATCAGCCGGCGGTTGCCGAGCGAGCGCCAGGCGAGCGAGAGGAGGAACATCAGCCCACCATCTCGCGCACGGCGGCCTTGTTGAGCTCGGGAAGCTCGACGGTGCGCTGGAAGCGCGCGGCGAGCGAGAGGTCGTGGCTCACGAACACGAGCGCGCTCCCCGCCTCCTCGCAGCGCGCGAAGAGCAGCTCGAGGAACCGGTCGCGGCGGTCGGAGTCGAGCGCGCTCGTCGGTTCATCGCAGACCACGAGCCCGGGCGCGCCGATGAGCGCACGCGCCACTCCCACACGCTGCTGCTGTCCGACGCTCAGTGCCGTCACCGGCTTGTCGAGCAGTTCCGCGATCTCGAGCCGTTCGGCGAGGTGCGCGGCCTCGGCGCCGACGTCCGCGCCCTTGAGGCGTGCCCGGCGCGCCGGCGAGAGGCGGCACGGCAGCGTGATGTTCTCCCGAACGGAGAGATACGGGATGAGGTTGAACATCTGGAAGACGTAGCCCAGGTGTTCGGCGCGGAAGCGGTCGCGCGCGCCGCTCGTGAGGCCGCTGAGCGTGGTGCCCAGCACCCGCACGGTGCCGGTGCGCGGCACGAGCACTCCCGCGAGGAGACCGAGGAGGGTCGTCTTGCCGCTGCCGCTCGGGCCGTGCAGGAAGCAACGCTCCCCTTGCCCGATGGTCAGCGCGGGGAGGTCGATGACGTCCCGCCCGCCTTTGTAGGCGAAGCGGATATCGCGCAGCTCGACGGCGGGGCTGGAGGTCCCGGCGGCGCCGGCCGTGGCCGAGCTCACCGGCCGGTGTAGGGCTTCATGCTGGTGGCGTCGATCTGGTACCCGACCTGGCCATAGGGCGAATCGTAGTTCGTGATTCGCAGCGTCCCCTCGAGCCAGATCGCGTCGAAGAGCGCGAGCTTCACGTTCTTGTTGCCGACCATCTTCACGAAGGCCATCTGGTTCGGGGGCGGGGGCGGCGTGTGCACGCAGGCTCCGTAGTACGGCACGAGCAGGAACTCGGCTCCTTCCTGGTCCGCGTCGTCGAGGGGCACGATGAATCCCGGCACGCGGATGTGCTGTCCGTCGAGCTTCTTGAGCGTGTCGGATGCCTTCCCGGTCTCGTAGTCGAGCCCGGCGAGGAGCCGCCAGTCGATGCTCGTGAAGGCGCCGGCTGGCGTGGCGGTCTGCGGGATGGCGGAGGGGCGCGCCTGCGCCTCGATGACGGCGCCGTTTGCCAGTGGAGCGGAGACCATGACCACGCCGGCGAGCAGGAACGCACGCAGGGGTGCAGGCCGCGAAGAAGAAGTCGGGAGGAGGTTCGAGCGATCGGTGGTCATGCGGGTGATACCCCACTGCGAGGGAGCGGTGCGACCAATGCCTGCTGCGAAAATTACTGCGCGGCCGTCGCGTTCGTTGACTTTCCGGCATCGCTCACGCCACGACCGATGCCCGCGAGCACGCTCTCGACGATGTTCCGTTTGGCGTAATCGCCCCGGCTGATCAGTCCCGTGAAGTCCCCCGCGCCGAGCACCTCGGCTTCGATCGCCCGCGCCGTCCATCCCTCGGCGGCGCGGCGTTCGATGCGGCCCACGACCTCCTCGATCCACTGCGCCTTGGCCAGCAGCATCTCCACGGGGCGCTCGATGGCTCCGCGGTGTGCATCGAAGAAACGCCTCGGTGCGAGCGCGGCGACCCGCCTCAGCACCGCGACCTGCCCCCGGATGTCCTCTCCGGGATGCGCGATCCGCACCTTCACCCCGAGGAACAGATCGCCACCGAACACCGTCTCGCGCTCGGCGTCCCAGACCACATGGTGATCGGCGGAATGCCCCGGCGTGTGGATCAGGGTGAGCGCGGGGTGCTCGTAGGGCGCCGGCTGCACGGCGAGCGGCCTGGCCGATCCCCAGCAGAGGCGGCGGTACCAGCCGATCGGCTCCGGGTGGACGATGCGCTCGAGCGTCAGCGGAGCGAGTCCCACGGGTACGCCGAGCGCGGCGAGACGTCCCACGTTGCCGGCGTGGTCCTCGTGATGGTGCGTCACCAACGCGCCCTCCGGACGCACGCCGGCGAGCCAGGCCGAGAGGTCACCCCCCATGGCGGGGAAGCCCGTATCCACGAGCACGCCGCGCACGAGGTAGGCGCTCACCTCGTAGTTCATGGCGCGGCTCATGCGCGAGGAGCAGCGGAGCCGCGTGACGTCGCCGTGGGAGATGACAGTGAGCATCGCTCGAAGGGTAATGGGAGGGGCCAGCTCTCCCGATGGGTACGCCGGTGGCTCGATCCGGCCCCACGGGGTAGCATACAGGCGTTCCTACCGCTCACTCTCCTCAGGAGTCGTCCGATGCACCGTCACCGCGCTCACCTGCTGGCTGCCCTCGCCCTCTCGCTCGTCACGCCCCTCGTCGCCGCCCAGGCGCAGACCGAGGAGTCGCGCGCCGTCACCGGCGGCGGCATCACCGCGCCCGGCTGGATGGGAGTGGTGGACGCGAACGAGGCCCGTCGCGGGGGCAAGATCACCGATGCCAAGCTCGCCACCATGACTGGCGGCCTGCACGTCACCACGGGTCCGGCGACGACCTACTGGAACTCGACGATGCACGGCATGGGCGACTACACCGTCCGCGCCACCTTCACCGAGCAGAAGTACATGGGGCTGAACGATCATCCGCACCCGTACGGCATCATGATCGCAGGCAACGGCCTCGACACCGAGAAGCCGGAGTTCCTGTACTGCGCCGCGTATGGCAACGGCAACTTCATCTTCCGCGGCTTCTCGTCCACCGCCGAGCGCGGCACGTTCTCGATGACCACCGGCCGTGCCGGTGACGCCAACGCGGCGGTGCACAAGGCCGCGGCGAAGGACCAGCCGGTGACCCAGGAGATCGCGGTGCAGGTCAAGGGCGACAAGGTCTCGTGCATGATCAACGGCACCGAGGTCGCGAGCTACGCCAAGAGCGCGCTCATCGGCGCCGGGAAGGTCCGGACGCTCGACGGCATGGTCGGCATCCGCTTCGGGCACAACACCGACGCGCACGTCTCCGGTTTCACGATGACGCGCCCGTAGGACGCACCGCTCCGCCGCGCTTGAACGAGGACGCGCAGCGGCGTATACTCTGGACAGATGCAGGACGCTCCCGGCGCCCGGCCACCCACGGCCGGGCGTCGGATTTTTCTACCCCCAGAGGCACGCCGGCATGATCGAGGCGCTCAAGCAGAAACTGACGGACGAGGCGGAGAAGCTCCGGTTCGAGCTCAACGTCACGCTCCCCAACGAGATCCGGAAGGCCGTCGAACTCGGCGACCTCCGCGAGAACTCGGAGTACAAGGCCGCCCTGGAGCGCCAGCAGTTCGTGCAGGCCCGCCTCGGTCAGCTCACCAAGCGCCTCTCCAAGCTCTCGTCGATCGACGAGTCGCAGATCGCCACCGACGCGGTGGGGATGGGGTCGAAGGTCACGGTCGAGGACACGCAGTCGAAGGAGCGCGAGAGGTACCACATGATCTTCGGCGACGCCGAGGACTTCGACGAGGGTCAGGTGACGATGTCGTCACCGATCGGGCGCGCGCTGCTCGGCAAGAAGATCGGCGAACTGGTGCTGCTCAAGCTCCCGACCATCACGCGCAAGTTGAAGGTCGTCGCGCTGGTGACGATCCACGACGAGCCGATCTGACGGAGGGTCGTCAGTTGCGCGGAGTGGCGCGGTTCGCCGCTTCCGCGCCCGGCGCCGGCTCCCCGAGCGCCGCCATGAGCGCCGCGTTGAGCGCGCCGTCCTCGGCCGTGATCGGTCCCACATGGCGCCACCGCAGCGTGCCGTCGCGGCCGATCAGGTAGCTCGCCGGCACCCCGAGCGCGAGGAATGTCGTGCTCACGCGATCGTCGGGATCGTACCAGATCGCATACGACGCCCCGAGCGCGCCCGCGTACTCGGCGACCTTCCCGCGATCCTCGTCGACGTCGATGCTCACCCCCGCCACCACGAGCCCCGCCGCCCCGTGCCGCTGGTGCAGCGTCTCGAGCGCGGGGATCTCCTGCCGGCATGGCTTGCACCAGGTCGCCCAGATGTTGAGCAGCACGACCTCGCCCTTGAGGTCGGCGAGTGCGATCGGGGTGCCGTCGGCCTTCTCGGCGGCGTAGCTCGGCGCCGGCGCGCCGACGGCGACCACGGCGCGCGGTGCGACCTCGCCGCCGCAGGAGGCGACGAGGAGAGCCACGCACATGAGGACGCTCACCGCGCGTACGGCACGCCCGCGGCCGCCCGCGGCCCGCTGCCGCACTCGTGCGATCAACGCATCTCCATGCGGATCCGCGCGAGTTCCACGCGGCTCGGCTTGCCCGGGATCGTCCACGCGATGAGCACCCCATCCGCGGTGCGCGCCATGCGCGGGAACCCGCTCGACCGCGTCCCGCTCGACGGGCTCACCACGACATGCGGCTCCACCGTGCCGTCGCGCCGCACGATGCGCACGCGCACCTGCGCCGTGTCCCCGCCCACGCGTTCGATCCAGCTCACGAGCGCGGCCCCGCCGGTGATCATCTCCACATCCACGCGCCCGGTGGGTTGCCCGTCGTCGGCCCGGAGCGGCGCGCTGAAACTCGCTCCCGCATCGGTCGAGAAGACCACGTTCACCCGCGAGGTGTCCTGCGCCCCGGTGAACCAGACCGCCACGACCGTGTCCCCGATCGCCGACGTCGCCGGTCCGTTCACGGGGCAATAGTCGATCCTCCACCCGTCGCGGTGCAACGGCGCGGGCGCCGTCCACTCGCCGTTCACGCGACGCACCACCGACATGTCGCGGATCTCGTCATCGCTCCGGTCACGGTAGACCACGATCGGTCCCTGCGATGTCATGGCGCTCGCGGTCTGGCAACAGTCGCAGGTGCGCGGGTCGAGGATCCGCGTCGCGGCGACGGCGCCATCGGTCCACTCGGCGAACCCGAGTTGCATCGCGCCACCGTGACCCTCGGCCGGTTCCTTGCCGGTGGCCGCCTTGATGGAGTCCTTCACGCGCGCGCCGTCCGTGCCATCGAGGAGCAGGATGCTCGCCCCTCCATTCCCGGTGGGGAGGATCGTCACGAAACCATGCTCGGCCGGGACTCCCGCCGCGTGCGGCAGCGCACTCGCGCCCCACGTCGCACCACCGTCGCGCGACTCCGAGAGATGCACGTCGTAGGCGTAGCGGCCGTTGCCGCTGCGCTGCAGCCAATGCGCGAGCAGGCGGCCCTCGCCGAGGGGCACGACCGAAGGGAAATCGGCCCAGTTCACGAACAGGTCGGTGCGCCGCACGATCTCGGTCGGCGTGGACCAGGTCGCCCCGTCCCCCGACAACGTCGCGAGCCTCAGTGCGACGCTCGAGTCGGCGTTGCGCTCGAGCCAGCTCAAGGTCATCGAACCGTCCGGTCCGCGGCCGACGAACGGCTCGGCGGCATCGGCACCGGCAGGGGA
Organism: Gemmatimonadota bacterium; assembly: GCA_021413975.1. GTDB lineage: Bacteria > Gemmatimonadota > Gemmatimonadetes > Gemmatimonadales > Gemmatimonadaceae > Pseudogemmatithrix. The sequence goes on from JAIOPJ010000020.1 coordinate 96,969, forward strand.
GGGGACCGGCTCGACCACCAGCGTGGCGCGTTCGTTCGTGCAGCTCGCGGCGCCGGCGATGGTGAGGAGGACGGCGCCGAGCAGTGCGGTGGAGTGCGAGCGGGAGTGCGTCATGGGCGGCGTCGAGGGAGGCGAGTGCCGTAAGCTCGCGTGCCCGGCGGTGCCGGTCAACGAGTGACCGTGAAGATCCGGTGCACGTCGCGCTCGAACTCCTCGACCGCGTTCCGTACCCCTGCGTCGGTCCACCGCAGCAATGCGCCCATGCGCGCCGCCACACGCGGCGCGAGCGCGCGTCCGTTGTCCTTCCGGTCGAAGGCGAGCGTGGTGCGCCGGATGAGCACATCGCTCACCGTCTCTGCGAACTCGTGCCGCACCGCCTGGTCCACGTCCTGCTCGCGCCAGGGCAAGGCCTCGTCCAACCGCACGTCGCCCGGGGCGGTGGCGGCACGCTCACCGGGCAACGGCGCCCTCGCGGTATCGCACTTGCGCACCGCGCGACCCACGCGGCGCACGACCACATCGACGCACTGTTCCGCCATCGCACGGTAGGTGGTCAGCTTTCCACCGGTGATCGTCACGACGCCGGCAGCGGTCGTCGTGATCGCATGCTCGCGGCTCGCCGACGAGGGATCGCCGACGTTCGTGCTCGCGACGAGCGGACGGATCCCCGCCCACGCACTCACCACGTCGTCCTCGGTGAGACGCGCCGCGGGGAAGAAGCGGTTGCACGCCGCGAGCAGGTAGCGCACATCACCGCTCGCCGCGCGCACCTCGTGCGGGTGCTCCGGCGTCGCGGTGTCGGTCGTGCCGATGATCGTGTGCGTCCCGGCCGGCAAGGCGAACATCACGCGTCCGTCGTCGGGCGAGAGCATCGTGACCGCGGACCGGTTGCCCACACGGGCGGCAGGCACCGCGATGTGCACGCCCTTGGTGCCGCGGACCGCCGGGCCGGTGGGTGTGCCCTCCATCCGCAGCACCTCATCGGTCCACGGCCCCGTCGCATTGAGCACCACGCGCGCCTGCACGCGGATCTCCGCGCCGCCGATCAGGTCGCGCACCAGTGCGCCGTCCACCGGCCCGTTCGCCGCGGCGCGCGTGAGCGCGACGACCTCGGCGTGGTTCACCACCGTCGCGCTCACCTGCGCCGCATCGATCGCGTTGGCGAGGGTCAATCGCGAATCGTCGGTCGAGGCGTCCCAGTAGGCCGCCCCACCGCGCAGCCCGTCCGGCGCGAGTGCGGGCTCCGCCGCGAGCACGCCGTCGCGTCCCAGGCGATGGTGCCGCCCGACGTTCCGGAAGAGCGCGAGCGCGTCGTAGAGCGTGAGCGCCGCGGCGAGCTGCCAGCGCGGCACGCGAGCGCCCTGGTAGACGGGCCAGGTGAACTGCATGGGCCGCACGAGATGCGGCGCGAGCTCCAGCAACCGCCGCCGCTCGCGGCTCGCCTCGAACACGAGGTGCAGGTAGCCGTGCTCCAGGTACCGCACGCCCCCGTGGATGAGTCGCGACGAGCGGCTCGACGTCCCGGCCGCGAAGTCCTCGCGCTCCACGAGTGCCACCGCCAGTCCCCGCCTCGCCGCGTCGCGCGCGATCCCCGCACCGGTGATCCCGCCGCCGACCACCAACAGGTCGAAGCGCCGGTCGCCGAGTTCCGAGAGGCGCTGGGCGCGCCGGGGGATGGAGGGAGTGCTCACGCGGGGAGATTACCGCCCGGTGCCACGGGGCGCGAGGACTCTGCACTCCGCGGGGGACCCCCCTACCTTTAAGGATGCCCATCTACGAGCCGGGGCGGCGCGTCGCGATCATCGCGGGCGTCCGCACCCCATTCGCCAAGGCCGGCACCACCCTTCGGGCACTCAGTGCGATCGAGCTCGGCAAGATCGCCGTGAGTGAGCTGGTGCACCGGACCGACCTCGATCCTGCCTCCGTCGACCTTTTGGTCTTCGGCACGGTCCTTCCCTCGGTGCTCGCGCCCAACATCGCCCGCGAGATCGCCCTCATGCCGCTGCTGCCCAAACGCCTCGACGCCTACAGCGTCTCGCGCGCCTGCGCCTCGGCCAACCAGGCGATCACCGACGCCGCCGACCAGATCGCGCTCGGGCATGCGCACGTCGCGATCGCCGGCGGCGCCGAGTCGCTGTCGAACGTGCCGATCCTCCACTCGCGCGGCTTCTCCGATGCGCTCGTCGCCGCGAGCAAGGCCAAGACGCTCTCGGCGCGGGTGCAGGCCTTCGCCGGGATCCGCGCCAAGGACTTCATCCCGATCACGCCGGCCATCGCCGAACCGACGACCGGTGAGTCGATGGGCCAGTCGGCCGAGAAGATGGCGAAGCTCAATGGCGTCACGCGCGGCGAGCAGGACGCGCTCGCGCTCGCGTCGCACCTCAACGCCGCCAAGGGCACCGCCGACGGCCGCCTCATCGCCGAGATCGTGCCGGTGATGGTCCCGCCCCGGTTCGAGACGGCGATGACGAGCGACAACGGCATCCGCCCCGACACCACGGCCGAGGCGCTCGCGGCGCTCAAGCCGGTGTTCGACCGTCGCTATGGCTCGGTGACCGCGGGCAATGCGTCGCCGCTCACCGACGGCGGCGCGGCGGTGCTCCTCATGAGCGAGGAGGCGGCCAAGGCCGCCGGACTCAAGCCCAAGGCGTACATCCGCGGCTATGCGTATGCCGCGCTCGATCCGGGCGAACAGTTGCTGCAGGGCCCGGTGCTCGCCGCGCCGGTCGCGCTCAAGCGCGCCGGCCTCACGCTCAAGGACATGGACCTGGTCGAGATGCACGAGGCGTTCGCGGCGCAGGTGCTGAGCAATCTCCGCGGCTTCGAGTCGCAGTACTGGGCCGAACGCGCGGGCTTCTCGGCGCCGGCGGGTGCGGTCGATCACTCGAGGCTCAACGTGATGGGCGGGTCGATCTCGATCGGGCATCCGTTCGGTGCCACCGGCGCGCGCGTCACCACGACGCTCGTCAACGAGCTCGAACGCCGTGGCGGACAGTTCGGCCTGATGACCGTCTGCGCGGCCGGCGGGCTCGGCTTCGCGATGGTGGTGGAGCGCGCATGAGCACCCGCCCCGCAGTCACGCTCGAGGTCGTGGACGGCATCGCCGTCCTCACCTTCGACCTCCCCGGCGAGTCGGTCAACAAGTTCTCGCCGGCCGTGATCGACGAGTTCACGGCGCACATCGACCGGATCGAGAAGGACACGTCGATCCGCGGCGCGGTGCTCATCTCCGGCATCAAGGGCAACTTCGTCGCCGGGGCGGACATCGATCAGTTCCTCGGGTTCCGCACCGCCGCCGACGCCGCCACGGCGAGCGCCTTCGGCCACGCGATGTTCCACCGGATCGAGAAGGGGCGTGTCCCGGTCGTCGTCGCGGTCGACGGCGCCTGTCTGGGTGGCGGACTCGAGTTCGCGCTCGCCTGCGCTTATCGCATCGCCGCGGATTCGCCCAAGACCGTCTTCGCCCTGCCCGAGGTGAAGATCGGCCTCATCCCCGGCGCCGGCGGCACGCAACGCCTGCCCAAGCGCGTCGGCCTGCAGGCGGCGCTCGACATGATCCTCACCGGCAAGAACGTGCGCGCGAAGAAGGCGCTGCAGATCGGACTCGTGGACGAGATGGTGCACCCGAGCATCCTGCGTGCGATCGCGATCGAGCGCGCCAAGGATCTCGCCGCCGGCACCATCGCCCGGCAGCGGGACAGCCGCACGCACGGCGCCAAGGAGATCCTGCTCGACGACAACATGCTCGGCCGCGCCGTGGTCTTCCGGCAGGCGCGCGAGCAGACGCTCAAGAAGTCGGGAGGCCACTACCCGGCGCTCATGGCGGCGATCGAGGCCGTGAGTGCCGGATACTCCGCCGCGTCGGAGGCCCATGGCTACGCCGAGGAGGCGAGACTCTTCGGCGAGATGGCCATGACGCCCGTCTGCAAGCAGTTGATGTTCCTCTTCTACGCCACCACGGCGCTCAAGAAGGACAGCGGTGTGGCGCCGGGCACCAAGGCGCTCGACGTGTCGCGCATCGGCGTGCTGGGCACCGGCTTCATGGGCGCGGGCATCGCCGCCGTGAGCGTGATGCAAGGGGTGCCGGTGCGGTTCAAGGACACCGCCGCCGACCGCGTGGCCAAGGGCGTGGCCGCGGTGCGCGACGTGATCCGCGACGGCCTCACCAAGCGCCGCATCACGCGCCAGCAGTTCGACGACCAGGTGGGTCTCGTCTCCGGGACCGTGGGATACACCGGCTTCGGCCGCGTGCCGCTCGTGATCGAGGCGGTCTTCGAGGATCTCGCGGTGAAGCACGCGGTGCTCAAGGAGGCCGAAGCGGTCCTCGCACCGACCGCCATCTTCGCGACGAACACGAGCACCATCCCGATCGCCAAGGTCGCGGCCGCGAGCAAGCGTCCCGAGCGCGTGATCGGCATGCACTTCTTCTCGCCCGTGCACAAGATGCCGCTGCTCGAGGTCATCGTGACGCCGCAGACGGCGCCCGAGGTGACCGCGACGGTCGTCGAGTACGGCCGCAGGATCGGCAAGACGGTGATCATCGTGAACGACGCACCGGGATTCTACGTGAACCGGATCCTCGCGCCGTACGTGAACGAGGCCGGCAAGCTGCTCGACGAGGGCATCGCGATCGACGCGATCGACCAGGCGATGTACCGGTTCGGCTTCCCCGTGGGGCCGATCAACCTGATCGACGAGGTCGGGCTGGACGTCGCCGGCAAGTCCGGTGCGATCATGGCCGAGGCGTTCGGCGGCCGCATGCGGCCGAGCGAGGCGCTGCAGAAGGTGCTCGGCGCGGGCCGGCTCGGTCGCAAGGGGAAGAAGGGCTTCTACGCCTACGACGAGGAGGGCAAGAAGGACGGCGTGGACGAGAGCGTGTATGCGCTCTACGCGGGTGGCGCGAAGCGCCGCGAGATCCCGCGCGAGGAGATCCAGCAGCGCCTCTCGCTCGCCATGTGCAACGAAGCCGCGCGCTGCCTCGAAGAGGGCATCATCCGGTCGGCACGGGATGGCGACATCGGGGCGGTCTTCGGGATCGGATTCCCGCCGTTCCGCGGCGGACCCTTCCGGTACATCGACTCGGTGGGCGTCGCCGAGGTCGTGAAGCAGCTCGAGGCGCTCGACGCGCAGCAACCGGGGCAGTTCGTGCCGGCGGCGATCCTCCGGGAGATGGCGAAGACGAACGGGACGTTCTATCCACTCACGGGGAAGCCGGTATGAACAGAGGACGAAGGCCGAAGGATGAAGGACGGAAGATGAAGCGGAGCGCCATCGCCGTAGCGGTCGCGTTCTCCTTCATCCTACATCCTTCAGCCTCGATCGGTGCCCAACAGACCAAGGCCGAATCGTCGCAGTACGCTGCGACCTCCTCGTACGCCGACGTGATCGCGTTCCTCGACGCGTTGGAACAACGTGCGCCGGGTGCGTGGGTGCGCGGCACCATCGGCACCACGACGCAGGGCAAGCCGCTGCCTTATCTGATCGTGTCGCGGCCACTCGTGCGCACGCCCGCCGAGGCGCGCGAGAGCGGGAAGCCGATCGTGTACGTGCAGGGGAACATCCACGGCGGCGAGGTCGAGGGGAAGGAGTCGGTGCAGGCCCTGTTGCGCGACCTGATCCTCGACCGCGGCAGGAACGCACTCGACTCGATCATCCTCATCGCCGTGCCGATCTACAACGCCGACGGCAACGACACCTGGGGACCGCAGGAGCGTCAGCGCTCGGAGCAGGACGGACCGGAACAGGTCGGCCAGCGACCCAACGGCGCCCAGCTCGACCTCAATCGCGACTACATCAAGAACGAGGCGCCGGAGACGCTCGCGTCGCTCCTGATGTTCCGGACCTGGGACCCCGACGTCTTCGTCGACCTGCACACGACCGACGGCTCGTATCATGGCTACGCGCTGACCTATTCTCCGTCGCTGCATCCCGCGGCGATGGACGGCACGCTGGCGCCGGCGGGCCCCTGGACGCGTGATACGCTGCTCCCCGAGCTCCGCCGCCGCGTGCGCGCGCGGCGCGGGTTCGAGATCTTCGACTACGGCAACTTCTCCGGTCCCGGGAACGCGCGCGAGGACGCCGCCTCGCTCGCGAAGGGCGGGTGGCTCACGTACGAGCACAAGCCGCGATTCGGCACGAACTACTTCGGCCTGCGCGGCCGGGTGAGCATCCTCAGCGAGGCCTACTCGCACGACCCGTTCGAACGTCGCGTCAAGGCGACCACCGCGTTCGTGGGCGAGTTGCTCTCGTACGTCGGCGAGCAGGGCAGCACCGTCGTGGCGCGCACGCGCGCCGCCGCGGCCGGGTTCGCGCGCGGCGTCACCACACCGGTCCCGCTCCGCGCCCGCATGACCACCGCGCCGTTCATCGCACCGGTGCTCGTGGAGCCGCTCATCCCGATGGGTGACACGCTGCGTCACGAGGCCGGCGTGCGCCGCGGATTCAAGCGGTCGCACGCCTTCGTGCCCGTGCCCATGCCCGTGTTCGACCGCTTCGAGACGACGCTCACGCGCGCGCTCCCGGAGGCGTGGATCCTCGATTCCTCCATGACGCCGATCATCGAGCGCCTGCGCGCACATGGGGTCGAGGCGCGCCGGCTCACCCGTCCCTGGACCGGTCGCGGCGAGGCGTTCACGATCGATTCGATCGTGAAGGGCACGCGCCCCTTCCAGGGCCACAACGAGGTGCGCCTCGAGGGGCGGTGGGCCGATGCACACCTGACGCTCCGGCGCGGCACTTGGATCGTGAGCGGCCGGCAGGCGCTGGCACTCGTGGCGGCGATCATGCTCGAGCCGCAGAGCGATGACGGGCTCACCACCTGGAACTTCCTCGACGCGCAGCTCACCGTCGGTGCGCTCCATCCGGTGCGCCGCGCACTGGATCCCGTCGCGGCGGCCCGCTGACCGCCGTCCTCCGTTCCACGATGCACCGTCGATGAGCCGCTTCCTCCCGGCCGATCACTCCAAGGGCGACGAGCGGACCATCGGCGGGTACGCGGCGGTCCATGCGCGTCCGGCCGCATTCGAAGGGCGCGACGGCTACTCGTACAGCGTCGAGATCCTCGCCGACGAGAGCGACGACGCGGCCGGGCCGTTCGGCGCCTTCTTCCTCTTCGTGCAGTGGAAGCGCTTCGGCGAGCAGGCGGTCGAGGGACATCTCGAATCGCCCTTTCTCGCGCACGGCTCGGACGCCGCCGCGGCCATGGCGGCACTCGGCACGATGACGGTCGAAGAAGTGCAACGGCACCTCGACACATTGATCGCCGAACGCGAGCAGGCCGTACGCGAGCAGGCCGAGTGAGCGAGCCGACCGGCACGCGCGGCATCATCGTCGAGGGGACCGGCGGCGTCTGGCGCGTCCGCACCGCCGACGGCGAGGAACGCGACGCCAGCCTCGCGGGGCGCCTCAAGCAGGAGATGAGGGGCCACCTGAAGCTCGCCGTCGGCGATCATGTCATCGTCGAGCCCGATGAACGCGACAGCGGCTGGCGCATCGGCACGATCGAGCCGCGCACCAGCGTGCTCGCGCGGCGCGAACCCGGCGGCCGCTACGGCGAGCGCGTCCTCGCCGCGAACATCGACCAGGTCCTCGTCGTCTTCTCCGTGGGGAAGCCGGAGCCGCACGTGCGGATGATCGATCGCTTCATGGTGATCTGCGAAGCGAACGACCTGCGCACGCATCTCGTGCTCAACAAGATCGACCTCCCGGTCGATCCGTCGTTCGTCGACGAACTCGCCCGGCCGTACCTCGCCGCGGGCTATCCCGTGCATCGCACGAGCGTCAAGCGGGGCGACGGCCTGGAGGAGATGCGCAGTGTCCTCCACGGTCGCGTGACCGCGTTCACGGGCCCGAGCGGCGTGGGCAAGTCATCATTGCTCAACGCGCTCTACCCCGAGCTCAAGCTCCGCACGCAGGAGGTCTCGCAGTCGGTGAACAAGGGACGGCACACGACGGTAGGATCCAAGCTCATCCCGCTCCCCGACGGGGATGGCGGCTACCTCGTCGACACGCCGGGGCTCCGCGAGGTGGGGATGTGGAACCTCCCCTCGACCTCGCTCGACCAGTGCTTCCCCGAGTTCAAGCCCTTCCTCGGCGAGTGCCGCTTCCAGGACTGCATGCATGATGTCGAACCCGGCTGCGCCGTGCGCGCCGCCCGGGCACTCGGCGCGATCGACCGGGTACGATACGAGAGCTATCTCAAATTGCGTAGCGAACTCACCGACGCCGAACGGAACCAATGATGCGGATCGCCCTCGTCTTCGCACTGCTCCTCTCGCTCCCCACCGGATCCGCGGCGCAGGCCGGCAAGGCGGCCTTCGACGAGGGCATGCGCCTCATGCGCCTCAACAAGGCGGACGCGGCCGAGAAGCAGTTCGAGCGCGCGATCGCCGCGGATCCGACGAATGGCAACTATCACCTCTGGTTGGGGAACGCGGTCGGGCAGCAGGCCGGCTCGGCGAGCGTGATCCGGCAGCCGTTCATGGCGCGGCGCATCAAGGCCGAGTTCGAGCGTGCGGTGGCGCTCGATCCCGAACTCCTCGATGCACGCGACGGACTCATCCAGTTCTACCTCATGGCGCCGGGCGTCATGGGCGGCAGCGCGGCAAAGGCGCGGGAGCAGCAGCGCGAGATCGCCAAGCGCAACACGTTCCGCGGTCAGCTCGCCGCCGCCACGGTGGCGTGGGCCGACAAGGACACGGCCGGCACCGAGCGCGCCCTCCGTGCCGCCATCGCCGCGCAACCCGACAGTGCGCGAACGGTCATCTCGCTCGCGCAGCGCCAGGTCGGTTGGGGGCGGGTCCCGGCGGCCTTCGGCACGCTCGACGACTTCCTCGCGCGCCATCCGGGTGATATCGCCGTGCGGTTCCAGATCGGCCGTCTCGCCGCCAACAGCGGCCAGCAGCTCGAGCGCGGCGAGAAGCTGCTGCGCGAGCTAGTCGCCGAGCCGGAGTGGGAGAGCACCAACCTGCGCCCGAGCCGGGCCGCCGTGCACTATCGGCTCGGCATGGTGCTGGAGAAATCGGGGAAGAAGCCCGACGCCAGGGCGGCGTACGAACGCGCGGTCGCGCTCGACCCGCAGCTCAAGCCGGCGAAGGACGCACTGGCGGCGCTACGGTAGAGCCGACGGCCCGTGAATCGATGAAGGCTGAAGGAGGGAGGATGCGCGGCCGCACGGCCGCGCCCCCTTCATCCTTCAGCCTTCATCCCGGATTCAAGGACTGAGCCGCTCCAGCCGCCACCCGCCGGGCTGCGGCACATACCGCAACCGGTCATGCAGCCGACTCTGCCGCCCCTGCCAGAACTCGTAGCAGTCGGGCACCACGCGGTAGCCGCCCCAGTGCGGCGGCAACGGCACGTCCTCGCCGGGATGCTGCGCATCGAGTTCCGCATGCCGCCGCTCGAGTCCTTCACGGCTCACGATCACCGAGCTCTGCGCCGACGCCCACGCGCCGAGGCGGCTCCCCCGCGGCCGCTGCTGGAAGTACTCCGCGGACTCCGCGGCGGTGACACGCTCGACGCGACCCTCGATCCGCACCTGCCGTTCGAGTGGCGCCCACCAGAAGCAGAGCGCGGCGCGCGCATCGACCTTCTCGAGCTCGCCCCCCTTCCGGCTCCGGTAGTCCGTGTAGAAGACGAACCCGCGCTCGTCGGCCTCCTTGAGCAGCACCATGCGACAACTCGGTGCGCCCTGCGCGTCGGCGCTGGCGAGGGCCATCGCATTCGGCTCGGGTGCTTCGGCCTCGCGTGCCTGGGCGAACCAGCGGTGGAACTGCGCGAGCGGATCGGCGGCGACATCGCGCTCGTCCAGCTGCTCGCGACGGTATTCCTCTCGGAGATGTGCGATGCTCATGACGAAAGGTCCGTCGCACGGGGGCCGCTCGGCAAGTCCGCGTATGCCCGGAACCTTTGCGTCCGGGCGGGATTTGTGAGACGTTCCCATGATGACCGACGCCCCTGGGGCCGATACCCGGCCCACCGCCCCGCCCGAATTCAGTGCCGCCGCCATCGCCGCGATGGACGACGTCTACCGCTTCGCGCGCTCGCTCACGCGCGATCCGAGCGACGCCGAGGACGTGGTGCAGGACGCCTATCTGCGGGCCTTCCGCTCCTGGCACACCTTCCAGCCCGGCACCGACATCCGCCGCTGGCTCTTCACGATCGCGCGCAACGTCTTCCTGCGTTCGCGCGAGCGGGGCCAGCGCGAGGTCACGCTCGACGACGAGCAGTCGGCCGTCGCCGACGCCGCTCAGGCACAGGAAGCCTGGGTGCGCGGCGGACTCGACCCGATCCTCGATCGCACCGATCTCGGTCCCGCCATCTCGGCCGCACTCGCCCAGCTCCCCGAGAGTTTCCGTGCGGTCGTGGTGCTCGTGGACCTCGAGGATCAGCCCTACGAGGCCGCGGCCGAGGTGCTCGGCATTCCCGTGGGCACCGTGCGCTCACGGCTCTTCCGTGGACGCAAGCTCCTCCAGCACAGCCTCGCCCAGCATGCCCGTGACGCCGGTCTTCTGCCGGCGCGCCCTTCAGGGAGTCCCGCATGACGCCAGATCACGCCAAGCCGACCACCGGTGCCGAGGTGGACTGCAAAGCCGCCCTCGAGAGCCTCTTCGAATTCCTCGACGGTGAACTCGACGGCTCGTTGGAGGAACGCCTCAAGGCGCATGTGCACGAGTGCCGGCCCTGCTTCGAGCGCGCCGACTTCGAGCGACGGTTCCTCGCGGCGGTCCAGGCGGCCCGCACCGAGGAGCGCTGCCCCAAGGCGCTGCGCGAGCGCGTCCTCTCGACGCTGCGCGCCGAGGGACTGGGCGCGTGACCGTCCCCGAGGGGACGCAGGCGCACCGGACGGACGCGCGCAAGTTCACCGTCCTGCGCTGTGCCGTGCTCACGGTCAGTGACTCGCGCACGACCGGGACCGACGAGTCGGGCCGCTACCTTCGCGTGGCGCTCGCGGCGGCCGGGCACACCGTGCTCGACCATGGACTGCTGCCGAACGACGAGGACCGGGTGCGCGCACAGGTCCGGGACTGGCTCGATCGCGACGACCTCGACCTGATCGTCCTCACCGGTGGCACCGGACTCGGTTCGCGCGACCGGACCATCGAGGCCGTGCGCCCCCTCCTCGAGAAGGAGATGCCGGGGTTCGGGGAGCTCTTCCGGCTGTTGAGCTTCCAGGAACAGGTCGCGACGGCCTCGATCCTCTCTCGCGCCACCGCCGGCAGCGCGAAGGGCAAGCTGCTGGTGTCGCTTCCCGGTTCCCGCGCGGCGGTCCAACTCGCGATGGAGCGGATCATCCTGCCCGAGGGCGCCCACGCCGTGCGGGAGCTGAGGCGCTAGCCGCTGCGGGGCGATGACTCGATCGGGCAGGATCGGTAGAAGGAAAAGCGGGCCCGGCGAAGTTCGCCGGACCCGCTTCTTTCATCCTTCAACCTTCATCGGTCCTGTTAGCACCCCGGTCCGGCGAGCGTAGGATCCGTGGACCGCGCGCGAACGAGACACTCGGCCTGGGGCACCGGCATCACGATCGCCACGAAGTGTGCATTCACGCCGGTGGTCAGGTCTCGCGGGAGCGCCGAGAGGAGACCGAAGCGCCGGTGATCGACCCACCGGTGTCCTTCGGAGAGCAGGGAGAACCGACGCTCGTAGAGCAGCGCCTGGATGAAAGCCGCGTCGGTCGAAGCCGCCGTGGCCGCGCTCACGCCGATACCGGCGCCGCCCGAGATCGAGCGGACTCGATTGAGATCCGTGATGGCGCCGGCCTTGTCACCGGTGTTCCAGCGGATCTCGGCGCTGAGGAGCAAGAGCTCCTCATTGCGGATGATCGACACCGTGGAAGTGTTCGTGGCAAAGACATTCATCGACAGCGTCGTCGAGATGCCCAGACCCTGCGGTGCGTTGCGCGGCACCCCGAGCACCGTCCACTTGGACGCGCGCAGGTCTCCGGCCGCGACATCCGTCGCATAGCTCGGGTGGACCAGATAGTCGGCATTCTGGCCGACGCCGTTCTGTGCGTCACCCGTCGCGGTCGAGAACACCTGGTACACGCCGACATTCATCCCCGCGGCGTTGGTCGGGGTCCGGTTCAGGAACGACGCGGCGATGGCCGTCTGTGCCTGCGCATAGGCCGGCGCACCGCCGCCACGCGTGGCGTAGTAGACCGCCGCGCGCGCCGCGATCGCGCGGTTGAACTGACGGAACGTCGTCGGCGTGTTGAAGCCGGCGAAGCCCGAGTGCAGCACGAACGGGAACGCCGCACCGCCAGCCGCGAGTTCCGCGTCTCCGGCGTTGAGCGTGCCGAGGATGTACTTGTACACGGAATCGCGCGAGACGAACGGCGCGAGGTCCGTGGCATTCTGGTTGATCTGCACCACGGCGCCCAGCGAGTCACGCGTCGAGATCACGTACAGGAGCTCGAGCGCCTCGAGGGTGCGGGCGAAGCCGAGGCCGGCGCTCTTCTGCGCGGCCGAGAGCGACGCCTGCCCGCTGATGACGTTCTTCAGGTTGAAGATGTCGCGCAGGTTGCCGTAGTTGCCGCCCCACGTCCCCGTCGCGAAGCCCGACGGGTCGAGCTTGTTGAAGCCCGCGAGCCCGATCAGGTAGTGCGACGTGTTGCGCCCCTCGTTGGGCGTGTAGATGTACCCCTCGCGGCCGAAGCGCGCGACGGTCGTGATGTAGCCGGTCAGTCCGCCACGCTGCTGGCGGAGGAGGCCCGTCGCCTGCAACTGCAGTGCGGCGGCGTCCGCCGAAGCCCCCGCCACGGTCGGCGAGTTCGGGTTCGGGACGGACAGGGGATCGGCGCTGCAGGCGGCGACGAACAGCGTCGCGCCGGCCAGGCCGAGGAAGAGTCCCTTCTTCATTGGTTTCCTCATGGGGAATCGAGAGTCGTCAGTGGATGATCGCGTGGACTTAGTAGCCGACATCGACGCTGAAGAAGAACTGACGGCTCGTCGGGAACGGCGCGAGATCGATGAACCGGTTGAAGTTCGTGTTGCCGAAGTTGTTGAACTCCGGATCGTAGGACCAGTAATCGGTCTTCGTCCAGAGGTTGCGGCCGGAGAGGCTCACGCGGAGGTCCTTCGCGCCCTTGAGGTACTTGGCCGTGAACGACGCCGGTGCGGCGTACGAGATCGTGATCTCGCGGAGCTTCAGGTACGTGCCCGGCTGGATGTAGACGCGGCTGTCGCCGGCCGAGAACGTGTCGTAGTAGCGGTACAGGCCCTTCGTCGTGCCGTTGAACGGCTCGTCGAAGTCGCGCGAGTTGCCGCCCTCGTCCCAGAGGTTCATGGTCATGTTCGAGACCAGGCCACCGTTACGCCAGTCGAGCAGCGTCGACATCGTCCAGCGACCGTACGTGAAGTCGTTGCTGAACTGCGTCTGGTGGTACGGGTTGGCGTCGCCGACGATCGTGTCGCGCACCGCGCCACCGGCACCCATCGGGGCATTCGCCCACACGAGCGTGGAGCGCAGGCCCGAGGCGATGCGGTTGCGGCCGTACGTGGCGCCGAACGAACCCGGCACCGCGAAGTCCGGCACCCGCTGACCGTTGACTGTGATGTTGTCCACGTTCTGGACGTTGTTCGTGTAGTTGATGCGCGAGGTCCAGGTGAACTGGCCGCGCTGCACCGGGATGCCGGTCAGGCCGACCTCCCAACCCTTCACCGACAACTGGCCGCCGTTCACGACCTGGTTCCCGAGGCCCGACGAGGGCGGCAGCGGGAAGGTGAGGAGCAGGTCGGAGATGATGCGCTGGTAGCGCGTCACTTCGACGTTGATGCGCTGCTTGAGGAACGAGGCGTCGATGCCCATGTCCACTTCGTTCATCGTCTCGGGCTTGATCAGCGGATTGCCCAGCGTGCCCGCCGAGACGAGCGAACCGCGCCCGTCGATGATGCCGCCGTTGGCGAAGAGCACGTCACGGTCCGCATAGCGCGGACGGTTGCCCGACTGGCCCCACGACGCGCGGAGATTGAGCTCGTCGGTGTACTCGGTCATCCAGCGCGGATTCTCGAAGCGATACGCCGCCGAGACCTTCGGGAAGAAGTAGTACTTCTCGCGGTCGCCGTTGGCCGACGAGCGGTCGGCGCGGAAACCGGCAGCCATCGAGAGTCGCTCATTGAGGAACAGGGCCTGCTCGTTCACGTAGAGCGACTGGTCCTTGAACGCCTGACGGCCATCCTCGACCACCGTCTCGGCGGCGCCGGACGAGAGTCCGACCGTCGGGAGCAGTCCGCGGCCGCGCGTACGGTACGTCTTCGTGGCCTGGTCCTCGGACGTGCCGCCGAACGAGGTCGTCATGTTGTTGATCCAGGAGATCCGCGGGGTCCACGTCCAGATGACGTTGACGCCCTGGTTCATCTGGAAGACCTGCGAGGTCGAGATCGACGACGTGCCGGCGAAGTTGTCGTTCGGCTCGAACTGCAGGAACGGCGGGGAGAAGCCGATGCCGTCCTGATGGAAGCGGTCGAGGCCCGCCGCGTACGAGATGTTGATGTTGTGCTGGGCGCTCGAGTAGGCCTGGTACGCGAACCGGACGTTGCCGGTCTGGCGCCAGACTTCCTCGTTGTTCTTGATGTACTCGGCATTGGCGAACGGGTTCGACACCGACGAGCCGCCGGCGTAGAACGGGTTCACCGGCCACGACCCGTCGGCCTTCTGGCGCATGTCGATGACGTGGGGGATGTAGCCCAGGTCATAGGTCGGCGAGATGCCGGCGTTGTTGTTGTTCGTGATGCCGCGCTGGTTGAAGTTGCGCGTGATGCCCAGGCCGGCCGCGATCGTGAAGTTGCCGCCGATCGTCTGGTCGAGGTTCAGGCGGGCCGCGGTGCGGCGCGCGCCGGTGCGGAGCATGATGCCCGCCTCCTGCTTGTCGCTCACCGAGCCGAAGTACTTCGTGTTCCCCGAGCCGCCGCGCGTCGAGAGGATCGTCTCGTACGTCGGGTCGGTCTGCCCGAAGATCTGCTGCTCGTAGTCGTAGTTCGTGCAGTTCGGGTTGCAGAGCGAGCGGGCGACGGCGACCGCGGCCGCGTTGCCGACCCACTGCGTGCTGTCCGCGCCCGCGGGCACGAGGTCCGTGATCGTGTCCCACCGACGGAAGCCGATCTTGCGGTACAGCGCCGCCGTGCCGACGCGCTGCGTGATGTTCCAGCTCGGCGCGCCGGAGCGGCCGCGCTTGGTCGTGATCACCACGACGCCGTTCGTCGCGCGCGAGCCGTAGATGGCCGAGGCCGCCGCCGACTTCAGCACTTCGACGCTCTCGATGTCCGACGGGTTGATGTCGGCGAGGCGGTTGACCTGGTTGTCCTGGCCGCCGCCGATGCCGCCGCCGGCACGCGAGATCGAGTTCGCGGCGTTCGGGATGCTGGCGTTCGAGACGATGACGCCGTCGATCACGTAGAGCGGGTCGCCCTGGCCGATGATCGAGGTCGAGCCGCGGATCTGGATCTGTGCACCGCCACCGGGGGCGCCGTTGTTCTCGAACACGCGGGCGCCGAGGATCTTGCCCGTGAGCTGGTTCTCGATCGAGCGGGCCGGCACGCGGTTGAGCTCATCGGTGTTGACCGCGGCCACCGCGGTCGTCGCGTTGCGGCGGTCGATCGTCGTCGCCGCACCCGTGACCGTCACACCTTCGAGTTGCAGCACGTCCTTCTCGAGCGAGAAGTCCTGCGTCGAGGCGTTCGCCGCGACCTTCACGCTCACGCGCTTGTAGCTGATGGCGCGGACGAGGAGTGTGACCTCGCCCTGCGGAACGCGGAGGCGGTACTCACCGCCCGCGTTCGTGCGGGCGCCGATCGGCTGGCCGAGCACCGTGACACTGGCGTCGGCGAGCGGCGATCCGCCCACCTGCGTGACCTTACCTGTGATCTCTCGCGTTCCCTGCGCCCGCGCTTCGGTCCCACCGAGCGCGAGGCAGAAAGCGAGGATCGCGACGACGAGTTTCCTCGTTCCCACGTTGCCTCCGAAAATTGAGAAGGGTGTACCGCGCTGTACCTTGCATCACATCGCGTCGTCACCGGTGCGCAACGGTTCCTCGGAACCGACAGCGCGGATGGACCGGGCGATATGACCCGCCCCAAAAGGCATCATTCCCGGCGCCGCCGCAAGGCCAACACATATGAAGATGCTGACCGAACGGTCAGTCAGTATCGACCCCCCGACCACGGACTTGAGTTGAACCCCCGGCCATACCCGGTGTACCATGCGCCGATGAAGCGCACCCTCGTTCTCGGATTGGCCGGCCTCGTGCTCGCCGCCGTCGCTCGTCCCGCCGCCGCGCAACGGATCGATCCCGTGCGCCCGGGGCCGGTCACGCCGCCGCCGCCCCGGACCACCGGGGTCATCGACGGGGCCGTCACCGACAGCCTGCTCCGCCCCATCGGCTTCGCGGAGATCACGATCCTCCGCACCGACATCAAGCTGCAGACGAACTCCGCCGGGCGCTTCCGCTTCCTCGACGTGCCGGCCGGTCAGTACCTGCTCATCGTCCGCCGCATCGGCTTCCGGCCGGTCTCGGCGATCATCCAAGTCGCCATGCGCGACACCCTGCGCCTCTCGTTCACCATGGAGACCGCGGTCCAGTCGCTCGAGACGGTCACGGTCGTCGAGGAGCGGCGCTCCCTCCGGATGATCGAGTTCGAGAAGCGTCAGCGGGAGGGATTCGGGTTCTTCATCACGAACGCGCAGATCGAGCAGCGCAATCTCCCCGTCGCCGCGGACTACCTGCGCTTCGCCCCGGGGATCACGCTCGCCCCCTCGCCGCAGCCGTCCGGCAATCCTGAGCTCGTCGCGATCAGCAAGCGAGAGGGCGGCTCGATCTACGGGGACGGTGCCGGCGCCTGTGCCATGCAGGTCGTCATCGACGGCGTCCCCATGCCCGCGCGCTTCCCGCTCGAGCTGCTCCCCACGCCCAAGGAGATCGCCGGCATCGAGATCTACAACGGTGCCGCGACGGTCCCGCCGCAGTTCAGCGGCGTCGATCGGCGCTGCGGGATGATCCTCGTCTGGACCAAGGACTACTGACGGCGGGGGCGGCCCGTCCGGTCAGGCGAGTTCGAGCGTCCACTCCACCGGCATCGCCGCATCGAGGCTGTCGCGCACCGAGCAGTACTTGGTCACCGCGAGCTCGATCGCGCGCTCGGCATGCACCCGCTCGATCCCCACGCCGCGCAGCTTGTAGATGATGTGGATCCGTTCGAGGCGCGCGGGCACGGCGGCGGCCCGGTCCCCCTTCACCTCGATCGTCAGCCCCTGCACGGGCGTGCGGCGCTTCTCGAGGATGTCCACCACATCGGTGCCGGTGCAGGCCGCGAGTGCGCAGAGCAGCGTGTCCACCGGACCGGGACCGGTCGTGGCGTCGGCATCGATCCGGATGCTCTGCTGGCTCCCGAGGCGGCTCCCGTCGAAGCGGTGCTCGCCGTCCCACCGCACGACCACGTTGTTCACCTTCTTCGGTGCTCCCTCCGTCATGGCTCGCTCCCCAGCTTGATCGGTGTGCGAACGGCATTGCCCCATTCGGTCCAGCTGCCGTCGTAGTTGCGGACCTTCCTGTAGCCCAGCAGGTAGGTGAGCACGAACCAGGTATGCGACGACCGCTCGCCGATGCGGCAGTAGGTCACCACGTCCTTGGCGGGCGTGAGTCCGGCCTCGCCCTCATAGATCGCTCTCAACTCGGCCGCACCCCTGAATGACCCGTCGGCGTTGGCCGCCCTCGCCCACGGCACGCTGCGCGCGCCGGGGATGTGCCCGCCGCGCAACGTCCCCTCCTGCGGATAGTCGGGCATGTGCGTCCGCTCGCCCGTGTACTCCGGCGCGGAACGCACATCGATCATGGCGCCGTGGTTCCTCTGGTGCGTGAGCACGTCGGGCAGGAAGGCCCTGATGCGCGAATCATCGCGCGCCGGCGCGGTGTAGGTGGTGCGTGCGAAAGTCGGGACCTCCGTGGCCATCGGCCGGCCCTCGGCCTCCCACTTGGCGCGTCCGCCGTCGAGCAGGCGCACGTTGGTGAAGCCGAAGAGCTCGAACACCCAGAGCGCGTAGGCCGCCCACCAGTTGCTCTTGTCGCCGTAGAGGATCACCGGCGTGGTGCCGTCGATCCCGCGCGCCCGCAGCAGCTCACCGAAGGCCTCGCCCGAGACGTAGTCGCGCTGGACCGGGTCGTTCAGGTCGGCATGCCAGTCGATCTTCTGCGCGCCCGGGATGTGCCCCATGTCGTACAGCAGGACATCCTCGTCGCTCTCGAGGATGCGCAGGGCCGGATCGTGCAGGTGCGCGGCGAGCCACTCGGTGCTCACCAGCTTCTCCGGCCGGGCGTAGCCCTTCGCCGCGATCGCGGACTCGGTCATGTTCGTCATCAGTGCAACCTAGCGGGGTGCCGGGCGCCCGAAGGGGAGTCGGTTCAGGACCACGCGCCCGTTGGTGACGACGATCAGCACGTCCTGCAGCCAGGCCGGATCGTCGAGCGGGTTCCCCTCGAGCACGATCAGGTCCGCCTCGAGCCCGTCGGCCACGCGTCCCGTCCGTGCTCCGATGCCGAGCAGCTCCGCGGCACCGCTCGTCGCGGCCGCCAGCGCTTCGACCGAGGTGAGTCCGAGCCCGCGGAAGCGCATGACCTCGTGCGAGATCCGCGTGAGCCCCTCCGGGCCGTAGTCGGTGTCGGCGCCGGTCGCGAGACGGATCCCCATGGCATGCGCCCGGCGGATGGTGTCCTCGATCCGCGGCGCCATGTGCTGACCGCGCAGCACGAGCACGGGGTCGTCGTAGTCACCGCCCGGCTGCGTGAGGTCGACGATCGTCGAGAGCGTCGGGACGAGCCAGACCCCCTTCTGCTTCATGAGGCGCAGCGTCGAGTCGGAGAGGTACGTGCCGTGCTCGATGCTCTTCACGCCCGCCGCGACCGCCGCGTAGGCCCCTTCGTCGCCATGCGCATGCGCCATCACCGGGATGCCGCGCGTGGCCGCTTCCTCGACGATCGCGCGCAGCTGGCGCTCGTCATAGACCTGCTTGCGGGGATCGGTGTCGGGGAGTCCGGCCCGCTCGGTCCCGCGCGTCTTGATCCAGTCCACCCCATGGTCGAGGTTCACGCGCACCAGCGCGCGCAGCTGCTCCGGGGTGTTCACGCCGGCCGCGAGCGGACCGAGCCGTGCATCGGCGAGCACGGTCTCGCCGAGGTTCGGCGTCACGAACACGCCGGTCGCGAGGACGTCCGGGGCGACGATCTGCCCCGCCTTGGCGAGGTCGCGCATCTCGACGTCCTGATACGCGGCCACGCTCGCCGAGCGCACGGTGGTCACGCCCGAGAAGAGCGCGCGCCGGGCGTTCGCGAGCGTCGCGATGTGCGTGTGCGCGTCGATCAGCCCCGGCGCGACCCAGCGGCCCGCGAGGTCGATGACCGTGGCACCGGATGGTACCGGGAGCCCCGGGCCGATGCGCACGATCCGTCCGCCGCTGACGATGATCGTCACGTCGCGCAGGACGGTCGCATCCAGGCCGTTCACGACATTGGCGTGGGTGAGGGCGACCGCCGGCGCGGGCGTCGACTGCGCGGCGAGCGCTGGTGCGCCGAGTGCTGGTGCGCCGAGTGCGAGTGCGCACGCGGCAGCGAGCGTGGTGACGGAGAGGGACGTGCGCGACATGGTCAGGACCTCGATGGGCAGTTGGGCACCGGATCGCCTTCCGCCGAGTTCATCGGGAGACGGCATTCCGCTAATGTACCAGCGTCGCGGGCTTCCGCGACGGACACGCCAGACCCCGGATCATCATCGATGGGCCAGTACGAGAAGCATGTGTTCGTCTGCACCGGCGGGAAGGACTGCGCCGCGCAGGACTCCGAAGCCACCTTCAACTTCCTCAAGGCCGGCCTGCGCGAGGCCGGTGTCGCCCAGCGCGTACGCGTGAACAAGTCCGGCTGCATGAGCCAGTGCGGCCATGGCCCCATGGTCGTGGTCTATCCCGAGGACGTCTGGTACCACGGCGTCGACGTGCCGGCGGCGCAGCGGATCCTCACCGGGCATCTCCTGGGTGGGGTGCCGGTGGAGGCGCAGCGCTACGTCGCACCGCCCGGCGACAACAAGCTCAAGAAGGATTGAGCGCGATGCATGGCCCGGAGGCGATGACCGCGGTCATGGAGCCGTACGCCCGCCATGTGCTCGTGTGCACGGGCGGCTTCTGCACCACCGACCGCAAGGGCCGCGGCCTCTACTCCCTGCTCGCGCAATTGCTCCAGCGGGAGGACCTCCTCTTCGGTCCCCGCCGCGTGAAGCGCAGCGAGACGCCCTGCCTCGGCGTCTGCGCCGGTGGCCCGATCGTCGCGGTCTACCCCGAGGGGGTCTGGTACGCCGGGGTCACGCCGCAGTTGCTCGAGCGGATCGTCGTGGAGCATCTACGCGACGGACGCGAGGTCAGCGAGGCGGTGTTCCACCGGCTAGGGACGTGAGCCGATCGCCGTCGGCATTGTTGCTGGCGGCCCCGGGCGCGGCTACCCTTCGCGGGTGTCCATTCCCTCCGACGCGCGCCGCGGTTTCCTCGGCGTCGCCAAGAACTTCCTGCTCGAGAGCCCGAAGCCGCCCGCACCGACGGAGTTCGAGCCCCCGCGCCTGACCTTCGCAGCCCTGGAGAAGATCCCCATGTCCCGTTCCCGTGAGCGCATCCTCGCCAACCTCGAGGAGATGTACACCGAGGCCTTCAAGCGGGCGAAGGCCTCCGAGGACGAGGCGCAGATGGCGCAGCTCGACTTCGCGTACCGGCGCGAACAGCTCTACTTCGAGATCCTCCTCGACGTGCGCGACGCGACCGAACGGCGCGCCTGAGCGTGGCGGCGTCCCTCGCGTGGCGATGAGCGCCGCGCCGCGGACGCCGCGCTCCATCCCACCTCCGGGCCGATGCTGCTCAAACATCTCGCTGTCGCCGCCATGGCCGTGAACATCGTGATCGTGAACGCCCGTGTCTGGACGGGCGATCCCCGTCGCCCCTGGGCCGATGCCGTCGCGATCGAGGGCGATCGCATCTGGGCCGTGGGGTCGAGCGCCGAGATCATGAAGCTCGCCGGCGGTGCGCGCGTGATCGACGCCAAGGGCGCCATGGTCGCGCCGGGCTTCACCGACACGCATGTGCACTTCGTTGAGGGAGGCTTCCGTCTGGCCTCGGTGCAACTGCGCGACGCGCGCACCCCGGCGGAGTTCATCGCGCGCATCAAGGCCTTCGCCGCCACCGTGCCCAAGGGCACCTGGATCCTCGGCGGCGACTGGGATCACCAGAACTGGGGCGGTGAACTCCCGTCACGTGCCTGGCTCGATTCGATCACCCCCGATCATCCGGTCTTCGTCACGCGGCTCGACGGGCACATGTCGGTCGCCAACGGCCTCGCGCTGCGCGCCGCAGGCGTCACGCGCGCCACCGCGAACGTCGACGGCGGCGAGATCGTGCGCGATGCCGCGGGCGAACCCGCCGGCGTGTTCAAGGACAACGCCACGGCACTGATCGAGCGCGTGATCCCCCCCGCGAGCGACGTGATGAACGACCGCGCGCTCGAGGCGGCCATGTCCTATGTCGCGTCGAACGGCGTCACCGCGGTGCACAACATGGGGTCGTGGGACGACCTCGCCGCGTTCGAGCGCGCACACGTGGCGGGGAGGCTCCGCACCCGCATCTACGCGGCCGTGCCGCTCTCCACCTGGCCGCGTCTCGCCGCGTACGTGAAGGCGCACGGCGGCACCGGTGACGGCTGGCTCCACTACGGTGCACTCAAGGGCTTCGTGGACGGATCGCTCGGCTCGCACACCGCGGCGATGCTCGAACCGTTCACCGACGCACCGAACGACCGCGGCTTCTATGTGACGAGCAACGCGGACCGATACGCGCAGATCAAGGGCGCCGACGCGGCCGGATTGCAGGTGTTCGTCCATGCGATCGGCGACCGCGCGATCCGCGAGCAGCTCGACATCTTCGATCGGGTGGCTCGCGAGAACGGCCCGCGCGACCGGCGCTTCCGGATCGAGCACGCCCAGCACATCGCGCCGGCCGACATCACCCGCTTCGCACCGCTCGGCGTGATCGCGTCCATGCAGCCGTACCATGCGATCGACGACGGCCGGTGGGCCGACCGCGTGATCGGCTCCGAGCGTGCGAAGGGCACCTATGCCTTCAAGTCACTGCTCGACGCGGGGGCCAAGGTCTCCTTCGGCTCCGACTGGTTCGTCGCACCGCCCACGCCGCTCGAAGGGATCTACGCTGCGGTCACGCGCCGTACGCTCGACGGGGCGAACCCCGGCGGCTGGGTGCCGCAGGAGCGGATCACGGTGGAGCAGGCGCTGCGCGCCTACACGGCGACGGCGGCCTACGCGGGGTTCGAGGAGCTCGAGCGCGGCGTGCTCAAGGCCGGGATGCTCGCCGACCTCGTGATGATCGACCGTGATCTCACGCGCGTCGCGCCCGAGCAGCTCCGCGAGGCGAAGGTCCTGCTGACCGTCGTGGGCGGCAAGGTCGTGTTCGAGCGCTGACGGCGTTCGCTCAGATGGGCTCGAACCGCGCCTGGAAGAAGCGCAGGTACTTCGGCTCGTAGTTGAGCTTGAGCCCGGTCACCTTGTCGCGCTGGTCGAAGATCGCCTTCACCGACTCCGCCACCACGTCCATGTGCGCCTGCGTGTAGACGCGCCGGGGGATGGTGAGGCGCGTGAGCTCCAGCTTCGGGCGGTTGTGGTCGCCCGTCCTGGCGTCGCGCCCCGCACTCACGATGCCGCGTTCCATCGCGCGGATGCCGCTGTCCAGGTAGAGCTCGGCCGCGAGCGTCTGCGCCGGGAACTGGTCCTGCGTGAGCTGCGGATAGAAGCGCCGCGCGTCGAGGAAGATCGCATGCCCACCGATCGGCTCCATCATCGGGATGCCCCACTCCTCGAGGAGACGGCCCAGGTAGCGCACCTGTCCGATGCGCGACCGGATGTAGTCGTCCTGCACCGACTCGCCGATCCCGATCGCCATCGCTTCCATGTCGCGGCCGGCGAGCCCGCCGTAGGTGTGCAGTCCCTCGAAGACCACCACGAGGTTGCGGAGTTCCTCGAAGAGCGCGAACTCGTTCACCGCGACCCACCCGCCGATGTTCACGAGCGAGTCCTTCTTGGCGCTCATCCAGGCGCCGTCGGTGTAGGAGCAGAACTCCTTGAGGATCTCGGCGACCTTCTTGTTCGCGTACCCCGCCTCGCGCTCCTGGATGAAGAAGGCGTTCTCCACCGCGCGCGTGGCGTCGAGGAAGAGCCGGACCTTGTGCGTGTCGCACCAGCTGCGGAGCGCCTTCACGTTGGCCATCGAGACCGGCTGCCCGCCCGCCATGTTCACCGTGGCGCCGAGCGAGATGTAGGCGATCCTGGCCGCACCCTCGCGCTTCACGAGCGCGTCGAGTTTGGCGAGGTCGATGTTCCCCTTGAAGTCGCTGCGGTCCTGCGGGTCGTGCGCTTCGTCCACGATCATGTCGACGAAGGTGCCGCCGGCCATCTCCTGATGCAGTCGCGTGGTGGTGAAGTACATGTTCCCCGGCACGAACTGCCCGGGCGTGATCGCCGTGCGCGAGATCAGGTTCTCGGCGCCGCGTCCCTGGTGCGTTGGCACGAGGTGCTCGTAGCCGTAGTACCGGTGGATCGCGTCCTCGAGATGGTAGAAGTTCTCCGAGCCCGCGTACGCCTCGTCGCCGACCATCATGCCCGCCCACTGGCGGTCGCTCATGGCGTTGGTGCCGCTGTCGGTGAGCAGGTCGATGTAGACGTCGCGCGAGCGGAGCAGGAAGGTGTTGTAGCCGGCGTCGGCCAGAGCGCGCTCGCGGGCGGCGCGGTCGGTCATGTGCAACGGCTCGACCATCTTGATCTTCCAGGGCTCGGCCCAGGAGCGGCGGCCCAGCTGCTGGCCGAAGGTGCGGGGGGTGTCGGTCATGGCGTGAACGCGGTGCGGGGGACTTCGGGGACGGAACCGGACCCATGCATGATCGGCCCGCTCTCCGGGAAGCGAGAGCGGAGGAAGTCCGCAACGATTGTAAGGGATTCGCCGGGACCGTGGCCGGACGGAAAGCGAAGAGCGGGCCGTCGCTCAGCGACGGCCCGCTCCCGATCACGCAGGGACCACCGCGTCAGAAGGCCGCGATCTCGATGTACGCCTTGGTGAAGTCCGCGACCTGCGGCAGGATCTCATCCTCGAGACTCGGCGCGTACCCGACGAACGTATCCATGCTCGCCACCCGCTTCACCGGCGCGTCGAGCCAGGCGAAGCAATCGTCGGCGATGCGCGCCGCGATCTCCGCACCGTAGCCCCACGAGATCGAATCCTCGTACGCCACGATCACGCGGCCCGTCTTCTTGACCGAGGCATAGACCGTCTCCTGGTCCCAAGGCGAGAGCGTGCGCAGGTCGATCACCTCGACACTGAGCCCCTTCTCCTCCTCGATCTGCTTGGCCGCCACGAGCGCGCGGTGCACCGTCGCGCCGTACGTCACCACGGTCATGTCGCTGCCTTCCTTCACGATCCGCGCCTTGCCGAACGGGATCATGAAGTTCGGGCCCGGATACGCGCCCTTGTTGTACGTCTGCCGGTAGAGATGCTTGTGCTCGAGGAAGATCACCGGGTCCTCGCAGCGGATCGCCGTGCGCAGCAGCCCGTTGGCGTCGAGCGCGTTGCTCGGGCAGACCACGCGCAGGCCCGGGCAGTGCGTGAAGAGCGAGGCCCCGGTCTGCGAGTGGTAGATCGCGCCGCGGATGTAGCCGCCGTAGGTCGTGCGCACGACCACTGGCGCGGCGAAATGGTTGTTCGAGCGGTAGCGCATGGTCGCGAGCTCGTCGCGGATCTGCATGTACGCGGTCCAGATGTAGTCGAAGAACTGCACCTCGACCACCGGCTTGAAGCCGCGCAGTGACATGCCGATCGCACGGCCCAGGATGTTCGCCTCCGCGAGCGGCGTGTTGTACACGCGCGTGCCGCCGAACTCCTTCTGCAGCCCCCACGTCACCTTGAAGACGCCGCCCTTGCCCTTGACCTTGCCCAGGTACTCCTCGCGCGAGACGTCGGCCACGTCCTCGCCGAACATCACGATCCTGCCATCGCGCCGCATCTCGTCCTTCATGCAGGCGTTGAGCAGGTCCACCATCGTGGTGGGCTCGCCGGAGAACTTGGGATCGTCCTCGGTGTCGAACTGCTCGCTCGTGGGGTCCACGTCGGGGGAGTAGACAGCCCAGCCCGCCGTCTCGGGCGCCGGCTGGGGCTGGGCGAGCGCGTCGTCGGTCGCCGCGAGGACCTCCGCGTCCACCGACGCCTGGATCGCGGCGATCTCGGCCTCGGTCGCGTAGCCCTCGCTCACGAGCCACTTGGGGTACGTCGTGATCGGGTCGCGCGCCGCGTCGGCATCGCGCTCGGCGTCGGGGCGGTACATCACCTCGTCGTCGGAGAGGGAGTGCGAGTAGGGGCGGATCACCTTCGCGTGCACGAGCGCCGGACCCTTCCGCTCTCGCGCATAGGCGACCGCCTTCTGGAGCACCTCGTACGACGCGAGGAGATCGCAGCCGTCCACTTCCTGGATGTAGAGGTCGGGGAAGCCCGTCACGAGCTTGCTGATCGATCCACCCGCCGTGTTCACCTCGACCGGCACCGAGATCGCGTAGCCGTTGTCCTCGACGAGGTACACGACCGGCAGCTTGAGGTTGGACGCCGTGTTCAGCGACTCCCAGAACTCGCCCTGCGAGGTGGTCCCGTCACCGGTGGAGACGAAGACGACCTCGTCCTTGATGAACCCCTCGGTGATGCCGAGCAGCTTGGCGCGCACCGAGGCCTCGGCCGAGCCGACCGCCTGCAGGAACTGCGTGCCGGTGGGCGACGAGGTCGAGACGATGTTGAGCTTCTTGTGGCCCCAGTGCGAGGGCATCTGGCGACCGCCCGAGTTGGGGTCGATCGCCGCGCCGACGGCCGAGTAGAGCATCTCGGCGCCGGTCATGCCGAGCTGCAGGCAGAGGGCGCGGTCGCGGTAGTACATGTAGAACCAGTCGTACGACGGCTTGAACACCATGCCGGCG
>JAIOPJ010000022.1 GCA_021413975.1 Gemmatimonadota bacterium
CGGAGCGACTGCGCCGAGCCCTTGCCCACGTCGCCGTAGCCGAGCACGACGGCGACCTTGCCGGCGAGCATGACGTCGGAGGCGCGGAGGATGCCGTCGGTGAGCGAGTGACGGCAGCCGTAGAGGTTGTCGAACTTCGACTTGGTCACGGCGTCGTTCACGTTGATCGCCGGGAAGAGCAGCGTGCCGGCCGCCATCATCTCGTAGAGGCGGTGCACGCCCGTGGTCGTCTCCTCGGAGACGCCGCGGATCGCCTTGCCGACGTTCGTCCAGCGCTTCGGGTCCTCCTTCAGGGTCTTTCGCAGCAGTTCGAGGATCACGCCCCACTCCTCGGGCTCGCTCTTCGCGTCGAACGCCGGGACCTTGCCCGCGGCCTCGAACTCGGTGCCCTTGTGCACGAGCATCGTGGCGTCGCCGCCGTCGTCGAGGATCAGGTTGGGGCCGCCGCCGTCGGGCCACATGAGCGCCTGCTCGGTGCACCACCAGTACTCCTCGAGTGTCTCGCCCTTCCACGCGAAGACCGGCACGCCGCGCGGCTGCTCCACCGAGCCGTCCTTGCCCACCGCCACGGCCGAGGCCGCATGGTCCTGCGTGGAGAAGATGTTGCACGAGACCCAGCGCACGTCGGCACCGAGCTCGGCCAGCGTCTCGATCAGCACGGCGGTCTGGATGGTCATGTGCAGCGAGCCCATGATGCGTGCGCCGGCGAGGGGCTTCTTGCCCTTGTACTCGGCGCGGAGCGCCATGAGGCCCGGCATCTCGTACTCGGCCAGGCGGATCTCCTGACGGCCCCAGTTGGCGAGCGAGATGTCGGCGACCTTGAAGGCCGGGCGGCCGGTGGACTTCACGGCGTCGAAGGGGTGGAGCACTGGTGCGGTGGCAGTCATCGGGGTTCCTGAAAAGGATGTAGGATGAAGGATGAAGGATGAAAGTCGAGCGAGAAGCGGCGAGGAGAGAGGTCGGGGTGGTGGTCGATTCCCACCTTCCACCTTCCTCCTTTCGCCTTAAGCTTGCAATACGGCAGCGAACAACGTCGGCCCCTTCGCCTGCGGAGCCGCGGGGAGCGCGTGATGCCGCACGCTGGTGAAGCCGGCGTCACTCGCCCACTGCGTCAGTTGCTCCGCACCGAAGCCCAGCCAGACATGGCCCATCGTCTGGCGATACTCGGCGCGGTCGTGGGGGAGCATGTCGACGAGCAGGAGGCGACCACCGCCCGAGCGCAGGGTGCGCCGGATCTCGGTGAGCGCCAGCACCGGCTCGGCCACGTAGTGGAGCACCAGCGAGAGCACGGCGATGTCGAGCGCTCCGTCGGCGATCGGCAGCGCCTCGAGTGCACCATCACGGATGTCGACATTCCCGGCCGCGGAGAGCCGCGCGCGCGCGGCCTTGAGCATGGCCGGTGACTCGTCCACCGCGATCACCTGCGCCACGAACGGCGCGATGACCTCGGACAGCTGGCCGGTGCCGCAGCCGAGGTCACCGACGGTGGCCTTGGCGTCCAGGAGACCGACGAGGGCGTAGAGTTCGGTGCGTGCACCGAAGAGATCGGAGCGCACACGGTCCCACTGCCCCGCCGAACTCGCGAAGAAGGCCTGCGAGCGCGTGTGCCGGTCCGCGAGGACGCTCTTCACGCGCTCGGCGTCGCGGCGCGCGGCGGTGACCCCCTGCGCCTCCTCGCGCACCGAGGCCCAGAGCCGGCGCGAACCGGCCTCGAGCACGCGCCCGTCATGCCGGTAGCGATTGGAGGTGCCGTCCTCGCGCGCGACCACCCACCCGGCGTCGGCGAGTACCTTGAGGTGCCGGCTCACGGTCGACTGGGGGAGCTGCAGCACGGCCCGGAGCTCCGACACCGTCAGCTCGTGGCGCTCCAGGACGAGGAGGAGCCGCGTGCGGATAGGGTCGGCGAGGGCCGAGAGCCGGTCGTGGAGGGGTGGTCTCTTCATCCGTATATCCGGATGAAAGGTTACACCCTGTCAGCCCGCAGTCAAGTCCGGGGTGGGTCCCCGCCGGGAGCGACCCGGATCACCGCCGGTCGAACACCGGCTGCACCGGCCGGGCGCTCTCGCCGAGGACCGCGACCAAGCGCTGGAGCTGCCGGAAGGACGCGTGCATGGGGCGTGAGCGCACCGTCCACTTCACGCCTTCGGAACAGGGCGGCGTCGTGAGCGACCCGTGATAGCTGAAGATCTCCTCCGATTCGCCGGCATGGTCCTCGATCAGGGCCGCGAGGTCGACGGGGGTCGTGAGGTGGACGCTGTCGCCGGCCGCCTCGGGCAGCCGCGAGATCAGGGCCTCGAACACCGGATTGTCCTGCGAGGCGAACTCGATGAAGATGCCGAGCACCGCAAGCTCGCCGCGGTCGTTCTTGTGCACGAGGTGCAGCTCGGCGGGATACGCCTTGCCACCCACCGTGTGCTCGCTCGGGTGATGGAAGTGGAACTGCGCGGCGCTGAAATGGCCCCCCTCCACGGTGAGTTCGCTCGGACGTTCGATCGCGGCCTGGATGGTGTGCCCGTTGTGGAAGAGCACGAAGGGCGTGGCGGAGAATCGCTCGTCGATGCGCGCCTTGTGTGGCGCGACGCTGCCCCCCAGGTCGATCGGCGACTGCTCATGCCCGGTGCCGCACACCTTCCACGTCGCGTCGAGCCGTCCCCACGCCCGCGGGCCCTCGGCGCCCTCGTACGTCCAGTGTGGCGCGTGCGACTGCGCCTGCGGCTGCGCGTGCGACTGCGCGCGCACCTGGCGCGGCGACGACGCGAATGACACGAGGGCGAGCAAGAGCGGGACACAGCGACGCATGAGAGCGCTCCGAGCGAGGGCGGATGGGAGAGAGGGACCTCGCTCCAGTCTCGGCCTCGCGCGCCCGGCCTTTAGCCGTGCGCGCCACCACGTGCGATCAGGTCACCACCGCACGCATGAAGCCGGCGAGCCGCTTCTCGGACAGCCTCCCGTCCACCCGCACGCCCGAGCAGAGATCGACCCCCTGGGGGCGCACCTCCTCGATCGCCGCGCGCACGTTGGTCTCGTTCAAGCCACCGGCCAGCCAGACGGGAACGCCACATCGGTCGACGATCTCTCGGCTCAGCGCCCAGTCATGCGTCCGGCCGGTCCCGCCGAGCTCACGCACCGCGGCGGCGGGATTCCCCGAATCGAGGAGCAGTTCATCGACGCGCGGTGCCGCCTCGAGCGCTTCGTCGAGGGACTCGGGCCCCCGCACGTGGATCACCTGCACCAGGCGCACCCGCGGCACGAGCGCGCGCAGCACCGCGTGCGCGCCGGGCGCGAGCCGGTCGACGATCTGCACGGTGTTCACGCCGGCATCGCGCACCTGCGCGGCGATCCCGCGGGGGTCGGTGCGCGAGGTGAGCAGGAAGGTCCGCACGCCGGCGGGAGCCCAGGCGGCGATCTCGCGGATGCGGTCGTCGCCGATGACGCCCGGCCCACTCGGCATCGCCGAGACGAGGCCCAACGCCGCGGCCCCCTGCGCCAGCGCGAGTTCGGCCTCGGCCACGGAGGCGATGCAGCAGATCTTGACCTTCACGGCGACTGGCCGCGCGCGAGCGCGGCGGAGGCTTCGGCGATGTCGTCGCCGACGTAGCAGTGCATCCCCACATGATGCAGGCCGACGCGCGCGAAGTGCCGGAGATACGCGCCCGTGCTGCGGTGATGCCAATCGTCGTGATCGCCCTCGACCTCGTCGGCGGTGGTGTAGGCCTCGAGGAAGGCCACGCCGCCGAGGAGCGACGAGATCGCGTCGAGGCCGGGCGTCAGCTCGGCCGTGGGCACGTAGTGCAGCACGTCGCACACCACCACGAGGTCGAACGGCCCGTCGAGGCCGAGTGCACCGAGTGATCCGAACGTGCCCTGCACGATCCCGCGCGACGCGCCGAACCGCTGCACCGCGTAGGCACTCGACTCCACGCCCACGTAGCGGAGCTTGGGCCGCGCGCGCAGGAGATGTGCACGCCAGGGTGCCTCGCCGCACCCGACGTCGAGCACCGAGCGGATGGGCCGTTCGAGCATCCACTCGGCGATGCCCATGACGAGATTGACCTTGCGCGAGACCGCCGCCGGCTTGATCACGCGCCGGTCCGGATCATGATACCAGCGCCGGTAGTACTCCTCGTCGTACGCCTTGGGGCCGGTCAATGCGTCCCCGCGGTCGTCGAGCTCGGGATGAATGGAGTGGGCACGACTCGAACCTAGCGCGCGAGCCGGGGGCCCACCATGCGCCGCAACGCCGTCGCCTGACCTCAGCCGGCGTACATCAGGCCGCAGCCCACGCCCTGCGCATGGCAGGTCGCGAAGATCCCCGAGGGCATGCGGACGACGCCGGGGAGGATGTGGTCGGTGATGAGCTGGCGCGCGTCCGAGCGCGGGATGTTCCTCCGCGCGGCGATCTGACCGGCGGCATTCGCGAGCGCGAGATCGCAGGCGAGCACGATCACGCCGCGCTCCATCAGGTTGTCGAGCGCGCCATCGGGCCAGCTCAACGCGTGCGGGGCGCCTGCCGGGATGTTGACGAACGGATTCCGCTTCGTCGGCTCGCCCGTCACCGGGTCCTTGAGCTTGTCCTTCTCGCCGAAGGCGCCGTCGGCCCAGAGCGCGTCGCCGAGCACCATCGGCACGGCGGCATGCCGGACGATGAGCACCGCCGACAGATCAGCATCCTTGAGTCCATAGACCTGCGCGTAGCCGGCGAGGAACGAGCGCACCTGGTGGAGTGCGATGCCGTCCTTCACCTCCGGCGCGTCGAACGCCATGCGGTACTTCCCCGTCACCTTGCTCGCCCACGTCATGTCGTAGCTGTTCTGCGCCTGCGGTGCGGCCTGCGGTGCGGCCTGCGCGTCGAGCACGTCGGCGGTCACCGCACCGGCGGCGACCGAGCCGGCGGCGATCAGGGAAGCCTGGCGGAGGAATTCACGACGCTGGGTCATCGGTCGGACTCGTGGCCTGGGTGAGGGATGCGGCGAGCTTCTCGGAGTGCTCCCCTTCGCGCCAGAGGAGCAGGGCGAGCAGGATGGCACCGGTGGTGACGCCCATGTCCGCGACGTTGAACGTCCAGAAACGCCAGTTCGCTGTGCCGACATCGATGAAGTCGACCACGCCCTTGGTGTGGCGCAGGCGGTCGAGCAGGTTGCCAAACGCCCCGGCCGCGATGAGGGCGAGCGCGGCCGGCGTGGCCCGCGATGCCGGCGACGTCTGGCGATAGAGCTGGAAGAGGTAGACGATCATCCCCAGCGCGACGAGGCTGAAGATGATCCGCGAGGCGCCGCCGAGCGAGAGGTTCATCGCGGCCCCCGTGTTGTACGTGAGGGTCCAGCGGAGCCAGGGCGCGAGGACATCCTCGGGCACATGCAACCCCAGGGCGCGCTCGGCCCAGCGCTTTGAGGCGAAGTCGGTGACAGCCACGAACAGGAGCAACGACCAGAAGATCCGGTCGCGGGGCCCCGTGGTGACGGAAGGCGGCTGGGTGGGTTCGGTCATGCGGGTGGTCTAAGTTAATCGGAGCGACGGTACGATTGGTACGTGAGCGGCGCCCCGGCGGTTCCAACCGGAGAGGCCCGCGGCGGACCACCCGAGTGCCGCTCCACCTCCTGCCCCGCCTGTGCCCACGCTCCGCGACGCACCGCCCCTCCCGATCGACGCCGTGATGCCGGAGGTGCTCGCGACCCTCCGCAGCGCCACGAGTGCCGTGCTCGTCGCTCCACCGGGTGCGGGCAAGACGACGCGACTGCCGCTGGCGCTGCTCGACGAACCCTGGGCGCATGGCCGGCGGATCCTCGTGCTCGAACCGCGACGGATCGCGGCCCGCGCCGCCGCCACGCAGATGGCGCGGCTCCTGGGCGAGGAGCCGGGTGCCACCGTCGGGTATCGCGTGCGACACGAGTCGCGCGTGGGCCCGCGCACCCGCGTGGAGGTCGTGACCGAGGGGATCCTCACGAGGATGGTGCAGGACGACGCGGGACTCGACGGCGTCGCGGCCGTGCTCTTCGACGAGTTCCACGAACGGCATCTCACCGCCGACCTCGGCCTGGCGCTGACGCTCGAGTCGCGCGCGGTGCTGCGCCCCGACCTGCGGATCGTGGTGATGTCGGCGACGCTCGAGGCGGCACCGGTCGCCGCGTTGCTCGACGATGCACGCGTGATCGTCAGCGAGGGACGCGCGTTCCCGGTGGAGACGCGCTTCAAGCCACCGCGCGACGGCGTGCCGGTCGCGCTCGCCATTTCGAACGCGGTGCGAGAGATCTGGCCCACGACCGACGGCGACCTGCTCGTCTTCCTCCCGGGCATCGCCGAGATCGACCGGGTGCGACGCCACCTCGCCGACGGCGGGTCGCTCGGGGACGCGGAGGTCCTGATGCTGCATGGCGGGCTCACCTTGCCGGAGCAGGACCAGGTCCTGCGGCGGCGCGGCGATCGCCGCCGCGTGGTGCTCTCGACGGCGATCGCCGAGTCGTCGGTGACGCTCGAGGCGGTGCGGGTGGTGGTGGACTCGGGGCTCGCACGGGTGCCGCGTTTCTCGCCGCGGAGCGGCATGACGCGCCTCGAGACCACGCGCGTCTCGCAGGCCTCCTCGGACCAGCGTCGCGGGCGCGCGGGGCGCGTGGCCGCCGGCGTGTGCGTGCGGCTCTGGAGCGAGGGCGAGCAGGCCTCGCTGCCGGCGCGCGCGGTGCCGGAGATGCTCGAGGCCGATCTCGCACCGCTCGCGCTCGAGCTCGCCTGCGCGGGCATCGCCGACGCGGGGTTGTTGCGATGGCTCGACCGACCGCCGGCCGGGGCGCTCGCGCAGGGGCGGGCGCTGCTCGCGGACCTCGGTGCGCTCGACCGCACGGGGCGCGTGACCCCGCATGGGCGTGCCATGGCGGCGCTGGGCGTGGCACCGCGACTCGCGCATCTCGTGCTCGTCGGCGCGTCACGTGGTGCCGCGACGCTCGCCTGCGAGCTCGCGGCGCTGCTGGCCGAACGCGACATCCTGCGGCGCGAGGCGGCCGCGCACGACAGTGACCTGCGCACGCGCGTGGACGCGCTGCGAGACCGCGCGCGCGGTGTTGACGTCGATCGTGCGCGGGTGGAGCGCGTGCGGCAGGAAGCGCGTGCACTGCGACGTTCGCTCGGCGCGAGCGCGAGCGACGCGCACGAGGACCCCGCCCGGGCCGGTGCGCTCGTCGCGCTCGCCTACCCTGACCGGATCGCGATGCGCCGGAGCGGTGAGGCGCCGCGCTACCTGCTCCGCAATGGCCGCGGGGCACGACTGGAGGCCGCCGGGCCGCTCGGACGCGAGCGTTTCCTCGCCATCGCGGACCTGGACGGCGATCCGGCGGAGAGCCGGATCTGGCTCGCCGCGCCGCTCGACGAGGAGGAAGTGCGCGCGGCGCTGGGCGATGGCGTCACCGTCGAGCGCGAGGTCGCATGGGACGAACGCACGGGATCGGTGAAGGCGGTGGAGCGCGAGCGCGCCGGCGCGCTCGTGCTGCGGGAGCGCGTTCCGCGCGATGTGGCGCCGGCCGAGATCTCGGGGGCGTTGCTCGGCGCCGTGCGCGCGTCCGGCGTCGCGCTGCTCCCCTGGTCGAGCGGTGCCGCCGCGCTCCGCGCGCGCCTCGCCTTCGCGCACGCCGTCATCCCCGGCGAGTACGCCGACATGAGCGATGCGGCGCTCGCGCTCCGGCTCGACGAGTGGCTGGGTCCGGCGATCGGCACGTCGAAGCGATTGAGCGACCTCGCGCGCGTGGATCTCGGCGCGGCCCTCCTCGATGCTCTGCCCTGGAAGGCGCGGGCGCGACTCGACACGCTCGCGCCGACGCATCTCGAGGTGCCGAGCGGGTCACGCATCCCGATCGACTACTCGGACCCCACCGCCCCCGTGCTCGCGGTCCGGCTGCAGGAGGTGTTCGGCCTGACGGAGACCCCGCGCGTCGGAGAAGGCCGCGTGCCGGTCACGATCCACCTGCTCTCTCCGGCGCACCGCCCGGTGCAGGTGACGCGCGACCTCGCGAGTTTCTGGCGCAGTGGGTACTTCGAGGTGCGGCGCGACCTCAAGGGGCGCTATCCGCGGCACCACTGGCCAGACGATCCGCTCACGGCGGTGGCGACCCGGCGCGTGAAGCCGCGCGGCACATGAAGGGGACCATGACGCGGACCACGCGCGCCACGCTCGCGGTCGCGGTGCGGGAGCTGGCCGCCGCTGACGTCGGTCTAGCGCGGATCGTCGCGCGGCACGGTCATCCGCCACTGTGGGCGCGCCCCGGCGGATTCCGCACGCTGGTGCGGATCATCCTCGAGCAGCAGGTCTCGCTCGCCTCCGCCGCGACGCTCTTCGCACGCGTCGATCGCGAACTCCGCGGCGGATGGGCGCCGGCCGCGGTGGTGCGCGCGGGCGAGCGCGGGATGCGCGCGCACGGGCTCACGCGCCAGAAGGCGGCGTTCGTGGTCGCGCTCGCGGACCGGAGCGCGGCCGATCCGCGCTGGTTCGCCCGTCTCGCGCGCGCGAGCGACGACGAGGCGCGCGCCTCGCTCACGTCGCTGCATGGCATCGGCCCATGGACGGCGTCGATCTACCTGCTGATGGTGCTGCGCCGCCCAGATGTCTGGCCCCCCGGCGACCTCGCGTTGCACAAGGCGATCGGCCGCCTGCCCGGCCAGCGCGCGACCCCGACCAGCGAACAGGCCGTGCGCCACGCCGAGCGCTGGGCTCCGCACCGCTCGACCGCGGCGCGGATCCTCTGGCACGGCTACCTCTCCGACGCGCGCGGCCGCTGACTCGGCGGCGCGATCAGCGCACCCAGGCGGGGCGTGCGATCGCGTTCCAGCGGCCCTCGCCATGCGAGTAGCCGAACCAGGCCGTGTCGGCACCGGCGCGCGGGAAGGCCCGCACGAGCTGGTCGGCACCGCCGAAGCCGAAGCGGTCCTGCCCTGCGTAGCCCACGAGCTGCGCGGAGTCGAGGGGCGCGAGCGTCAGGCGGGCGATGCCGTTGGCGCCCTCGGTGTAGGCGAAGAGCGCTCCTCGGGCGTCGTCCGTGGTGCCGCTCGTCGACACGAAGAACTCCCCGCGCCCGTCCGCATCGACGTCGGCGGTGCCGATGAACCCGACCGAGCCCGCGCGGGTCTCGGTCAGCGTGGCCAGGGTGTCGCCGCCGCGGGTGAAGACGACGGCGAACGATCCGCTCGCGCACGCCTCGCCCGCGGGGATCACGACTTCGGCGACGAGATCCTGGAACGAGAGCACGCGGCTGCCGAAGCAGCTGGTGTCGGCGATCGGGGCCGGGGTGCGCTCCTGGCCGGCGCACGCCGCGAGGAACAGGGCGATGGGAAGCGTGTGGACGAGTCGCATGGAGGTGGGGGCGAAGGTCAGATGCCGAACTGGCGGAAGTGGTGATCGGTGTGCTTGTACCGCAGCACGCCCCAGTCGCGGGCGGTCATCCTGCCGAACGCGGGATGGTCCGGCATCACGGCACCGGGGGCCGGCTCGCGCACCGCCTCGATCGCGGCGCGCAGCGCGGCGATGTCGCGGTCCCAGGTGGCGGGCGCGCGCGCGAGCAGCAGCGGTGCCGTCGGCGCACCCTTGGGGAACGGGAGCACGTGGATGAAGAGCGGCCGCAGCAGGAACTGCAGCGGGAGCGGACGCTCCGGCACCTGGAGCTCGCCGGCCGCCATGCGGCTCGCCTCGAGCAGGTGCGTGACCATCTGCGGCGCGGTGAATCGCCCCCACCGCGCGGGCCGGTCGGGAGTGAGGTGCGCGAGCCGGTCGACGAGCTCGCGGCGGCGATCCGCTTCGTAGAGAGAGGGCATGTTCGACGGTGATCGGGTGTCCCAAGACCTTACGCATCAGGCGCCCTGCCCGCCAGCGGGAGGCCCCATTATGATTAACGCTCACCTTCACCCAATCGCGATGTCACGCCTGACTCCGTTCGCCCGGCGCGCCGCGTTCGCGCCCCTCCTCCTCGTGCTGGCCGTCGCCGCCGAGGCCCAGAACGCCGCCCCGGCCGTGGTGACCAAGGCCACCGCCGACCTCGGCTTCGTGCAGACCAGCGGCAACACGCAGGTCACGACGCTCAACTTCGGCGAGAAGCTCACGCAGCAGCGCAGCCGACTCACGCTGCAGCAGGGCTTCGCGGTCGTGTATGGCAAGCAGCGCGACTCCGTGATCACGAGCTACATCGGCGCGAACGTCCGCGGCGACTACAAGATCGACAAGCTCCTCGCGGTCTTCGCCGGCGTGGGGTTCGACCGGAACACCTTCGCCGGCATCAAGCGGCGCCTCGAGCAGCAGGTGGGTCTGCAGGCGCGCATCTTCGCGGGAGCGATGGACACGCTGCGGGTCGAGGGCGGCGGCAGCCTGACCCAGCAGCTCGGCACGGACGGCATCAAGTCCGACTTCCCCGCGGCGCGTGGCGCGGCCGCCTGGCGGCATGGCTTCACGCCGGCCGCGTACTTCCAGCAGAACGTCGAGTTCATCCCGAACCTCAAGACGACCGAGGACTGGCGCTTCAACACCGAGTCCTCGGTGGTGGCGCCGATCTCCTCGAACATCGGCCTCAAGATCTCGTACGTCGTCCGCTTCGACAACCTGCCGCAGCCGGGCTTCTCCGAGACGGACAAGATCTTCACCACGGGCATCCAGATCACGTTCTGAGCGGGGCGGGGCTCGACCGGTTGAAGCTTTCGGCCCGCGCCGCCCGTAGAGGGTCCGTGACCGCATCCGACCGCCCGAGCCCCGAACTCCTCGCCCTGCAGCAGGCCGTCGCCGGCCGCTTCTCGCTCGTGCGGGAGATCGGCCGGGGCGGCATGGGGATCGTGTTCCTGGCGCGCGACCTCGCGCTGGAGCGATTCGTCGCGATCAAGCTGCTCCCCCCCGACCTCGCCCACGACCGCGAGGCGCGCGAGCGCTTCGTGCGCGAGGCGCGCACCGTCGGCGCGCTCTCGCACCCGCACATCGTGCCGATCCACCTGGTGGACGCGAGCGGCGACCTGGCCTTCTTCGTCATGGCCTACGTGGACGGCGAGACCCTCGGCGAGCGCGTGCGGCGCGCCGGACCGCTCGCGCCCACGGAAGCGATGCGCGTGGTGCAGGAGGTCGCGTGGGCCCTCGCGCATGCCCATGCGAACGGGATCGTGCATGGCGACGTGAAACCCGACAACGTCCTGCTCGACGCCGTGAGCGGCCGCGCGATGGTGACCGATTTCGGCATCGCGCACCTGTTGGCGCGCACCACGCCGCTGGACGGCGTCGTGCGCGGCACGCCGCAGTACGTGAGTCCCGAGGTCGCGCAGGGCGCGCGCGGCGATGCGCGCAGCGATCTCTATTCGCTCGGCGTCACCGCCTGGTTCGCGGCGGCGGGGCGCCTGCCGTTCGACGGCGGTTCGGCCGCCGCGCTCGTGCTCGCGCACGTGCACTCCCCCGCTCCGTCGCTCGGCGATGCCGCACGGGTGCCGGTGCGCTTCGTGCGCGCCGTGGACCGCTGCCTGCGCAAGGACCCGGCCGAGCGCTGGCCGAGTGCCGAGGCGCTCGCCGCCGACCTCGATTCGGCGCGTGCGCGTGCGCCGAGCGCACCGGCGCCGGTGCGCGCCTTCCTGCACGAGTGGGAAGCGATGAGCGGCGAGGTCGGCACGGCGGTCACGGCGACGCTCGTCGCGGCGGCGGAGGCCATCGGCCTGCCGCTCTACGATCTGATCGTGCGGGGGAAGGTCGGGTTCGACAGCGGGATCCTCTCCTGGATCTTCATCGTCATCGCCGTGCTCTCCGCGGGGCTGGCCAAGGCACGACTGGTCCAGCTCGTGACGCACGCGCGCGGCCTCCTGCGTTCGGGATTCGGACACGCACGGGTCGCCGCGGCGCAGGTGGCGGACGACGTGGAACGCGAGGAGGAACGCGCGGCGACCGATGCGGTCGAGCGGGCGCAGCGGCGCGAGTCGCTCTTCGTGCTCGGCGGATCGGTCGTGGGCACCCTTGGCGCGCTGGGGCTCGCCTACTCGGACCTCGGCTCGATCCTCAACGCGCTCGGCGCGGCGGGGTCGGTCGCGTTGCCCACCCTCGCGATCCGCACGGCGACGCGGCTCGACGCCCGCAGCGCGCGCGAGCCTAATACGAGTCGCCTGCTCCGTGGCCCGGTCGGTCGGTGGCTCTTCAGGTTCGCTGGCACACGACTGGCTCCTCCGTCGGCGCTGACCGCACTCGAGGGTCCCGAACCGACCGCGCTGGCGCTCGGGCAGGCGGCGCGCGACCTGCACGCGGCATTGCCGCCGGCGACGCGCGCGGCGCTCCCGGGCGACCTCCCCGACCTGATCGGCGCACTGGAACGCACCGCCATGCGGGCCCGCGCGCGCGACGGCGACCCGACGGCCACCGAGGTGTTCACCAACGCGGTCACGGCGCTCGAGTCGATCCGACTCGACCTCATGCGACTCTCGGTGAGTGCGATCTCACCGTCGGAACTCACGGCGGACCTCACGCGCGTGCGAGCGCTCGGTGCGGCGGTGGACCGTCAGCTCTCGGCGAACGCCGAGGTGGACGCATTGCTCGCCCCGCGCACCGCGATCAAGTCGTAGGCGAACCCGCGTCCTTCCACCGGCGGTCGGCGGCGTCGACGGCATTCGTGATGCGCATGACCTGCAGGAGCACCACGAAGGTGATCGGCAGCGGCGCGAGCAGGAGCAGGACTCCCGGCGCGCCGGGACGGCCCAGGGCGAGCTGTGATTGATGCCACTGGATGAGCCCCATCACGAGCACCACCGAGAGCGCCGCCGAGTCGAGCATCGTCGCGATCACCGCATCGACCGGTTCGCGGAACCGCGCCGGCAACCGCACGAATCGCTCCCGGTCCGGGATGTTGAGCAGTTCGGGTCGCGTGCGCATGAGGGCGGTCAGCGTCTCGAACAGGATCACCAGCCCGAGGGCGACGCCGGGCAGCATGAACCAGCGCAGGAGCGTCCGGTCGCTGAACCGGTCGGCGACGCCGTTGAGGTCGAAGTGCGTGGGGATCCGCTCGGGCAGCGCGCCGTAGGTCGCCGCCGCGTGCGCGACGATCGCGAAGACGAGTCCCCACGAGAGCAGACGAAGCGGGCGCATGCCGAAGCATGCGCCCGCGACGTTCCACCGGACAAGGGGCGCTAGACCCGCGCGATCCCCGGCTTGCCGTGCTCCACGCGGAAGGTGGCCGGTGTGGTCACCGGCGCCCCCGGCCGCTGCACGTACGCGACCTCGCGATACTCCGTCGTCCAGGCGTCGGGCCTCACGTCGCAGATCATGTACCCGCGGCGCGCGCTGTGCCACTTCACGTGCGGGTTCTCGGGCATGACCTCCGCCGAGCCGCGCCAGACGGGGTCGCCGTCGCCACCGGACGAGAGCGAGGTGCCCACGAACTCCGCCGCCACGATCTCGCGCCCGGGACGGTCGAAGCCCGCATGCAGCTCGTTCACCCAGTTCGAGTGCACGTCGCCCGTGAGGACGACGGTGCGGTTCTTCGCCTTGAGCGCGATCTCGGCCAGCAGGCGATCGCGGTTGGCCGGGTATCCGCTCCACCCATCCATGTAGAGCTTGGTCTCCGGTCCGACGGTGCTGTCGAATGGCGCGACGGGGACCTGCTGGCCGAGCACCTGCCAGCGCGATCGTGACGCCCCCAGCCCGTCGCTCAGCCACTTCTCCTGCTTGGCTCCCATGATCGTGCGCGCCGGGTTCGCCCAATCGCCGCAGGGCACGGCCTGCGTCCCGTCGCCGCAGGCCTGGTCGTCGCGGTACTGGCGGGTGTCCAGCATCCAGAAGCGCGCGAGCGCCCCCCAGTCGGTGGTGCGGCGGATGTCGAGGTCCGCCCACGAGCGGGCGCGCGGCACGCGCACGGGCGAGTGCTCCCACCAGGCCTGGTAGGCGGCGGCGCGACGCGCCCGCATCTGCTCCGCCGACTCCATGCCGTTCTCGCCGAAGTCGCTGGCGTAGTTGTTGTCGACCTCGTGGTCGTCCCACGTCACGAGCCAGGGACACATGAGGTGAGCCGCCTGCAGCATGGGGTCGAGCTTGTACTGGCTGTAGCGCTCGCGGTAATCCTCGACGGTGCGGATCTCCACCGAATGGTGCGTGCGCACCGCTCCTTGACGACCACCGGACTCGTAGATGTAGTCGCCGAGGTGCGTGACGAGGTCGCACCGCTCCCGCGACAGATGGTCGAGCGAGGTGAAGAGACCCTGTTCGTAGTTCTGGCACGAGGCCACGCCCAGCCGGAGCGGCGTCAGCGCGCCCGCGGCGGGCGTGGTGCGCACGCGGCCCACCGGACTGACGGCGTCACCGGCCCTGAACCGATAGAAGTACCAGCGATCGGGGGCGAGGCCCTCCACCTCGACGTGCACGCTGTACGCGAGCTCCGGGGCCGCGGTGTACCGGCCGCGCCGCACGCCCTTCGTGAAGGCCTCGTCGTCCGCGAGCTCCCATTCGATGATCGGCCGCCCGCCGGTCATGCCGCCGTCGAGCTCGTACGGCCGCGGCGCCAACCGCGTCCAGAGCACCGCGCCGGTGCTCGTGGGGTCACCGCTCGCCACGCCGAGCGTGAACGGATCGTCGGCGAAGCGCG
Source organism: Gemmatimonadota bacterium (assembly GCA_021413975.1). Lineage (GTDB taxonomy): Bacteria > Gemmatimonadota > Gemmatimonadetes > Gemmatimonadales > Gemmatimonadaceae > Pseudogemmatithrix. Next base: position 14,559 of record JAIOPJ010000022.1, read on the forward strand.
GCCGCGCGACGACGCGCCAATCGGTGGGTACGACCGAGCAGAGCGCCGCGTAGCGCGCGATGTCGGCGAGGAAGCGACGGCGTTCCATGGGCGGACTGTCCGTTAGGGGGAGTGAGCGTGCGCTGACGGATCAGGGCCAGGGAAGCGGCAAGACCTCGAAGCGCGTCCGGGTGGCGGGATCGTCCTCGCCAGCGAGCGCGCGGGCGATCTCGCGCCGCGCCGACGCGCGCAACGCGCGATCGGCCGGCGAACCACCGGTCGCGGCGGCGAGCCGCTGGTCGATCTGCTCGAGGTGCATCGCCGCGACGGCCCGCACGTCGGGCAGCGCCTCCTTGTCCCCGGCGCGATCGAGCAGCGTGTTGAGCACCACGCGCTGCACGGTGCGCCGCAGCGACTGCACATGCGGATCGTCGGACGCGGCGGCGCCCCAGGTGCGGTCGACGATCGCCTGCAGGACCTCGTCCACCGACGGGTTCGCCGCGTCGCGGGCGCGGAAGAGCGCCACGCGGGCGAGGCGCTCGCGGTGCATGAGCCCTTCGATCACCTCCGTCGCGAGCCCGCCGGCGAGGGAGATCTCGTCGAACGCGGTGCCGCCCGCGGAGCCGATCCACTCGAACTGCGGGTCGCCTCCGGGCGGGAGAGGCGGGATCAGCGCCTGCACCCGCTCGGGCACCGCGAGCGCACTCGGCTCGAGCGCGTCGAGCGCCATCGCGAGCGCGCGACGCTGCTGCGCGGCCGGGATGATCGTCGTCGGCACCTGGCCGTCACCTCGATACGCGTACCGGAAGTCCATGCCGCCGACGTACTTCACCAGCCCCTCGAGCGAGTAGCGATGATGCAGGTAGACATGCGCGAACCGCATGTTGAGCAGGTACATCGGCTCGCCGGGCTTGATCGCGGTCTCGTTGAACCGGTCGATCGCGATGCGGCGCACCGCGCTCGTGCGCTCGACCGCTTCGAACATCGTGCGGCCCTCCACCCAGCGCGTGACCTCGGGGATCGAGCCGGTCGCATCGGCGTGCTGGTCCGCCACGAAGCGCAGTCCGCGACGGAGCCCTTCGTCGATGATCTTCTTGAGGCCCGTCGCCTCGCTCGCCGCGTCGGGATACCAGGTGTAGCCGTATCGCACCGCGAGCGAATCCCAGCCGCCCGCGAACGGACGCCACGCCTTGGTGAGGTCGAGGTTGCCCCGCGCGTCCACGGTGATGAGCGGGAACGGGTAGTCCATGACGGAGGCGCGGTCGCTCACGTGCGCGATGTAGTTGTGCGAGAAGCCGATGGTGTGGCCGATCTCGTGCGCCACGTGCTGCCGGCGGCGCATCATGATGAACTCCTCGGCGCTCACGTTGAGCCCGTTCGGTCCTGCCGCCGGGATGAGGCCGGCGTAGATGTTGTAGTCCACCAGGGAGCGCCAGGCATCCATGCGCACGACGGTGCGCACGATCTCACCGGTGCGCGGGTCGGAGAAGGACGGGCCCACCGAGGGACCGGTGCCGGCGCGATGCACCCAGTAGACGAGGTTGTAGCGCGCGTCCATGGGATCGACACCGGCGGGGAGCTCCTTCACCTGGAAGCCGTTCTTCCACCCGGCCCCCTCGAAGACCTTGTTCCACCAGTTGCCTCCCTGCAGGAAGGCGGTCCGATACGGCTCCGGGATGCCCGGGTCGAGGTAGTAGATGACCGGCTTCACCGGCTCGGTGAGTTCACCGCGCTGGTAGGCCGCCGGATCCTTGGGCACCAGGCGCCAGCGATTCGCGTAGCCGTCGCGGTAGGTGCCGTCGAAGCTCTGCGCGAAGTCCTGGAAGCTCGTGCCGAAGAGCCCCGACCGCGCGTCGCCCTGTCGCGGACGGAACCCGTCGAGCGAGGGCAGTTCGACGAGCGAGTGATGCACCTCGAAGGTGGGCGAGGCGGCGTCGGGGGCGGCGCGGCGCAGCGATGGGCCGGGATTGTCGACCGCGAAGGTCAGCACCGCGTGGATCTCGGTGTTGAGCGGGAAGGCCTTCGTGCGCGTGGGCTCGATCCAGCTGCGGTTGGCGTCGACGCGCGCGTTGCCCCCCTGCGCCCGCCGGATGTTCTCGGCGATGCCGTAGGTGTCGGCCAGGAAGAAGCTCGTCGCGTCCACGACGAGCACGCCGTTCGCCTCGGACTCGATCGGGAACGACGCGATGACCGACGTGGGGAAGGCCTCCGTCGCCGCACGCGCGGTCGCCTCGCTGGCGCCGAGCGCGCGGACGCTCCAGTTGTCGCGGGTCATGAGGACGCGCTTGCCGCGCCGTTCCAGGCGCACGATCGCGCCGCTGCCCGTCTGGCCGCGGTCGAGGCCGAGCGCCCCGTTGCCGCCGCCCGTCGCGAGCACGCTCTGGTGCATGAGGTCGCGGTCGAGCCGCGCTGCCGGGATCTCGAGGAGGACCTTGTTGCGGTCGGCGTCGACACGCACGCCGATGAAGCTCTCCTGGGCGGGGAGCGTCGTCGCGGCGACGACGAAAGCCGCGCCGAACGCGAGCAGGGGTCGGAAGGAACGCATGACGGTTCTCGACGTGGGGGGGTGGATCGGAACGCTCCCGTGCGACCTGGACACACGCGGCGTGCAGGAACCTGTCGCGCGCGCCCTGCGGGCACCAGTGGGGGAATCACCGCGCGGCACGGTCCGACGAACGAGCCCGGGCCGGCGCATGAGCGCCGGCCCGGGCCGGGTCCGTCAAGGACAAGCTGCGATCAGGGGACCAGCAGCGGCCAGTACGTCGTGATGTTGAAGCCGACCGGGTCGACCTCGTAGTAGTGCCCGCGCACGAAGTGACCGGTCGTCGGGAAGTACGGCGGCGGGTTGGCGCCGGCGCAGGCGTCGTACTGGTAGCGCTTGATGTACCCGCGCCCGTTCGTCTGACCGACCGGCCCGCGCGTGTTCTGGATGATGCCGCCCGAGAGGAAGAGGCAGCCGCGGGCGTTGTTGGCACCCTGGCAGTCCTCGACGTCGGTGGGGTCGACATTGTAGTTCTCGACCGTGAACTGGTCCAACGCGAGCAGCACCGCGTGGATGTACTCGTCGCTTCCGCGGTTGGCCCAGGTCCGGTAGGTCCCCGCGGAGGTCGGCTTCATCGGCGCATTGATCAGGTTGTCGGCGACGATGATCGACGTGCCGCTGAAGAGCCCGAGGATGTCACGCGTGGGCGAGTTGCACGGCACCGTCCCGCCCGGATTGGTGACGTAGGTGATGTTGTCGGCGATGATGATCTCGTTCGTCGCGGCGAGCGTGATGTTCCCGCGCACCTTGCCGCTGATCGCCACCTTTCCGGTGACGTGGATGACGCCCTTGAAGTTGGGGTTCAGCGCGCGCGAGATCGGCCAGAGGTACGCGGCGTCGGCGGGGCGCACCGTGGACACCCGGGTGTCCACGGTGCCGGTCCAGGCCCGCCACGAGCCGAGTGAATCGGTCGCGAGGAAGGAGCCGGGCGTCGCGGTCCAGTCATTGAGGATGTTCGAGCCGCCGAGATAGCAGGTGCGCTGCGTGCCGTTGTTCACGGCCCACGGGCGCTGGTCGGAGCTGTTGGACGATCCCGTATGGTGGTTGAACGTCTTGAAGGCGGCGTGCGAACCTGTGCCACTGGTGAGCACGTGCCCGCAGTTGCGCGAGAGCGTGAGGCCGTTGGTGCCGAAGTTGCCGGTGGAATCGGCGGTCACGAACCAGCTGTTCGCGGTGTTCGTGATGTTGTAGATCTTCATGAACCCTTCGTCGATGTCCGTGCTGTCGCCGTCGGCATTCAGGTCGAGCGCCACGAACTCGATGCGCATCGACGCGGTGCCGCTGGCCCCCGCGGTCGAGCTCGTGAAGTTGGTGCCGCCGGCCGTGGCCTGGGTGAGGAGCTTCGTGAGGCTGGAGGTCTGCGGGAACGCGATCGTGTCCGCGTTCTCCTCGTACCCGGCTTCATAGCGCCCCGACGAGCGGTTGGTGATCGTCCGCGCCGTCTTGAGCTTGCCCCAGAACTGCGCCCCCGGGGCCGCCGCCTGGATCTGGATGATGTCGTTCGAGTGCACCGGCCCGTACAGGATGTCGTTCGCGCCGAAGACGATCGAGCCCTCGATGTCGGTGAAGTAGGCGTACTTGGCGAAGCTCTCCTGGAACACCTCCAGGCGACGCACGACCTTGTTGCCGAACTGGTCCTGCACCCTGGTGACGACGCTGCCGAACACGCCGTACTGGCCCGACGTGACGCCGCTCGGTCCGACCCAGGTCGTCCGCGTCAGACCGGGGATGGTCGCACCCGAGGCGTTCGTGACGGCGACGCCGTTCTCATAGGTCACGTACCCCGAGTCCGGATAGAGCGAATCGATCCCGTTGAGGGCCGAACGGGCCTGCTCGAGCCCCGCGTCGGCGACGCTCTCGAGCGAGCTGAGGCGGTTGTGGTAGGTGTTGACGAGCGCCGTGTTGAGATTCAGGAAGGTCGCGCCGGCGGCGATGGCGGCCACGGCGAGCGCGATCAGCAGCACCACGATGAGGGCGATGCCGCGTCGGGCCCGGAGTCGGGGGCGGGGATGCATGCGTTGCTCTCCTATCAAGGGATCGTGACCATCGCGCTGGCCCGCATCGGCGACATCGACGGTGTGCAGTCCTGCGCCGCGACGGCGTAGTAGTACGAGATGCCGCTGACGATGCCCGGGTCGCTGTAGACATAGGTCGCCGAGCCTCCCGGGAGGACCACGTAGGGATCGCCCCAATCGGTCTCGGTCGACGGGCGCCGCCAGATCACGTACCGGTCGACGTCACGTTCGCCCGTGATCTCGTCGACCGAGCGGGAGAAGGTGACGCGCACGATGCGGGTCACGCTGTCCGAGGCGAAGGAATTCGCCGCGGTGACGGTGGAGGCGAAGATCGGCAGGTCGCCGCAACTGCGCGTGTTGACCAGCCCCAGGTTCGGCAGCCGGATCAGGCGCGAGAGCGCACGGGTGCGCTCCGTCGTGCCGGCCTGGCCGTTCGTGACGGTGAAGTTGATCCGCACGGCGCGGATGCTGTCGATGCGCGCGAAGGTGCCGGTGTCGTTGATCGCGAGGTGGATCGGGCGGGTGTGCCGCCACGGCAGCACGTTCGCCGCGACCTGGCTCATGGACTGCACGCCGCCAGCCGTCGAGGAGACCTTGAAGTACTCGAAGAACGCGCGTCCGGAGGTCTTCAGGAGGTTCGACGCCACGATCTCGGGTTCGATGTTGTTCACCCGGCGCCAGAGCGTGAAATCATCGGTGCGCGCCGTGCTGGTATCGCGGGCGAACCAGAAGACGATCGTCTCCGATGCGCTGTTGGCCGCTCCCAGCATGTAGTTGGTGTCGGGGTAGAGCGTCGCGGTGAAGGGGATCGTGATCTTCGACGAGGTGCGCATCGCGGCGACGGCGCTGTCGGGCGCGTCGGGATTGTAGTAGACCGCCTCCACGTCCCCGAGCGTGTTCGTCCAGTAGTTCGCGTTGAAGACGATCACGCTGTCGGCGATGTAGACGAGCTGCGGCTGGATGTCCGGGGCTCCGGCCCCGGAGGTCCGCAGGTCCTTCTCCATCTCGTTGATCGCGAACCGGCCGTTCTGGTACATCGCGACCCGCTCGGAACCGAGCGAGAACGCCTGGCTCTCCGCCTTCAGCAGCAACATCGCGCCGGCCGTGACGAAGGAGAAGATCAGCAGCGCGACCATCATCTCGATGAGGGTCATGCCGGCGCGGAGACGCAGGAGGGGGGACTTCATGGGGCCGCCACCGTCACGGTGCGCGACACCGGCGTCGTCACCCCGGGCCCGGTGACCGTCACGGTCACCTTCTTGTAGTCATGGCCGCCGGAGGTCGTCCGCACGATGGTCGTCACCCGGGTGAACCCCGCGAGGGTCGCGAAGCTGCTCTCGGTCCCCGCGTAGAGGCTGTCGAGGTTCGCATAGGACGGATTGGTGCGCACTTCGTCCGTCCGGTCGGTCACGAGCTGCAGGGCCGCCTGCTCACGTTCGGATAGGGTGGTCGTATGCACGGTCCGTCCGGTCATGGTCATGAGGGTGAGCATCACCACGAGCAGGATCGACATGGCGATCATGATCTCGATGAGCGTGAATCCGTCGCGTGGCGTCTTCATCAGAATGCCTTGACCCAGCCGTCGGATCGATAGCGGAACCAGGAGGCGCGACCGGTCGCACGGGAGATCACCACCGCGCGCGCATCCTGAGGATAGCGGGCGGTCCTCGACTCCCGCAGCGATGTCACGTAGAAGCCACCGGGTTCGCTCGCGCTGCCGTCGCGATGGAAGACCAGGGTGGGCAGGCCGCCGACCACCCGGTCGATCTCCACCGCCCGGCCGCCCATCGCCATGGCCGGTGCCGTGCCGCGACCGAACACGATCCCCTCGCCGATCTGCACCGACCGCACGTGCTCACCCGCATCGACCGTGGCATCATTGTCCCGGTCCTCGTGGATGCTCAGACGATGCTGCGCCGTGTCGAACTGCACCAGGATGTCGTGCTGCTGCGTGATCGCCTGGCGCTGCACCGTCAGCATCGTCGATCCCAGCACCTGCATGGCCGAGTTCACCCGGAACCGCGTCGGGTCGACGTTCGGGGCCGCGAATGCCACGATGATGCCGACGATCGTCATCACGATCAGCAGTTCGATGATCGTGAACCCTCCCGAGCGCATGCGGCTCGATCCGGGCATCTGTGCTGGCCCCATCGTCTCTGCTCCCCTGCGAATGTTGACTCGCTGCGGCGCGTCCGCGTCCCAGCCCGATTCCCGTATGTTAGAGACCGGCCAGCGGCACTGCCAGTAACACTACGGCGGCAGCTGCGCGGGGGCGGTGACAACCATCACGATGTGTGAACCGGGGGCCCCGCGAGGGGGCAGGGTGTGACCCACCGCACGCCCGGCCCGCCCAGCGGCACGCCCAGCCGCTCGGGCCGACGGCTAGTGGCTGACGGACGGGCCGCCGGAGGGGCCGCCGGAGGGACCGCCGGACGTGAGTCGAACGGGCTCGGCGTCGGCTCGTTCGGAGAGGAGCTGCGTCACGAACCGCTGCCCCTCGCCGATCCGCTCCACCTCGACCGCGATCGCGTCGATCCCGCGCTCCATGCCGGCGATCCTCTCGACCATCTCGGGCGGGACGGCGGAGACGACGTTGGCGCTGCGCCAGAGGCGGCGCGCGCGGGCGATGATCAGGGGGAACAGCAGTACCGCGGTGAGTCCCATGCCCCAGGCGACGAGCTCGACCGGCGGGCCATTCACCCACTCGTCGCGCGGCGGTTCCTCGATGATCGCTCCCGGGACCGAGGCGGCCTGGGCGAGCTGCGCATCCGTCTCGGCGATATCGATCGAGACCTTCGCGATCGCCTGGTCCGCCTGGGTCAGCCGCTGTTCGAGGCCCGTCCGGTCCGCATCGCCCACGGGACTGGAACGTACCTGCTGGGCGAGCTGGTTCCGCTCGCGCTCGAGCGCGTCCTTCTGTTCGCGGAGGATGTTCCGCTTCTCCTGCAGGCCGCGGTAGATCTGATCGGGCGAGCCGAGCACGCGCGGCGCCTGACCGGGGTTCCCGGCGATCACGGGGGCCTGGGCGGGCGGCGTCTGCGGCGCGGAGGCCGGGGCGGGAGTGCTCTGCGTGGGCATCGAGGGAGCCTACGCCGGCCGCGGTAGGGTGGTTTCGCCGCGGCCGGCCCGTGAGGGGAGGGCTACTTGAGCGTCGCCGTCAGGGTCATCGGCACCGAAGCCAGCGCCCGCGACACGATGCACCCGGACTTGGTGGCCTCCGCGACCTGCTGGAACGCCTCGTTGCCGATGCCCGGGACCTCGGCTTCGCAGACGAGAGCGATGCCGATGATGGTCATCTTCTCGGCGACCCGGTCCATCTGGACGGTGGCGGTCGTGTGCACGCGCGTCGGCACGTGCCCGGCCTGCGTCAGGCCGAGGGCGAGCGCCATGGAGAAGCAGCCGGCGTGGGCGGCGCCCAGCAGTTCCTCGGGATTGGTGCCGGGGGCCCCCTCGAAGCGGGTGCCGAACGAGTACTTGCCCTCGAAGGCGCCGCTGCCGAGGCGGATGGAGCCCTGGCCGGCCTTGAGGTCACCGGTCCACTGGGCGGTGGCGTTACGCTGGATCATGCTGGATCTCCGATGCAGGGTGTTCCCTGCATGGTAACCTCGGTCCCACGACGGTGGGAGGCAGGTTGCGGGTCAGGGGCGGAACGGGTTACAAGTACGCATCCCCCCGTCCCGGATCTCCCATGTCCCTGATTCTCCGTCGCGCCGGCCTGATGCTCGCGCTCCTCACCCCCGCGCTGGCCGCGCGCGCGCAGGACGACGCCGCACTGGTCGCCCGCGCCCGCGCGATCCACGACCGGGTGATGACGCTCGACACGCACGTCGACATCAGCCCGACGGCCTTCCGCCGCGACACGCTCAACTACGTGACCGGCATCGCGCGCAACCAGGTCGACATCCCCAAGATGGAAGCGGGCGGGCTCGACGCCGCCTTCCTCATCGTCTACGTCGGCCAGGCGCGCACGATCGACTCGGCGACGATGGCCGCCGCCTATGCCGCCGCGATCGAGAAGTTCCAGGCGATCCACCGGCTCACCGACTCGTTGGCCCCCACGCGCGTGGGGCTCGCCCGCACCGCCGCCGACGCACGCCGCATCTACGCGAGCGGACGCAAGGTCATCTTCATCGGCATCGAGAACGGCTTCTCGGTGGGCACCGACCTCTCGCGCATCAAGCAGTTCGCCGACCTCGGGGGCCGATACCTCTCGCTCGCCCACAACGGGCACAGCCAGTTCTCGGACTCCAACACCGGCGAGCGCGACGGCGTCTGGCTGCACAACGGCCTGAGCCCGCTCGGCCGCGAGGCCATCGCCGAGCTCAACAAGTGGGGCATCATGATCGACATCTCGCATCCGAGCAAGGCGAGCATGATGCAGACGCTGGAGCTCACCAAGGCACCGATCATCGCGTCGCACTCGGGCGTGCGCGCGCTCTGCAACCACAGCCGCAACCTCGACGACGAACAGTTGCTCGGCATGAGGAGGAACGGCGGCGTGGTGCAGCTGGTCGCGTTCAACAGCTACGTGAAGTGCGACCCGGCCCGTGATGCGGAGCGCCAGGGCGCGATCGACGCGCTGCGCGCGCAGTACGGGGTGACCGGCACCAATCCGCGCGAGGTGAGCGCCGCGGTGCAGGCGCTGCCGGACGACAAGCGCAACGCCTACCTCGCGGCACAGGAGGACATCACCGCGCGCCGTTACCCCGCCGACCCCATGGCGACCGTGAAGGACTACGTCGACCACATCGACTACGCGGTCAAGCTCATCGGGATCGACCATGTGGGCATCAGCAGCGACTTCGACGGCGGCGGCGGCGTGGACGGCTGGCGCAACGCGGGCGAGACCTTCAACGTCACGCTCGAACTCGTGCGCCGTGGCTACACCGAGGCGCAGATCGAGAAGATCTGGAGCGGCAACCTGCTGCGCGTCCTCACCGAGGTGCAGGCGGTGTCGGTGCGCCTGCAGCGGGGAGCGAAGTGAGCGCGCTGCTGCAGCTGAAGGTCTACTTCGCGAGCCTGCTGGTCTTCTTCGCGCTCGATCTCACCTGGCTCGGTGTCGTGGCCAAGGGGTTCTACCGGGCGCAGCTGGGCCACCTCACGCGGCCCGACGTGCAGTGGCCGGCGGCGCTGCTCTTCTACCTCATCTACGTGGGTGCGATCGTGGTGCTCTGCATCGCACCCGCGGTGGAGAAGCAGTCGATCGGGCGGGCGGCCGCGCTCGGCGCCGTCTTCGGTCTCGCCGCCTACGCGGCCTTCGACCTCACCTCGCTCGCGCTGCTCAAGGATTTCCCCGCGGGGGTGGTCTGGGTGGACCTCGCGTGGGGGACGATCCTCACGGCGGCGGTGAGTGCGGCGGGGTACTTGGCGGCGCAGCGCCTAGGCTGAAGGATGAAGGATGAAGGATGAAGGTTGAACGACGATGCGGGGGCGAGCCGAGGCGCTCACCCCCGCATCTTCCATCCTTCATCCTTCCGCCTTCATCGCTTCACGCGGCACGCCTCACCAGCGTGAGGATGGAGTAGAGCGCTACCGCCTCCCCGTCCTGATTGCTGACCTCCACGTCCCACTCGACCACGCCCTGCGGGATCCCGCCTTCCGGCGTGTCCTTGGCGGTCTTCTGCTTCACCGTGAGGCGTACCCGGATGGTGTCGCCCGGGTAGACCGGCTTGGTGAAGCGCAGCCGCTCCATCCCGTAGTTCGCGAGCACGGGACCGAGCGCGGGGTCCACGAAGAGGCCCGCAGCGGCCGAGACGATGAAGTACCCGTGGGCCACGCGGCCGGTGAAGACGCCGTTCGTGCGCGCCTCCGCATCGTTCATGTGCGCGTAGAACTTGTCGCCGCTGAGGTCCGCGAACGCCACGATGTCGTCGAGCGTGATCGTGCGCGTGCCGGTGAGGAGGGTGTCGCCGATCGCGAGCTCGTCGAAGGTCTTCCGGAACGGGTGCACGGTGTCGGTGTGCTGCGCGGCCCCGGCGCTCCATTCGCGCGTGATCGCGGTGAGCATGCTCGGGCTCCCCTGCACCGCCGTGCGCTGCATGTAGTGCAGCACGCCGCGCGCACCGCCCATCTCCTCGCCGCCGCCGGCGCGGCCGGGACCGCCGTGCACGAGGTTGGGGAGCGGCGAGCCGTGCCCGGTGCTCTCCTTGGCGCTCGACTTGTCGAGCACCATGAGGCGGCCGTGGTAGGGCGCGACGCCGAGCACGACCCTGCGGGCGGTGGCGGCGTCGGCGGTGATCAGTGAACCGCAGAGCGAGCCGCGGCCACGCTTGGCGAGCTCGATCGCCTCGTCGAGCGTCGCATACGGCATGACGGTGTTCACCGGCCCGAAGGCCTCGATGTCATGCGGCTCGCTCCGGCGGAGGGGCGCGTCGCAGACCATGAGCATGGGGCCGAAGAAGGCGCCCTTCTCGCGGTCGGCGCCGACGACGGCGAAGTCGCCGCCCCCGAAGACCAGCTCGCCGGCCTCGCGGATCCGCGCCGCCGCCACGCCCACGTCGCGCACCTGCCCCGCGCTCGCGAGCGGCCCCATGCGCACGCCCTCGACCGCCGGGTCGCCGATGGTCGTCTTCTCCAGCCGCGCCTTGAGCGCCTTCACGACGTCGCCTTCCATGCCCGCCGGGACGATCGTGCGGCGGATCGCGGTGCACTTCTGGCCCGCCTTCGTGGTCATCTCGCGCACGACCTCCTTGATGAAGAGGTCGAACTCCTCGGTGCCCGGTGCCGCGTCGGGCGCGAGGATCGAGCAGTTGAGCGAATCGGCCTCCATGTTGAAGCGCACCGAGTGCGCGACGACGGCCTTGCTCTCCTTGAGCATCTGCCCGGTGCTCGCGCTGCCGGTGAAGGCGACCGCGTCCTGTTCGGTCACATGACTGAGCAGGTCGCCCGCCGACCCGCAGATGAGCTGGATCGCGCCCTCGGGCAGGATGCCCGACGCGATCATCTCGCGGAACATCGCCTCCGTGAGATAGCTCGTCGCGGTCGCCGGCTTCACGATGCAGGGCACGCCCGCCAGCAGGGCCGGCGCCATCTTCTCGAGCATCCCCCAGCAGGGGAAGTTGAATGCGTTGATGTGGATCGCGACCCCCTCGAGCGGGACGCAGATGTGCCGCCCGGCGAAGGTCCCGCCCTTGGAGAGGACCTCCTGCGGCCCCTCCACATGATAGGTCTCGTTGGGGAAGTCGCGGCGGCCGCGGCTCGAATACGCGAAGAAGGTCCCGATGCCGCCTTCGATGTCGACCCACGAGTCGGTGCGGGTCGCGCCGGTCGCGGCCGAGAGCGCGTAGAAGGCGTCCTTCCGCTCCATGAGGTGCTTCGCCACGCCCTTGAGCAACGCCGCCCGCTGATGGAACGTGAGCGCCCGCAGCCTGGGACCGCCGACGTTGCGCGCGTAGGCGGCCATGGCCTTGAAGTCGAGCCCGCTGCTCGACGCCTCGGCGATCGCCTCGCCGGTGACGGCGTGGAAGAGCGTGGCCGACTTGCCGGTGCCCTCGACCCACTCGCCGAGCGCGTAGTTGCGGAGCCTGTTCATGGCGTTCCCTTCTCCTTGGTCTCGTTCCAGGTCCTGAGCATCGCCGACTGCACGGGGCGGTCGGCGGGGATCTCCCGGAGCGGTTCGACCTCGCGCCAGGAGGCGCGCATCGCCGCGGGGAGCTGCTGGTAGAGCGCGGTCCCCTCGGACTTCCAGGCGAGCATCTCGTCGCTCACCGGCTTCACGATCCTCGCGGGATTGCCCACGACGACCGAGCGCTCGGGCACCTCCATGCCGGCCGGCACGAACGCGAGGGCCCCGACCACGCTGCCGGCACCGACCACGGCATTGTCCATGATCACCGCATTCATGCCGACGAGCGCGTTGGCGCCGATCCGTGCGCCGTGCACGATCGCCCCATGACCGATGTGCGCTCCCGGCTCGAGCACGACCGTCACGCCGGGGAACATGTGCACGGTGCAGTTCTCCTGCACGTTGCAGCCGTCCTCGATCACGATGCCGCCCCAGTCGCCGCGGATGGCGCAGCCAGGTCCGATGTACACATCGCGGCCGATGACGACGTTGCCGGTCACGGCCGCCTGCGGGTGCACGAAGGCGGTCGGGTGCACGACGGGGATGAAGCCGTCGAAAGCGTAGATCATCGCGAGGCCGGGTCGAGAGGGGTCACGGGCGAAGGATGCCGTCGCGACGACACCATTTCCAGTGCGGCGCACGCTGGCCGGGGGCGCGGCACGGCATTCCGGCGGCGAGCACGGAGTCGTAGCTTAGGGCCCATGGAACCACGTGAGCACGTCCAAGGGAGCGGCACGGCGACGCTGCGCGCGGCCTTCTGGGTGCTCGCCGTCCATGCCGCGGTGTTCACGTTCACCGATCTCGGCATCGACCGCGCGAGTCAGCCGCAGTGGATGCGCACCTACGGCGCCTTCGGCTTCCTGCCGTTGCAGCTCGGCACCGCGGTGGCGCTCGCGACGGCATCGCGACGGCGGGACCTCCCCGAGGGAACGCGCGCCGCGCTCCGCGCCATCGCGATGGGCTTCGGTGCGCTGACCCTCGGCGCGGCCGTCTGGTTCATCATGTACCTGATCGGACGCCCGCTCAGGTACATCTCGTGGGCGGATCTCATCTACTTCCAGTTCTATCCGTTCCTGATCCACGGGGTGACGCGGCTCCCGCGGACCACGTGGACGACCGATCGCCTGCGCGACGCGCTCGGCCTGATCGTGGTGCTCGTCGCCTTCGGCAGCCTCATCATCTTCGCGGCGCGGGTGGACGCGACGAATGTCGAGTTCTCGACGGGCCAGCGGTTCCTGATCACCGCCACGGCCATGGCGCAGCTGGCCACCCTGGTCGCGATCAACAAGGGGCTCGAGCGTGCCCGCCGGATCCCATCGCGGGTCGCGGTCACCCTGCTGCTGGGCTGCATCGCCGTCTCGACGATCGCCGACCTCGTCTTCCAGATCCTCTTCTCGACCCAGTACACGGGCCCGAACTGGAGTGTCGCCGTGGCCGTCGCGGTCGATCTCGGCATCTTCCATTCGGCGATCCTGTTCATCGAGACGCCGCTGCCGAAGGACGATACGGACGACGCCTCGCGCACGCCCTTCAGTCCGCTGCCGATCCTCGCGGTCTCATCGATGGCGCTCCTCCTCGTCTGGATGTCGACGACGGGCCAGGCCACGAACCTCGGCGCACTCGTGGGCGGGCTGGTGCTGCTGAACGCGACGCTCGTCGTCCGCGACGTGACCACCAGCCGCGCGGCCACGCAGGCCGTGCAGGCCGATACGCAGCGCGAGGCGGCGCGACGACTCGAGGCGCTCGTGCGCCACGCCTCCGACGCGATCCTCCTGCTCGACCAGCAGGGCAACGTCGCCTTCGCGAGCGCGCCCACCGACCGGCTCTTCGGCGCATCGATCTCGGCGTCCGAGGGACGGCGGTTCGCCGGTCTCGTCAGCGAGGAGAGCCGCGACGAGTGGGAGCGGTTCCTCGCCGGACTCGGCGAGCGTCCGGGCCGCCCGGGCGCGCACGTCTGGCGTCTGCGCGGGCGCGACGGCATGGAGCGACTCGTCGAATCGATCGGCGTGGACCTGCGGGACGAACCCGCCGTCCACGGGACGGTGCTCAATCTCCGCGACGTCACGGAGCGCCTCCTGCTCGAGGACCGGCTGCGTCAGGCCCAGAAGCTCGAGGTGGCGGGACGCCTGGCCGGCGGCGTCGCGCACGACTTCAACAACGTCCTCACGGCCGTGATGGCCAGCGCGGAGCTCGCGCAACTGACACTCGGGCCCGATCACGCCGCACAGTCGGACCTCTCGGGGATCGGTGCGGCCGCCCGGCGCGGCGCGGCCCTCACGCGCCGGCTCCTGGCGTTCGTGCGCAACGACCCGGCGCCGGCGCAGCGGGTGGACGTCGTCGAGATGGTGCGGGACCTCGAGCCGCTCCTCACGCGCCTCGCCGGGGAATCGCACCCCATCACGGTGCGGGCCCCCGAACCGTTCGGTTCGATCGAGGTCGATCGCGCCGAACTCGAGCACATCCTGTTCAATCTCGTCGCCAATGCGCGCGATGCGATGCCCAACGGCGGACCGATCGAGCTCGCGGCGGATGTGCGGCAGGTGGGCGCGGCCGCCCGCGACGCGGACTTCACGATCGCCCCGCTCCCGGGACGGTACGCGGTGATCACCGTGAGTGACCGCGGCATCGGCATGTCGGACGAGGTGCGGGAGCGGATGTTCGACCCCTTCTTCACCGACAAGAGCGGCGGACGGGGCACCGGACTGGGGCTCATCGGGGTGCGACCGCTGATCGAACGTGCGGGCGGCGGCTTGCGCGTGGACTCGTCCCCCGGCAGCGGCACGGCGGTGATGATGATGCTCCCGCTCGTGACGGCCGAGGAACCGGCGGCCCCGCGCCGCCGCAGCGGCGAGGTCCGGACGACGCCGTCGAAGGGGAAGGACGGCAGGATACGGCGCATCCTGTTGGTCGAGGACGAACTCGCGGTGCGCGAACAACTCACGCGGTTGCTCGAGGCGATGGGGCATGCGACGGTCGCCGCGGCCACCGCGGCCGAGGCCCGCACGCACCTCGTTGCCGGCAGCGCCCCGTTCGACGCGGTCGTGAGCGACGTGATGATGCCCGGCGAGACCGGGATCCAGTTCACCGCCTGGCTGCGGCAAGCGCATCCCGAGCTGCCGGTGCTCCTGATCTCGGGTCACACCGGCGAGTCGGTCGACCGCGAGACGCTCGTGCGCGCCGGGGTCGCCCTGCTCCGGAAGCCGTTCAGCGGGGCCGAACTCGCGCGCGAGTTGAACGCGATCCTCGAGCGCCCCGCGTCCCGCTGAGCCCCGGCCTCGCCGGAGCTCGGTCTCAGCGCCCCGCGGCGCGGGAGAACCGGTCGGCGCCGACGACCTGCACGGCCACGAACGGTTCATCGCCGACGACGCGACAGTCATACGGGCGCGCCGGGATGTGGAAGACCGTGCCCGGTGCGAGCGCGTAGGTCGCGCCGTCCTCCATCTCCACAGTGGCGTTGCCGCCGAGCACGAATCCGGCGACCTCCGTCGAGCAACGCGCCGCACCGGCCGCCGGCCCCACATGCTCCGACCAGCGCCACCCGGGCCGGCAGGTCGCGCGCCCGAGGGTCATGCCGCTCAGGCGCACGAGTTCGAATCGCGCCAAGGGCAGGTCGCGCGTCTCATCGGCCGCGTCGAAGCGCTGCAACAGCACCGCCGACTGCTGCGCCTGACGCTGCCAGACGCGCGCGACCGCAGCGACGGTCTCTTCCGGCTTGGCCGCGGTCTCGGAGGCGCGATCGGCGCCGGCCTCGGGCTTCACGCGGGGATTCCGCCGGCGATGCCGCCACTCCCAGAGGCGCCCGTAGAGCGCACCGATCGCGTAGCCGATCGCGCCGGTGACCAGGCCGGTCGCGACCAGCACGGACGCGAAGCGGGCGACACCCATCGTCGCATCGCCGACATTCTCGTCGAACGAGGACGTGAGCGCATTCCAGGCGAGCGGGGCGGCGCCCAGGAAGCCCACCAGGAAGCCGAGATAGGCCGAGGTGTCGGCCATCTCGCCGCGGCGCGGCGCGTAGAAGTCGTCGCTCGCCGTCACGGGCCTCGCGACCGAAGGGGCGCCATGCGGGCTCAGGCCCGCTCGATGATCATCGCGAAGCCCTGCCCCACGCCGATGCACATGGTGCAGAGCGCGTAGCGCCCCTTGCGCCGTTCGAGCTCGCGGGCCGCGGTGAGCGCCAGACGGGCACCGCTCATCCCGAGCGGATGCCCGAGCGCGATCGCGCCGCCGTTGGGATTCACGCGCGGGTCGTCGTCGGCGACGCCGAGTTCGCGCAGGCAGGCGAGCCCCTGCGCGGCGAAGGCCTCGTTGAGCTCGATCACGTCCATCTGCGCCAGCGTGAGCCCCGCGAGCGCGAGCGCCCGGCGCGTGGACGGCACCGGTCCCATGCCCATGATGCGCGGCTCGACGCCCGCGGCCGCGCTCGCCACGATGCGCGCCAGCGGCGTCAGCCCCGCGTCCTTCACTCCCTGCTCCGACGCGAGCAGGAGCGCCGCCGCGCCGTCGTTGAGCCCGCTCGCGTTCCCCGCCGTCACCGAGCCCTGCCCGTCATGCCGGAAGGCCGGCTTGAGCTTGCCGAGGATCTCGAGCGTGGTCTCGGGGCGGATGAACTCGTCCTGCTCCACGCGCGTGGTCCCCTTCCTGCCCGTGATCCCCACCGGCGAGATCTCGGCGGCCAGTCGCCCCTCGGCGCGCGCGGCAGTGGCCCGCTGCTGCGAGCGGAGCGCGAACGCATCCTGGTCGGCGCGCGAGACATGGTACTGCGCCGCGACGTTCTCGGCGGTCTCTCCCATGGAGTCGGTCCCATGCAGCGCCTTCATCGCGGGGTTCACGAACCGCCAGCCGATGCTCGTGTCGAAGAGTTGCATGTCGCGCGCGAACGGCGTGGCGCCCTTGGAGAGCACGTACGGCGCGCGGGTCATGGACTCGACGCCGCCTGCCAGGTAGAACTCCCCCTCGCCGGCCCTGATGCCGCGCGCCGCGCCGGCGACCGCGCTCAGGCCCGAGGCACAGAGCCGGTTCACGGTCTCGCCCGGCACCGTGACGGGCAGGCCCGCGAGCAGCAGCGCCATCCGTGCGACGTTGCGGTTGTCCTCGCCGGCCTGGTTCGCGCAGCCCATGATGACATCGGTGATGCGCGCCGGGTCGAGCGCCGCGTGACGGGCGAGGAGCGAACGGATCGCGTGCGCACCGAGGTCGTCGGCACGGACCGCGGCGAGCGCACCGCCGAGGTTGCCGATCGGCGTGCGCACGCCGTCGATGAGATAGGCCTCGTTCATTCGGGGAGCGGCTTGCGCGTGCGGTAGACGGTGCCGCGGAAGAGGGCGACGACGGTGTCGTCCTGGTTGCGCACCGTGATCTCGCTGAAGGCGAGGCGGTTGGTCGAGGTCTGCTCGATCGCGGTCGCGGTGAGCACATCCCCCACGCGGATCGGCGCGGGGTAGCTGATGTTGCAGTCGACCGCGACGCTGATCTCCCCGCTGGAGTTCGAGCAGAAGGCATGCGCGCTGTCGGCGAACGCGAAGACGACGCCCCCATGCGCGAATCCGAAGCCGTTCATCATCTCCGGGCGCACGGTCATGCGGATCACCGCCTGCTGGTCGGCCACCTCGAGCACCTCCACACCGAGCCACTGCGAGAAGACGTCGCGCGACATCATGCGGCCGACGACGGCGCGGGCCTTCTCGTCGGTCTCCTTCTTGGACGGCGCGGGCGCCGGCGCGGTGCTCGGCGGAGCGGGCGGGGCCGGCGGGACCCGATCGATGAACTGGGTGCCGCGGCGGAGGGGGCGATCGGTCACGTCAGCAGTCTCCGGCCGTCTCGGACGGCCTGTCTCAGGAGTGGGCTCGGGCGATAGCGGTCCTCGCCATACTCGGCCTGCAGCTGCTCGAGCGACGCGAGCACCTTCGCCGGGCCGATCTCGTCGCCCCAGGCGAGGAGGCCTTTCGGGTAGTTCACGCCACGGGTCATGGCGAGCTCGATGTCATTGGGCGACGCGATGCGCAGGCGGACGGCGTCGACCGCCTCGTTCACCAGCATGGCGACGATCCGGTCGACGATCCGGCGGCCGAGCACCGGGTCGGTATCCGGCTCCGGCCTGGTGGCACCCTCACGGTGGTCGTAGTGCCCGCGCCCGCTCTTGCGGCCGAGCAGCCCGGCCTCGACGAGACGGCGCTGCGTGAGCGCGGGGCGGTAGCGCGGGTCGTGGAACATCGCTTCGTACACCGAACTCGTCACCGCGAAGTTCACGTCGTTGCCGATGAAGTCCATCAGCTCGAACGGCCCCATCTTGAAGCCGCCCAACTCGCGCATCGCCCGATCGATGGTGGCCGCGTCGGCGAGATGCTCCTCGGCGATCCGCAGCGCCTCGCCGTAGAAGGGGCGCGCGATCCGGTTCACGATGAAGCCCGGCGTGTCGGCGCAGACGACCGTGGTCTTCTTCCACGAATCGACGAGCGCGCGCGCCCCGGTCGTGACGGACGGTGCCGTCGTGATCGCCGGGATGATCTCGACGAGCGGCATGACCGGCGCCGGATTGAAGAAGTGCACGCCGACCACGCGTTCCGGTCGCGCGCACGCACCGGCGAGCGCGGCGACCGAGAGCGAACTCGTGTTGGTCGCGAGCACCGCATCGGGCTCGAGCACGCCCTCGAGCGCCTTGAAGAGTGCGCGCTTCGCCGCGAGCTCCTCGACGATCGCCTCGATCGCGAAGCCGCAGCCCGCGAAGGCCGCCAGTGCCGTGCCGTCGACGCCCTCCACGTACGTGAAGCGGGCGAGGACCGCGTCGGCGGCCTCGCGCGTGAGCCGCCCCTTCTCGACCTCGCGCGCCATCGCCTTGGCATGGCCCTCCCGCGCCCTGCCCACCGCTGCCGGATACGCGTCGGCGAGGATCACCTGGTGCCCGTGCGCCGCCGCGACCTGCGCGATCCCCGCGCCCATCGCCCCTGCGCCGACCACGCCGATCACCATCCCCCTGCCCGGTGCGCTCATCTCACTCGCCACGATAGGTGGGCTTCCGCTTGTCGAGGAAGGCGCGGACACCCTCCTCGTAGTCGGCGGTGCGGCCGGCTTCCTGCATGGTCCGTGCCTCCACCTCGAGCTGTTCCTCGAGGGTGTTGGACCACGAGGCATTCATCGCGCGCTTGGTGAGCCCGAAACCGCGCGTGGCCTGCGTCGCCAGCTGCTTCGCCAGGTGCAGTGCCACCTCCTGCAGCTGCGCGAACGGCACGACCTCCCAGATGAGGCCCCACTCCTTGGCCTTGGACGCGTGCATCTTCTCGGCGAGGAAGAACATGCCGGTCGCGCGCTGCGGTCCCACGAGGCGCGGCACGAAGAAGGTGCCGCTGGTGTCGGGGATGAGCCCGAGCTTGGCGAAGCTCTCGACGAAGACCGCCTCTTCCGCGGCGACCGTGAGATCGCAGGCGAATGCGAGGTTGGCACCGGCGCCCGCGGCCACGCCGTTCACGGCGCAGACCACGGGCTTCTCGAGCGTGCGGATCGCGCGGATGATCGGGTTGTAGTTCGCGCGCACGACCACACTGATGTCGGGCATGGGGCCGTCGCCCTGCGGGAGCACTTCCTGAAGATCCTGGCCGGCGCAGAAGCCACGCCCGGCGCCGGTGAGCAGGACCGCGCGGACCTCGCGGTCGCTCGCGGCGCGCTCGAGGCCCGCGAGGAGCGCGGCCGCCATGGTGCCGTTGAACGAGTTGAGCACCTCCGGACGATTCAGCGTCAGGACCAGCACGCCGTCGTGGAGCTCGGTGATCACGAGGGAGTTCGGCATGGACGGAAAGATATCAGACTTCCCGCGGGCCGGTTCCCCCCTCGCCCGCCCCTGCCCAGATTCCCCCCATGGCTCCGAGACCACTCGCCGGCTTCGACTGGCGTCGCATCGCCTACAACGTCCTCGTCTCCCGCGCCCTCGACGAGGTCGAGGAGGCCACGAACCGCAACCGCGCCACTGTCCCCAAGGACCATGTGGTGCTCTACCAGTTCTCGGCGCGCGGCCACGACGTCGCGCAGTGCATCCTCGGCGCGCTGATCGACGGCAGGCATGACGCCGCCGGCGCCTACTACCGGAGCCGTCCGCTGCTCCTCTCCCTCGGTCTCCCCCTCGACGACGCGCTCGGCTCGCCGCTCGGCCGGGCCGGCGGCTTCTCCGACGGGCGCGACATCGGCGTCGTCTGCAACCTGCCCAATCGCGACGGGCCGATCGTCCTCCCCATGTCGGGCGACGTGGGCTCGCAGTACACGCCCACGGCGGGGTGGGCGCAGGCGATCACGTATCACCGCGACACGCTCAAGGACGCCGGTTGGGCCGGTTCGATCGGCGTCGCCCTCGGCGGCGATGCGTCGGTCGCGACCAACGGCTTCTGGTCCGCGCTCACCATGGCGACCACGCTCAAGCTGCCGATGCTCTTCTACATAGAGGACAACGACCTCGGGATCTCGGTCAAGGGCGAGATGCAGACGCCGGGCGGCAACATCGCGAAGAACCTCGCCTCGTTCGCGAACCTGTTCGTCCGTGACGGCGATGGCACCGACCCTGCCGCATCGGCGACGCTGCTCAAGGAATGCGTCGACCATGTGCGCGGCGGCGGCGGCCCCGCGCTGGTGCACCTGACGCTGCCGCGGCTCTCGAGCCACTCGGGCCCCGACAACCAGAAGGGCTACCGCACCGACGCCGAGATCGCCGCCGACCAGGCGCGCGACCCGCTGCCGCGGCTGCGCTCGTACCTCGTGCCCGCGCTGCTGAGCGCGGCCGACTGGAGCGCGCGCGAGGGGGAGGTCGCGCGCGACGTCGAGCACGCGCTCTCGGCCGCTCGGGCGCGCCCCGTGCCCGATGCGTCCCGCATCGCCGAGCATGTGCGCGCCGAGGACGGCGATGGCGCGCCCGAGGCGTTCGGCGGTGTCCCGCGCGCGATCCGCCGCGACCTCGGCGGCACCGAGGTCCCGCGCGAGGACGGCGAGATGCTGCGCTTCGCCGAGGCCGTGCGGCGCACCTTGCGACGCGAGCTCGAGGTGAATCCGCGCGTGGTCGTGTTCGGCGAGGACGTCGGCAAGAAGGGCGGCGTGCATCTCGTCACCGAAGGTCTGCAGAAGCAGTTCGGCAATGCGCGCGTCTTCGACACCAGTCTGAGCGAGGAAGGGATCATCGGCCGCGCGTCGGGGTTGGCGATCAGCGGCCTCATGCCCGTCGCCGAGATCCAGTTCCGCAAGTACGCGGACCCCGCCACCGAGCAGCTCAACAACACCGGCACCATGCGCTGGCGCACGGCGAATCGCTTCGCCGCGCCGATGGTCGTGCGCATGCCCGGCGGCTTCGGTAAGGACGTCGGCGACCCCTGGCACTCGCTCAGCGACGAGGTCCGTTTCGCGCACGCGTACGGCTGGCAGGTCGCGATGCCCTCCAACGCCGCCGATGCGGTGGGCCTGCTCCGGGCCGCGATGCGCTCGCCCGACCCGACGGTCTTCTTCGAGCACCGTTCGCTGCTCATGACCGGCGACGGCAGCGCGCGCTACCCCGGTGACGACTACGTGCTGCCGTTCGGCAAGGCCCGCGTCGTGCAGCCGGGCGGCTCGCTCACGCTCGTCTCGTGGGGCGCGATGGTGCATCGCTGCGCCGAGGCGGCGGCCCGGTTCCCGGGCGTCGTGGAGTTGATCGACCTGCGGACGATCGCACCCTGGGACCACAGTGCCGTGCTGGGCTCGGTGATCAAGACGGGCCGGTGCCTGATCGTGCACGAGGACAACCTCACCGCGGGCTTCGGCGCCGAGGTCGGCGCGTTCGTCGCGCAGGAGGCGTTCTGGCATCTCGACGCGCCGGTGCAGCGGCTCGCGCCGAAGGACATCCCGATGCCGTACCACCCGGTGCTGCTCGACGCGGTGCTGCCGGATGCGGACCGGATCGCGATCAGCGTGGAGGAGTTGCTCAGGGCTTGACCCCGTTCGGACCGGTCGCTAGCGTCCGGTTCGCCCGACACTCGCACCGTGGTGCTTTGATGGACTCGTCCCTGCGCAACGACAACCCGACCCGGCCCTGCCGGTACGCATCGAGCTTCCGCTCGGTCGTGCCTGTCATGGCGGGTGCTGTCGAAGCAGGGCCTCTCGGGTAGCAGCGACCGCTCGTGTCGCTCCCCGCGGATCAGCGCCCTCCCTGCTTCGAAGTCGCAGGAAGGGCGCTCTCAATTCCGATCCCTCAGAGGCTCCCATATGCATAGCACGAACGACGCACCGCATGACGTCTGGCGCGACCTCCGCGATGCCCTGCGCGGCACCCATCACGACTACACGAGCGGCGCGCTCGGCCGCGCGATCTTCCTGCTCGCCGTGCCCATGGTCGTCGAGATGGCCATGGAGAGCCTCTTCGCCGTGGTCGACGTCTTCTTCGTCGGCCGGCTCGGCGCGGCCGCGGTCGCGACCGTGGGCCTGACCGAGTCGTTGATGATCGTGATCTACACCCTCGCCTTCGGCCTGAGCATCGGCGCGACGGCGACGGTGTCGCGGCGCATCGGCGAGAAGGACGGCGATGGCGCCGGTCGCGCGGCGGTGCAGGTCCTGACGCTCGGCCTGCTGATCTCGGGCGTGCTCGGGCTCATGGGCGCGATCCTCGCGCCGCAATTGCTCGGGCTCATGGGGGCGGACGCCGAGGTGATCGCCACCGGCACCGGCTACGCGCGCTGGATGCTCGGCGGCAGCTCGACCGCCTTCCTGCTCTTCGTGGTGAACGCCGTCTTCCGGGGTGCCGGCGATCCCGCGGTGGCGATGAGGATCCTGATCGTCGGGAACTCGATCAACATGGTGATGGATCCGGTGCTGATCTTCGGGCTCGGACCCTTCCCGGAGCTCGGCGTGACCGGCGCCGCGATCGCGACGACGTTCGGGCGCGGTGTGGGCCTGCTGATGGCGCTCTGGATGCTCGCGCGCGGCACCGGCCACCTCGCGGTGAAGCGTGCGCACCTGAGCGTCGAACCGACGACCATGTGGAAGATCGCGCGGTTGAGCGGGATGGGGACGTTCCAGGTCGCGATCGGTTCGATGAGCTGGATGGGACTCGTGCGCGTGGTCTCGAGCTACGGCGCCACAGCGATGGCCGGGTACACGATCGCGATCCGGCTCGTGATCTTCGCGCTGATGCCGGCGTTCGGACTCGGCGGGGCTGCGGCGACGATGGTCGGCCAGTCACTCGGGGCCGGCAAACCCGAGCGCGCCGAGCAGGCGGTCTGGACGGCGGCGAAGTACGACGTGGTCTTCCTCAGCACGATCGGGCTGATCTTCCTGGCGTTCACGCCGCAGATCGTGGGGCTGTTCACGCACGACGCGGCGGTGGCGGCGGTCGCGGTCTACGGGCTTCGGGTGATCTCGCTCGGATTCCCGCTCTTCGCCGCAGGGATGGTGCTCGAGCAGTCGTTCAATGGTGCCGGCGATACATGGACGCCGACCTGGCTCAACCTGTTCGCGTTCTGGATCATCCAGATCCCGCTCGCGTGGTTCCTCGCGGGACCGATCGGGCTGCACGAGCGCGGGGTGTTCATCTCGGTGACGGTGGCGTACTCGGTGCTGGCCGCGGCGAGCGCGGTCCTGTTCCGTCGCGGGAAGTGGAAGTCGAAGTACGTCTGAACTGCAGAGGGGAGATGGGAGATGGGAGGGGGCCGCCCGTTCGGGCGGCCCTTCCCGCATTCGGCGTTGCGGCGGCGAGCGACCGGCGTGAGGTTACGCGGGAGCCGCACGGCGTCTTCTCGGTCCTCGAGGTCGAATTGAGCTTCATCCTGTTCGCGATCCTCTACGGAGTCGGCCTCTACACGGTCACGGCCAGCGACATGGGGGCGGTGCTCTTTCCCGTGCTCACGCTCGGCTTCCTCGTCGGGGGACCCGTCGCCATCGGGTTCCTGGCCGCGCGCGGCCTCAGGAGCAGTCGACCGCTCGTCGCGATGTTCGTGCCCTGGATCCCGGTCGTGATCATCGTCGCGTTCCTGCTCGCCACGGGCATGGAGGGGATGATCTGCGTCGCGATGGCGGCCCCGCTCCTGCTCGCGGGAGCGCTCGCCGGTGGATTGCTGGCGCATCTCCGGCGGGCCCGTGCGTCGCGTACGGACCTCGGCGCCGTGCTCCTGCTCCCGCTCGCGTTGATGCCGATCGAACGCCGCTTCGTGCCCACGGATCGGCTGACGACCACCGAGAGCACGATCGAGATCGCCTCGACGCCCACCCGCGTCTGGGACGAGATCGCGTCGGTCGACACGATCCGTGCTGAGGAACGCGGTCGCGCGCTCTACACGGCGATGGGGTTCCCTGCCCCGCTCGCGGCCACGCTCGACCTCGCGCAGGAGGGTGGCGCGCGACGCGCGAGCTTCGAGCATGGCGTGCTCTTCCTCGAGACCATCACCGACTGGGAGCCGGAACGTCATCTCGCGTTCGCGATCGACCCGGTGATCGACGAGTCGGCGCCGGCGCTCGATCCGCATGTGCGGATCGGCGGCGAGCAGTTCGACGTGCTCGAGGGCTCGTACACCATCGAGCCGATCGACTCGCTGCGGGTGCGCCTGATCCTTCGCAGCCGGCATCGGGTGCGGACGCGCTTCAACGCCTACGCGGGATGGTGGGCCGACCGGATCATGTCGAGCGTGCAGGGGGAGATCCTGCGCGTGATCAGGGCGCGGGCCGAGCGCACCGACCGCGAGCCGAAGGCGATGATCCGCGCCGCGACCGCAGCCCGTCTCGCGCGCGAGGGCACCGACGACCGCAGCGCGAACTCGCTCGAGGTGGGTTTCTCCGTGGTCGGGGTGCTCGACGGCCGCACCGACGTCTACGCCGACAGCGTCGTGGTGCTGGTGCGCGACGGCGCGCTCCGTGCCCAGCGACTGGAGAGCGAGCAGACGCTCGACTCGGTCACCGCCTCGCTCGCGCTCACCTCGGGCACGGGTTGGACCACCGGGAAGGAGAGCAACGCCCTGGTGCTCGAACTCGCGAACACCGAGGGGCAGCGGATCGCGCTCGGACCGATGCGGCGGTTCACGATCCCGCGCGCGCCGGGCGAGGCGCTCGACGGGCGGTGGGTGGTCTTCACCTTCCATCTCACGGTCCCCAAGACTTCCGAGAATCCGTATGGGACGGCGTGGACCTACGTCCACGCGAAGACGCCGCTCAGAGCGCCTTGAACTCGTCGAACGGCTGCTTGCAGCCGGTCGGTGCTTGACGCTGCCGTCCGGCGTGTTCGCGTCGCGCGTGTCGCCGTCGCCGGGGAGGCAGCGCGGGGTGGGTATGCCGAGCGCAGGGATCCGCTTCCAGGAACGATGCGCATGTTCTTGCGGCGGCTCACGCGGCCTTCAGCACCTCGCGCTCGAGCCGCGCATAGCTGGTCTCCATCCCGGTGGTCATCCCCGTGCCGAGGATCAGGTCGCGCAGCTCCTTGCTCGGGTACGTGATGACGAGCGAGAGGAGCGTTCCGCCGGGCAGCGCGGTGAGGGTGAGCTCGTTGTGCGTCGCCGGACCCTCCATCCCGATCATCCGCTCGGTGGTCACCGCGCGGAAGGGCGCCGCGGACTCGAGCAACTCGCCAGTGAAGCCGAAGCGCCGCGACCCGTCCGCCATCTCCCACTCGTAGCGGTAGGTCCCGCCGACCCTGGTCGCGACCTCGCACACCGGCATCGTCCAGCCGTCGGGGCCGAGCAACCAGCGCTTCATCAGGGAGGCGTCATGATGCGCGCGCCACACCTGGTCCACCGTGCCGCGGATCACGCGGCTCACGCGCACCTGCGTGTCGTTCAGCAGCTGCGCGTTGGTCCCCGCCTCGACGGCGAAGCTCTTCAGGTCGGCGAGCACCGCATCGATCTGCCCCATCGCGGACCGGATGCCCTGCTCCATCCCCATCTTGAGGACCGTTTCCATCGCCCCGAGGCTCGCGTACTTCGCGACGCCGTGGAAGCGCGTGCCGTTCGCGGAGCGCTCGAAGCGGAAGACCATCCGTGCCGTCGGGAGGGAATCATTGCGCGAGCCGTCGGGGTTGGAGAAGCCGTCCTCGACCTCGAACGACTTGAGCGGATCGACCGCGAGGAAGCGGAACCAGCCGTGGTGCCGCGAGCCGTCGGGTCCGGTCATGTAGTAGTGCGACTCCCCGCCGACCGCGACGTCGTGCCGCGTGAAGGTCGCGGGCCAGCCCTCGGGCCCCCAGAAGCGCTCGAACTGGCGCGGGTCCACATACGCCTCCCAGAGCCGCTCCACCGGCACGGCGTACTCGGCTTCGATGAACAGCTGGAGGGTCTTCGGGTCGGGCGTGATCGACGTGAGCGGCATCGGGCTACTCCTTCGGGGGACGGGGTTCGGCGAGGAGGGCGTCGAGCTGGCGGAAGCGCGAGGCCCAGAGGTGTTCGAGCTGCTGGAGGAGCTGGCGCGCGCGGGCGAGCCGTTCCGGGTTGCCGCGGACGAGCTTCTCGCGGCCCCGCGGGTGCTTGGTCACGAGTCCAGCCTCCTCGAGCACGGCGACATGCTTCTGCACGGCGGCGAAGGACATGTCGTAGCGGGATGCGATGCCGGAGACCGACGTCGTCTCGCCGCCGAGGAGGCGCGTGATGATGTCGCGCCGCGTGGTGTCGGCGAGGGCGTGGAAGAGGCGGTCGAGATCCGCTGCGGAGAGGTCAGTACGTACAACCATGTGGTTGCAGGTTAAGAAGTGATGGAGATTCGCGCAAGGGGGGGGTGAATCGGGTCGAAGGAGGGCGCTGCCGGAGGTCGCGCGGCAGCGATGTCACCGTCGGAACGTCACCTCACGCGCGCATGTGCATGCCGTACTCACGCAGGAACGCTTCATGGGTGAGCGCCTGGGCCGGCGTGCCCAGCTCATACGTCGTTCCCGACGTGCACCACGTGATGTGATCGGCGAGCGCGAGGAGTGACTGCACCTCGTGACCGGTGACCACTACCGCGCATCCCGCCGCCGCCATGCCTCGGAAGATGTCACTCAGTATGTCGTGGTCGATCGGTGCGATGCCTCGAAACGGCTCGTCCGCAAGCAAGCAGCGCGGCTGCCGTGCGAGGGCGAGGGCGAGTTCCGCCCTCCGGAGTTCGCCACCCGACAACTCCTGCGGCCGCCGGGCGAGATGGTCCTCGACGCGGGCCAAGCGCGCCGCCTCGCGCGCTGATCGCGCCCCGAAGCGCTGTTCGAAGAACCGCAGCTGCTCACCGAGAGTGAACGCAGGAGACAGCAGTTCATGATCCGGCAGATAGAAGACACCCGCCATAGCCAGCTGCGGAAGTGACGGGCGCAGCAGTGCCCGTCCATCCATGTGCACGGTGCCTGAGTCTGCCGCAATGACGCCGGCGGCGATCTTGAGCAGTGTGGACTTGCCGATGCCGTTGCGGCCGAACAGGACGCGTACTTGTCCCGAGTGCGCTCGCAAGGACCCGGCACTGAGAACGCGGCGCGCGCCGAAGGACTTGCTCACGCAGTCCGCGACGAGGACTGCCGAAGTCACGAACGCAGCATGAAGAGAAGCAGCTCGCCGCTGATCGCTACGGCGCCGAAGACTCCCCAGATGGCCATCAGCGGAAACCCGAGGTTGGCCCAGAGCATCGACTCACCTCTTCGCCGCAAGTCGATGGCACCCAACACCGTGACCAACAACACGATGCCGACCGGACTATCGGGCGACGCGACGCCGAGGCGCGTACCGGCAGCGCTGATCCCGCCGAGCAGGAGGCGAAGCAACGCGTAGAGCACGAAGGCGCGGATCACGAGAGGCTCTAGCGGTCCGAATCCCTGCAAGGCGGGGCGCATCCCGGATTCTACCATCGAGTGAGTGTGAAGTTCATGCGCCCCATCCGTCCCCGTCTCGATCCGGTGGTGCGGGCATGACGTTCGGTTGTGCTGTGGCCGCTTTCAAAAGAAGCAGCTGGGCGGCCGTGCGATGCCGAACGGTACAAAAGAGCACCCGCCCTCCTGCTTCACTGGACGGCCGTCGGTCACCACCTGCCGTCAGCTGGCCGCGCGCCGGACGCTTCAGCGCGCGATGCTGAAGCGCACCACCTGCTCCACGTCATCCGTGCCGAGTATGACCGCGTAGACATTGTCACCTCGCACCACGAACGGCCGCCAGACCGAGGTGCGATACCGTCCCAGTACGGCGCTGGCCAGCGGAGCTCCGGCCGTATCGAAGATGTCGAACACCACTTCACCCGCGTCATTCGTGCGACGCACCCAGAGGCGGCCGTGATCGTCGACAGTCAATCGATCGATGAGCGGCTTGAATTGCGGAATGCGGTTGAAGTCGAGTCCCGTCGGTCCTTTCGCTTCGATATCCGCGATCACGGAGTCCCGCTCCCGTGACGTGACCGGCACCGGCTCCAGTTGCCGAGTGATGCGCGCCGTATCGGCCGCTCCCGGCATCAGCCGCACGATCTCGTACCGTGAGGCGTTCGGCACACACCAGAGCTCACCGCGCGACCCAAGCACAGAGAGGTAGATGGCACGAAAGGGGATCGATTGATAGCGCATGCCGTTCTCGAGCTTGGTGATCCACGTCCCGGCCTCGGCGAGGGCGGGGGTGCCGCACGACGGCACCGCCGCGATGGTATCGACACGCGACAAGTCAGTGTGATACGCGAGCGCGGCCTCACCCACAGCACGGTCGCCGCTCACGATGCAATCCTCGTCGATAATCCGCCCGGCGGGATCGATACGGGGGTCCCACATGCCCTGGGATCCGCAGAACTGCATCTGCCAGGTGCGCTCGAACTCGCCGGCGGCGCTGAAGATCGTGAATCGAGCATTGGCCGCGTCGCGCACCCAGAGGCGCCCGTCTGATGTCAGGACGATGCCTTCCGCGTCGCGCATCTCGCCCGGCCCTGACCCGACACGGCCAATGACGCGCTCGAACGCTCCGTCGGGTGTGAACACGCGGATGTCCTGCGTGCTTCGGTCGTAGACGAACATCCGCCCGGCCGAGTCAGCCGCGATTCCCTTGATGTAGTCGAACGAGTTCGGTCCCTCTTCCGCGCCTCCCAGGCGCAGCGACTCGACGAGTCTCCACTCATGGCGCTCTGCCGGCGCCTCGCGACAAGCAGCGCTTGCCCCGGTGGCAACGAGAAGGATCGTCGCAGCCAAGCGAGGGGCGCGCAGAGCAGCCGCGAGTGGCGAGAGACATTCAGGCATGGGATCTCGGCTCCGGTCCAGCTAGCGTTTGGTCGTGCTGTGGCCGCTTTCAGGAAATGGTTCTTCACGGAATACCGGGGAAGGCCGCGCCGTACCGAAGTGTACGACAAAGCGCGGCCGCCCACCTGCTTCCTTGACGCGGCCGACTGCACCAACCTCGTCAGCTTGCCCTACGCCGAGAACATCTCCTGCAGAACGCCAAGCGCCTTTGCCAGCGTCGGAGCCGTCAGCGCGCCGAGCCGCTTCACGAGCCGCTCGCGATCGACGGTTCGCAACTGGTCGAGGACCAAGTGGCCATCCTTCCCGGCGAACCGGCACGCGATCCGGAATGGATACGGATGACTCCCGGTGGTCAGGGGCGCGATGATGAACGTGCCCATGTGCGCGTTGAGCTCGTCTGGCGATACCACGACGCACGGGCGTGTCTTGCGGATCTCGCGCCCGCGCGTGGGATTCAGCTCGACGAGATGGACCTCACCCCGACGAATCGGTGTGTTTACCACGTCCAGTCTTCGTCGTCGAAGCGCGTGGCCGTTGGGGCGTCGAGCAGCGTGCTCGGACCGTGCTTTGCTGCCGCTGCGGCCCAGCCCTGGCGAGGCGACGTCGCCGCGGAAATGATGAGGGCGCCCGGTTCGACGCGAATCTCCACCTCATCGTCGAGACCCGCCTGTTCAAGGAGGGGCTTGGCGAGGCGGACTCCGCGCGAGTTGCCGATGCGGATGAGGCGGGTCTTCATGTGGCGTCCAGTGGTGTGTGGCTACAATGTACCCACACCTATGGTAACTCAACAGCCCGCCGCGGTCAAGCTAACGTCAAGTTGTGCTGACGAAACGGTGCGGCCACCCGCGCGATCATCGCGGGAGTTGTGTCTACAACGGCGAACCACGCCGAGAGGGTTCTCAGGCGGATAGCGACGCTCGCGGTGTCAACGAACCAGATCAACGAGTCAGAGCGCTCCAGTACCAGCCAAGTAGCCGACGCCGGTGGTGCGGCTTCGCGTGGCTGCCCAGCCTGGGCACGCGCGAGCGTGGCGGATCCGGCAAGGAGCAAGACGAGCATCATCGCGCGCATCTGTGCCTCTCGCAGAAGGGTGCTTGTGTCGGCATAACGAGGGCTTCTGCTGCGAGCGGACCGACCGATGCCGTGCGATGCGCCGATGGCCGGTCCGCTCGTCAGCAGCAAGCAATGTGATGCCGGCGACCGGTGGACGTTGCGTCGGAGGAGCCCCTCGCGCAATCGGATGGTAACGAGCGGCGCCCCGGTCGGGCGTATGCTCGGCGCTTCCGTCCCTCGGAGCGCGTATGCCGGATGCGGCACCGGCGGCACGCGGAATCTACAAGCCCCGACGCGCGCAGGCCTCGCCGCTCTTTCGGCTGGTGTCGGACCATCTGCACCGCCTGCAGGTCGTGCTCGGCGGCGGAGTGATCGCCGCGAGTCGGCGCGTACTGCCGGTGCGGGCGGCGTAGGAGTCTCCCGCTCGAGGCACTACGTGCATCGATGGCGCCGAGCATAGGAGAGACCCGAAGTATTGGCGGATTCCTGGCGTGGTCGAGTGACGGAAATCGCGGCGCACGTCGCGGGGCGCA
>JAIOPJ010000023.1 GCA_021413975.1 Gemmatimonadota bacterium
TGGCATACGACCTTGGCCCTGGAACCACCCGCCCTGTCCCAGACGCTCGAGACCAGCGACGTGGTGTTGGCCGCGCGCGGTGACGCGCAGGCCTTCCGACGTCTCTACGACGAGAACGTGGACCGCGTCCACGCGCTGGCGCGTCGCATGGTGGGATTCGACCAGGCCGACGAGCTCACGCAGGACGTGTTCGTGCGGGCGTGGCAGAAGTTGCACACCTTCCGCGGCGAGTCGCGCTTCAGCACGTGGCTGCATCGTCTCGCGGTCAATCTCATCTTGAGCCGTCGCGCCAGCATGGCCACGCAGCGCAAGCGCTTCATCGGCGATGAAGTGGCGCTGGAACAGGCGGAGTCGCGGCCGGACGGCCGCGAACACTCCAAAGACCTCGAAGGCGCCATCTCGCGGCTGCCCGAGGGCGCACGCGCCATCTTCGTGTTGCACGACATCGAGGGCTACCGGCACGAGGAGATCGCCGGGCTGCTCGGGGTCACGAGCGGAACCACCAAGGCCCAGTTGCACCGCGCACGCATGCTGTTGCGCGGGCATCTGGACGCGTAAGCAGGGAAGGCCATGTCCACGCACTTCACCGATCAGCTGTCTGCCTATCTCGATCACGACCTCACGCCCAGCGAGCACGACGTCATCGAACGTCATCTCGACGCGTGTGGGGAATGCCGCGCCACGCTCGAGCAGTTGGCGCGCGTGAAGTCGCATGCGGCCGCGCTCGTGGGCCCGCCGGCGCCGACCGATCTCTGGGCGGGGATCGCGTCACGAATCGGCACGGCGGGTTCCACCAGCGTGTCGCCGGCCCGGCCGGCGGTCGTGCTCGAGTTGCCGCGCCGCGCACGGGCGTGGTGGTCGCAGCCGCAGTGGCTGCCGGCAGCGGCCGCGTTCCTGGTGGTGGCGTCGATCGTGGGCTTCGCCATGCGAGGCGCGTTCAACAAGGCAGCCTCGCCGGTGGCCAGCAGCACGCCCAGCGCGAGCGCGCCCGCCAGCGACGTGGCGGCGGCCAGCTTCGATGCGAACCAGCTCGACAGCGAGGTCGAAGCACTGCAGAAGGCGCTCGATCGCGGCCGCGGCAAGTTGGATCCCAAGACGATCCAGGTACTCGAGGACAATCTGCGCATCATCCACAAGGCCATCGACGACGCGAAGCAGGCGCTCGCCGAGGACCCGGCCAACCGCGAGCTGCAGGACTATCTCGTGGGCTCGGTCCAGCGGAAGCTCGAGCTGGTGCGGCGCGCGGCCGTCATGGCGGGGGTCTAGCGTCATGCGCCACGGACTTCTCAAGTACACGTCGGGGCTCGCACTCTTTTTGGCGTGTTCGTTGGTTGCGCCCGTGCATGCGGGCGAGCCGGATGCCGGCAGCGATGCCGCGATCATCGCGCGTGAGTTCTCGCGTGCGCGTCTCGCCGAGGCCGAGCGCTCGCAGCGCGCGCCTCAGCGCGGCGTGATCCTGACCTCAGAGGGCATGCTGTTCCTGGACGGCCCTGCCGTGCCGCTCGAATGGGTCGAGTGGGCCGAGGGCGCGTCGGTGCGCCGCATGCGCCGCCCCGTGATCACCGACACGGTGGTCAAGGTGGGTCCGGGTGTCACGCTGCAGCTCGTGAATCTGGCGGGCGATATCGCGGTGAGCACGTGGCCACGCAACGAGGTGCACATCGTGGCCGAGCACGACCGCGCGGATCGCGTGGTCACGGA
>JAIOPJ010000024.1 GCA_021413975.1 Gemmatimonadota bacterium
GGCGCGGCCATGTGGACGACATCGACCACCTGGGCAACCGCCGCATCCGCTCGGTCGGCGAGCTCATCGCCAACCAGTTCTCCGTCGGCCTCTCGCGCATGGCGCGCCTGGTCAAGGAGCGCATGAGCATCAATCAGGACAGCGAGAAGATCTCGCTCGACGACCTCGTGAACGCGCGCACCGTCTCGGCGGTGATCCAGGCGTTCTTCGGCTCGTCGCAGCTCTCGCAGTTCATGGACCAGACCAACCCGCTCGCCGAGCTGACGCACAAGCGTCGCCTCTCGGCGCTCGGACCGGGCGGCCTCACGCGCGAGCGTGCCGGCTTCGAGGTCCGCGACGTGCATTACTCGCAGTACGGCCGCATGTGCCCGATCGAGACGCCGGAAGGTCCGAACATCGGCCTGATCACGTCACTCGCGACCTTCGCGCGCGTCAACGACCTCGGCTTCATCGAGACGCCGTACCGCGTGATCAAGAACAACAAGGTGACCAACGAGCTGGCATGGCTCGACGCCAACCGTGAGGAGGAGGCCGTCATCGCGCAGGCGAACGCGCGCCTCAATCCGGACGGGACGTTCGTGGACGAGATGGTGCTCTGCCGTCAGCAGGCGGACGTGCCGCTCCTCCCGGCATCGCGCGTGGACTACATGGACGTCGCGCCCGAGCAGCTCGTCTCGATCGCGGCCGCGCTCATCCCGTTCCTCGAGCATGACGACGCGAACCGCGCGCTCATGGGCTCCAACATGCAGCGCCAGGCCGTGCCGCTCCTCAACCAGCAGACGCCGTACGTCGGCACGGGGCTCGAGGAGAAGGTGGCGGTCGACTCGGGCGCGGTGATCCTCTCCAAGCGCGCGGGCGTGGTGATCCGGGTGACGGCCGACGAGATCATCGTCGACGCCGGCGCCGGGAGCCGCGGCACCCGCGAGGCGCAGGCCCCGCTGCAGCGCCTGACGCAGCAGGACCGCTACAAGCTCAAGAAGTACCGCCGGACCAACCAGGACACCGCGATCAACCAGCGCCCGCTCGTCACGCTCGGCCAGAAGGTCAAGGCCGGCGACGTGCTGGCCGACGGGGCGGGCACGCAGTTCGGGCAGCTGGCGCTCGGCTCCAACGTGACCGTCGCGTTCATGCCCTGGTACGGCCACAACTTCGAGGACGCGATCGTGCTCTCGGAGCGCCTGGTGAAGGACGACATCTACTCGTCGATCCACATCCAGGAGCACGAGCTCCACGTCCGCGACACCAAGCGCGGCCAGGAGGAGATCACGCGCGAGATCCCGAACGTCTCGGAAGAGTCGCTCGTGGACCTCGACGAGCGCGGCATCGTGCGCATCGGCGCGCATGTGCGCCCGGGCGACATCCTCGTGGGCAAGATCACCCCCAAGGGCGAGACGGAACTCTCGCCGGAAGAGAAGCTGCTCACCGCGATCTTCGGCGAGAAGGCGAAGGACGTGAAGGATTCGTCCCTCAAGGTGTCGCCGGGCGTCGAGGGCGTCGTGATCGACGTCAAGATCTTCTCGCGCGTCGAGGACCAGGTCGTCGAGAAGGACCGCGGCGAGCGGATCGGCGACGTGCGCCGCCTCGAGGGCGAGGAGAAGGTGCGCGTGAACGACGTGCGCGACGACGAGATCAAGGCCCTGCTCGAGGGGCAGAAGGTCGCGTTGGCGCTGCAGAACGGCACGGTCGAGGAAGCGATCCCGGCGGGCACGGTGCTCACCGACGCGATGCTCCGCGACATGCGCCTGATCACGCTCGACCTCAAGACGTTCCGGGTCGAGGACAAGAAGGTGAACGCGGCGGTGCGCGAGATCATCGACGCGGCCGACGCGGTGAAGGCCCGCATCGAGGAGAAGGCCGAGGAGCGGATCGACCGCATCCTGCAGCCGGACGAACTGCCCCCGGGCGTCATCCAGCTGGTGAAGGTCTACCTCGCCGAGAAGCGCAAGATCTCGGTGGGCGACAAGATGGCCGGCCGTCACGGCAACAAGGGTATCGTCGCCCGCATCGTGCCCGAGGAGGACATGCCGTTCCTCCCCGATGGCCGTCCGGTCGACATCGTGCTCAACCCGCTCGGCGTGCCGAGCCGCATGAACGTCGGGCAGATCCTCGAGACCCACCTCGGGTGGGCCGCGAAGATCCTCGGCTTCTACGCGAAGACGCCCGTCTTCCAGGGCGCCAACGAGCGCGAGATCGGTCTCTGCCTGCGGATGGCGGGGCTC
>JAIOPJ010000027.1 GCA_021413975.1 Gemmatimonadota bacterium
GGCGACCTCGACCACGGCGATCAGCTGCACGCCGAGCGTGACCTACACGGGCGCGGCCCTGGAAGTCTGCACGGCCACGGTGACGGGCGCGGGTGGCCTCAGCGAAGCGGTCGCGGTGACCTACAGCAACAACACCAACGTGGGCACGGCCTCGGCCAGCGCGACGTTCGCGGGTGACACGAACCATGACGGCAGCACGGCGACGGGCTCCTTCAGCATCACGAAGGCGACCTCGAGCACGGCAGTGAGCTGCACGCCGAGCGCGACCTACACGGGCGCGGCCCTGGAAGTCTGCACGGCGACGGTGACCGGTGCTGGCGGCCTCAACGAGTCGGTCGCGGTGACCTACGCGAACAACACCAATGTCGGCACGGCCTCGGCGTCGGCGACCTTCGCGGGTGACGCGAACCACGACGGCTCGACGGCGTCGGGCAGCTTCAGCATCACGAAGGCGACTTCGGCGACGACAGTGAGCTGCACGCCGAGCGTGACCGACACCGGCGCCGCGATCGAAGTGTGCACGGCGACGGTGACCGGCGCGGGTGGTCTCAGCGAAGCGGTCGCGGTTACCTACGCGAACAACACGAACGTCGGCACGGCCACGGCGAGCGCGACATTTGCGGGTGATGCCAACCACGATGGCAGCACGGCGTCGGGTAGCTTCAGCATCACGAAGGCGACCTCGGCGACGACGGTGAGCTGCACGCCGACGGTGACCTACACGGGCGCAGCGCAGGAAGTCTGCACGGCGACAGTAACGGGCGCGGGTGGCCTCAGCGAGGCGGTCGCGGTGACTTACGCGAACAACACCAACGTGGGCACGGCCTCGGCCAGCGCGACGTTTGCGGGTGACGCGAACCACGACGGCTCGACGGCAGCGGGTTCCTTCGCGATCACGAAGGCGACGTCGTCCACTGCAGTGAGCTGCTCGCCGAGCGTGACCTACACGGGCGCGGCCCTGGAAGTCTGCACGGCAACGGTCACGGGCGTCGGCGGTCTCAGCGAAGCGGTCGCGGTGACCTACAGCAACAACACCAACGTGGGCACGGCCTCGGCCAGCGCGACGTTCGCGGGTGACACGAACCATGACGGCAGCACGGCGACTGGCTCGTTCGCGATCACGAAGGCGACCTCATCGACGACGGTGAGCTGCACGCCG
>JAIOPJ010000025.1 GCA_021413975.1 Gemmatimonadota bacterium
GGTTGAACTTGATGAACTGCTCGCCGAACGACGTCGGGCACGCACATGACGGCTCGCTCTGAAGTCCCGTCCTGATGCACCATTGACTCAGGAGATTCACCCTGTGAAGAAAATCGGCTTCCTCTCTTTCGGACACTGGAACGATGCGCCCGGTTCCGAGGTTCGCTCGGCAGCAGACTCGCTGCTGCAGTCGATCGAGCTCGCTGTTGCGGCGGAGCAACTCGGCGCGGATGGCGCGTATGTGCGTGTGCATCACTTCGCGCGACAGCTCGGCTCGCCCTTTCCGCTGCTCGCGGCTATCGGCGCGCGCACGCGCACGATCGAGATCGGCACCGCCGTCATCGACATGCGCTACGAGAATCCGTTCTACATGGCCGAAGACGCCGGCGCCGCCGACCTCATCGCCGGCGGACGTCTGCAGCTCGGCATCAGCCGCGGCTCACCCGAACAAGTCATCGACGGCTGGCGCCACTTCGGATTCACGCCCGCTGAAGGTGAATCCGACGCCGACATGGCCCGTCGTCATGCCGAAGTCTTCCTTGACCTGCTCAACGGCGAAGGATTCGCCGAGCCCAACCCGCGACCGATGTTTCCGAATCCGCCCGGACTGCTGCGCATCGAGCCGCACTCGCCGGGACTCCGCGACCGCATCTGGTGGGGCGCCAGCTCGAACCAGACCGCGCGCTGGGCCGCCACGCTCGGCATGAACCTGCAGAGCTCGACGCTGAAGAACGACGAGAGCTGCGAGCCGCTGCACATCCAGCAACGCAAACAGATCGAGGCCTACCACGAGGCCTGGAAGAAAGCCGGACACCAGCGCACCCCGCGCGTGTCGGTGAGCCGCAGCATCTTCCCCCTCGTCGACGACCGCGACCGCATGTACTTCGGGTCTGACTCACGCAGCCGCGACCAGATCGGCAACATCGACGAGAAAACCCGCGCCGTCTTCGGCCGCTCCTACGCCGCCGAACCCGACGTGCTCATCAAAGAACTCGCCGCCGACGAAGCCATCGCCGCCGCCGACACTCTGCTACTCACAGTGCCAAATACCCTCGGCGTCGACTACAACGCCCACGTGATCGAGAATGTGCTGAAGCACGTCGCGCCTGGATTGGGCTGGAGGTAAGGGCTAGGGTTGAGGCTTCGCCGGGTCGGCAGGGGAGGTTTGAGGCTTCGCCTCGCCGGCAAGAGCAGTCTGGGGCTCCGCTTTGTCGGCTGGCCTTGAGCCCGACGCCGCGAAGCCTCAGCCCGACGCGGCGAAGCCTCAGCCCGGCGGTAACACCAGCACTTGTCTTCTTAACGCCGCCTCGTCATCCGGCAGTTCGACGCTGCCGGGCGCGATGCCATTGATCTTCGCGATAAACGCCGTCACGTCGAGATACTGACTGCGCGGCAGACTGCCGGGATCGCTTTCGGGCATCGAGAGGCGCATGCGGTCGAAGAGATCGAACGCCGTGCGCGTGTTCCACTTGAGACGAAAGTCGGCGTTCGTCATTTCTTTGCGGCCGTGACACTCGACGCACACGCGGACGAACAACTGCTCGCCGCGCGTGGCCTGCTCGTCGGTAAACGTCACCGCCGACGCCGACGCGGGCGCAGCCGGCGCGGCGTTCTGCGACGCCGTCAACACGGCACGGCCCGACCAGCCGGCGACGCACACAAGCACCACCGACATCGTTGAGATCCCGCGAAGAAACATGGACGGCCCATGCTATAACAGGCCGCGTGTCCGACAACACAGACCCGCTAGACCCTGCCTCGGCAGGCCACGTCGACCGGCGCGACTTTCTGAAAGCCGCCGCCGGCACCGCCGTGGTGCTGGGACAAACACCACCGCTCTTTCCCGCCACCGGCGTGCAGAAACCCAAGAAGCGCGCCGGCAGTCCCACGCACGTCGTCGTCATCGGCGCCGGCGCATGGGGCGGATGGACGGCGTGGCACCTGCGCAAAGCCGGCGTGAAAGTCACCGTCGTCGATCAATACGGCCCCGCGAATTCGCGCGCGACCAGCGCCGACGAAACGCGCGGCATCCGATCGTCATACGGCGATCGCGCCGGTGACGCCGGACCACACTGGACCGCCTGGGCCCGCAGCGCCATCGGACGTTGGAAAGAATTCGACGCCGAATGGGGCCCGGTGTTTCGCACGCGCTTCTTCATGACCACCGGCGACGTGATCTGCCGCGCCGCCGAAGAGCCGTTCACCACCCGCACGCGCGAAATCTGGCTCGCGCAAAACGTGAAGCACGAACTGCTCACCGGCGACGAAGTGCGCAAGCGCTTTCCGATGATGAACAACGACGACACCAAGTTCGCGCTCTACGAGCCCGACGCCGGTGTCGCCCGCGCACGCGCGTCCACGTTGGCCGTGGCCGCCATCGCCGAAAAGGCCGGCGTCGAATTTCGCATCGGCCGCATCAAGCCCGGCCCCATCGTCAACAACCAGATGGACGGCGTGGTGTTCGACGACGGCAGTGTGCTGCGCGGAGATGCGTACGTGTTCTGCTGCGGCGCGTGGCTGCGCAAACTGTTTCCCACGCTCATGACCAACCGCATGCGCGTGCCGCTCGGCTACGTCGGCTACTTCGGCACACCCATCGGCGACAACCGCTTCACGTATCCGAACATGCCGAGCTACAACTTCCCCGGCGTCACCGGCTGGGCCGCACTCCCCGTCGACTACCGCGGCTTCCGAGTCCGCGGCGGCATCGCCGCACCAGCACCAGCGGCGAGTGCACCCGCCGCACCGGGCACCGCCGCACCAGCACCTGCCGCACCCGTCGCACCAGCCGCACCAGCACCCGCGGCACCCATCGATCCAACCTTGGCTGATCCCGACCTGAGCTCCCGCCAAATGACCCAGCCCCGTCTCGACAGCTCGCGTCGCTTCGTCGCGCGGCGGTTTCCGCTGCTCGCCGACGCGCCGCTGCTCGAAACGCGCGCGTGCCACTACGAGAGCAGCGTGAACAGCAACTTCATCATCGACCACTTGCCTGGCGCCGATAACGCGTGGATTGCCGGCGTGGGTCAGGCGGAAGGCTTCAAGTTCGGTCCCGTGGCCGGCGAGTACGTCGCGATGCGCGTGCTC
>JAIOPJ010000026.1 GCA_021413975.1 Gemmatimonadota bacterium
ACGCCTTCCCGGGTCAGGAGTTCACCGGGCGCGTCGAGCGCGTGGGCGTCGCCGCGATGCCGGGGACCGGGACGTATGAAGTGGAGATCGCGGTGCAGGCGGGCGCCGAGCGCCTGTCGAGCGGGCTGATCGGCCGCGCGACGATGTCGCCGCGCGCCCTGACGGCCATGCCGATGATCCCGGCGGAGGCGCTGCTCGAGGTGGACGGCGCGGCCGCGTCGGTGTTCGTGCTGGACGAGGCCGGCGACGCGGTCCACCGGATCAAGGTGAAGGTGGCGTTCCTCGACGGTGCGATGGCCGCGATCAGCGAGGGCCTGCCGGCCGAGGCGCGCGTGGTCACCGCCGGTGCGACGCGGCTCACCGAAGGCGCCAAGGTCACCGTGAGCGCGGAGAAGTCGCCGTGAAGGTCGCCGAGTTCTCCGTCAAGAACAGGCAGTTCACGCTCGTCGTCTTCTTCGCGCTGCTGGTGATGGGAGCGTTCTCCATCGTCACCATCCCGCGCGCCGAGGATCCGACCTTCCCCATCCCGATCTACCCGGTGGCGGTCGTCTATCCCGGCGCGACGCCGACGGACATCGAGCAGCTCGTGGTGGACCCGATCGAGGACCGGATCCGCGCCCTCGAAGGGCTGATCTACGTGAAGACGACGATCGAGGACGGGCTCGCGGTGATCCAGCCCGAGTTCGACGTCTCGGTGGACGCCGACCGCAAGTACGACGAGATCGTGCGCGAGATCAACGCCCTGCGTCCGTCGCTCCCGCAGGACCTGGCGCGGCTCGAGGTGATCCGCATCAATGCGAGCGACGTGAACATCGCGCAGTTCGCGCTGGTGTCGGAGACGGCTCCCTGGACCGAGCTCGACCGCGCCGCGCGCCATCTCCGCGACGACCTCGCCCGGCTGCCGGGCGTGAAGTCGGCGGCGACCTGGGGCTATCCGCGGCGCGAGGTGCGGGTGGCGCTCGACGCCGGGCGCCTCGCCGAGCTGCGGATCCCGCTCAACACGGTGATCCAGGCGATCGGCGGGGAGAGCGTGAACATCCCCGGCGGCAGCATCGACGCCGGCCGGCGGCGCTTCAACGTGAAGACGAGCGGGAGCTACCGCTCGCTCGACGAGGTGCGCGAGACGGTGATCGGCGGGGCGGCCGGCGCGACGGTGCGCGTGGGAGACGTGGCCGACGTGGAATGGAGCTACGAGGAGGCCGCCTC
This sequence comes from Gemmatimonadota bacterium, assembly GCA_021413975.1. Taxonomy (GTDB): domain Bacteria; phylum Gemmatimonadota; class Gemmatimonadetes; order Gemmatimonadales; family Gemmatimonadaceae; genus Pseudogemmatithrix. Next base: position 1,207 of record JAIOPJ010000026.1, read on the forward strand.
GCACGCGCGGCTCGACGGCAAGCGCGCGGTGTGGGTGACGGCCAACATGCAGGAGCGGCAGAACATCATGGCGGTGCGTGACCGGCTCTGGGCGTCGGCCGACGCCGCGGAGCGCCAACTGCCGGCCGGCATCTCCATGGAGCGCCCGTTCGACCAGTCGGCGAACGTCAGGATGCGGCTCTCGCGCCTCGGTACCGACTTCCTCATCGCCATCCTGCTCGTGCTCCTCACGCTCCTCCCGCTCGGCTTCCGTGCCTCGGGGATCGTGATGGTGAGCATCCCGCTCTCGCTCGCGATCGGCGTGACGCTGCTCAAGACCGTGGGGTTCACGATCAACCAGCTGTCGATCGTGGGGTTCGTCATCGCGCTCGGCCTGCTCGTGGACGACTCGATCGTGGTGGTGGAGAACATCGCGCGCTTCCTGCGGCAGGGGTACACGCGCGTCGAGGCGTCGATCGCGGCGACGCAGCAGATCTTCGTCGCGGTGCTCGGCACGACGGCGACGCTCGTGTTCGCCTTCCTGCCGGTGATGCTCCTCCCCGGGACCGCCGGCAAGTTCATCCGGTCGATGCCGTCGGCGGTGGTGCTGACGATCCTCGCGTCGCTCATCGTCTCGCTCACGGTGATCCCGTTCCTGGCGAGCATCTTCCTCAAGGAGGAGGAGGACGAGCACGGGAACGTCTTCCTGCGGGGCCTGAACCGGCTCATCGACATCACGTACGGGCGTTGGCTGCACCGGGCGCTCGCGCATCCCGCGCAGACGCTCGTGGTCGCGGCCGCGCTGTTGGTCGGCGCGCTGGCGCTCATCCCGCGCATCGGATTCTCGCTCTTCCCGAAGGCCGGCACGCCGCAGTTCCTGGTGACCGTCACCGCACCCGACGGCAGCTCGCTCGCGGTGACCGATTCGGCGGTGGCGTTCGCCGAGCGCGCGCTCGCGGCGCGGCCGCAGGTGTCGCACACGTACGCGAACGTCGGGCGCGGGAACCCGAAGATCTACTACAACATCAACTCGCAGCGGGAGCGCGCCACCTACGGCGAGATCTTCGCGTTGCTCGGCCACTACGACGCGAACACCACCCCGCCCATGCTCGACTCGTTGCGCGCCCTGTTCGACGCCTATCCGGACGCGCGGATCGAGGTGAAGGAGTTCGAGAACGGCCCGCCGATCAACGCACCGATCGAGTTGCGCGTGGCGGGCGAGGACCTGGATTCACTGCGCGCGATCGCGGCACGACTCGAGGCGCTGATCGCCGCCGAGCCCGGCACGCGCGACGTGGTCAATCCATTGAAGGTCTCGCGCACCGACCTCGCACTCTCGTTCGACCGCGGCAAGGCCGGGCTGCTCGGCGTCCCCACCGCGGAGATGGACCGCGCCGTGCGGTTCGGTCTCGCGGGCCTCACGGCCGGCCGCTTCCGTGACTCCGACGGCGAGGAGTACAACGTCACGCTCCGGCTTCCCGGCGACGCGCGGAAGGACGCGTCGGCCCTCGACCGGCTCTGGGTCGGCTCGGTGACCGGCGCGCAGGTGCCGCTCCGCCAGCTCGCTTCGTTCCGGTTCGAGACCTCGCCGCCGGCGATCCAGCACTACGACGGCGAGCGTGCCGTGAGCGTGTCGTCGCAGGTGCGGACCGGCTACAACACCGATCGCGTGACGCGCGCGCTGCTCGCGAAGCTCGACGCGTTCCCGCTCCCCGTGGGTTACCGGATCGACGCGGCGGGGGAGATCGCCAGCCGCCAGGAGAGCTTCGGCGGACTGGGGACGGCGATCCTGATCGCGACCTTCGGCATCCTCGCGATCCTCGTGCTCGAGTTCCAGACCTTCCGCGGCATGCTGATCGTCTCGAGCGTGATCCCGCTCGGCGTGATCGGCGGGCTCGTCGCGCTCTGGCTCACGGGGTACACGCTGAGCTTCACCGCCGTGATCGGATTCGTGGCCCTCATCGGCATCGAGATCAAGAACTCGATCCTGCTGGTGGACTTCACGAACCAGTTGCGCACGACCGGCGTCGGGCTGCGCGAGGCGATCGAGAAGGCGGGGAAGATCCGCTTCGTGCCGATCGTGCTCACCTCGGCGACCGCCGTGGGCGGGCTCTTCCCGCTGGCGATCCAGGGGAGTTCGCTCTACTCGCCGCTGGCGATCGTGATCATCGGCGGGCTGATCAGCTCGACGCTGCTGAGCCGGCTGGTGACGCCGGTGCTCTACGAGTTGTTGCCGCCGATGCCACAGGATGTGCGGGGGGTGCCGGCCGACGAGCGCGCTGCGACGATCGCACCAGCCGTCAGCTGACCTTCCTCGTCTTCTTCTTGAGGAAGTCCATCAGGATGAACTGCCCCAGCGTCATGGTGTTCGTGAAGTAGGCCCGGCCGCGCGTGATCGCGCTGACCATCTTCACGAACTCCACCAGCGCCGCGTCCCGCGCGAGCATGAAGGTGTTCACCGGGATCCCCGCCTTCCGGCAGGCGGCCACCTCGGTGAGCGTCTCCTGCAGCACGAACGCGTCGAGGCCCATCGAGTTCTTGTAGATCCGCCCGTCGGGCATGGTGAGCGCGCTCGGCTTGCCGTCGGTGATCATCACGATCTGGCGCATGTCCTTCTTCTGCGCCATCAGCAACCGACGGGCGAGCTTGAGCCCTTCGGCGGTGTTCGTGTGGTACGGTCCCACCTGCGCCTTGGCGAGCGCGCCCATGGGGATCTCCTCGGCGGAATCGTGGAAGAGCACGATCTTGATCGTGTCGCCGGGGAACGAGGTCTGTATCAGGTGCGTGAGCGCGAGCGCGACCTTCTTGGCGGGGGTGAAGCGGTCCTCGCCGTAGAGGATCATCGAGTGCGAGCAGTCGAGCATGAGCACCGTCGCGCAGCTCGAGCGGTACTCGCTCTGACGCACCATGAGGTCGGAGTACTCGAGGTCCATCGGCACCTCGATCGAGCCGGTGCGGAGCATCGAGTTCCTGAGCGTCTCGTTCACGTCGAGGTTGAGGACGTCGCCGAACTCGTAGGGCTTGCTCCCGGCGTCGGACTCGATGCCGGTGGCCAGATGCGGCGTGTCGTGCGAGCCGAAGTTGCTCTTGCCGAGCCCGCCGAGGATCCCACGCAGCGACTTGTAGCCGAGGAAGTCGATGCCCTTGCTGGTGAGGTCGAACTGCACGTCCTGCGCGGCCGCCTTGGCGAGGCCGCCGGGGCCGAACATCGACTGGTGTCCCGCCGGCGCCTGGGGCGGCTGTTCCATCTTCAGGAAGCCTTCCTTGATGAGACGTTGCACGATCTCGTCGAGGAGCTTCGACAGCTTCTCTTCCGAGATGTCGTCGCCGTCCCCTCGGAGTGCCTCGAGCATCTCGGGCGTGAACTGGCCGCTCTGGATGAGCGCGTCGAGGATCGCTTGGCGCAGCGCGTCCATGGAGCGGTCGCCGCCCTGCTCCTCGTCCCCGTGTCCCCAGGGGTTGGACGGTCCGCCGCCGGCGAACCCCGACTGGAGCAGGAAGTCGGCGAGGTTGTCGAGCAGGGACTGGAGGTCCACCGCGTCGGCGGACTCGGGGCTGAACTTCGAATAGGTATGGAATCGCACCGCGGCTGCCTCCCTTGACTGATACTAACGGTGATGCCGCCCGCGAGTTCCTGCATGGAGGGATCCCACCCGGCGGTGATGCGGGTCACCCGATCCGTGTTCCCGGGCGGACATGGCAGGGTATACTGTCGGAATCCCAAGCGCGGCCGCAGAGCCCGCGCGGCTCCCTTCGACCCAGCACCGATGCGACCGTCCCGAGTACGTCCCTTGCTCGTGCTGAGCCTGCTCCTCTCTCCCGCGTTCGCGGCCGCGCAGACCGCACCGGACGCCACGCCGGTCCCCAAGGACAAGACGTGGAAGTTCGCTCCGCGGCTCGTCATCGGCACCGAGTACGATGACAACGTCTTCCTGCTCCCGGCGAGCAAGCGCACCGATCCGGCGGCCCCGTCTCCGGCAGAGCTGATCAGCGGCCGCTACTCCGGCATGGAGGCCGCCGGCGACCTGATCACCACCGTCTCGGCCACCCTGGCGTTCCGGGGCGCCGGACTCCGTGGACGGGATCTCACCATCACGCCGGAACTCGCGTACGAGTCCTACGCGCGCAACGGTGAGAGGAGCAACGCCGCCTTCGGGGTCTCGGTCGAACAGCTGTTGCGCAGGGAGGGACGCCTCCGCGTCAGGGCCCAGCTGCAGCCCGGCTACTTCTCGCGCAACTATCTCGCTGACGCCGTGGATGCGAACGTCGATGGGGACATCCAGCCCGCCGAGCGCGTCTATGCGCGGGGCGAGTACTCCGAGTCCGATCTGCAGGTGGACTACCGTCGTCGTCTCGTGAAAGCCGGCACTTCGAATCCAGTCGGCGCCTGGCTCCTCGTCGGTGCCGGATTCTCCGACCGCACCTATGATGCGCCGTTCTCGGCGCGGGACTACAGTGGCCTCACCGGCACCGCGCGCCTGCAGTTCGACCTCGCCCATGGCATGGAGCTTGCGACCTCGTACGACCTCGCGCTGCTCGGGAGCCCACGGACCCTGCAGGTGATCCTGCTCGACGAGCCGGTGTACGGTCAGGACCTGAACGGCAACGGCAACGCCACCGACCTCAACGCGCGCACCGTCCGCACGGTCGACCGTTCGCGCGTGGAGCAGGCGCTCGGCGAGACCGCACGCTTCAACCTCTCCAAGGCGACCGACCTCGAACTCTCGGTCGAGTACCGCTGGCGCACCTTCACGTCGGATGAGCCGTTCGACGTGGCGAACAACGGACGCCGCGACCACCGGATGCAGGTGGGCGTCGAGACGTCACATCGTGTGAATGGCATCGTCCGGGTCTTCGCCGGCGGAGTCTACGGCAAGCAGAACCTGAACCGCCGCACTGACCTCGGCGCCGAGGGCGCCGTGGACGACTACAGCAAGCTGCGGCTGCACGCCGGCCTCCGGCTCACGCGCTGATCGCTCCTCACTTCACGATCATGTCCAAGACCGAGACCCCGCGCCGCGTCCTCTTCGCCGGCTATGCGCCGGTGCATTTCATCTGCTTCCAGCCGCTCTACGAACGGTTGCGACGGATGCGAGGCATCGAGATCGTGCTGTCGGGCGGGCGCGAGGCGGTCGCCGAAGGGAACGGGAAGCTCACGGCGCGGCAGCTCTACGCGCCCTTCCGCCTGCCTCCTGACCGCATCGTGGAGCTCGACCGGATCCGGAAGCAGACCTTCGACCTCGTGTTCTGTGCGCACGTGTCCGGTTACTTCCCCAAGGACGAACAGGAGCGGATCCAGCTCTTCCACGGCGTCTCGTTCCGGAACATGGCGGTGCGGCGCGACGTGCTCGTCTACGACCGGCTCTTCCTGACCGGACCGTACATGCGGCGTCTGTTCACCGAGTCGCAGATGCTGCGCAACCGCGATCCCAAGCTCGTCAACATCGGCTTCCCCAAGCTCGACCGCCTCGTGAACGGCGAGCTCGACCGCGCGACGATCCTCAGGCGCGTCGGGTTCTCGGGCCGCCGGCCGGTCATCCTGTACGCGCCCACCGGACAGAAGGACAACTCGCTCGAGCACACCGGCGAGGCCGTGCTCGAACGCCTGCGCGCGACGGGGAAGTACGACATCCTCATCAAGCTCCACGACCATCCGCGTGACCGTGGCACCGATTGGCCCACCCGGCTCAAGCCGTTGCTAGACAAGCACACCCGGCTCGCGACAGGGCTCGATGTGGTGCCCTACATGTACGCGGCGGATCTCCTGCTGACCGATGCCTCGTCCGTCTCGAGCGAGTTCTCGCTGCTGGACCGCCCGATGGTCTTCCTCGACGTGCCGCAGCTGCTCGCGGCGATGTCGAAGAAGGGCGTCGCGCTCGACCTGGACACGTGGGGCCGGAAGGGCGGCCTGACCGTGCGCTGGCCCGACGAGGCGGTCGAGGCGATCGCCTGGTCGCTCGCGCACCCGCGGCACGCGAGCCGGCTGAGGCGCGCCATGGCGCGCGACCTGTTCTACAATCCCGGTCACGCGACCGACGCCGCCGTCGACTGGGTGCTCCAGCGGTTGCGCGCGCTCGACGAGGCCTGAGATGGAGGGCACCCCCCGCCGCCCGTTGCGCCGGATCATCACCATGCTGCGTCCGCACGCGGCCGGCGAAGCGCCGGCGTTCGCGAGCGGCGCGATCCTCGGGCTCGCGACGGTGGTGCTCCATGTGCTGCGACCGTGGCCCCTGAAGTGGATCGTCGACGGACTCGGCGGCTCACCGGTGGCGGACCCGCTCTGGCTCGTCGTCGCCTTCGTCGCCCTCGCCGCGGCCGGCTCGGCAGCGGCGTACGGACAGGCGATGGTCCTCAACGGCCTCGGCAACCGGATCCTCTACCGGTTCCGCGAGCAGCTGTTCCGTCACATCCTCCGGCAGCCGATGGCCTTCCACGAGACGCGCGAGGTCGGTGAGCTGATGACGCGGATCGTGTACGACACGACGCGTCTGCGCCGCGGCCTCAACGGGATGCTCGTGCGCATCGTGCAGACCGTCGCGCTCTTCGCCGCGTCCATGGCCGCGCTCCTCTGGATCGACCCCCGTCTCGCCGGGGTCCTCCTCGCCGGCGGCGGCGTCGCGCTGCTCATGATGCAGCGCCGCGGGCAGCGCATCGCCTCGGTCGCGAAGAAGCAGCGGGCCAAGGAGGGCCTGCTGGCGGCGCTCGTGGGCAGTGAACTGATGGCCGTGCGCGAACTCCAGGCCTTCGGGTTCGGTGGCAGTGCCGTGGCGGCGCGGTTCGCCGCGCGCAACAGCCGGAGCATGCGGCAGGAACTCAAGCTGCAGCGACTCTCGCTCGGCCTCTCGATGCGCGTCGACATCGCGGTCGCCGCGAGCATCGCGGTCGCCATGTGGTTGGGGGCGACCGGCGTCCGCGTCGGGGAGCTCACGGCGGGCGACCTCGTGCTCTTCCTCTCCTACGCGCTGGCGCTGCGTGCGCCGTTCGCGGACTTCGCCGTCGCGACGGCGCGGATCGGCCGGACCTTCGCCTGCGCCGAGCGGCTCGACCGCATCATGCGCCGCGGGGTCGCGGTCGCGGATCGGCCGGATGCGGTGGACCCGGCCGGCGTGCAGGGGGCGCTCCGGTTCGAGAAGGTCGCGCTGCTGATGCCCAAGCGCCGCCGCACCGACCGGAAGTGGGCGCTCGAGAAGGTGGTTTGTGAGGTCCCGGTCGGTCGACGGATCGCGATCGTGGGCGGGAACGGCGCCGGCAAGTCGACGATGCTCTCGTTGATGCTGCGGCTCGCCGATCCCACGCGAGGCCGGATCCTCCTCGACGACCGTGACCTCCACGACTACGCACTCGAACCACTCCGTCGGCGCATGAGCGTCGTCTTCCAGGACAGCGTGCTCACCGGCGTGAGCGTCCACGACAACATCGCGCTGGGCGACCAGGGTGCCTCGGTCGAGGCGGTCCGCCGGGCCGCCGAGCAGGCGGGCGTGGCCCGGTTCATCGAACGGCTGCCGCAAGGCTACGACACCGTGGTCCGCCACGGCGGCGACCTCTTCTCAGGCGGCGAGCGCCAGCGCATCGCACTCGCACGCGCGATGCTGCGCGACGGTCGCATCTGGCTGCTCGACGAGCCGACGACCGGACTCGATCACGAGTCGGCGCGTCAGATGACCGACCGCCTCTTCGAGGTGACGACCGGACGCACGGTGCTCTGGGTCACCCATGACCCGGACCTCCTGCCGCGGATGGACCTCGTGCTCGAGCTCGGCGCCGGCCGCGTCCTCTTCGTCGGTACCCCGTCGGCATACGCGGACCGCGGCACGAGCGGCACGGCGCCGGCGATCACGACCCTCCTGGAGCACTGAGATGCAAGCCGTCATACTCGCCGCGGGAATGGGCAGTCGCCTCAATTCGATGACCGGCGGGGGATCCAAGGCGCTCGTCGACATCGGCGGCCGGCCCCTGCTCTTGCACACGCTCGAGGCGCTCGCCGACCACGGCATCGGGCCGGTGCTCGTGATCGTCGGTCACGAGGCGCAGGCGCTGCAGGAGGTCATCGGTGACCGTGCCGAGGTGCTGCTCAACGAGCGGTTCGCCGAGACCAACAGCCTCTACTCGCTCTGGCTCGGGCGCGACTGGATCAAGGGTCCGTTCGTGCTGCTGAACTGCGATCTCTTCTTCGACCCGCAGATCCTCGACGACCTGCTCGAGCAGAGCGGCAACGTGCTCGCATACGACTCGACGTCGTCGCGCGGGCGCGAGCAGACGAAGGTCGCGCTGAAGGAGCGTCGGGTGGTCGACCTCGGCAAGGACCTGCCGTCCAACTCGGCCCGCGGCGAGAGCCTCGGCATGATGAAGTTCGACGCCGAAGGCTCGCGCGCGATGGTCGGCACGGCCAAGCACCTCATCGAGGCGGGTCAGGAGAACGCCTGGGTGATCGAGGCGACGCGGTCCGTCTGCAAGGAGATCACGCTCTACGGACTCAACATCGCCGGCAAGGCGTGGGCCGAGATCGACTTCCCCTACGACCTCGACGTCGCCCGGCGCGAGGTCTGGCCGGTCATCTGGCGTGGCCGCTGGCGCAAGCAGGTCTATTGGAAGCGCACGCGCTGGGCCGCGATCGGTGCGGCCGTCGCCGCGGTGGCGCTGCTCGGTTGGTTCGCCAGCACGCAGCTGGGACCGGGGAGCGTCAACTGGGAGACGGTCGAACTCGGTGGCGCCGAGATGGTGCGTGTCGTCCGCGCCGACGGCGAGCAGCGCTGGTGGAACGCGCCGATCGACGTCCCGGTGACCGCGACGGTCGATGGCGCCGAGGCCGACGTGCAGCTGCGGATGGTGCATCCTGACGGCGGTCCAGACTCCCTCAGGTTCGTCGTGGCGATCACCGTCGACGGCCACCCCACCGACTGGCGTGCGCTCACCTCACTGCCGGACACCAGCGCGCATCTCGGAACGTTGCGGCTGGGCGATCGCGATCGCGTCCGGCTCGACCTCGGTCCGGGCCGGCATACCGTGGTGGTGATGCTCGCGGAGGCCCACGGCCAGCGGATGCTCGTGCGGGTGCGGCAGCCGCTGGTGCGAGAGGACTGAGTCCGCGCGATCGGGGCGCATGGGTGGTCGGCATGCTCCGACCGCCCAACGGCTACCTTACACTCGCCCCGATGACCGCGCCCACTCCGTCCCGCTCGCTCAACCCGTTCCGGACCCTCGCCAAGTACCGGAACTTCCGGCTCTTCTGGCTCGGGCAGACGACCTCGCTCGTCGGGTCGTGGATGCAGACGGTGGCCGTGGGATGGACCGCGCTCGAGCTGACGAACGACGCCTTCATGGTGGGGCTCGTGTCGGCGGCGAACACCTTCCCGATCCTCCTCTTCTCGTTGCCGGGCGGCGTGGTCGCCGATCGCACTGAGAAGCTGCGCGTCGTCCGCATCGCGCAGGTGCTGATGCTGCTCGAGGCGGTCGCGCTCTGGGCGCTCTCCTACACGGGCCGCCTGACGATCGACTGGTTGCTCGCACTCTCGCTCTTCGGCGGGCTCCTCGCCGCGTTCGAGATCCCCGCGCGTCAGTCGCTGATGGTCGAGCTCGTGGGCAAGGAGGACATCGCGCAGGCGATCGGCCTCAACTCCACCGGCTTCAACCTCGCCCGCGTGCTCGGCCCGAGCGTCGCCGCCGTCGTGATCGCGCGACTCGGCGTCTCGTGGACCTTCGGCCTCAACGCGGTCAGCTACCTGGCCGTGCTGATCGGCCTCGCGATGATCACCCTGCCCGAGCGGCGCGCGGTGACGCGGCCCCGGGTGAGCCACCTCCAGGGGATGCGCGAGGCGATCCGCCATGTGCTCGACACGCCACCGCTCCCGATGCTCCTCGCGATCGCGACGGTCTTCTCGGTGCTTGGCGTTCCCGTGATCACGCTGCTGCCGGTCGTGGCCCGCGACCAGCTCGGGCTGGGCGCCGACGGCTACGGTGCGCTCATGGCGTGCCTCGGGCTCGGGGCCGTGGTCGGCGCGCTCGCGATCGCGGCGACGGGCGGTGGCGCGCAGCGCGGGAAGGTCTTCCGCGCCGCGTCGTTCAGCTTCGCGCTGCTGCTGCTCGTCTTCTCTCTGGTGCGCGTGCCCGTGCTCAACGGGATGCTCCTCTTCGCCATCGGCATCGCCATGATCCTCAACAACGCGCTCGTCAACGCGCGGTTGCAGGAACTCGTCCCCGACGCGATCCGCGGGCGCGTGCTCTCGCTCTACGTGATGGTCTACGTGGGCGGCTCCCCGATCGGCTCCTTCGCGGGCGGCTGGGTGGCGAGCGTGGCCGGCGTGGACTGGGCGATCGGGGGCGGGGCGGCGCTGATGCTACTCTTCGCGCTCTGGGCGTTCCGGCGGCATCCCATGCTTGCGGCGCACTGACCGCCCGTACTGCCCGCTCTCCGAGCGCGAGAGCTTCCGACGCGCGACGAGCGCCTCGAGCACCAGTTCGCATGCCACCACCGAGTCGGCGTCGTCGGTCACGCCGAGCCCGGCGGCGGTGACCTGATCGATCAACCCCGGCACCGCCGCGAACCCTTGCCGAGCCACCGCGGCGCTCGCGTCGTCGCTCACCTGCAGCGCCTGGCCGCGGTCGAACCACATCACGATCTCATCGAGGTCCAGCGTGTCGTCACGCTCGGTGAGCGTCGCGTCGGCCGCGCGGCGGATCAACTCGCGCGCGATCACCGCTCCGCCGATCAACTCCCCCTCGTACTCGAGCTCGATCTTCCCCGTGATCGCCGGCAGTGCCGCGTAGATGTCGGCGATGCGCGGCACGATCTCCTTCTCGCCGAGCCGCACGGCGCGACGCTCGGCGTTGGAGATCACGTTCTCGAGCAGGGTGATCGAGAGGCGCTGCGAGACGCCCGAGCGCTGGTCGATCCGCTTCTCCTGCCGCGCCTCGAACGCCACCCGCTCGGCCACTTCCGAGACGATCTCCGGCAGGCGGAGCGGAAGCCCGTCGCGCCTGGTCCACGCCTCCTGCGACGTGATCGTCATGGCGAGGTCCACCGTGGCCGGATAGTGCGTGATGATCTCGCTGCCGATCCGGTCCTTGAGCGGCGTGATGATCTTGCCGCGTGCCGTGTAGTCCTCGGGGTTCGCCGTGAAGGCGAGGACCACGTCGAGCGCGAGGCGCACCGGGTAGCCCTTGATCTGCACGTCGCCTTCCTGCATGACGTTGAACAGGCCCACCTGCACCTTGCCGGCGAGGTCGGGGAGTTCGTTCAACGCGAAGATCCCGCGGTTGGCGCGCGGCAGCATGCCGTAGTTGATCGAGAGCTCGTCGGAGAGCAGGTGCCCGCCGCGCGCCGCCTTGATCGGGTCGAGGTCGCCGATGAGGTCGGCCACCGTGACGTCGGGCGTCGCGAGCTTCTCCACGTAGCGCTGGTCCGGCGTGAGCCAGGCGATCGGCGTCTCGTCGCCCATGGTGGCGATGCGATCGCGGCCGTACTTGCTGATCGGCGCGAACGGGTCGTCGTTGGTCTCGCTCCCGGCGATCACCGGCAGTTGCGGGTCGAGCAGCGTGGTGAGCGCGCGCAGGATCCGCGACTTGGCCTGGCCTCGCAGTCCGAGCAGGATGAAGTGGTGCTTGGACAGCAGGGCGTTCACGATCTGCGGCATGACCGTGTCCTCGTAGCCGAGCACGCCCTTGAAGAGCGGCTTGCCGTCGGCGATGCGCGCGAGGAGGTTGCTGCGGATCTCGCTGCGGACCGACCGACCGCGCCGCTCCGGCGCGCCGAAGAGGGACTGCTTGAGGGCGCCGAGCGTCGCGGGGAGTTGATGTGTCATCAGCTGGTGGGTCGGATCTCGACGAGGTTGTCGTAGAAGACGGGACCGGCGCCCATGTCGGTCAGGCGCTGGCTCGTGGTCGCGTTCACGTTGCGTCCGTCGGGAGAGAGCTTGGCCCACCAGACGCCGGGGGCCCACGCCACTCCTTCGCGGATACCCTCCCGAACGCGCGCACGTGCCAGGAAGTGCCCGCGCTCGTTCTCGACCATCACCATCGCCCCCTCTGCGATCCCCCGGCGCTCGGCGTCATGCGGGTGGAGCGCCACCTCCGGTTCGCGCGCCGCGCGCTGCAGCGGCCCGATGTTCACGAAGCTGGAGTTGAGGAACTGGTGCGCCGGCGACGAGATCAGCGTGATCGGGAACCGCGCGGCGAGCGCCGGCACGTTCTCGGGGAACTCGTGCGGCGGCGTGAAGTCCGGCAGCGGGTCGAGACCCATCGCCTTCATGCGCTCGGAGAAGAACTCGCACTTGCCGCTCGGCGTGCGGAACCCGCCCTCGGCGTACGGCAGGTACGGCGACGGCACCGCGAGCCGCACCCAGCCATTCGTCCTGAGTGCCTCGTACGTGACCGACGCCATGCGCTCGTCGGTCGTGTCGAGCGAGGCGCGCACCAGCGCGTCGTCATCGTCCCGCAGGCACTCGTGGTCGAGCCCCATGCGCGCGGCGAGGCGGCGGAAGATCTCGGTGTTGGGCAGCGCCTCGCCGAGCGGGGCGATCGCCGGCCGGTTGAGCGAGGCGTAGAGGTGCCCGTAGGACCAGTGGACGTCGAGATGCTCGAGCTGCGTCGTCGCCGGCAGCACCCAGTCGGCGTAGTCGCAGGTGTCGGTGCGGAAGTGCTCGAGGACGACCATGAAGAGGTCCTCGCGCTTCATCCCGTCGACGACCGCGAGATGATCGGGCGCGATCGCGGCGGGATTCGAGTTGTACACGATCATCGCGCGCACCGGCGGTCCGCCCACGCCGGCGTCGGGGGCGGCCAGCGCCTGACCGAGCAGCGACATGTTCACGGTGCGCGTGCCCGGCGGCACGAGGTCGGGCCGCTGCAGCGCCGTCTTGTTGTAGGCGAAGTTGCCGCTCGACGAGAGCTGCACGCCGCCGCCGGCGCGCCGCCAGTGGCCCGTGACCGCCGGCAGGCACGCGATCGCGCGCACCGCCATCGCGCCGCCCCCATGGCGCTGCAGTCCGTAGTTGAGGCGCAGGAACGCCGCCTTCGCGCGGCCGTACTCGCGCGCGAGCTCCACGATCCGTGCCTCGGCGATGCCGGTGATCGCCGCGACCCGTGACGCCGGATACGCCTTGACGCGCTCGCGCAGCTGGTCGGCACCGAGCGTATGCCGGGCGAGATAGTCGTCGTCCTGCATCCCCTCGGCGAAGAGCACGTGCATCATCCCGAGCGCGAGCGCCCCGTCGGTCCCGGGACGGATGCCGATCCACTCGTCGCACTGCTCGGCGGTGCGGGTACGGATCGGGTCGATGCAGATCACCTTCACGCCCTTCGCCTTGGCCTCGAGGATCTTGGGCCACAGGTGCGGATTGCTCGTGAGCGTGTTCGTGCCCCAGAGGATCACGAGGTCGCTCTGCGGCACCGCCTCGGTGTCGGCGCCGATGCTCGCGCCCACGGTCATGCGCATCCCCATCATCCCCGCGGTCGCGCAGATCGTGCGGTCGAGCAACGATGCGCCGAGGACGTGGAAGAAACGGCGGTCCATGCCCTCGCTCTGCAACAGGCCCATCGTGCCGGCATACGAGTAGGGCAGGATGGCCTGCGGACCGTCGGCGGAGTGGCGGATCGCGTTGAGCTTCGCGCTGATCGCGTCGAGCGCCTCGTCCCAGGTGGCCTCGACGAACGCACCGCTTCCCTTCGGGCCCACGCGCCGCAGCGGCGTGAGCACGCGATCGGCGTGATACGTGCGCTCGAGATAGCGATTCACCTTCGTGCAGAGGAAGCCCTGCGTGAAGGGATGCTCGGGATCACCTTGTATGCGGGTCGCGCGCCCGTCCTCCACCGTGACCAGCGTGGCGCAGGTGTCGGGGCAGTCGTGGGGGCAGGCGCCACGAATGATCTGCGCGTTCGCGGTCGAGGCGGTGGCGGTCATGCGCTCGAGTCCCAGGCGGAAGTGGAGTCGGACCAGTGCAAGCTAATGCGGCGCGACAGCATTGCACGGCGTCGCGTAACCCGTTGCAATGAATGGCGTTATGGATCGCGCTGTCTCTCCCGGGTGGCCAGCGTCCCGGGTGCGGGCACGAACGTCGAGCCGCCGGACCGCGGCTTCTTAACCGTTTCCTAATCCCAAGCCGTTGGAGAGTAACGACTTAACGAGCCAACGCTCATTGACCGCACGAGCCTCCCTATTTAAGTTCCGTCGCTGTGCCGAGACCGCGAACGACTCGCGTGACGTCGCACCACCCCACTACGGAGAAGAGTCCCAATGAAGCGCATTGCCTTTGTCGCGTCCCTGTTCGTGTTCGCCGCCTGCGCCCCCAAGGCCGAAGAGAAGCCTGCGACGGAGACGGCCGCGCCTGCCGCGGACATGATGATGGACACGACCAAGAAGGATACGACCAAGGCGGATACGTCGGCGATGACCGCTCCGAAGGCCGACACGACCGGCATGAAGAAGATGTAAGCTGCTTCCTCACGGAAGCGACGAACGCGCGGTCCCTCGGGATCGCGCGTTCTGCTTTTCCGCCCGGCCACGCGCGCGTCGCGCTGATCACTAGGCGGTCGGCACGCCGGTCGTGACGAGCGGCGCGACCACGGCAGGAGTCTCCGTGGATCCCGAGCGGACCGAGACCTCACCGCCGAGCGGGACCTCGCGGCGCACCATCGCGATCGCCAGCGCACCGCGCGTCGCCGACACCACACTCGTGCGCACGTCGCCGACGTCAATGCCCGCGGCATCGACCACGCGTGCGCCGACGGCGAGCGGCACATCGCTCGTGAGCAACCGGAGCAGCCGATTCACGTGGCCGCGGAAGTGGATCCGCGCGACGACCTCCTGTCCGGTGTAGCAGCCCTTGTTGAACGAGATCGCGCCGAGGTCGTCGAGCACGGCCTCCTGCGGGATCGTCTCGATGTCCATCTCGGAGCCCCACTCGGGGAGTCCGGCCTCGACGCGCAGCACCCTCACCTCGTCGGGCGTGGCGGTGCGCGTACCCGCCGCCGCGAGCGCGGCGCGCAGTTCGGCGATCCGTGCCCGTGAGCCGAAGACATCGAATCCCGGCGCGCCGAGATCCGTCGAGCGCACCACGTAGCACCACGACTCGCCTTCGCCGGTGGGGAGACCGTCGAATGCACCGAGCGCGTCGAGGCGACCGCCATCGGCTTCCGCGGTGCCGTCGGCCCCTGCGCCACCGATCGCACGCGCGAGCGCGATCGACGCATCGGCGCCGTGCACGCCGAGGCAATCCGTCGTCTCCGTCACCACTGCGTACTTCGCGAGTCGTGGATTCACGAACTTCCGGATCATCGCGGTGAACCCCTCGCCCGCCGCGGCATCGCAGTCGACGAGCAGGTCGGGTCCGCGGTCGAACACGCGGCAGAGGGCGATCACGCGTCCCTTCGGCGTGAGCGCGGCCGCACGGTGCCCCGTCCCCGCGCGAAGTGCCGCGACGTCGTTGGTCACGAGTCCGCCGAGCGCTTCCTTGGCCTTCTCGCCGGAGAAGGTCATGCGCATCCGGTCACCGCGCTCCACCACGAATGCCGCGCTCATCGCCGCCCGCCGGGACTCACGCCGGTGAGCTCGCGCACCCGTTCGGGCGTGAGGTCCCCGAGCGATTCGACCCACGCATCGCCCTCCAGCGCTTCGTGCGCCGGCAGCGGTCCGACTCCCACGCTGGCGATCCCTGCCGCACGTGCCGCGCGCAGGCCCACCACCGTGTCCTCCACCGCGAGCGCGCGCATCTGCTGGCCGGGGAAGAGCTGACCCACGCGCGCGAGTGCCGCGAGCCATGGCTCGCGCGCCGGCTTGGCCGGGGAGACGTCCTCCACGGCGATGACCGGTCGGAAGAGTCCATCCATTCCGGCGAGACCGAGGATGAACTCCACCTCGCGGCGCGATGCGCGCGTGACGAGCGAGAGCCGGCAGTGCGATGCGAGCCGCTCGAGCGCCGGACGGGCATCGCGGGAGAGCGGGAGCCCCTTGCCCGCGCGCGCGGCGAACGCGCGTTCGGCGCGCAGGCGCCCGAGCTCGACCATCGTCTCATCGTCGGGAGCACCGGCGGCACGACGGATGCGGCGCACCGCGTCCTCGGTCGGATACCCGGCGGCGAGCGCGAAGAGTCGTTCGTCCACCGTGATCCCCTCCACGGCGAGCGACTCCACGAGCGCGCCGCGCCGCGCTGCCGCGGTGTCGGCGACGACACCTTCGAACTCGATGAGCAGGACCGGGACATCCATACGGGGAATCCTAACCGGGCCGCTGCGCCCGGGCGTAGCTCTCGTCGAGCAGTTCGACCGGGTGCCGGACCTGCACCTCGCTCCCGGAGAGCCGGAGCCCTCCGCCGATCTGCATCAGGCACCCGGGATTGCCCGTCGCGACCACGTCGGCCCCCGACTCGGCGATCCGCACGAGCTTCGGCGCGAGCACCCGCTCGGCGACCTCCGGCAGGACGAGATTGAAGATGCCGGCGCTGCCGCAGCACTGGTCGCTGTCGGCGAGCGGCACCAGACTGACGCCGTTCGCGGCGTGCAGGACCGCGAGCGGTGGTTCGACGATCCGCTGGGCATGCTGCAGGTGACAGGGCGCGTCGTACGCGACGCGGATCGCGCCTGCCGCGACGTCGCGCGCATGGGCGGGGACGGGGAGCATGACCGGCCCCGCGCTCGCGAGGAGCTGGTGCACATCCCGCACCCTGTCGCTGAATGCGCTCGCCCGGACGGCCCAGGCCCGGTCGTCCGCGAGCAGGTGCCCGTACTCGCGGCACATGGCGCCGCAGCCGGCGGAGTTGAGCACGACCACGTCGGCGCCGCTGCGCTCGAACGCGGCGATGTTCTCGCGGGCGAGTGCGCGTGCGGTGTCCGCGTCGCCGGCGTGCGCGTGGAGCGCGCCGCAGCAGCGCTGGCCGTCGGTCGTGCGCATCGTCCAGCCGTTCACCGTGAGCGTGCGCTCGGTGGCGCGATTCACCTCGGTGAACAGGCCCTCCATCACGCAGCCGGTGAGCAGCGACGCCGTGCCCCGGGAACCGTCGCCTTGCGGCTCGTAGCCTTGGCGCTCCGGTCGCGCCGTCGAGGCGAGCATCGCGAACGGCATCGCGAGGCGCGCCGGGAGCAGTCGTGCGGCCAGGGCCGCGATCCCGCTCGCGCGCGCGAGCCGCGCGAGCGCGAGCGCCGGGCGGAGCGCCCACTCGTTCGCGAAGACGCCCAGCACGACACGCGCGACGAACGGGAGCGGGCGGTGTGGCAGGAGCGACTCGCGTGTGGCCTCGAGCAGCCGGCCGTACGGGACACCGCTCGGGCAGGCGGTCTCGCACCCGCGACACCCGAGGCATTGGTCGAGATGCGTGCCCACCGCGGGATCGTCGGGCCGGACGCTGCCGTCGAGCAGCGCACCCATGAGCAGCAGTCGGCCGCGCGGCGAGTCGTTCTCGTCCTCGAGGGCGAGGTAGGTGGGGCAGGCGGGGAGACAGAAACCGCAGTGCACGCACGCATCGAGTCCGGCGCGGGCCCGTTCGAGCGGGACGAGGTCGTGCGTGCTCACGCGACCTCCCCGAGCAGTCCGCGATTGAGCACCTGTGCCGGGTCGAAGCGTTCGCGCAGGCGCCGCGAGAGCGGGTCCCAGCGCCAGCGCAGCGCCCGCTCCACCGGCGCGCGCGCGATGCGCAGTTCGTCCCATGCTTCGGACGCGAGCGGTCGGAGCGTCCCGATCGCGCGCAACGCGGCACGCGCCGCGGCCAGGTTCGCCTCGTTCCCGCCGAGTCGTACCATCCAATGGCCGTCCTCGGGCGCCTCCGGGTGCGGACCGTCGGTGCCCATCATCACGCAGGCCAGCGGCGCGAACGGTCCGCGTGCGAACGCCTCGATCGCCGCCACGGCGGACGCGGGCACGTCGACCGCCCAGGACTCGTCGACCACCGGCCGCGCGCGCAGGCGCAGATGGACCTGCGTGATGAGTCCCAGTGTTCCCCACGACCCCGTGACCGCGCGCGTGAGGTCGAATCCGGCGACGTTCTTCACCACCCGTCCGCCCGCCGCGACGATGCGCCCGGTGCCGTCGACGCACTCGAGCCCGAGCACGAGTTCGCGCGGTCGCCCGAGCCGCTCGGCGAACGGGCCGCTCGTCGCGGTGGCGATCGTCGCGCCGATCGTGCCGCGATCATCCCCCCACGGGAGCAGGGGGCACCACTGACCGTGCACGCGCGTCGCGGCATCGAGTTCCGCGAGCGTGGTCCCCGCACCCGCCGAGAGCGTGAGGTCCTCGGGACGGTAGGACGTGATGCCGGCGAGCTGTTCCGTGGAGAGCTCGGCATGGGCCCGCACCGGATGCCCCGCGTCGAGCCAGGTACCGGCCCCGACGAGTCGCAGCACGCGATCCGCGGCGGCGGCATCCCGGATGATCGTCGCCGCCTGAGCGGCGGTCGCGGGCGCGTCACGAAGGAGAGCGCTCATGCTCCCCCGCCGTCGTGCGTCGCAGGCCGTGCGGCGACCGCGGCATGCCATTCACGGCAGGCCCGCACCGGCACCACCTTGCCGGGATTCGCGCGCCGATCGGGATCGAACACCGCGCGCAGGGAGCACATCGCATCGAGCGTGTCGGGCGTGAAGAGCTGTTCCATGTACGGCAGCTTGTCGAGCCCCACGCCATGCTCGCCGGTGATCGTGCCCCCCGCCTCGATGCACCGCGTCATGATCTCCGTCATGGCCGCGTGCACGCGCGCCGATTCGCCGGCGTCGTGCGCGTCGTACGGGATGTTGGGGTGGAGGTTGCCGTCGCCGGCGTGGAAGACGTTGCAGATGCGCACGCCGTGCTGCGCGCCGATCGCCGCGATGTCGTCGAGCAGCTCGGCCAGCTGCGAGCGCGGCACAACGGCGTCCTGCACCACGAGATGCGGTGCCACGCGCCCCATGGCGCCGAAGGCCTTCTTGCGCCCCTGCCAGAGGCGCGCCCGTTCGGAGGCGTCGTGCGCGACACGCACGCCGCGCGCCCCCGCCGCACGGCAGAGCCGCTCCACCTCGCGTGCATCGTCCTCGAGTCCGGCGGCGGCCCCATCGACCTCGATGAGCAGCACCGCCGCCGCATCGCGCGGATACCCCGCCGCATAGACGCTCGATTCCACTGCCTCGATGGTCGGCTGGTCCATGAGCTCGAGCGCCGCGGGGAGGACCCCGGCGGCGATGATCCGCGAGGTCGCGTCGGCCGCGTCGCGCACGCGCATGAAGTCCGCGAGCAGCGTGATCACGCGCTCGGGATCGGGCGTGAGACGCACCGTCACGTCCACGACGACGCCGAAGCAGCCCTCGCTCCCGATGAACGCCCCGAGCAGGTCGTAGCCACCGCCGCTGCCGTCGCCCCGGTCCGCGTCGCCGCGGTCGAGCGTGACCACCTCACCGCCCGGCAGCACCACCGTCGCACGCACCGCATGGTCGAGCGTGACCCCGTACTTGAGGCAGTGCGGTCCACCGGCGTTCTCGGCGATGTTCCCGCCGATCGTGCAGGCCGTCTGCGACGAGGGGTCGGGGGCGTAGTGCAGTCCATGCGGTGCGGCCGCGCGCGTGAGCGTCGCATTCACCACGCCGGGCTCCACCGTCGCCGTGCGGCCGATCGGATCGAGCGCGAGGATCCGCTTGAGTCGATGCAGGCCGAGCAGCGTGATCCCTTCGGCGAGCGCGCCACCCGAGAGTCCGGTGCCGGCGCCACGCGCCACGAACGGCGCTCCGGCCGCGGCCAGCGCGCGCACCACGGCGACGAGTTCGTCCCGCGTGCCGGGGAAGACGGCGAGCGCGGGTGCACGCTGCAGTCCCGGGAGCGCGTCGGAGCGGTACACGAGCAGCTGGGTCGCGCGTGCGATCACATGCGCGTCCCCGACGATGCGGCCGAGCTCCGCGGCGAGGGAGGTCACGACGGGAAGCTATACGAAGGGGGCCCGGATTCGCATCCGGACCCCCTTCGATGACGCCGCGTGATCACCGGGCACGCGACGACGATCCATTCACCCTGCGATCAGGTGACCGCCCAGAAGCCGGCGAGGGAACGACCCTCGGGCGACGTGCGGAGCTTGTCGAATGCGCGCTCGCGGATCTGCCGGATGCGCTCGCGGGTCACGCCCATGAGCGCGCCGATCTTCTCGAGCGTCATCGCCTCGGCCCCTTCGTCGAGACCGTAGTACAGGTTGAGGATCTTGCGCTCGCGCGGCGTGAGGTAATGGCGGAACACGCGGTCGATGCACTCGCGCATGAGCTTGAAGTCGGTCCGTTCCTCGATCTCCACGCCGTCGCCGCCGGCGAAGCGCTCGCCGAGCGTGCACGCTTCACGATCGGAACGATCCACCGGTGCGTCGAGCGAGAGCTCGGTGGAGGACATCTGCTTGGCCACGCGGACCTGCTCGGGGGTCTCATCGAGCAGGCGTCCGATCTCGGAGTCGGTCGGGTCGCGCTTGAGGACCTGGGCCAGCACCGTCTCGGCGCGCGAGAGGCGGATCAGCTGGGAGTTCTGGTTGAGCGGGATGCGGACCGAGCGGGTCTGCTCGGCGAGCGCCTTGAGGACCGCCTGGCGCACCCACCACACGGCGTACGAGATGAACTTCACGCCCTGATCGGGATCGAACTTGCGGACCGCCTTGAGCAGTCCTTCGTTGCCGATGGCGACGAGCTCGGAGAGGTCGAGGCCATGGCCCTGGTACTTCTTCACGTAGCTGATCACGAACCGGAGGTTCGCCGTGACGAGCCGCTCGGCGGCCGCTTCGTCGCCCTTCTGGGCCAGTCGTGCCAGACGTCGTTCTTCATTGACGTCGGTGATCAGCGGGAGCTTCTGGATGTCCGAGAGGTACTGGTCGAACGCGGAAGAGGGTGAGGAACGGAAGTAGCCCTTTGATCTCGTCTCGGTCGCGTGCTGCATACCCAACCCCATAACCGCGTGTGAAGGGAGGTGATGTTGTGACCAACATCACACTGGACGCATTCGGGGACGCTCGATCCGGCTCGGACTGCCCGGGAAGCCAAGCCTATACGCGGTGGCCGAGTCCGGTCAACAGCCAAGAAATGTGCCAAGGCGACAGCGTCCTGCCGTCAATGCGCCATCCCGTTGGTGGGCAACGGGTTAGGGTCCCTCACAAATGTTCGAGTGCTCGCAGTGTCTCGGCGTCATTCACCCGCACCCCGTACTTCGTCTCGCTTCCCGCCATCTCGCCGAGCGCACGGGGCAGGGCGAACTCGACCTGTCCGCCGCGCGACTTCTTGTCGCTGCGCGTCGCGGTGACGACTTCCGCGGGGCTCACGCCGTCGGGCAACCGGACGGGCAGCCCCGCCGCATCGCAGACGGTGGCGATCGCGTCGGCGAGTCCGCGCTCGGCGAGATGCAGCCGCTCGGCGAGGAGGGCCTCGGCCACCATCCCGATGGCGACCGCCTCGCCGTGCGCGACGCCGTACCCGGTCACCTGTTCGATCGCATGACCGATGGTGTGGCCGAAGTTGAGCACCTTGCGCAGGCCGCTCTCCCGTTCGTCCTGCCGCACGACCTGCACCTTGATCTCGATCGAGCGGCGCACGAGGTGCATCTGCGTGGCCTCGTCGGGCGCGTCGGTGTCGAGGATCTGGCGGAGTCCCGCGGCGATCCACGAGAAGTAGGACGCGTCGGCGATCACGCCGTGCTTGATCGCCTCGGCCAGGCCGAAGCGCATCTCGTGCGGTGGCAGCGTGGTGAGGAGCCGCGGATCGGCGACGACGAGCGTGGGGTGATGGAACGCGCCGATCAGGTTCTTGCCGGCGGGCGTATCGACGCCGGTCTTGCCGCCGATCGAGGCGTCGATCATGGCAAGCAGCGTCGTCGGCACCTGGATGAACGGCACGCCGCGCAGGTAGGTCGCCGCCACGAAGCCCGCGAGGTCGCCGGTGACGCCGCCGCCCAGCGCGACGATCACGGTGTCGCGCCCGCAGCCCGCCGCGACGAGCTGGTCGCTCAGTGTGCCCCAGGTCTGGCGCGTCTTGTGCCGCTCCCCCGCGGGGAAGGTAAGCAGCAGCGTCGCCGGGTCCGCGGGGCCGAACGCGGCCCGCGCTCTCGTGCCGTACAGGGCCGCGACCGACTGATCGGCGATGATCGCGACGCGATGCCCCGGTGCGCGCTCGGCCACGCGCGCGCCGAGCGAGTCGAGCGCGCCGGGCACGATCTCGATCGTCGCGCCGTGGAGCGTCAGCGACTGAGGCACGCTACCAGGTCACCTCACCGGCTCCGGCACGCCGGTTGGCGACCCGGGCGAGCACGAAGAGCAGGTCCGAGAGCCGGTTGAGGTACACGATCACGATCTGCGGGATCTCCGCCTCGCGCTGGAGGTGGATCACCGCGCGCTCGGCGCGCCGGCAGACCGTGCGTGCGACGTGCAGGGCCGCGGCCTTGGGCGTCCCGCCGGGGAGGATGAAGGCCTTGAGCGGCTCGAGCTCGGCCTCGCCGTCGTCGATCGCCTGCTCCATCTGCGCGATGCGCGCGTCGGAGATTCGGGCCTTGCTCAGCTGCTCCTTCATCTTCTCGAGGTCCGGCGTCGCGAGCAGCGCGCCGAGCGCGAAGAGGTCGCGCTGCACCGGCGCGAGGACCTCGTCGATGCGCGGCATCATCTCGACCGAACGGGCCATGCCGATCACGGCGTTGAGTTCGTCGACGTCGCCGTACGCGGAGACGCGCGGGTGGTCCTTCGGGACGCGCCCGCCGCCGAAGAGGCCGGTGTCACCCTCGTCGCCGGTCTTGGTGTAGATCTTCATCGTCATGCGGGGAATCTAAGGGGTGAGCGCCTGGGTCGTCCGGGCGTTCGCGTCAGAGGCGGATGCCCTGGGTCGCGCGGGTCGACGGCTGGAAGCTGTCGGGGAAGAGGCCCGCGAGATGCGCCTGCAGTCGCTCGGGTGAGCCGGGCGTTCCGCGGTCGGCGCACCAGGCGTCGAGGGCGCGGCCGAGCACGGCCGCCGAGGGGCGGTCCTCGGGGCGCTTCTCGATCGCCTGCGCGATCAGTGCCTGGATCTTGGGGTCGGCGTCGGGCAGCCGCATCGAGAGGTCGGGGCTCGGCCCGAGCACCACCTCGTCGATCGCGGCCATGGTCTCGTCCTCGGTGAAGAGCGAGCGCAGGGCGAAGAGCTCGAAGAGCACGACGCCCATCGCGAAGACGTCGGTGCGGGCATCGACCTCGGAGCCCATCAGCTGCTCGGGGCTCATGTAGTGCTTCTTCCCCAGCAGGAGCGGTCGCGTCGCGGCCGGGTCGACCATCGTGCGCGCCTTGGCGATCCCGAAGTCGGTGAGCTTCACGTGCCCGTCCCACGTGAGCATCACGTTGCCCGGCGACACATCGCGGTGGACGATGTCGAGCCGCACCCCGGCGTCGTCGATGAAGTGGTGGGCGAAGTCGAGCGCGCGGCAGATGCGGCTGGCGCAGTAGGCGGCGACGTCGGTGGGCATGGGGATGCGCTGCGCCCGGTGCGCGTTGATCAGGGTGCGCAGCGTCAGGCCCTTGATCAGCTCCATCGCGATGAAGAGCGAGCCGTCCGACTCCCCGAGCTGGTAGATCTGGACGATGTTGCCGTGGACCAGATTGGCGGAGAGCTTGGCCTCGTCGATGAACAGCTGGCGCCATTCGGAGTGCCTGACGAAGCGCTCGTGGATGATCTTCACGGCCATCCGCTTGCTGAATCCCGCGACCCCCATCTGTTCGGCCTCGTACACGGTGGCCATGCCGCCGCGTGCCACCTCGCGGACGAGGCGGAAGCTGCTGGAGACACGGAGTTCCTGGTCGACGGACATGCGGCTCGTATCTGAGGTGGAATGCCCGTTGTCCGGGCGGCGTCAGGCGGCGAACTTAATAAGATGGCAACCCACGAAATCCGCGACCTGTCGATCATCGGCGCGGGCCCGGCCGGGCTCTTCGCGCTGTTCTACGCTGGCATGCGCGGGGCCACAGCGCAAATCCTCGACGCCCTGCCGCAGCCCGGAGGCCAACTCGCCGCTCTCTACCCCGAGAAGCTGATCTTCGACGTGGCGGGGTACCCGCGGGTCCTCGCGAAGGACCTCGTGCAGTCGCTCACCCAGCAGGCGGGACAGTTCGGCCAGCCGATCCACCTGGGGCAGCGCGTGGTCGGGCTCGAGGAGGCCGACGGGGTGTTCACGCTGGTCACCGAGACCGACCGCTTCCCGTCGCGCGCGGTGATCATCGCCGCGGGGATCGGCGCCTTCTCGCCGCGCCGGTTGCCGCAGGCCTGCGCCGAGCCCTGGTACGGGAAGGGGATCCACGACGTCGTGCTCGAACCCAAGCAGTTCGCCGGACAGCACGTGACGATCATCGGGGGCGGCGACTCGGCCTTCGACTGGGCGCACCAGCTGGAGGGCGTCTCCCGGTCGATCACGCTCGTGCACCGCAGCGACCGATTCCGCGCGCATCAGGCGACGGTCGACGCGGTCATGGCCTCCGCGGCGGCGGGCCGCAGCGCGGTCCACACCTTCCACGAGCTCGCCGACGTGATCGCCGAGGACGGGCGCATCGCCGCGATCGAGCTCAAGGACATCAAGGCGAAGACCACCAAGCGCATCCCGTGCGACGTGGTGCTCCCGATGCTCGGCTTCGTGAGCGACATGGGCGCGCTCCTCACCTGGGGATTGCAGGTGGAGAAGGACGAGATCCACGTGACGCAGACGATGGAGACGGGACGGCCGGGTATCTGGGCCTGCGGCGACGTGAACACCTATCCCGGCAAGCTCAAGCTCATCGCGACCGGGTTCGCCGAGGCGTGCGTCGCCGTGAACCAGGCCGTACACTGGGTGTATCCCGACAAGAAGGTCAATCCGGGGCACTCCTCCAACCTCGCCGTCTTCGGGCAGAAGGACGACTGACGCGATGATCCGGCGCCGTTCCGGTCTGGCGGGACTGGCGCTGCTGCTCTCGGCGGCGTCCGCCCTCGGCGCGCAGGAGACCCGATGCGAACGCGGCGACGTGGAGGTGCGTTCGCTCACCTTCTCGGGCAACCGGGCGTTCAACGACGCCACGCTCACCGCCGGGATCGTCACGACGCCCTCGACCTGGGCGCGACGCGTCCTGCGCGTGATCGGCACCAGGCACTGCCTCGACCAGCGCGAGTTCCCGCTCGACGTGTTGCGCCTCACGTTCTGGTACCGCAACCACGGCTTCACCGACGCGACGGTCGACACCGTCGTGACCCGCGTTGGGGTGAACCGGGTCGCCGTCCGGTTCGACATCACCGAGGGTTCGCCGGTGGTGGTCGACACCGTGCGCTTCGAGGGACTCGACGCCGTACCCGAGCGCGCCAGGATCATCAGTGGGCTGCCGGCGCGCGTGGGTGGCCGGTTCGACCGGTATGCGAACCGCGCCACGAAGGACACGATCACGCGGCGCCTGCGCGACGGCGGCTATCCGGACGCCGAGGCCTTCCTCGGCTACGACCTGCGCACCACCGCGCGCTCGGCGACGGTCGTCTTCTCCGTCCTGCCGGGGCCGCGACGCCGCATCGGGCGGATCGATCTCACGCGCACCGGGCGCGACGGGCGCGCACCCGAGGTGACGGAGGCCGCCGTGCGCCGGCTCGCGGGACTCCAACCCGGCGACCTCTACCGGGAGCGCGATCTCGAGCGCGCCAAGCGCACACTCTACCAGAGCGAGGCATTCGCCCAGGTGGAAGTGCAGCCCGCACCGGTCGGCGCCGACTCGCTCTTCACGGTCGGCATCGACGTCACCGAGACCTCGCTCCGGTCGGCGCGCCTCGGCGGTGGCTGGGGCACGCTCGACTGCTTCCGCACGACCGGCGAGTTCACCGAGGCGAACCTCTTCAAGACGGCGACGCGGCTGGAGCTGCGCGGGCGCGTCTCCAAGATCGGCATGGGTGACCCGCTCGGCGGGGCCGAGCGGCTCTGCAGCCGCACCGCGACCGAGGATCCGTACGGCCGGTTCCTCAACTACTACGCGAGCGCCACGCTGAGCCAGCCCTCGCTGCTCCGCGCGAGCTTCGTCCCCACGCTCTCGCTCTACTCCGAGCGGCGATCGGAGTTCAAGGCCTTCCTGCGCACGGCACCGATCGGCGCGAGCCTCGGCCTCACGCGTCTCATGCCGCTGCGCTCGCTCAACCTCGGCTACAGCGTGGAGCTCGGGCGCACCGAGGCGCAGCCGGCGCTCTTCTGCGCGGTCTTCAGTGTCTGCGAGGAGGCCGATCGCGCGGCACTCCAGCAACTCAAGCGCGTGGCGGTGCTGAGCGCGGCGACGAGCTACGAGCGCACCGACAACGCCGCCGATCCGGCGCTCGGGCTCGCCGCGCGCGGCGACGTGCGCTACGCGTCCAGGTTCACGGGCTCCGATCAGGCGGTGCAGTTCGCGCGCATCACCGCCGACGGCACCATCTACCGGCCACTGGGCCCGGACATCGTCCTCGCCATGCGCGTGCGTGTGGGCGGCGTGCTCGGCCCCACGCTCGCGCTCGACAAGAACGCCAGCTTCGTGCCGGCGCAGGAGCGGCTCTTCGCCGGTGGACCGAGCACGGTCCGCGGATTCCAGCAGAGCGAGCTGGGTCCTGCGGTCTACATCCCCGAGCGGTACGACACGATCTCGGTCGCCACGGGCCTGCCCCTGTCCGGGACCATCGCGGTCGGCCAGCAGGTCTGGTTCAGGTCCGATAACGCCTCGCGCCAGCGTGCCGTGCCGACCGGAGGCAACGCGATGGTGGTCGGGAACGTCGAACTCCGCATCGCGAGTCCGTTCCTCGCCGACCTGCTCAAGTGGACGGCGTTCGTGGACGTCGGGCGGGTGTGGAACCGCGGGGCCGGCACCGATCGCCTGAAGTTCACCACCCTCGCGGCGACCCCGGGGTTCGGCGTGCGGATCCGCACGCCGATCGGATACCTGCGCGCCGACGTCGCGTACAATCCGTACGAGCGGCCGGCCGGCGCGGCCTACTTCGACGCGCCGCTCACGGAGGGTGGTGACCTGTACTGCGTGAGTCCGGGGAACACGCTGACCGTGACCAAGCAGGTGGACCCGGCCAACGCGAGCCGCACGATCCTCACGCAGGCGACCGGCCCCTGCCCGGGCACGTTCCGTCCGCCGCGCGGCGCGAGCTTCTTCAGCCGACTGCGGCCCTCGATCGCGATCGGGCAGGCGTTCTAGCCCATGGGACGCCGCCGCCTCGTCGCCCTCGTGAGCGCCCTGCTGATGCTCGTCATCGGCGCGGCGGTGATCGGCGCGTTCGCCGCGGCCACGCAGAGCAGCCGAGGCCGCGATCTCATCCGGCGCGTCGTCCAGGCGCAGCTCTCGCGGACGGTGAAGGGCACCTTCCATCTCGGTACGCTCAGCGGATCGTTCATCACCGACCTCTCGGTCGATTCGATCGAGATCCGCGACGATGGCGACTCGCTCTTCGCGGCCACCGGACCGATCCGCGTGACGTTCGATCCGCGCGACCTGATGGACGGGCGCGTGATCCTCCGCTCGGTGGAGCTCACGCGGCCCCACGTCGCGATGCGTCGCGAACCCAACGGCGACTGGAACACCGCACGGATCTGGCCCAAGCCCGCGGTGCCGCGGCCCCTCAAGGGGCGGGCGTCGTTCGCGAGCGTCATCGTGCTCGAGCAGGTCGCGATCCGCGGCGGCGAGTACTCGGCGACGCAGCCGTGGGTGCCCGCGGACTCGCTGCGCGGCGCCGCCCGCGACTCGGCGATCCGGGCCGTTCTCAACGACGGCTACTCCGAGACGCGCCGCGCCGGCCCGAACCGGTTCATGCGCACGCTGCGCTGGCGCAGGATCAGCGCCGACATCCCGCGTCTGCGGCTGGCCTATCCCGATTCGGCGGGCCGCTTCTTCGACATCGCGCGCCTCGACGCCGCCGAGGCGAACCCGCCGTTCGACTTCCGCGATGTGCGGGGGACGGTGCGCTGGGTGGGCGACTCGATCTGGTTCGACCTGCCACGCTTCGGGCTCACCGGCTCGTCGGGACGGGCGAACGGCAAGGTCTGGATCCAGCCCGGGGTGATGACGCACTACCAGGTGCATGTCGAGGGCGATTCGGTCGCCCTCGCGGACGTCGCGTGGATCGCGCCGTCGCTGCCGACCGAAGGCAACGGGCGGATGACGCTCGACATCCGCAATTCGAACGGCAGCCCGACGATCCTCGAGTACGCGATCAGCGGCATGGACGTGCGCGCGCACAGGTCGCGGGTGCGCGGCAAGATGACGTGGGTGATCGGCGGCCCCGTCGCGATCATGAAGGACGTCGACCTCGAGGCGTCGCCGATCGACTTCGACCTGATCGAGCGCTTCAACCAGGGACCGTTCCCCTATCCGTTCGCGGGCCAGATCACCGGCCGCCTGCGGGGACGCGGCGGTCCCCTCAACCGTTTCGTGGTCGATGACCTGCGGATGTTCTACCGCGACGGCAACGTGCCCGGCGCGGTCGCCTCGGGACGGGCGCACGGCGAACTCGACATCCTCGTCCCCGCCAACGCGACCTTCCGCGGTTTCACGGTGGCGCTCGACTCGTTCGACCTGCGCACGCCGCAGGCGCTCAATCCGGACTTCCCGCGCCTCGCGGGGAAGATGGCGGGCGTCGCCGTGCTCGACTCCTCATGGCTCGACGTGCGTTTCACGGGCGCCGACCTCACGCATCGTGACGGTGATCTGCCCGAGTCGCGCTTCACCGGCAGCGGCCGTCTGACGTCGGGGGAGATCGAGATGGCCTACGACGTCGCATTCGAGGCGCAGCCGCTCTCGATGACGACGCTGGCCAAATCCTTCCCGGCGGTCCCCTTGCGGGGCGAGTTCTCCGGACCGCTCAAGGTCACGGGCACGCTGCATGACCTGCTCGTCGTCACCGACCTCTCGAGCGAGGCGGGGCGCATGGAGGCCGACGTCCGCATCGACGCCGAAGCGTCGCGTTACCGGCTCACCGGAGAGGGCCGCATCACGCAATTCGATCCCCAGGTCGCGTTCAACGACCTCACGCTTCCGAGCGGCGAGCTCACCGCGCGGTTCCTCGCCGACCTGCGGGGCGACTCGCTCGCCGATCTCGAGGGGACCGCATCGGCGGTCGTCGACCGCTCGACGCTCTCGGGGGTCCGGATCTTCGCCGGCGACGCGCGGATGCGGTTCGGCGACGGCAAGGCGCACGTCGACACCCTGCACCTCGAGACGACCGCGGTCGAGCTCGACGCGGCGGGTGCGATCGGACTGCATGCGGGTCGCACCGACTCGATCACGGTGCGGGCCCGCGCCGATTCGCTCGGCGGGTTCCGTCGCTGGCTCGCGTCGAACGCCACCGATTCGCTCGCCGGCGCGCTGCGGCTCGACGGCATCGCCAAGGGGTGGGTGCGCGACTTCGCCTTCGACGCCACGCTCGACGGGGCGGGGCTGCGCAGCGGTGCCACGAGCGCACGACTCCTCACCGGCGATGCCGAACTCACCGGACTGCCGGACGCGCCGAAGGGGTCGCTGACGATCGCCGCCGATACGATGCGGGCCGGGGGATTCGTGATCGACCGCGCCTTCATGCGCGCGATGCTCGACGGCACCGGGAGAAGCGTGATCGGCTTCGACCTCGCCGGCGCGAACGGCACGCGCGCGGAAGCGCGCGCCACGGTCGCACGGTCGGCCGACACGACCCGCGTGCTCCTCGACTCGCTGCTCCTGCGCACGCGCGAGCAGCGGTGGTCGCTCGGGTGGCCGGCGGCGTTCACGAGCGGACCGCAGGGCTTCTTCGTGGACTCGTTCCAGATCGGCGGGCGCGACTCGTCGCTCTTCCGGATCGCCGGCGCCGTGCCGCGCGACGGGGCGATCGACCTCTCGTTCCGTGCACGCCGGCTCCCGGTGGCGGACCTCGCCGAGCTCCTCCAGGTCGCCGGGACGCAGGAGGGGCGCATCGACCTGGACGGCCGGCTGCAGGGCACGCGCGCCGTGCCGACGCTCGACGCGCAGGCGTCGCTGCGGGACGGCCTGGTCGCCGGTGTGCGCCTCGACACGCTCGACTTCACCGCGACCGCGGCGGCCGACGCACTGCGCTTCACGGCCGCGTTGGGTTCGCCGGCCCGCCCGATGATGCGCGCCCAGGGGACGCTCCCGCTCGCGCTGCGCCTCGACGGCGCCGGACCGGGGATGCTCGAGGACCAGCCGGTCAGCGCGACCGTGCGTGCCGACACGGTGAGCCTGCGCATCCTCGAGTCGTTCACCAAGCGCGGGAGCGGAGACCCCGGGAACTTCGCGCTCAACCTCGACCTGAGCGGCACCTGGCGCGATCCGCGGTTCGACGGCGGCCTGCTGGTCCGCAACGGCGACCTCATGGTCGCGCCGCTCGGTGACGTGCGGTGGCGCAACATCACCGCCGACATCGGGCTGATCGGCGACAGTCTCGCGATCCGCCGGCTCTCGGCCACGTCGAGCGTGGAGGGGCGCGACGGTCGCGGGTCGATCTCCGGCTGGATGACGTTGCGCGACCTCGACGATCCCGGATTCGACCTGACCGCGCGTGCCAACGCGTTCCACGTCTACAACGTGCGCAACGTCGCCGACATCGACGTCTCCGACAGCCTGCGGATCAACGGCACGCTGAGCGCGGCGACGTTGCGGGGCGGCCTCACCGCCGACCGCGCGATCATCAGCATCCCCGAGATCGCCACCAAGAGCGTGATCTCGCTCGCCGAGTTCGACCGCTTCGGCGTCATCGACACCTCGCGCCTCCTCGACCGCCGGTACGCTCCGCGGGCGCCGCCGGTGTTCGTGCAGAACCTCACCGTGCGCAACGTGCCGATCCGGATGGGACGCGACGTCTGGCTGCGCTCGGCGGAAGCGAACATCAATCTCGGCGGCCAGGTCTCGATCACCCGTGCACAGGACGCCCGTGCCGGCGGCGACGCGCAGATCGCCCTCACGGGCGCGCTCCAGACGGTGCGTGGCACCTACCGCCTCGACCTCGGACCGGTGCAGCGCACCTTCGAGGTGGAGCGCGGCGAGATCCGGTGGTTCGGTGACGCCGACTACGTCTTCAATCCGTCGCTCGACATCGGTGCGCTCCACACCGTGCGCCAGTACAGCAAGCAGGGTTCGCAGCCCGACGTGCGCGTGCGCGTGAACATCGGCGGCACGCTGCTCGAGCCGACGGCGGTGCTCTCCACGCCCGACTCCGCGCGCGTGAAGAACGCCGACCTCATCAGCTATCTCGTGACCGGTGGTCCGAGCTTCGAGATCGGCGGGCGCAGTACGAACTACACCTCCACCGCGGCGCGCGTGCTGATCGGTTCGCTGGGCAGTGTCCTCGGCGGCAAGGCCGGCGGGGTCTGCGACGACGCGCGTCTGTCCACCTCCGGGATCGAGGAAGGCGGGCAGGGGATCCGCGGGAGCACGGCCGCCGTCCTGGAGGGCACGCGCTTCAACTGCGGCAAGCAGATCGGCGACCGCGCGTTCGTGCGACTCGACGCCGGGCTCTGCCAGGTGGGTCAACTCGTGCAGGGCGGCAACAGCGGTTCGGCGAGCGCCTTCGCGAACTCGATCGGGGTGAAGATCGACTACCTCCTGCAGCGCGGACTGACCCTGTCGGCGGGCGTCGAGCCGCCCACGAGCGCCGTCCTCTGCTCGCAGAGCGTCAACGCCCGCGGCTTCGTCCCCACGCCGCAGCAGTTCGGCTTCGACCTGTTCCGGGCCTGGCGGTTCTAGCATGCATGGCGCCGAGGAGGCGGTGCGCGTGCGACGTGACTCCGGCGAGCGGCCCGCGGTGCTGTTGCGCTCGGCGGCGCTGCGCTCGCTCGTGGAAGGCGCATCGGACGCGATCTTCGTGATAGACGCCAGCGGCATGCTGCTCATGGCCAATCCCGCCACGCACGCGCTGGTCGGCGCGGCACCGGAGGAGCTGGTCGGGCGCACGGCCCTGGTGTACGTGGACACGCCGGATCAGGTGCGCGTGGAAGAGGAGGTCCGCCGCGTGCTCGCCGGTGAACCCCGTCGGTTCGAGTGCTCGGCGCTCCGCACCGACGGCTCGCGCCGCCTCCTCTCGGTGGCCGTCTCGCCGGCCCATGACGTCGGTGTCGTGACCGGCGCGCTCTGCGTGGCCCGCGACGTGACCGACGAGCGGGCGCAGGCGGAGGCGTTGGAACGTGCCGAGGCGCGCTATACGCGGCTCTTCGAGATCGCCGAGGACGCGATCGCCACGATGGACGAGAGCGGGGTGCTCACCACCGTCAATCGGGCACTCGAGGAGGTGACGGGCCGCACCCGCCAGCAGATGATCGGCCGGCACTTCATCGACTTCCTCGACCCGTCCGAGCGCACGGGCATGTGGCAGGCTTTCGCCGCGGCGCTCTCCGGTCAGCGCCCCTATCGCGAGTTGCGCTTCACGCGGCGCGACGGTCGCGGCGGCATCGCCACCGTGCGTGCCGCACCGATCGTCGAGCACAACCGGGTGGTCGGCGTGCTCGCCGTGGTCCGCGACGTGACCGATGAGCACCGCTTGGTGCAGGAAGTGGTGCGGCGCGAGAAGCTCGCGGCCCTCGGCGAGGTGGTGGGCGGGGTCGCGCACGAGATCAACACGCCGCTCACGGGCATCCTCGCGTTCGCGCAGATCCTGCTCGCCCGTGGCCTGCCCGACGATGGTGCGCGGCAGGCGGCGACGACGATCGTGGCGGAGGCCAAGCGTGCCGCGCGCATCGTCGATTCGCTCCTCACGTTCGCGCGTCAGACGCCGACCGAGCGCTCGCGGACGGACGTGAATCTCCTGCTGGCGCAGACCGCCGACCTCCGTCGGATCGCGCTTCGCGAAGGTGGGGTCATCCTCGAGGTCGATCTCGATCCGGCCCTGCCGGTGACCTGGGCCGACGCCGGGCAGCTGCAGCAGGTCTTCCTCAACCTGATCGCGAACGCGGAGCAGGCGCTCGCCGGCGTCGAGGGGACGAGACGGATCACCGTGAGCTCGCGCCGCGAGGGCGAGAGCATCGTGGTGGGCGTCCGTGATTCGGGACCCGGCATTGCGCCGGAGCATCTCCCGCACATCT
This sequence comes from Gemmatimonadota bacterium, assembly GCA_021413975.1. GTDB lineage: Bacteria > Gemmatimonadota > Gemmatimonadetes > Gemmatimonadales > Gemmatimonadaceae > Pseudogemmatithrix. The sequence continues at coordinate 34,139 of JAIOPJ010000026.1, forward strand.
TCAATCCATTCTACACGACCAAGCCGCGCGGCATCGGGACGGGCCTCGGCCTCTCGATCTCCGACGGCATCGTCCGGGGGCACGACGGGACGGTCCGCGTGCAATCGGACATGGGAGCAGGGGCGCTCTTCGAGGTCATCCTCCCGGTCGTCTCCCCACCCGTGACGGTCCCCGTCTGAGCGCATGGCCAGCATCCTGATCATCGACGACGAGGTCGCGATCGCCACGGCGTTCGCCATGTTCTTCCGGCACGACGGCGCCCATCAGGTCACCGAGGCGCACACGGGTGAGGAAGGCATCGACGCCTATCGCCGGTTGCGGCCCGATCTCGTTCTGCTCGACGTCCGGCTGCCCGACATGACCGGATTCGACGTCCTCGATGCGATCCGCGACGACCATCCGGTGGTCATCATGGTCACCGCGTACGGGGACGTCCCGATGGCGGTCGACGCGCTGCATCGCGGCGCCGAGAACTTCCTCACCAAGCCCGTCGACCTGAGCCATCTCTCGGCCGCGGCGGAGCGTGGTCTCGAGAAGGCGCAGCTCCGCCGGCTCAGCCGCTGGCTCACGAGCAGGCGCGGCGACGGCCCGGGCGAGATCTTCGGCAGCTCGGCGGCGATGCGCGAACTGCAGGCCCAGGTGCAGTTGCTCGCGGCCAGCGATCGCACGACCGCGCTCGTGCTCGGGGAGAGCGGTGCCGGCAAGGGACGCACGGCCGAGCTGATCCACGCGCAGAGCCCGAGAGCGGAGCGGCCGTTCGTCGAGGTCAACTGCGCGACGCTCCGCCCCGAGTCGCTCGACTCCGAACTCTTCGGCGTGGAGGGGAACGCGACCGGTTCCCGCCTGACGCTCGGTGCGTTCGAGGTCGCCGACGGCGGCACCCTCTTCCTCGACGAGATCGGCGACCTCGACCTCGCGCTCCAGCCCAAGCTCGTGCGGGTGCTCGAGGGGAAGGGGTTCCGCCGGGTGGGAGGGACGGAGGAGATCACGCCGAACGTGCGCGTGATCGCGGCGTCGTCCCGCGACCTGGGTGGCGAGGTCGCCGCCGGCCGGTTCCGCGAGGACCTGTACTACCGGCTCGCGGTCATGCCGATCCAGCTGCCGCCGCTGCGGGCACGGGCCCGCGAGGATCTCGTCGAACTCATCGCGGGCGTGCAGAACACGCTCGCGGCGTCGCTGCCCGGCGCGCCGGGCGCGATCACGGACGAGGCGCTCGATGCGTTGCTGCGGTACGACTGGCCGGGGAACATCCGCGAGCTGCGCAACGTGCTCGAGCGGGCGATGCTCGTCGCCCGCGGCCTCGCCGCGCTCGACGTGACGCACCTGCCGCGCGAGGTCCAGGGCGCGACCGGTGGCTCGGTGACGCATCACGAACCGCATTCGCTCGCCGATGTGGAGCGCGCGCACATCGATCGCACGCTCCGCGCGCACGCGCACAACCGCACCTACGCTGCGCGCGAACTGGGCATATCGCGCGCGACGCTCATCAAGAAGATCCGCCAGTACGATCTGCCGGACAAGCCGCGGTGAGTGTCTCGCCGCGCCATGCCGTCCCAGGGAGGAGTCATGAGTGAACGTGATTCGATGGTCTGCCGGTCCTGTGGCAAGGAGGAGCGCGCGTCGGAGGGGTATCCCTGCGAGCGCTGCGGCACCTTCATCTGCCAGGTCTGTTCGATGCGCGGCGTGGTGCTCTGCGCCAAGTGCGTGGACGAGGTCGCCAAGGGCGCCCAGTGACCTCGCTCGCGCGCTTCGGCCTCGCGGTCGGCCATGCCAGCGACATCCCCGGCGGCACCGGCTGCACGGTCGTCCGCGGCATCAGTGCGCCGCACCGTGCCGCGGTCGCGGTGATCGGGCGCGCGACCGGCTCGCGTGAACTCGCGCTGCTCGAGCCCGGGCATCTCGTCGAGCGCGTCGACGCGATCCTGCTCGCCGGCGGCTCGGCCTACGGCCTCGATGCGGCGGCCGGCGTGATGCGCTGGATGGAAGCGCACGGTCGCGGCTTCCCGGTCGGTGGCGGCGTGGTGCCGATCGTGCCCGCGGCGGTGCTCTTCGACCTCGGCCCCTGTGGTCGATTCGACGCGCGCCCCACCGCGGCGATGGCCGAGGCCGCCTGTGAGTCCGCGACCTCCGACGTGATCGCCGAGGGCGCGGTGGGCGCCGGGACGGGCCTCACCGTGGGCAAGGTGCTGGGCAAGGACGGCGCCATGAAGGGCGGCTTCGGCCTCGCCGTGCGCGAGGCCGACGGCTGCGCCGCCGCGGCGCTGGTCGCGGTGAACGCCTTCGGCGACGTGCGCGACGCCGGCGGACGCATCATCGCGGGGGCGCGGACGCCCGACGGGACGTTCGCCGACACGATGCGGGTCCTCGCCGCCGGCGGCCCGGAGCGCACCTTCGGCGCGGCCGCCGCGCGGTCCACCGCCCCCAACACGACACTCGCCGTCGTCGCCGTCGACGCGGCCTTCTCGCGCGTGGAACTCCAGCAGATCGCGCGTGCGGCCGCCGCGGCCTATCACCGCCGCATCACGCCGGCAGGGTCGAGTTTCGACGGCGACATCGTCTTCGCGCTCTCGCCCATGGAAGGGCCCCGTGCGCCGCTCGTGCAGGCCGAGATGCTCGTGGTCGCCGCCCTCGAGGAAGCGATCGAGCGTGCGGTGCGTCTCGCCCGTGGCCGCGACGGCGTCCCGGGTCTGGCCGACTAGCGCCCGAAGACCAGCGCCCGCCGTCCAGCGCCCGCTAGGAGACCATCCCGCCCATCGCGGGAAGCGCCACCGCACCCGAGCGCACGTGCAACAACAGCTCGGCGCAGAGGTCGCCGTCGAGCACCACGCGCATGACGTGCGTCCCCGCCTCCTGGATCGGCAGGTCGATCGCGGCGATGACCGGCACGTCGAGTTCGGTCGCGCCGGGCGGTGGCGTTCCCACCTCGAGCTCACCCGAGGAGGACCAGATCTCGTCGCCGTTGGGACCGAACCAGCCGAACGCGAGCGTGTGCCGGCCGATGTCGTCGGGCAGGGCCTTGAGGCGGACGATCATCGTCGCGCGCGGGTGCACGGCGGGGACCGCGGCCACCTGCAGCGCGTCGAACACGCCGAGGATGTTGAGCTTGCCTTCCTGCGAGATGTTCGCGGCGTCGGCGAAGAGGGCGAATGAGACATGCATCGGGAGAACATAGCGTCTCCGGCGGTCCTTCGCCCTCCACCGGCTGTTAGTTTTCACAGGTGCCGACCGCCGAACATCCCCTCCCGCACCATCGCCGCATCTCGGTCATGACCGAGCTGAGCCTCGTGCTCATGTCGGTGATCTGGGGCGTGAACTTCTCGGTCGTGAAGTACGGGACGCAGGTGATGGAACCGCTCGCCTACAATGCGCTGCGCATGACGCTCGGGTGCATCGTGCTGCTCTCCCTCGCGGCCTGGCGGCCGGGGTCGCGGGTGACGGCATCCGACCGCTGGCGCCTGATGCTGCTCGGCGTGCTGGGACACTGCATCTACCAGATCCTCTTCATCTCGGGGATCGCGCGCACGCGTGCGGGCACGGCCTCGCTGGTCGTGGCGGCCAGCCCGGCGGCGGTGGCGCTGGTGGCACGCGCGTTCGGCCACGACAAGCTCTCGCCTCGCGCCGCCGCGGGCCTCGGCCTCTCGATCGTCGGCGTCTTCCTCGTGCTCGGCGGCTCGGTGTCCGCCGACGGCTCGGGGCACCTGATCGGCGACCTGATGATCCTCGGTGCGGTGGTCTGCTGGGCGTTCTACACCAACTGGCTCGTCGCCCTCACGCAGCGGATCGACGCGGTGCAGGTCGCGGCCTGGACGCTCTTCGGCGGAGTCGTGCCGCTCACGCTGATCGCGACGCCGCAACTGCTGCGCGTCGACTGGCCGGCGATCACGCCACTGACGTGGGCCTCGGTCTTCTACTCGGGCGTCATGGCGATGGTCGTCGCCTACCTGCTCTGGTATCGCGGCGTGCACCGGATCGGCCCCACCCGCACGTCGATGTTCGGCAACCTGCAGCCGATCGTCGCCGTGGCGGTCGCCTGGATGGCGCTCGGCGAGGTCCCGTCGCTCTATCAGGGTGCCGGCGCCGCCACGGTGCTCGGCGGCCTCTACCTCTCGCGCCGATGAAGCAGGTCGTCCTCTTCGACATCGACGGCACGCTGTTGCTCAGCCATGGCTCGGGCCGCGTCGCGATGGAGGCCGCGCTGATCGAGACCTTCGGCACACCCGGTCCCGGCACCTACCGCTACGACGGCAAGACCGACAAGCTGATCGTGCGCGAGACGATGCGCGCCGAAGGGTTCACCGACGAGGTGATCGACGAGCGCATGTCGCTCGTGCTCGAGCGCTACCTCGCCGGGCTGCATGTCGCGCTCGCCGATGCCGACCGCAGGGCGTACGCGCTCCCGGGCATCCATGAGATCGTCCGCGAGGTCGAGGCGGCCGACGATCTCGTGCTGGGGCTGCTCACCGGCAATGTCGTGACCGGAGCGCGCGCGAAGCTGCGCGCGGTGGAGCTCGAGTTCGACCGCTTCGTCGTCGGCGCCTTCGGGTCGGACCATGAGGATCGCCCGCAACTCCCGCCGATCGCGCGCGACCGGGCGAGTGCCCTGCTGGGGTACGAGGTGCCGGGGGACCGGCTCGTGATCATCGGTGACACACCCGCCGACGTCCACTGCGGCCGCGGGGTGGGCGCGCGCGCGATCGCCGTCGCCACCGGTGGCTACACGGTCGCGCAGCTCGCCGAGCATGACCCGGCGGCGACCTTCGCCGACCTCACCGACACGGCGCGCGTGCTCGAGGCGATCCGCCATGCGTGAGGTCGAGCTCAAGGGCCTCGTGCCCGACCTCGCCGCGACCCGCGCCGCGCTGCGCGCCGGGGGTGCCCAGCTCGTCTACCGGGGCCGGCTCGAGGACAAGCGCTACGACTCGCCCGAACGCGCGCTCGCGCTCCGCGACCACGTGCTCCGGCTCCGCGTCTACCGCGACACGGCGGTGCGCGCGATGCTCGACTGGAAGGGTCCGACGACCTATCAGGACGGCTACAAGGTCCGTGAGGAGCACTCGGTCAGTCTCGGCGATCCCGACGACCTCGCGGTCATGCTCGACCGGCTCGGCTACGTCATCACGCGCGAGATCGACCGCGAGATCGAGCAGTACACGGTGGCGGGCGCGACGGTGCGCTTGGAGCAGTACCCCCGCATGGACGTGCTCGCCGAGGTCGAGGGCGAACCGGAGGCGATCGAGCGCGCCATCGCGCTGCTCGGCCTGCCGCGCGCATCGTTCACCACGGAGCGCCTGCCGGACTTCGTGCGCCACTTCGAGGACCGTACCGGCCAGCGCGCCGCGATCTGCGACCGCGAGCTCACGGGGGATTACCGCTACTCCGCGACCGATGCCTGAGTTCACGCTCCCAGAGTTCACGCGCTCGTTGCGCGCGCTCGCCGTGCCGTCGGCCCCGGGCTCGGATCATGACCGCGTCTTCAAGCCGTTGATCCAGGCGCGGACCGCCGCGCACAAGGTGCACGCGGTCGAGGCGCAGGTCGCGGCCTTCGACGCCGCACGTCTCGAGCGCGAGTGGCGGGAGGCGATCGCCGCCTTCGCCGCGGCGCGCCATGCACGATCGGCACCGGACCGTCGCGCCCTCGAAGCCGAACTCGACGCGCTCGCCGCGCCGCTCTGGTCGGCACTGCAGGCGTTGCAACAGTCCGCCGCGGCCACGCGGACCGTCGCCGCCGCCGAGCGGAAGGCGGCGTGGGAACGCTGGGTGGTCGCCGTGCAGCGGGTATTCGACACCGCCGACGATTGGTGGCGCGCGGCGCTCCCGGTGCTCGGTGACTCGCGCGGACGCAGCGGCGCCCTCTGGCGTCGCGTCCTCAGGCGGCCCGGATGATCCTCGGCATCGGCTTCGACCTGGTCTCGATCGCGCGCGTGGAGGCGATGCTCGCGCGCAAGGAGCAGCGCGCGCTCGACCGGCTCTTCACCGCCCATGAGCAGGCGTACGCACTCGCGCGGGCTCGGCCGGCGATGCACCTCTCGGCGCGCCTCGCCGCCAAGGAGGCGTCATTCAAGGCGCTCACCGGCAGCGACGAAGCGAAGTCGATCGGCTGGAAGGAGGCGGAGGTGCGGCGCGGCGCCGAGGGACCGCCCGTCCTTCACTTCACCGGTCGGGCCGCGGCGCGGGCCGCCGAACTCGGCGTCGTGCGCGTGCATCTCACGCTCTCGCACACGGACGACACCGCGGGCGCGGTGGTCATCCTCGAGTCGTAGTCGCCGCGAGGATCCCGGGCTGGCCCGCCGACGGACGCGAGCGCATCTGCATCCAGACCGCACCGGCCACCACGAACGCGAGCGCGATCATCTGCGCCATGGTGAACGTGCCGAAGAACCGGTCGTCCTTGGCGCGGAAGAACTCGACGATGAAGCGCTCGGTGCCCTGCAGCACGCAGTACGCGCCGAAGAGCCATCCCATCGCGTGCTTGTGGTCGCGCATCCGCCAGAGGATGAAGAACATGGCGAGGCCCATCGCGACCTCGTAGAGCTGCGTCGGGTGCACGGCGAGCACCATGTTCGACGGCATGTCGGCGTAGCCCTTCAGGCCGAACTGCTGCGTGAGGTTCGCGACCGTGCTCGCCGGCGCACCCTCGGGGAAGGCCACGGCGAGCGCGCCGTTCCAGGGCGTGCCGTAGTCGTCACCCACCGCCCAGCAACCGCTGCGTCCCACCGAGTAGGCGGCCGCCAGCCCGGGGGCGCAGGCGTCGGAGATCTTCGCGAAGCTGTCCTTCTTGACGAGCACCACGATCACGCTGCCGAGGATGCCGCCCATGAGGCCGCCCCAGAAGACGAACCCCGCGCGGCTGAAGATCGCCGAGATGTCGCCCACGAGCACCGCGTAGTAGAGCTTCGCGCCCAGCAGGCCGCCGATCACCGCCGCCACCGTGATGTCGCCCATGATCTCCGAGCCCCAGCCGCGGCGGTCGAGCTCCTCGGTGGCGACCATCTGGCCGATCACGAAGGCGAGGAGCATGGCGAGACCGAAGCCGGTGAGCTCGAGCGGGACGATGTCGTAGGAGAAGGGATGGTGGGTGGTCGGATTCATGCAGGAAACCTATCGACGAGGCCGGGGATCGGGAGCGACGAGTGGGCGTTGAGGGAGGCGCCGTCGCGCTGGCCCTCCGCGTAGCGGAAGAGTCCGGCGGCCGCGATCATGGCCGCGTTGTCGGTCGCGAGCCGAGCCGAAGGAGCGAAGACCCGGCCCCCGACGTCGTCGGCCGCGCGCTGCATCGCCGCGGCGAGCGTGCGGTTGCACGCGACGCCGCCTCCGAGCACGATGCGTGTGCGTCCGTAGGCGCGCGCGCCGCGCAGCGTCTTGGCGACGAGCGTGTCCACGAGCGCGTCCTGGAAGGCGCGCGCGATGTGCGCCCGGTCGCGCTCCAGGTCGTCGCTCGCGCGGACCGCGTGGAGCACGGCGGTCTTGAGACCGCTGAACGAGACATCGAAGTAGTCGGCGTCGCCGGGGCGCTGCCCGCCGTTGAGCATCGGGCGCGTGAACCGGAAGCGCCCCGGGTCCCCCTCGTGCGCGAGCCGCTCGATGTGCTTGCCGCCGGGGTAGGGGAGGCCCATCAGCTTCGCGGTCTTGTCGAACGCCTCGCCCGCCGCGTCGTCACGCGTCTGACCGAGCAGCCGGTAGCGGCCCCAGGCCTCCACGTCGAGCAGCAGCGTGTGACCGCCGGAGACGAGCAGTGCGGTGAATGGCGGAGTCGCGTCGGGATGCTCGAGCGCGGTGGCGAAGAGATGCCCTTCCATGTGATGCACGCCGAGCACCGGCTTCCCGAGCGACTCGGCGAGCGCCTTCGCGTAGCTCACGCCCACCAGCAGCGCCCCCACGAGCCCGGGGGCATGCGTCACCGCGATCGCATCGACGCCGGCGAAGGTGCACTGCGCTTCGGCGAGCGCGCGGCGCGTGACGGGCACGATCGCAGTGAGATGCTCGCGCGACGCGATCTCCGGCACCACGCCCCCGAAGATCCGGTGCACGTCCTGCGAGAGGATCACGAGCGACTCCAGCACGGGGGCCACCGCCGTCCCGCTCACGACCGCCGCCGAGGTCTCGTCGCAGGAACTCTCGATGCCGAGGATGCGCATGGTGGGGTGGCCCGGCGCGGGAACGCGTCAGGCCGCTCGGCGTCAGGGCCGCGGTTCCGCGAGCAGTCGCTCGAGGAAGGCGACGTTCGCATCGCTCGACCAATCCTCGGCGCCGATGATCCGCCGCCGGATCAGGCCGTCGCGTCCCACGATGAAGGTCTCGGGAACGCCGGTGGTCTGGTAGATCTCCCGGATCCTGCCCGGCGCGTCGTAGAGGAGCTCGAACGTCAGTCCCAGCTCATCCGCGAACGCCTGGATGCGCGGCTCCATGCCGGGATCGTCGATGCTCACCGCGACGATCCTGAGTCCCTTGGGCCCGAGCCGCTTCTCGAGCCGTTCCATGGAGGGCATCTCCACCCGGCACGGTTTGCACCAGGTCGCCCAGATGTTGAGGAGCACGACCTCGCCGGCGTAGTCGTCGATGCCCTTCGCGACCGCGGCAGCCGCGCCCGCCGACGGGGGGACCGTCGGCGACGGAACGGCGGGCAATGTCATCGCCGAGAAGTCAGGCGCCTCGCCGCCGATCCTGATCGGGAAGAGCTCGTCGCCGAGCTGCGTGGCGGCGAACCAGAGGCCGCTGCCGAGCAGCGCCACCACTCCACCGATCACCAGCCACTGGTTGCGATTGGTCACGCCTGTTCCGCGCAGAGCGCGCGCAGGGCGCGGATCTCGGCCTTGGGGTCCTTGGCCGAGAAGACCGCGTTGCCGGCCACGAACGTATCGGCGCCGGCGCGCCAGCAGGCGGCGATCGTCTCGCGTGCGATCCCGCCGTCGACCTCGAGCACGGCGCGGCTCCGAGTGTCGTCGAGGATCGCGCGGGCGCGCGTGACCTTCTGGACCGAGGCGGGGATGAACTTCTGCCCGCCGAAGCCGGGATTCACGCTCATGATGAGCAGCAGGTCGAGATCGGCCGCGACCTCGCGCACCGTCTCGAGCGACGTCGCCGGGTTGAGCGTCGCCCCCGCCATCGCCCCGAGCTCCTTGATCCGCATGACCTGACGGTGCAGGTGCGGCGAGGCCTCCACATGGATCGTGATCGTCGCCGCACCGGCCTTCACGAACGAGTCGAAGTACTTCTCGGGCTCCACGACCATGAGGTGACAGTCGAGCGGCAGCCTGGTCAGCTTGCGGCAGGTCTCGATCACCTTCACGCCGAAGGTGATGTTGGGCACGAAGACGCCGTCCATCACGTCCACGTGCAGCCAGTCGGCGCCGCCCTCCTCGAGCATCGCGAGGTCCTCGGCCAGCTTGCCGAAGTCGACCGAGAGGAGCGACGGAGCGATCCGGACCGTGCGCGACATCAAGCTGCTCCCCGGCGCAGGCGCGCCGCGAATGAACCATCGGTGCCGTGACGCTGCGGCAGGACCCGCAGGCGACCGGCGTCGAGAACGGCGGCGGGAACTGCGCCCTCCGGCGGCGGCTCGAGCGTCCACTCCGGATGCTCGGCGAGGAAGGCCTCGATCTGCGCGTCATTCTCCTCCGGCTCGAGCGAGCAGGTGGAGTAGATCAGCAATCCACCGGGCACCACGGCATCGGCCGCGGCGCGGAGGATCGTGCGCTGGGCGGCCGCCATGACCGCCAGGTCCGAGACGCGGAGCCGCCAGCGTGCGTCGGGATGGCGACGGAAGGTGCCGGTGCCCGTGCAGGGCGCGTCGACAAGGACCGCGTCGAAGGTCCCGAGCGAGGCCGCGTCGCGCGCGTCGCAGACCACGGCGGTCACATGGTCGAGCTCGAGCCGGTCGATCGTCTCCTGAAGCCGCTGGAGTCGTGCCTCGCTCGAATCGGCGGAGGTCACGTAGCTCGCCGTGCGCGCGAGTTCGACGGTCTTGCCGCCGGGGGCCGCGCAGAGGTCCGCGACCTTGGCACCCGCCGGGACCGCCGCGTACTGCGTCACGAGCGTAGCGGCGGGATCCTGCACGAAGCACCGTCCCTGCTGGAAGGCACCGAGCGAAGTGAGCAACGTGCCCGACGCGAGTTGCAGCGAATCGCCGACGAGGGGCACGTCGCTCACGTGCACGCCGGCGGCCTCGAGCATCGCCTCGAGCTGCTCGCGCACCACGCCCCACGGACGCACGATCAGCGAGCCTTCGCGATTGTTCGACTCGAGCAGGGACCGCGTCTCGTCGGCACCCCAGCGTGCGACCCAGCGCGCGACGAGCCAGCGCGGGTGGGAGAGCTCGATCGCGAGCGCCTCCACCGGATCGGTCGGGAGTGCCGCGGCGGGTTCGTCGCGCTCGCGATCGAGCCGGCGCAGCACGGCATTCACGAGCTTGCTCGCGCCGATCCCGTGGCGGTGCTTGGCCAGCTCCACCGTCTGGGCGATCGCCGCGTAGGTCGGGACGCTCCCCATGTGGAAGAGCTGGTACGTGCCGAGTCGGAGCAGGTCCGTGAGGTCGCTGTCGAGCCGAGCGATGCCGCCCTTCACGCGCGGGGCGAGGAGATGGTCGATGAAGCCGCGGCGGCGCAGCATCCCCCAGACGAGTTCCTGCGTCCAGCGGCGGTCACGCGGGTCGAGCGCCGCGGCGCGTCGGTCGAATGCGGCATCGAGCAGCATCCCGCCGCGCAGGTCGGCGAGGGTGTCAGCGGCGGCGACGCGGGTGTCGGTGACCATCGAGAGCGAGGAAGGCATACCCAAGGAATCTAGTCACCTTCAGCCCTGCGGTCCCCCGGCGGCCTCCCATCGGTCCCCCACGGCCACGCCACGCCCCTGCCCCCAATCGAGGGCGGCCAGGCGCCGCTTTCCTGCGGGGTGGACCGACTCCACCGCGACGGCGCCCTGTCCGCACGCGATCACCATGCCCAGTTCGTCCACCGAGAGCACTTCGCCGGCGTCGCCCTGCCGGTCGGTGATGACCCGCGCGCCGTAGAGCCGCACTTCGCCGCCGTGCAGCATCCCCCAGGCACCGGGCTTGGGGTCGTAGGCATGGATCGCCCGTACGACCTCGATGGCGGGGCGCGTGAAGTCGAGCCGCGCCTGCTCGCGATCGATCTTGCGCGCGAAGGTCACGAGTGACGGGTCCTGCGGCACTTCCTCGATCGCGCCGAGGTCGAGCATCGTCACCGCCTCGACGATCGCTTCGGCCCCCATCTCGGAGAGTCGCTCGGTGAGTTCGCCGGCGGTCTCCTGATCGTCGATCCCGGTGCGCAGCGACAGGAGCACGGGCCCCGCATCCATCCCGAGCACCATGCGCATGATGCAGACGCCCGTCTCGGCGTCGCCGGCGAGCATCGCCGCCTGGATCGGCGCCGCTCCGCGCCAGCGCGGCAGCAGCGAGGCATGGATGTTGAGCGTGCCGAGTCGCGGGAGGTCGATCACGTCCTGCTTGAGGATGTGTCCGTAGGCGACCACCACCGAGACGTCGGGCTCGAGTGCGCGCAGTCGCGCGAGGAACTCCTCGCCGCGCGGCCGTTCGGGCTGGAACACCGGGATCCCTTCCTCGAGCGCGACCTGCTTCACCGGCGAAGGCACGAGCGTCGAGCGCGAGCGTCCCTGCGGCCGGTCGGGCTGCGTCACCACGCCGACCACGTCATGCCCTTCGCCGATGAGCGCGCGGAGGGGAGGCGTGGCGAAGTCGGGTGTCCCGAAGAAGAGGATCCGCACTGTCAGGGATGAAGGCTGGAGGATGCAGGATGAAAGATGGACGAGGAGACGGAATGCGAAAGGGCGGCCCGCACGGGCCGCCCCCCTTCATCCTTCAGCCTTCATCACAGTTCGTCATGATCGTCCTCGCCCGGCGTGAGGATCCTCAGCCCCTCCGGATACTTCACCTTCTCCTCCTCCCACGCCGCCATCGCCGCGCGCTTCTTGAGGAAGCTGAGATGGTCGAGGAAGAGCTTCCCGTGCAGGTGATCGATCTCGTGCTGCAGGCAGACCGCGAGGAGGTCCCGCCCCTCCACCTCGATCACCTCGCCGTTCCGGTCGAGCGCGCGCACCTTCACCCACTGCGACCGCTCCACCCAGCCGAAGACCTCGGGGATCGAGAGGCACCCCTCCTCCCACTTGATCTTGCCCGAGCGCTCCGTGATCTCGGGGTTGAAGAGCGCGAAGGCCTGGTCCTCCACCTCCACCACGCAGAGCCGTTCGCCGCGGCCGATCTGCGGCGCCGCGAGCCCCACGCCCTGTGCGGCGCGCATCGTCTCGAACATGTCGTCGGCGAGCGCGCGCAGCTCATCCGTCACCGCGGTCACGGGCTTCGTCTCCTGTCGCAGGATCGGAGCCCCGAGGACCGTGATGGGGAGGATCGCCATGTCAGAGCGCCGCGTCGTCGCCGCCCACGGCGGCGATGCGGCCACGCGTCACGACGAGCTTCGACTCACCGCTCCGGATCGTGACGTGATCGCTCAGGCCGGAGACCGGCTGGCCGTCCTTGAGCCCTTCCTTGATGTGGATCACCTCGCCGACGATGCCGCCGGCGGTCACGACCTGGTCTCCCTTCTTGATCGACATGACCTTCGCCTCATGATCCTTGCGCTGCTTGGACTGCGGCCGGATCACGAGGAAGTAGAAGATCGCGAAGATCGACCCGAACATCACGAACGAGCCGATGGGCGACGGGCCGGCGGGTCCGGCAGCGGCGGTCTGGGCGAAAAGCGCAGGGAGCATGGTCATTGGTCGGTCGCTTGAGGGATCCCGCATGTGAGCGCGTGAGCCATTCCCGGCTCCACACGGTGAACGTCGCGGCGCGGATCGCCTTGCGGGCGTGGCGCACACGGACGACGACGAAATCTATACGCGGGCGCCTCACCTGACGAGCATCGCGTCGCCGTACGAGTAGAACCGGTAGCCCTCCCGCACCGCCAGATCGTAGGCATGCATCGTGAGCTCGTACCCGGCCACGGCCGCGACGAGCATGAGGAGCGTGGAGCGCGGCAGGTGGAAGTTGGTCACGAGCAGGTCGGCCGAACGCGGACGCTGCGGCGGCCGGATGAAGATCCGCGTCTCGGCGCTGCCGCTGCGGAACCGGCCGTCCTCGCCGATGGCGCTCTCGAGCGTGCGCAGGCTCGTCGTGCCCACCGCGCAGATGCGTCCGCCCCCGGCGCGCGTCGCATCGAGCAGGGCCGCGGTCGTCGCCGGGACGTCGTACCACTCCTCGTGCATCACGTGCTCCGCCGGGTCCTCCACCTCGATCGGCTTGAACGTCCCCGCGCCGACGTGCAGCAGCACCTCGGCGCGGCGCACGCCTTCCCGCTCCAAACGTGCGAGCAACTCCGGCGTGAAGTGCAGTCCCGCCGTCGGGGCCGCGACCGAGCCCTCCTCCCGCGAGAAGACCGTCTGGTAGCGCTCCGCGTCGCTGAGCGCGTCGGCACGGTCGATGTACGGGGGCAGGGGGATGTGTCCGTGCGTCGCGATCGCGGCGTGGATCGCGGCGCGCTCGGAGGCGGTGCCCTCGGTCGCCGCCGCCACGCGCAGCCGGACCAGGCGGGTCCCGCGCGCCGTCGCCTCGAGCATCTCGGCGTCGAACCCCGGCGCCACCTGAACGCGCCGCCCCACCTTCAGCTTGTTCCCCGGCTGGACCATCGCTTCCCAGGTGTCGTCGTCGAGCTCACGAAGCAGGAACACCTCGGCGCTCGCGCCCGAGTCGCGCTGACCGAGCAGCCGCGCCCGGAACACCCGCGTGGTGTTGAGCACGAGCGCGTCCCCTGCGCGCAGATACGACGGCAGGTCGCGGAACACGCGATGCTCGATCGTCCCCGTGGCGCGGTCGAGCACCATGAGCCGGCTCTCGTCGCGGCGTTCGGCGGGCGACTGGGCGATCCGCCCGGCGGGGAGCACGAACTCGTAGTCCGAGGTGCGTCCACCACGGACCGCCGGTGGCCCGCTCATGCGCCGCGCCGGAGCACGGGCCGCGTCAGAAGAGGTCGACCTGCGGGGCTGCGGCCGCCGCCGGCGGCTGATACCCGAAGTGCCGGTACGCCTGCGGCGTGGCCATGCGGCCGCGTGGCGTGCGCTGCAGGAATCCGTTCTGCACGAGGAAGGGCTCGTAGACCTCCTCGATCGTGTCGGCGTCCTCGCCGACCGCCGCGCCGATCGTGCCCACGCCCACCGGCCCGCCGTCGAACTTCTCGATGATCGCGCGCAGGATCCGCGCATCCATCTCGTCGAGGCCGAACTCGTCCACGTCGAGCATGGCGAGCGCCTCGCGCGCGACCTCGCGGGTGATGTGCCCCTCGGCCTTCACCTGCGCGACGTCGCGCACGCGGCGCAGCAGGCGATTCGCCACGCGCGGCGTGCCGCGCGCCCGGCGCGCGAGCTCGTGCGCCCCGCTCGTGTCGATCCCCGCCGCGATCACCGCCGCCGTGCGATGCACGATCTGCTCGATCTCGTCGACGGGGTAGTAGTTCATGCGCAGTTCGATCCCGAAACGTGCGCGCAGCGGCGCGGTGAGCATCCCCAGCCGCGTCGTCGCGCCGATCAGCGTGAACCGCTCGATCGGCATCGTGATCGTCTGCGCCTTGGGGCCCTCGGAGAGCCGGATGTCGATCTTCCAGTCCTCCATGGCCGGGTAGAGGAACTCGTCGATGATCGGCCGCAGGCGGTGGATCTCGTCGATGAAGAGGATGTCGCCGGCCCGCAGGTTGGTGAGCGTCCCGACGAGGTCGCCCGGCTTCTCGAGCGCCGGCCCCGACGTGGTGTGGATGTTCACGCCCATCTCGCGCGCGATCAGCTCGGCGAGCGTCGTCTTGCCCAGGCCCGGCGGGCCGAACAGGAGCGTGTGGTCGAGCGGTTCCTTCCGCCCCGTGGCCGCGTCGATGTAGATGCGCAGCGCGTCCTTCACCTTGGCCTGCCCGATGAACTCGGCGAGCCGCTGCGGACGCAGCGAGAGCTCGACGACCGATTCGTCGGCGAGGGACTCCGGGGTGGTGATCTCGGCGCGGCTCATGACGGTGGAATCTACTTGGCGATGGCCGCGAGCGACCGGCGGATCAGGTCCGCGGTCGACTCACCCTTGGGAGCGCCATCGAGCGTCGCCCGCACCGCGCGCTCGGCGTCGGTCGGGGCGTAGCCGAGCGCGACGAGCGCGCGCACCGCATCGCTGCCCGGGCCGGTCGGCGCGGCGGCGCGTCCCGGCGCGGCCGTCTCCTCCACGCCCGTCCCTTCGAGCTTGTCGCGCAGCTCGAGCACGAGACGCTCGGCGAGCTTCTTCCCCACGCGCGGGACCTGCGTGAGCGTCGCGAGATCGCCGGCGCGGATCGCGCGCACCAACCGGTCGCCCGTGAGCGTGGACAGCAGGTTCATCGCCAGGGACGGTCCCACGCCGGTGGTCCCCATGAGCCGCTGGAACAACCGGCGTTCCTCGGCGGTGGGGAAGCCGAAGAGCAGCCACGCGTCCTCGCGCACCACCCTCGCGGTGTGCAGCGAGACCTCCCCGCCCACGCGGGGCAGCTTCTCGAGCACGCTCAGCGGAACGAGCACCTCGTAGGCGAGGCCGCTCGCCGTCATGACCTCGATCCGGTCGAGCCCCCCCGCGACGAGCGTGCCCTGGATGCGCGCGATCATCGTGCGCTCCGCGTGGCGAGCGTCGCGGTGCGCGCGGCGAGGGCGTGCGTGAGCGCCTGACGCATGGCGCAGGTGAGCGCGGCCGCCACGCCATCGGCGGCGTCGGCGGGTTGGGGCGCGCTCTTGAGTCGCAGCAGCTTGGTGATCATGAACTGCACCTGGGTCTTGGTCGCGTTGCCCGCGCCGGTGATCGCCTTCTTGATCTCGGCCGGCGGATACTCGTGGATCTCGACGCCGGCGTCGGCACCGGCCAGCAGGATCACCCCGCGCGCGTGGCCGAGGACGATCGTCGTGCGGACGTTGCGGGCGTAGAAGACGTCCTCCACCGCCATCGCGTCGGGCCGGTGGCGCGCGAGCAGTTCGCGCACCCCGTCACTGATGTCCTTCAGTCGCGCGGGGAGCGGACGGTCGGGCCTCGTGCGGATCACGCCGCACTCCACGAGCACCGGCTGCGCACCCGTGCGGACCACGCCGTAGCCGGTGACGGCCGTGCCGGGGTCGATGCCGAGGATCAGCACGAGGCCCCGCCGCCGATGCCGCCGCCGGTGCGGCTCACCCCGCGCTGATCTCGGAGATGTCGATGTCGAAGTTCGCGTCGACCTTCTGCACGTCGTCGAGGTCCTCGATCTGCTCGAGCAGCTTGATCAGCGAGTCGGCTGCCGTCCCTTCGACCTTCACGGTGTTCTTGGGGATCCACGCGAGCTCCGCCTCGGTCGCCACGAGCCCCGACTTCTCGAGCGCCTGCTTCACCGCGTGCAGGTCCGACGGCGCGGTGGTGATCACGAACTGCCCGTCCTCGGCCACGAAGTCCTCCGCGCCGGCATCGAGCACCTGCTCCATCACGCTGTCCTCGTTGCGGCCGTTGGCGGGGACGTAGATCTGTCCCTTGCGGTCGAACATGAACGAGACCGAGTTGCTCGCGCCGAGGTTGCCGCCGTACTTGGAGAGCTTGAAGCGCACCTCGGCGACCGTGCGCGTGGGGTTGTCGGTGAGCGCCTGGATCATGAGCGCGACGCCGCCCGGTCCATAGGCCTCGTAGAGCACCTCGGAGTAGTCCATGCCCTCGAGTTCACCGGTGCCCTTGAGGATCGCGCGCTCGATGTTCTCCTTGGGGCAGGACTGCGCCTTGGCGTTCTCGATCGCGGTGCGCAGGCGCGCGTTCCCGTCCGGATCGCCGCCGCCCGCCTTGGCGGCCACGGTGACCTCACGGAGCACCTTGGTGAACATGGCGCCGCGCTTCTTGTCGGTGGCGGCCTTGTAGTGCTTGATCTGCTTCCACTTGCTGTGGCCGGCCATAGGACTGCTGGTCTGAGGAGGGAGGAGGAAGGCTGAAGGTGCCGGGACTCGCCCGGCGCACGTCCGCAGGGCCGAAAGATACCGTCGGCCCCCCGTTCTTGTGGAGTCACTCGGCGCAGTGTCCCCGGAGGCGCTCGCAACGGAAACGAGGCGACCCCGAACCCCGGAGCCGCCCCGCCCTACGACCTACGACCTGGCACCTACCACCTGTAGTTCAATTCCAGCGGATCGTCAGACTCCCCCTGATCCCCGTCACATCGGTCGCGGCTCCGTTCGCCGTGTTGTACAGGTTGCCGATGCTGTACCCGACCGCGGGAAAGAGTCCGAAGCTGCCCTTGTTGAACCGCAGCCGCACGCCCGCGTTGAACATGTTGCCCGCCTTGATCCCACCCACCTGCCAGAGCCGCATCTCGACGTTCGGCTGGATCAGGATCTCGCGCGCCGTGATGCTCATGCCCGCGTTCAGGCTCGCGATGTTCTCCTTCGGCGCGTCGCCGGCGTACTGCTGCCCGGCCATGCGGAAGAGATTCCACCCCGACAGCGTGACGCTGTTCTCGCGCACCGGGAAGGTCCACGCGCCCGACGCGATCAGGCGGTCACCGGTGCTGTAGATCGTCGTGTCGCCGGCGACGTCCTCGCCGAACGCCGAGTAGGAGAGGCCGAACTGCACCTGGCCGTCGCCCACGGGGCGATCGAGTCCGACGTTGAGGCGGTACTCGTCGGCGGGCTGGAAGCGGAACTCGCCGCTCGCGTTGCTGAACGCCGCGAACTCGGTCGACTTCCGCATGCTCGCGCCGGCGCCGAGGTTCCAGGTGCCGAGCGCGCGCGCGAACGCGATGCCGCCGGTGCCGGCGAACCCGTTGCCCATCGACGAGATGGGATAGTTCAGGAAGTCATTGCCGATCTGACCCGCGGCCACGATCTGGTCGTCGGGGATCGTGTACTGCCCCGTCGGGAGATTGAGACCGAAGGTGAAGACGACCGTCTGGTCGGCGAACGAGTAGTTGCCGCGCACCTGCGTGTCGGTGAGCCCGCTGATGGAGCTCACGGAACTGCCGCCGGTCTTCACGTCGGTGGACGCGAAGGCGGTGGTGACGTCCATCGTGAACCGCTCCGTGAACGGCAGCGAGAACACGATCGGCAGCGCGGTCTGGGTGACGGTGATCTTGCCGGCGCCGGTCCCGATGTTGTAGAC
Organism: Gemmatimonadota bacterium; assembly: GCA_021413975.1. Taxonomy (GTDB): domain Bacteria; phylum Gemmatimonadota; class Gemmatimonadetes; order Gemmatimonadales; family Gemmatimonadaceae; genus Pseudogemmatithrix. The sequence continues at coordinate 52,263 of JAIOPJ010000026.1, forward strand.
CGTCGACTGAGGAGCGGCGCCGATGGCCATGCTGCCGAGTCCCTGCGCGGCCCCGAGGGACGGCAGGGTCACGGCGAGCAACGACGCGACGGAGAAGGTGCGGATCAGGGGGCGGTGCACGTATCGCTCCTCGCTCACGGACGGCGGATGATGATGACCACCTGGCCGGTCTGGCTCGGCTGGTCCTGTCTGGTCCCGTTGCTGACGGGGTCGACGCGCGGCGTCGGCGGGGCCGACACCGTCGTCTCGATGGTGGTCGTCACGGTGTTGATGGTCGGCGGATTCACTTCGCGCGTCACGTTGGTGATCGTGGTCTGCAGGCCGCCGAGGGTCGGGCCCACTGCGCGTCCGGCGACCGCCGCCGTCACGGTGCGCGACTCGCTCCCGGTGGAGAGGCTCGATTCGATGGTGACGGCCGAGACCGCCTCACCCCCGGTCGCCGCCGTCGCGGCCTCACTGCGTTGCGTCGCCGCGACGAAGCCCGGGTCGAGCGAGCGCGCGTTCTCGAAGAAGCGCGCCGCGTCCTGGACGCGGCCGTCGTCCATGGCCATGAGGCCGCGGCTGTAGGCGAGGAACGCCTGCAGGTTGTTGGTCGGGCGCCGCTCCACGAGCTGCCGCTCGGCCGGCGTGAGCGCGACGCCGATCCGTTCGAACAACTGGAAGACGAGCCGCTTCTCCATGTCGAAGAGCTGGTCGAGCGAGTTCGTGACCTGCGCCGGCGCGCCGATCGAGCCGGTGCCGACATTCACGAGGGACGCGTCGAGTGAGATCTGGTTCGCACCCGTCTGCTGGATGATGCCGTTCACGAGCGTGCCGGCCTGCATCAGCTTGCCGGCGCGCACCGCCGTCGCGGCGTCCACGCGTGCCGACTGCGAGAGCTGGATCTCGTCGGCGAGCGCCTGCATGCGGTCACGCTCCACGACGGTGAGGCGCGCCGAGCGGCTCAGGTCGGTGATCAGCAGGTCGGCCATGCCGCGCTCGAGCGGCTTGAGCGTGCTGTCGGTGCCGCTGAAACGGAGAGGCGGGACCGCGACGGTGAACTGCGACCCCGGCGTCCGGGAGATGGTCGCCTCGTTGGCGACCGCCGCCTTGGCCGACGCGATCGACTCCTGGCGCGAGAGCGACACGAGGCGCGTGCGGATCTCCGTCTTGGCGCGGCGCGTCGTGCCGACGTTCAGGTAGGTCTCATAGGCGCGGCGCGCACTGGTCAGGTCGCCCAGCTGCTCGGCGGCGAGCCCGGTGTAGAGCGCACTCACCCCGTCCTTGGGGTCGAGCTGCCGCGCCTGGTCGAGCACGGTGCGCGCGTCGGCGTAGCGCTTCGCCTTGTAGTAGGCGATGCCGAGCCCGCGCAGCGCCGCGACGCTCTGCGGCGTGCGGTTGCGCGCGGCTTCGAGCTTGGCGATGGCATCGGTGCCCTGGGCCGCGACGGGCGCGGCGGCGAGGGACACCAGCATGAGGGCGAGGAACGGTCGGGCGAATCGCATCACGTCTCCTATCGATCGGGATCCAGCATGTCCTCGAAGCGCAGCCACTGCTTGTAGAAGTACAGGTCCACGTACCCGGTGGTGCCGTTGCGGTTCTTCCGCACGAGCAGCTCCGTCGCACCCTCCACCCCGGCATCCGGGGCGTACATCTCCTCGCGATAGAGCGCGAGCACCACGTCGGCCGCCTGCTTCACCGCCCCCATCGTCCCGAAGTCGTCCAGCGTGGGGCGGGCGTCGTCCCGTTCCGCGAGCGACGGCAACTGCGCCGTCACCATCACGCACACGTCCTCCGCGACCGCCTCCGCCTTCAGCCGGTAGACCAGGGCGGCGAGTTCCTCGTCCCGAGGGGCAGTGCCCTCCGCCAACGCCTGCAAGGAATCGACGATCACCACCTGCGCGGACGACTCCCGGCCGCGCAGGCCCAGGGCACTCCCGGGTCCCCGCGACAGTACCTCGAACCGCGGCGACTGGTCACGCAACCGGACCGCCACCGCGCCGACCGACGCGCGCTGCTGGTCGTCGAGCCGGCCCTGCCGCAGGTCGTCCACCTTCACGCGGCCCTCGATCGCGAGGGCCCGTTCCATCACGCGTTCCACCGACATCTCACCGGTCAGGAACGCCACCTTCACGCCCGTCTCGGCCATCCGCAGTGCCATCGCCAGCGAGAGCGCGGACTTGCCGCTCCCCACGTCGCCCCCGAGCACGACCAGGTCCCCCGCGCGCACCCCGCCCCCGAGCCAACGGTCGATGCTGGGGAAACCCGTCCGTACGGTATCGCCCGAGAGCGATCCGTCAGCCACGAGGTCGATCCGCCGCATGACGCGGGAGATCGGGGAGATGTCGGTCGGGCGCAGGGATCCTCGGGACGACTCTAAGGTTTGGATCGGTCCATCCTATTCTACGGGGCGTTCACCAAGTCCGGCAAGCTGGAGCGCGTCGAGCCGCAGCCCGGCGACGAGACGCACCAACTCTGAACGTGATGCCCGGTCGAGGTGCGGCGCGGTGACCTCGGTCACCGCATCCACCGCTTCTGCCACCGCGTTCCGGTCGCCCGTGGCGGTCGTGGCGAACGCCCGCAGGAAGGCCGTCCGCGCCCTGGCCGGGACCGTGAGGGCGACCAGCCAGGCCCTGGCCGCTTCGGCCCGGTTCTCCCGCACCGCCTGGTCCAGCGGAACGGGGAGCCGGAGACCGCTCGCGAGCCGCACCACCATCACCGCCCCCATGAGCGTCTCCCGGGCCCCGCCCAGCCCGGCCCGACCCGCGGCCGAGAGCAATGCCGGGCAGGCGAAGGTCGCACGGAGGGGCGCGAAGGGAGGGGAGGTCTGAGGCACCTGCGGAAAGTGCCGCTCGTGAGGCGGGGTCCGGAAGGGGTCGCGGTTGGAACGACCGCCGCGCGCGGGCTATCTTCCCCTTCCATGACTCTCAGGGCCTTCCCGCGCACCCATCCCGGCCGCTGATGCGAGTCTACCGCCGGCTGCTGCAGTTCCTCCGCCCCCACGCCTGGCGCCTGGGGGGGAACGTCTTCTTCAACGTGGTCGCGGCGGCGCTCGACGGCATCGCCTTCACGTTGCTGATCCCGTTCCTCAACACCCTCTTCGGGCTCGACACCAAGATCGCGGGCGGGATGGGCTGGCTCACGGCCCTGCAGACCTGGCTGATCGGGCCGTTCCTCGACGCCGGCGACCCCATGGGGTCGCTGCGTGCCGTGATCCTGGTGATCATGGCGATGGTGGCGGTGAAGAACCTCTTCCTCTGGGCCGGCGGGCAGTTCGGCGCCTCGTTGCAGGAGTTCATCACGCGCGACCTCCGCGCGGCCGTCTTCTCGCACATGCAGCGGCTCCCGCTCACCTGGTTCGGCCGCACCAAGACGGGGCAGATCATCTCGCGCGTCCTCGCCGACACCGAGCAGACCAAGATCATCCTCTCCGAGGTCGCCACGCGGACGGTCCAGAACGCGGCGACCATCCTCGTCACGGTGGTCATCCTCTTCCGGATGTCGCCCCGCCTCACGCTCGTCGCGCTGGTGATCGCACCGCTCGTGATGGCCGTCCTCCAGCCGCTGCTGCGCAAGCTGCGCAAGGGGCACCGCCGGCTCCGCAACGAGTACGGCGAGATGACGAGCGTGCTGCAGGAGGTCGTGAGCGGCATCAAGCTCGTGAAGTCCTTCCGCGGCGAGCCCTACGAGGACGAGCGCTTCATCGGTGCCTCGGCGCGCTACTCGCGCGGCATGACCCGGATGCAGCGGCTCTCGCTGCTCTCGAGCCCGCTCACCGAGGTGCTCGGCACGATCATCGCCATGGGCGTGCTCTGGATCGGCGCCGGCGAGGTGCTCAAGGAGGTCCCGACGATGGACGGTGGCATCCTCATCACGTTCATGGTGCTCGTGATGCGGCTGCTGCAACCGATCAAGCAGCTCTCGCAGGCGCCCACCACGGCGCAGCAGTCGCTCGCCGCCGCCGAGCGCCTCTTCGAGGTGCTCGACCAGCCGGCGGAGACGCAGACCGATCGTGGTACGCGCGAGGTCCATGAGCTCCGCGAGGGGGTCGCGTTCGAGCAGGTGAGCTTCGCCTACGGCGACGAACCGGTGCTCACCGACGTCAGCCTGACGGCGCGCCGCGGCGAGATCGTGGCCCTGGTCGGCGCGAGCGGCGCCGGCAAGAGCACGCTCGTCGATCTCATCCCGCGCTTCATCGAGCCGACGCGCGGGCGCGTGCTCGTCGACGGGACCGACGCGCGCGAGATCCGTCTCTCGTCGCTGCGCGCACTCACCGGCATCGTCAGCCAGGACACCGTCCTCTTCAACGACACGGTGCGCGCCAACATCGCCTACGGTGCCGAGGACCGGTACTCGCACGAGCAGGTCGAGGCCGCGGCCCGCGCGGCCAACGCGCACGACTTCATCCTCGCGCTCCCGCAGGGCTACGGCACCGTGCTCGGCGAACGCGGTACGCGACTCTCGGGGGGCCAGCGGCAGCGCCTCGCGATCGCCCGTGCCCTGCTCACCGATCCGCCGATCCTGATCCTCGACGAGGCCACCTCGGCGCTCGATACCGAGAGCGAACGGCTCGTGCAGGAGGCGATCGACCGGCTCCTCGCCGGCCGCACCGTGTTCGTCATCGCGCACCGGCTCTCGACGATCGTCCACGCGACGCAGATCCTCGTGCTCGAGCGCGGCCGCGTGGTCGAGCGCGGCACGCACGCGGAGCTGCTCGCGCGCGGTGGCGCGTACGCGCGATTGCACGCCATGCAGCAGCGCCCGGGGGCAGCCGTTGCCGCCGGCTGACGCCGTGCGCCCCCTGCGCCCATGACCGCGCCCGCCGCTCCCGTCGCTCCGGGTGCTCCCGCGCGGCAGGTCGCCGCACCGACCTTCGTGCACCGGGTCGAGTACGGACTGCTGCGCCTGATCGCGACGGCACTGCGCCCATTCGGCTGGCGCACCGCGTCGGCGGTCGGTGCCGCGCTCGGCGGGCTCGCCTGGTGGCCCTTCCGCATCCGCGCCGATCGGGTGGAGCGCACCATCCGCGCCTGCTTCCCCGAGTTCAGCGACGCGCGCGTGCGCGAGGTCGCGCGGGAGAGCTACCGCAGTCTCGGCCGCACCTCGATCGAGAGCATCGCCCTCTCCCGCGCGACCACGGAGGATGTGCTCGCCGCCTTCTCCGACGCGCCGCACTACGACGTGCTCGAGCGCGCCTTCGCGCAGGGCAAGGGCGTCATCCTCGTCGCCGGTCATGTCGGCAACTGGGAGCTCTCGGCGGCCTACATGACGGCGCGCGGCCTGCCGATCGACGCGATCGCGATGCACATGGTGAACCCGCTCTCCGACGCCTTCTTCAAGCGCACCCGCGAGCGCTTCGGGACGCGCGTGATCTTCGACGACCAGGCGGTGCGTGCGATCCCCCGCGCGCTCAAGGAGGGGCGCGGTATCGGGTTCCTCTCGGACCAGAGCGCCAAGGGGCTCGCGAGCACCTTCGTCCCTTTCTTCGGCCGGCCGGCGCGCACGCCGCGCGGCGCGGCGGTCTTCGCGTTGCGCAATGACCTGCCCATGGTGTTCGTCGCGGCGCTCCGCCGCCCCGACGGCCGCTACACCGCGCACTTCGAGGACGTCCCGCTCGTGCGCACCGGTGACCGCGAGGCGGATGTCGACGCCACCGTGATCCGCTACACCCAGGTGCTCGAGCGACTGGTGCGCGAACACCCCGAGCAGTACTTCTGGCAGCATCGCCGGTGGAAGGGACAGCCGAGCGACACGCCGCCGGAACTCCTCATGCCCCGCTAGCATGTCGTGCCACACACCCGCCCGAGCCCACCATCCATGAGCGAGTATCCGCACGACCTCGCCGCCCTGCGCGCGCGGGAGTTCCCGTGGGAAGCGCGCGGTGACGCGATCCACTTCGACCATGCCTCGGTGGGTCCGATCCCGCAGCGCGCCCGCGACGCGCTCGATGCCTACGGCCTCAAGCGCGCCGAGCCGCACCGGCTCGGCATGGATGATTTCTTCCCCGTGCTCGACCGCGCGCGCACGCTCGTCGGCAAGCTCGTCGGGGCGAGCGCGGGCGAGGTCGTGCTCACGACGAACACCAGCTGGGGCGTCAACCTCGCCGCGTACTCGCTGCCGCTCGGTCCCGGCGACATCGTGCTCGGCAGTCAGGGCGAGTTCCCGGCCAACGTCTATCCATGGATGTCGGCGGCCAAGGCGCGCGGCTTCACCTACGAGCTGCTTCCGCTCGCCGGGACCGGTCCGGATGTGGCGGCCGTCCTGTCCCGCATCGACCAGGACCCGCGCGTGAAGGCGGTCGCCCTCTCCTGGGTCTCGTTCTGGAGCGGGGCGCGCATCGACCTCGGGGCCATCGGCGCGGCCTGTCGTGCGCGCGGGATCTGGTTCGCGGTCGACGCCATCCAGGGGCTGGGCCCGCTCGTGCTCGACGTGCGCACGACGCCGGTGGACATCCTCTCCTGCGGCGCGCAGAAGTGGCTCTGTTCGCCCTGGGGAGCCGGCTTCGCGTACATGCGGCATGGCCTCGTCGCCGCGCTCGAACCGCCCGCGGCCGGCTGGCTCGCGCAGGCGAGCTCGGGCGACTTCGGCCGCTTCCTCGACTACGACCCGGCGTGGCACGCCGATGCGCGCAAGTTCGAGGTCGGGACCATCCCCTATCAGGACATCGTGGGGATGAACGAGGCGCTGGCGTTGTTGCTCGAGCTGGGGCCGTCACGGGTCGAGGCCCACGTGCGTGCGATCACGACCGAGCTGCTCGACTGGGCCCAGGGCGCCGCCGGGGTGCGGATCCTGACGCCGCTGGCAGAGGAGCGCCGCGCCGGCATCGTCGCCTTCACCACGCCCGACGTCGATGGGGACTCGGCGAAGCTGCGCGCGGCGAAGGTCACGCACTCGGTGCGCGAGGGGGCGATCCGCCTCTCGCCGCACTTCCACAACACGCTGCAAGAGGTCGAGGTCGTGATCGCGGCGATCGGCCGGTAGGGCTTCGACCCGCGGTTATCTTTCGCCGGTGACCGCCCCCGCCTCCGCTCAGGAACGCCCCCTCGACGCGCTCATCGCGCGGCGCCGGACCTTCGCGATCATCTCGCACCCCGACGCCGGCAAGACGACGCTCACCGAGAAGCTGCTGCTCTACGGCGGCGCCATCCACCAGGCCGGGGCGGTGAAGGCCCGCAAGTCGCAGCGCCACGCGACCTCGGACTGGATGGCCCTCGAGCAGGAACGCGGCATCTCGGTCACGTCGTCGGTGCTGCAGTTCGAGTACCTCGGCTACCAGGTGAACCTCCTCGACACACCGGGTCACCAGGACTTCGGCGAGGACACGTATCGCGTGCTCATCGCCGCCGACAGCGCCGTCATGCTGCTCGACAACCGCAAGGGCGTCGAGGAACGCACGCGGCAGTTGTTCGACGTCTGCCGCCGGCGCCGCATGCCGATCTTCACCGTGGTCAACAAGTGCGACCGCGTGGGCGAGGACCCGCTCAAGCTCGTGAGCGACCTCGAGAACGACCTCGGCATCACCGCGGTCGCGGCGCACTGGCCGATCCATCAGGACACGGCGGAGCAGGGCACCGTCTTCGTCGGCGTCTACGATCGGCGCCGCAAGCGTGCCTATCTCTTCGAGCGGGGCAAGCACCACGGCGCCAAGCGCGTCGAGACCGAGACGCTCGACCTCACCGGCGCCGACGATCACCGGCTCGTCGAGGCCCTCGGTGGCGATGACACCGCGCTCGCGGCGGTCGCCAAGCTCGCGCACGACATCGAACTGCTCGACATGGCGGGGCACGAGTTCGACGCCGAGGCGATCCTCGCCGGCGAGCAGACGCCCGTCTACTTCGCCTCGGCGATGACGAACTTCGGCGTCGAGGCCTTCCTGCAGGACTTCCTCCCGCTCGCCCCGCCGCCGGTCGCACGCGAGAGCTCCGCGGGCCCGGTGTCGCCCGCGAACGCTGCCTTCACCGGCTTCGTGTTCAAGGTGCAGGCGAACATGGACCCGCGGCATCACGACCGCATCGCCTTCGTGCGCGTCTGCTCGGGGCGCTACTTCGCCGGGCTCGACGTGGTCCACGTGCGCACCGGCAAGGGCTTCAAGCTCGCGCCGCCGCAGCAGTTCCTCGGTCGCGAACGCGCGTTCGCCGAGGAGGCGCTGCCGGGCGACGTCGTCGGCGTGCACGACCGCGGACTGCTGCGCATCGGCGACACGCTCGCCACGCCCGACGCGCCCAAGAGCGCCGACGGGAAGCTTCTCGAGTACGTCGGCATCCCCCGTTTCGCGCCGGAACACTTCGCGCGCATCCTCTCCAAGGACCCGCTGCGACGGAAGGCGCTCGACAAGGGGCTCCGCGAACTCACCGAGGAGGGGGCGGCGCAGGTCTTCTTCGCCGAATCGCAGATGGGGCCGATCCCCATCGTCGGCGCCGTGGGCCTGCTGCAGTTCGACGTGATGCTGCACCGGCTCGAGCACGAGTACGGCGCGCCCTGCTCGCTCGAGAAGCTCCCGTTCCGGTACCCGCGGTGGGTGACGGGGTCCGCCGCCGAGATCCAGAGGCTCGGCGAGTCGCAGGACCTGTCGCTTCTATATGACGCCAAGAACCATCCCGTGATCCTCTTCCGGGACGAGTGGCGACTGCGCTGGGCGCTCGAGCGCGCCGAGGGGCTGGGGCTCGCGTACCACGAGGCTGCGCCCTAGGTCCTGGCCGCGAAGGTCGGGTCGAACGGTCACTGCTACTGCCTTCACCACCGAGGCACCGAGAGCACCGGGAACAGCGTGTGCGCTGGTCCCTCGGTGTCCTCGGTGCATCGGTGGTGCGTGCCGTTGCCGTTCGGCTCCCCGGGGTAATTCCAAACCCTTTCCGCCCCCAATCCGTACTAACAGCAACCGGATGCAACCGTCTGACGCTGCACAGGGTCAGACCCTTCGTATCCCCGAGCCCGACCGCGCTTCCCACTCCGCATCCGAGTCCATCGTGTCGCTGCGCCACCTCCGTCCGTTGTTCGCTCTCCTCGCCCTGATCCTCGCGGTCGCGCTCCCGTCGGTGCTCCGCGCCCAGGATGGCGCCGACATCATCCGCGGCCGCGTGGTCGGCCCCGACGACCAGCCGATCATCGGTGTGATCGTGACGGCCACCTCGGTGAGCGGGAACGTCTCCCGGCGCGCACGCACGGCGCGCGACGGCCGCTTCACGATCGCCTTCCCCGGCGGCGACGGCGACTACTTCGTCAGCTATCAGGCGATCGGCTTCGCGCCGCGCCGCTTCCAGGTGAAGCGCACCGCCGACCAGGACATCCTCGTCGCCGACGCCAAGCTCGCCATGTCGGCGCAGGCGCTCGACACCGTGCAGATCTCCGGCGGCGACCGTGCCCGGGTGAATCGCAACGACAACCGGCCCGACATCTCCGGCACCGAGCGCGCCGTCACCATGAGCGGGCTCTCGGCCGAGCAGCAGGGCGACCTCGCGGCGATGGCCGCGTCGCTCCCGGGCGTGCAGTTCATCCCCGGCGCCGACGGCGACCCGTCGGGCTTCTCGGTGCTCGGCCTCGCGTCGGACCAGAACTCCACGACCCTCAACGGCCTCAACTCGGGCGCCTCGAACCTCCCGCGTGACGCGGCGGTCTCGAGCTCGCTCGTGACGACGCCCTACGACGTCTCGCGCGGCGGGTTCAGCGGCGGGCAGTTCAACGTGCGCAGCCGGTCCGGTTCGAACTTCATCACCAGGTCGATGAGCCTCAACGTCGACTCGCCGACGCTGCAGTGGACCGACCCGGCCGGCCGCGCGCTCGCGCAGGAATACTCGAACCTCTCCTTCGGCGGCTCGACGAGCGGACCGATGAGGATCGACGAGGCCTTCTACAACCTCTCGTATCAGATCGGCCGTCGCGGCAACGACCTGCAGACGCTGCTCTCCACCAGCCCTCTCGGGCTGCAGGCGTCGGGCATCGCGCAGGACTCGGTCACGCGACTCCTGAACATCCTGCAGGCGGCGAACGTGCCGGTGCGGGTGAGCGGCATCCCGAGCGACCGCAACAACGACCAGCTGCTCGTCTTCGGCGCGTTCGACTTCGCACCGCCGTCGTCGCTCTCTGGACAGGCGCTCAACCTCTCGTTCAACGGCAACATCGCCAAGCAGAACCCGGCGACCAGCCTCTCGAATGCGATGCCCGCCTATTCCGGCGAGCGCACCAACGCGAGCGGCGGCGCGCAGCTCAAGCACACCGGCTTCATGGGGATCTTCCTCAGCGAGACCAACCTCGGCTTCAGCGTCTCGCGGAACAACGCCGATCCCTATCTCACGCTCCCGAGCGGTTCGGTGCTCGTGAACTCGACCTTCGCCGACGGCACCAACGGCGTGAGCAACATCGCCTTCGGCGGCAATCCGAACCTCAACACCGTCAACACGACGAGCAACTTCGCGTTCAACAACCTCCTGTCGTGGTTCAGCGAGAACAACCGCCACCGCCTCAAGCTCACCAGCGAGGTGCGGCTCGACGGCTACTCGGCCGAGCAGAACGCGAACAACCTCGGCACCTTCCGGTTCAACTCGCTCGCCGACCTGTCGAACGGGATCCCGGCGTCCTTCACGCGCTCGCTCGTCCCGCGCATCCGCGACGCCAGCCAGTGGATCGCCGGGGCCTCGCTCGGCGACTCGTGGCGCGTGAATCCCAACTTCCAGATGCAGTACGGCGTGCGCGTCGACGCCAACCAGTTCGTCGATCGCCCGGAACTGAACCCCGCCGTCGAGACGACCTTCGGCGTGCGTAACGACGTCCTCCCGAACCAGGTGCTCGTGAGCCCGCGCATGGGCTTCTCGTGGACCTACGGCGAGGCGCCTCAGATCCCGGGCTTCGACGGTGCGGTGCGCGGCCCCCGCGCCGTGGTCCGCGGCGGCGTCGGCGTCTTCCAGAACTCGCCGCGCACCCAGCTCACCGGTGGCTCGCTCGACAACACCGGTCTGGCCTCCGGCGTGCAGAACATCGCCTGCGTCGGCGCCGCCGCGCCGGTCCCCGACTGGGCGACCTACGGCCTCGATCCCTCGCAGATCCCCACGCTCTGCGCCAACGGCACCAGCGGCACCGTCTTCTCCAACACGACGCCCAACGTCTCGCTCTTCTCGCGCGACTACCAGGCGCAGCGCTCGATCCGGTCCAACGTGCAGTGGAACGGCCCCGTCCTCGACAATCGCTTCACGGCCACCCTCGAGGTCACGTACTCGCTCAACCAGTACCAGCCGAGCGGTGTGGACCTCAACTTCAGCGGCGTGCAGCGCTTCGCCCTGCCGGCGGAGGATGGACGTCCGGTCTACGTGCAGGCCTCGAGCATCGTGCCGCTCAACGGCGCCATCGCCCCGGGCGACAACCGCCTCTCGTCGGCGTTCGCGCGCGTCACGCAGCAGGTCTCCGACCTGACCGGCATGAGCCGCCAGGTCTCGCTCCGCATCTCGCCGACACGCTTCAGCACCGGCCTCACTTGGAGCGCCGCCTACGTCTACTCGAACAACCGCGAGCAGGTGCGCGGTTTCCAGAACACCGCCGGCAATCCGTTGCTCGTGGAGTGGGCGCGCAGCGGCTTCGACACGCGCCACCAGATCAGCTACAACATCGGCTACAACTTCTTCGACGCCGTGCGCGTCAACTGGTCGGGCTCGTTCCGCTCGGGCAATCCGTACACGCCCGTCGTCTCCGGCGACGTGAACGGCGACGGTTACTCGAACGACCGCGCCTTCATCTTCGACCCGGCCACCGTCGCCGATCCGGCCGTCGCGACCGCGATGCAGGCGTTGCTCGCGAGCACCAGCGGGCAGGCGAAGGACTGCCTCCGCTCCCAGCTCGGCCGGATCGCCTCGCGCAACAGCTGCGAGGGGCCGTGGACGCAGTCGGCGGTGCTCTCCATGTCGTTCAACCCGCTCAAGCTCCACCTGCCGCAGCGCGCGACGCTCTCGGTGAACGTCGCCAACCCGCTCGGCGCGGCCGACCTCATCCTCCATGGCGAGGACAACATCAAGGGCTGGGGCCAGGCGCGCGTCCCCGATGCCGCGCTCCTCTACGTCCGCGGCTTCGACAGTGGGACGCAGACCTTCCGCTACGACGTGAACCAGCGCTTCGGCAACGTGAGTCCGCAGCTCTCGGCGATCCGCGCCCCCGTCGCGGTCACCGTGCAGATGCGCTTCGACCTCGGACCGACGCGCGAGCGGCAGCTGCTCATCCAGGGGCTCGATCGCGGCCGGAGCACCACGGGCAGCAAGGCCCAGCTGGCGCAGCTCCGCGGTCAGTACGGCAATGCGGGACTCCCGAACCCCATGGGCACGATCCTCCGGCAGGCCGACACGCTCAAGCTCACGTCGCCGCAGGCCGACTCGCTCGCGACCATGAATCGCTGGTACCTCATCCGCCTCGACTCGATCTGGGCGCCGCTGGTGAAGGAACTCGCCGAGCTGCCCGACAACTATGACCGCGAGAAGGTGTATCAGAAGTACACCAAGGCGCGTCAGGGCTCGGTGGATCTCCTCGTCCGCCTCGCTCCGCGCATGAACCGGTTGCTGTCGAAGGAACAGAAGCGGAAGCTCCCGGCCTTCATCGCCAGCTACCTCGACCTCCGTTACCTCGCGTCGATCCGGAACGGCACCGCGGGTTCCGGCTTCGGGCTGCCGGGAGGATTCACACCCGGAGCCATCGGCGGCGGTGGTGGCGTCGGCGGATTCGAGATCCGTCGATAGCAGGCCGCAGCTGTTCGATCGTCCGTTCGTGCCGGCTCGTCAGACCGCAGACCTCAATCAGGATCCTCCGATGTCCCGTCGTCCATATCCGTTCGTCCCCGTCCTCTTCGGGGCCCTGCTCGCGCTGCCGGTCGGTGCGCAGCAGGCCAAGCTCCCGCCCGTGCGCACGCTGCCGGCCATCACGGCGCGCTCCAGCGAGGCACTCACGGCCGTCGCGACCGCCGTGCCGCTCCCGGGCGGCAAGGTGCTCGTGAATGACATCCTCGGGCGGCGCGTGCTGCTGCTCGACTCCATGCTCGTGAAGATCGCGATCGTCGCCGACACGACCAGCGCGACCGCGAATGCGTACGGGCAGCGCGGCGCCGGCCTGATCGGCTACAACGGCGACTCGGCGCTGTTCATCGACCCCGCCTCGCTCTCCATGATGGTGATCAATCCCGCCGGTGAGCTCACCACGGTGCGCGCGGTGCCGCGCGCCAACGAGATCGGGTTCCTCGTCGGCGGTCCGAACGGCCGGCCGGGGTTCGATCCGAGCGGTCGCCTCTACTATCGAGGCCAGGCGCGCGGGCGGCAGGCCCCAGGCGGTGGCCGCGGCGGCCGCGGGGCTGGCGGCGGCGGTGGACTCGGCGGCGCCGGCGGGCCGACCTTCAACATCCCCGAACAGCCCGACTCCGCACCGGTGGTGCGCGTCGACTTGGCCAGTCGTGTGCTCGACACCGTCGCGACCTTCAAGATCCCCAAGATCGACATCAAGATCTCGCAGGGCGTCGACGGCCGAGTGAGCGTCCAGACGACCATGAACCCGATGCCGGTCACCGACGACTGGGCGCTGCTCAGCGACGGCACGATCGCCGTCGTGCGTGGGCACGATTTCCACGTCGATTGGATCGCGCCCGACGGCAAGGTCACTTCGTCGCCCAAGCTGCCCTACGAGTGGCAGCGGCTCTCCGACGACGACAAGCAGATGGTAGTCGACAGCGCACGTGCCGCGATCGAGAAGCAGCGGACCGAGGCGCAGCGGCTCGTCGACGGCGCCGGCGGTCCGGCGGCGTTCGTCCAGGGAGGCGGAGCCGACCGCATCATCGCCTTCGGCGGCGTCGGTGGTGAACCTCCGCAGCGTGGCGCAGCGGCGGCCGGCGGTGCGGCCGGTGGCGCCGCAGGTGCCGGTGGCGGTCAACGCGGCGGCGGACAGGGCGACGGCCAGCGTGGCGGTGGCCCGGGCGGTGGTGGCCCGGGCGGTGGCGGCCCGGGTGGCCCGGGAGGCGGCTTCCGCATCCCCAATGTGAACATGGTGCCTGCCAACGAACTCCCGGACTACCGCCCGCCGTTCGGACAGCAGTCGGCGCTGGGCGACCTCGACGGCAATCTCTGGGTGCGCACGTCCGCACCTTCGCAGAACGGAGGTGCCATCTACTACGTGATCAGCCGCAACAACGAGGTCATCGATCGGATCGAGCTCCCGCAGGGTCGCATCCTGGCCGGCTTCGGCAAGGGCGGCCTGATCTACCTCGGCTTCCGCGACGCCGAGGCCAAGGCCTACCTCGAGGTCACTCGCTGGAAGTGACCCGATCGGGCCTCAGGTGAGGCGGAAGGAACGCACGCCCGGAACCTTCGTTCCGGGCGTGTTTTTCATTTACAACATTTCCTGTCGCCTTTCCCTTGCCCCAAGTCACAGAAGCAAATACACTACGATGTAGCGTATTGAGAATCATTCTCAATCGTCCTGACGCCCCCCGCGGGCAAGACCCCCGATGACCACACCCAGCTCGCGCGAACTCCCCGTCTGCACCTGTCCCCTCGTCGATTCCGAGACGGGGCGTCAGGCGACTGTCGTGGCGATCGCCTGCGGCGATCATGACGCCTGCCGGCTGCGCGCGATGGGTGTCTACGAGGGGGCCACGGTCTCGGTGATCGGCAAGCGCCACTGCCTGCTCGTGGACGTGCGCGGCACCCGGCTCGCGTTGGGGGCCGACCTCGCGGAAGGCATCACGGTGCGACCGCAGGAACGTCCGAAGCACTGACGTGACCGCGACAGCCGGGCCGGAGCGGCTCGCCGTCACCGAGCCGCTGCGCGTTGCCATCATCGGCAACCCCAACACCGGCAAGACCACGCTCTTCAACGCGATGACCGGACTCCGGCAGCGCGTCGGCAACTTCGCCGGTGTGACGGTGGAGCGCGTGGAAGGCGGCTACCGGATGCCGGACGGCCGCCGCGTCGCGGTGCTCGACCTCCCGGGGTCCTACTCGCTCTCGGCCGGATCGCCAGACGAGCAGGTGGCGCTCGAGGTCCTGCTCGGGCGCGACGAGGCCCATTGGCGTCCGCACGTGGTGCTCGTCGTCGCCGACGCCTCGCACCTCGAGCGGAACCTCTTCCTCGCGAGCCAGGTCTGCGAGCTCGGTCTTCCGGTCGTGATCGCGCTCAACCAGATCGACGCGGCCACGGAGCAGGGGATCCAGATCGACGTCCCGGCCCTGATCCACGAGATCGGCGTGCCGATCGTGCCCACGATCGCGTCGCGCGGCGAGGGCATCGAGCCGCTCAAGCAGGCGATCCTCATCGCCGCCGCGCTCCCGGTGCCCGAACGCCGGTTCACGCTCCCGTCCGACACGGCGGCCGCGCTGGCGCCGTTGCAGGAGCAGATCGAACGCGACGGCTTCTCCCCGTCGGCGGCGGCCATGGAGGCGTTGCGTCTGCTGTCGGTGACACGCGGCGAGGCGCACCTGGCGCGCGTGGACGAGCTGCCGCGGCACCTCGAGTCCACGCGCGATGCCCTGCGCGCGCTCGGCATCGCACCCGAGCGCGTGGAGGCCGAGGCGCGCTACGAGTGGATCAGCGGCGTGCTGGCGCGGTCGATGGTCCGGCGCGAGCGGACGCTTCGCACCTTCAGCGACCGGCTCGATGCGGTCGCGCTGCACCGCACCGGTGGCCCGCTGCTCTTCCTCGTGGTGATGGCGCTCGTCTTCCAGGCGGTCTTCAGCTGGGCGACGCCGCTGCAGGACGTGATCGAGGCGGTGATCGCGACCATCGGCGGCACGATCGGCGGCTGGCTCCCGGCCGGCGACCTGCGCTCGCTCGTGGTCGACGGAGTCTTCGCCGGCGTCGGTTCGGTGCTCGTGTTCCTGCCGCAGATCGCGTTCCTCTTCGCGTTCATCGGCGTGCTGGAGCAGAGCGGCTACATGGCGCGGGCGGCCTTCCTCATGGATCGCGTGATGCGCCGGGTGGGGCTGCACGGAAAGAGCTTCATCCCGATGCTGAGTGGCTACGCCTGCGCGGTGCCGGGAATCATGGCGACGCGCACGATCAGCGATCCCAAGGACCGGCTCGCCACGATCATGGTGGTGCCGCTCATGAGCTGCTCGGCGCGGTTGCCGGTCTATACGCTGTTGATCGGCGCCTTCGTCCCCGCGCTGCCGCTAATGCCCGGGCTCGACCTGCAGGGCGCGACGATGCTCGCCATGTACCTGCTCGGCACCGTGACCGCGCTCGCCGTGGCCGCGCTCTTCCGCGCCACGCTCCTGCGCGGGCCGGTACGGCCGATGATCCTCGAGCTCCCGCCCTACCGCTGGCCGTCGGTGCGGTCACTCGGCGTCTCGGTCTGGCAGCGCTGCCAGCTCTTCCTCAGGCGCGCCGGCACGGTGATCCTGAGCCTGAGCATCGTGCTCTGGGCGCTCGCGACCTATCCCCACGCGACGGTGGACCCGACGCTCCCCGAGGCGCAGCGGCAGGAGGCGCAGCTCGGCTACTCCGCGCTCGGCCGCTTCGGGCATGCGATCGAGCCCGTGGTGCGCCCGCTCGGCTACGACTGGAAGATCGGCGTCTCGATCGTGGCGAGCTTCGCCGCGCGCGAGGTGTTCGTGTCGACCATGGGGACGATCTACGGCGTCGGCGACAAGGAGGAGGCGGCGCTGGTCGACCGACTGCGTGCGGAGCGCGGGGCCGACGGCGCGCTCGTCTACACGCCGCTTATCGCGGTGGGTCTCATGGTGTTCTACGTCTACGCGCTGATGTGCATCAGCACGATCGCCGTGACCGTTCGCGAGGCCGGCGGCGGCCGCATCGGGTGGCGATGGGCGGCGATCCAGTTCGGGTACATGCTCGCGCTGGCGTACGGCGCGGCCTGGCTCGTGATCGTCGTCGGCCGGGCGATGGGGTACGCGGCATGAGCGGCGATACGATCATCGCGCTCGCGATCGTCGCGGTGGCGGCCGGGTTCCTCATTCGGCGCGCGGTGCGGTCGGCGCGCGCGAAGAAGGCTGCCGGGGCTGGCTGCGACAACTGCGGTCACTGACGGGCAAGCTCTCGTGCCGGCCCGAGCGCCTGCAGCCTGTGATTGCACGTCAGATCCGTCTCTGGCCCGTTCGCCAGCGAGATTCCTGTTGACAGTACTCAAACTCGGTGCAATCGTCTTCACCGGATCTCGGTTGAGGCGTGGCTCCGAGGCATTCCCAATCGGAGGGCGACATGAATCGAACAGACGGCATGGCAGTACCGCCCGAGTCGATCCCGCCTAAGTGCGATCTCTGTGGCGACGCAGCGAATGTTGCGCACGCCAGCGCCTCCGGCGGCACGACGAACGTGAACCATCTGTGCGTCGCGTGCCTCGGGACGGTGTTGCCTCCCACGTCGCTCTCGCACGGATTCATGTCCGCGATGCGATCGCGAAGCGAGCATTCTTGGGTTGAGATTGCGGCACTCTTGAATGTGCTAGCAACTTGCGGTCCGCCGACAGGAGCCATGACAACTGATCAGCTCAGAGGCGTCGCCCTTGATCTCGGACGACTCCGAACGCAAATCGATGGTGTGGTTCCTAGCGTGATCCAGGAGTTCATCGAGAAATACTCGCCGGAGCCGAATCACAAGGCGACGTCGCGTTCAGAAGCCAAGTAGTGTCGCGAGACAGGAACCGGTATCGGACTTCCATCGGTCGTTTTCGAGCGCGTAAGCAAGGTTCGACCCCGCAAGCGGAGCCGTGAGTGAGAACCTTCTCGCTCGTCGTTGCGCTGCTGTCGGCATCCCTCACGTCGCAAGTCCGCGACACCACGCTCACGGTCTCCGTCTCGGATTCCGCGGGGCGAGCGATCCCGTATGCCCAGGTCACTCTCGCGTCGGGAGCATCGCGCGTCGCCGATGATACCGGGCGGGCCGTCTTCAAATCCGCTAGGGCGGATTCGATCCGTGTCCTGGTGCGTCGCATCGGCTTTCAGGCGTTGTCCGGATGGCTCCACGACTCGGGCGGAGGTCGATACGCGGCGATCCTCACGCCATTGCCGCAGAACCTCGCTCGAGTGGACATCTTCGATCGGAATACTGCGCTCGCCCGACGTGGATTCTACGATCGGATGGAGCGCGTGCGGCGTGGTGCGACGTCCGCCTGGTTCATGACGCCTGAGGAGATCGAGCTGCGGAATCCCGGGCGCGTCTCGCATCTGGTGGGCGGCCAGCAGTACATCAAGCTCCAGTGGTACTCGGGTCGGCCGGTCCTCACGGGGCGCTCCGGGAGCTGTCAGATCATGGTGCTTCTCGACGGCGTCCGGCTCACCGGGATGCTCGAGGAGGCCTACACGCCCGATGGCCAGCGCGAGATCGCACGCTTGGGAGGCGGTGAGCGGGGATACAGTCAGTTCATGGCGCAGCGGATGTCGATAGACGATGTGGTGAACATCATGTCGGTGCAGGCCGTGGAGGTCTACGCCAACGCCGCCAGCGCACCGGTCGAGCTGCAACGCGCCGCCGGATCATCACCCTGCGGGATCATCGCCATCTGGACGGGTGGAAGGCCGTAGCACCGAGGCTACGGGACCTCGCCGACGGCGATTTCCCGCCCACCCTTCCGCACCAGCAACCACCGGCCGCGCACCGCCTCCCCCACCGGCACCTGCTGCGCATCCCCCGCGAGCTTGGCCCCGTTCACCGACACCGCGCCCTGCTGGATGAGCTTGCGCGCCGCGGTCTTGGAGATCGCGAACGCCTGCTCGAGCAGCGCGACCGCATCGATCATCCCCGCCTCGGGCACGACGCGCACCGAAGGCATCTCCGCCGCGAGTGACGCGAACACCGCATCGTCGAGCGCATGCGCGTCGGCCTTCTTGTCGAACACCGTGTCGGAGACGCGCTTCGCCACCGCGGCCGCGGCCTCGCCATGGATCATGGCCGTGACCTCCCACGCGAGGCGCTTCTGCCCGTCGCGCAGGTGCCGGGCCGCGGCATGCGCGGACTCGACGCCGAGGATCGTCTCCCGGTCGAGCAGCGTGAAGGTGCGCAGCAGCCGCCCCACGTCCGCATCCTCGGCGTTGATCCAGAACTGGTAGAACTGGTACGGACTCGTCTTCGTCGCGTCGAGCCAGACGGCACCGGCCTCGGTCTTCCCGAACTTCTTCCCGCTCGCGTCGGTGAGCAGGGGGAAGGTGAGCCCATGGGCCTCGCCGCGAGCGGCGCGCCGCACGAGCTCGGTGCCGGCGGTGATGTTCCCGAACTGATCGCTGCCGCCGATCTGCAGGGAGACGCCGTCGGCCTTGTACATCTGCAGGAAGTCATGCGCCTGCAGGAGCATGTAACTGAACTCGGTGAACGAGATCCCGGCCTCCATGCGCGACTTCACCGAGTCCTTCTGCATCATCCAGTTCACGGTGAAGTGCTTCCCGGTGTCGCGCAGGAACTCGATCAGCGCCAGCGGTCCCAGCCAGTCGGCGTTGTTGCGGAAGACGACCCGACCGGCGGCCTCGCCGTCGCCGAGCGCGTTGGTCATCACGCGACGGATCTGCTTCTCGATCAGTGCCGCGTTGGCGCGGATCTCGCTGGCCGAGCGGATCGGGCGCTCCTCGCTCTTGCCACTCGGGTCGCCGATCATCGCCGTGCCGCCACCCACGAGCGCGACCGCGGTGTGGCCGGCGCGCGCGAGGCGCACGAGTCCCATGATCGACACCAGGTTCCCCACGTGCAGGCTCTCGGCCGTGGGATCGAAGCCGCAGTAGCCCCTGACCGCCCCCTTGGCGAGCGCCGCCGCGCACCCCTCCGTCTGCTGGAAGAGGAGGCCGCGCCACTCGAGCTCTTCGAGGAGCGGGAGCGAGCCGGGCGAGGGAACCGGGGGTACGAGGGTCATGCGCGAAAGGTAGGGGAGGCGAGTGACGATGTCATTCCCGCTCCGCGCGCGCGCGTTGCCCCACCCTCTGCCCCGGCCTAGCTTCCGCTCAACGCGATGCGACGCAAAATCCTCCTCTTCCTGCTCGGCTGCGCTGCCCTCGGCATCGTCGGCGCCCTCGGCTTCGCCGCCTACTGGACCTGGTTCCTGTGCGCCGGTGACCGCTGCCCGTCCGTCGCGCAGTTCGACGAGTACAAGCCGGCCCAGCCGGCGCGCCTCTACGCCGCCGACGGCCGCTTCATCGCCGAGGTGGGGCTCGAGCGCCGCTCGGTGGTGCGGCTCGAGCAGGTGCCGCAGCACGTGATCGACGCCTTCGTGATCACCGAGGACAAGCGCTTCTACCGGCACGACGGCATCGACTACCTCCGCATCCTCGGGTCGGTCTGGGCCAACGTGAAGGCGATGGGCTTCTCCGAGGGCTTCTCGACGATCACGATGCAGCTCGCGCGCAACGTCTTCCCCGAGCAGCTGCCGTCGCGCTCCAAGGCGCAGAGCGCCATGGCGAGCCTCGTGCGCAAGTTCCGCGAGGCCAAGGTCGCACGCGAGCTCGAGACGCGCTTCAGCAAGGAGCGCATCCTCGAGCTCTATCTCAACCAGATCCCCTTCGGCTCGGGCGCGTACGGGGTGGAGTCGGCCGCCCGGCGCTACTTCGGCCGCCCGATCAACGAGCTCACGGTCGCCGAGGGCGCCATGCTGGCGGCCCTCCCCAAGGCGCCGTCGCGCTACAACCCGCGCCGCTTCCCCGACCGCGCGATCCAGCGCCGCAACACGGTGCTCGAGCTCATGCGCCGCGAGGGCGCGCTCAGCGACGCCGACGCGTCGGTGGCGAAGGCGTACCCGCTGCGGCTCAATCGCCCGGCCCGCGGCGGCACCGGCGAGATCGCGCCCTACTTCGTGGAGTGGGTGCGCGCCGAGCTGGTGCGCCGCTTCGGACGGCAGGCCTACGAGCAGGGGCTGCGCGTGATGACCTCGCTCGACCTCGACATGCAGGGGGCCGCCGAACGGGCGATGGAACGCCAGCTGCAGGCGATCGAGGCCGGCACCTACGGCACCTTCCCGCACGTGACGTACGAGGCCTATCTCGCGAAGGCGCAGAACGGCAGTGCGGCGGTCGAAGCCGCGAACTCCCCCTACCTCCAGGGCGCATTCGTCGCGATCGACCCGAGCAACGGTGCCGTGCGCGCGCTGGTCGGCGGGCGCGACTTCGACGACAGCAAGTTCGACCGCGCCACGCGCGCGCTGCGCCAGCCCGGCTCGACCTTCAAGCCGATCGTCTACGCCACCGCCGTGCAGACCGGTCGGCCGCCGAGCTATTTCCTGGACGACGAGCCGATCGAGGTGCCGCAGCTCGACGGTACGCTCTGGGCGCCGCAGAACTACGACCTCAAGTTCGAGGGGCGCGTGACCATGCGCCGTGCGCTCTACCAGTCGCGCAACCTCCCGGCGATCCGGCTCACCATGGAGCTCGGCGAGAGCGGCGTGGTCGAGATGGCGAAGGCGTTCGGGCTCACGACCAAGGTGCCGCCCTTCCCGTCGATCGCGCTCGGCTCCGCCGACGTCTACCCGATCGAGATGATCGCGTCCTATGCCACCTTCGCGAACCTCGGCTGGCGCGTGCCGCCCACGCCGATCCTGCGCGTGGAGACACTCGACGGCCGCCGTCTCTTCGAGGCGAATCCCGAACGGGTGCAGGTGCTCGGGCGCGAGGAGGCCTGGATCATGGTCGACATGATGAAGGACGTGGTCACCCGCGGTTCGGGTGCCGTGGTGCGCCGCAACGGCTTCATGCTGCCGACCGCCGGGAAGACCGGCACCACGAACGAGTACTCCGACGTGTGGTACATCGGCTATACGACGGATCTCGTCGCCGGCGTCTGGATGGGGTTCGACCAGCCGAAGCGGATCATGAACGACGCGCAGGGCGGGCGGCTCGCCGCGCCGGCCTGGACCTCGTTCATGCGTGAGGTCTACGAGCGGAAGCCGGCGGCCCCCGACTGGCCCCGGCCATTCGGCATCACGAGCGTGCTGATCGATCCGGCGACTGGACTGCTGGCGGGACCCGGCTGTGCGTCGGACTCCGCGCGCGTGGAGTTCTTCCTCCCCGGCACCGAACCGCGCACGCAGTGCGGCCGAACGCCGTGAGCGGACTCGTCCGCCGGCACGCGCGGTGGGTCGTCCCCGTCGCGACGCCGCCGATCGCGGACGGCACGGTGGTCACCGAGGGCGACCGCATCACCTGGGTGGGTCCGCGCGCCAGCGCGCCGGCCGGTGGAGAGGATGAGGAACTCGGCGACTCGATCCTCACGCCGGGACTCGTGAACGCGCACTCGCATCTCGACCTCACCATGATGCGTGGTGCGCTCGAGGACCTGCCGTTCTTCGATTGGGTGGGCACGCTCGTGCGGGCCAAGCGCGAGGTGCTCACCGGCGACGACTTCCGCGCCGCCGCGCTGCTCGGCGTGGCCGAGGGACTCTCGCGCGGCATCACGACCTTCGGCGACACCGCCGACAACGACGCGGCCTTCGACGCGCTCCTGGCGCTCGGGGCGCGCGGCATCGCGTATCGCGAGGTCTTCGGGCCGGACCCGGCGCAGGTGAGCGCGTCGATCGCGGGGCTGACCAGCGCCGTCGCCGCGATGCGGCTCCGGGAGACCTCGCTCGTGCGCGTGGGGGTGTCGCCGCACGCGCCCTATTCCGTCTCCGATGCGCTCTTCGCCGCGGTCGGGGCCTTCGCCGAGCGGGAGGGCCTTCCGCTGGCGGTGCACGTCGCCGAGAGCGCCGCCGAGGATGATCTCGTGATCCGCGCCGCCGGTCCGTTCGCCCAGTTCCTCCGCGGGCGCGGCATCGTGGTGGAGCGTCGTGCGTACGGTCCGATCCAGCTGCTCGATGCCGCAGGACTGCTCCGGCGCAGCACGCTGCTCATCCACTGCGTGCGCGCCTCGGCGAGCGATGTCGCCCGCATGGCCGACACCGGGTGCGGCATCGCCCACTGCCCGGCGTCGAACGCCAAGCTCGGCCACGGCATCGCCCCGCTCAAGGAGTTCCTCGCCGCCGGCGCGCGCGTGGGTCTGGGCTCCGATTCCATGGCGTCGAACAACACCATGGACCTGCTCGCCGAGGCCCGCCTCGCGTCGTTGCAGCAGCGCGCGCTCACCAAGAAGCCCGACGCATTGCCGGCGCGAGCGGCATTCCGCCTGGCCACGCTGGGTGGTGCCGAGGCACTGCGGCTCGACGACGAGACCGGCTCCCTCGTGCCGGGAATGCAGGCCGACCTCGTGGCCTTCCGCATGAGCGACTTCGGTGAGCCGGTGGCGGACCCGCTCGCGGCGCTCGTGTTCGGTGCGGGGCAGGTCGTGGCGCATCGCGTCGTCGTCGCCGGGCGCGAACGCGTGCGTGATGGCGTGGTGCACGGCCTCGCGCCGGCGGTGCGCGAGCGGGTCGTGGACGCCGCCGCACGCCTCGCACAGTGGCGCACCGCTCGCGCGTCCGGTTAGACTTCGAGGTCGCTTCCTCACTGGAGGTGTGCGTGATCGTCGGTTGTCTCGCCCTGAACTCGTCGTTCGAACCCCTGACGATGGTCCCGCTCAAGCGGGCCCTCCGTCTCGTCATCGACGGCAAGGCCGAGATCGTCGAGGCGGACCGTGACCGCACGGTCCACTCCGAGCACATCGCGATGCCGCGGCCCGCGGTCATCCGCCTGCGCAAGTTCGTGCACGTCCCGCGGCGATTCCGCCGTCAGGTGACGAACACCTTTCTCTTCGCGCGCGACAGCTACCGGTGCCAGTACTGCGGCCGGTGGACGTGGGAGCTCCGTCACCGCGAGTCCCTCACGCGCGACCACGTCGTCCCGATCTCGCGCGGCGGGCTCAACGTGTGGACGAACGTCGTCACCGCCTGCTCGGGCTGCAACACCCGCAAGGCGAACCATCTGCTGAGCGAGTGCGGGATGCAGCTGCTGCATCCGCCGGTGGAGCCGCACTTCGTCCACCTCTCCTGGGCGGTGCGTCGCCTCACGCCGACGCAGTCGCACTACATCAAGCTGTTCTACGGCGGCGACGTGGTGCGCCAGCTCGAGGCGATCGAGCGCAAGAACGGCGGCCTGCTCCCGCCCGAGGCCCAGGCGATCTGACCGGCCCGGCCGTCAGCGTGACGGCCGGAAGCTCGGACTGCGCTCGGTGTATTCCCGTCGCTCGCCGCCGAGCAACCGTGTCGCCAACGACCGGATGCCCCGCGTGAGCGCCGAGCCGGCGTTCCGCTGGCCGCGCACCGTGGGTTGCAACTCGCCGCGCAGCCAGCGGTTCAGCTCCTCGAGGTCGGTCATCGACATCGCCTCCACCTCGAGCGTGGCGAGATAATAGAACCGGCGGTCGTCCGCCGGCGCGCTGATCGGCACGCGCACCGGCCGCGCCGCCGCCACGTCGGCATCCTCGAGGCGCGCGAAGGTGCCGAGCGAGAGCGGCCGGTCACCGACCACCTGGATCACCTCGTACGTCTGCGGGACGCCGCGGAAGACGACGCGCACCTCCCACTCCGCCGTGCGCTGCAGCTCGTCGAAGAAGCGCCCGTCGGCCCAGAGTTCCACCCGGTAGCTCAGTCGCACCGGGAAGCCGCTCTGCAGCAACTCGCGCAGGTACGGGTCCGCGAGGATCGCGCGCGAACGCACGAGCGGGCCCTCGGCAGTGAGGCGCGTGGCCGTCGGCAGCTGCACCTCCACCCCAGGGCGCACCTGCGCCGCGAGCGGCGCCAGCGGGATCGCTGGCGCGCTCGCGGCGAGCAGCAGGGCGGGGAGGAGTCGCCGGATCAGAATCGTCGTCCCAGTCGCACGACGAAGTTCACCGGTTCCTTCGGCGTCGAGACCGATTTGGCGACGTACACGCCGATGTCACCGAGGTCGAGCCCGAGGCCGAGACTGGTGCGGAAGCTCGAGAGCGGCGGCAGTCCCTTGCCGTGGCTCTCCGGGCTCGCGGTCTTCGGTGTGGTCCAGCCGCGGCCCGCGTCGGCGAAGATCACCCAGGCCGGTGTGAGGTCACGCAGGCGAAGCCACTTCTCGCCGTTGCGGTACCAGCTCCAGTCGAGCTTCTGCCGCAGTTCCACCTGCGCGAGCGCGACGCGATCGCAGAGTGCCGGGCGTCCGCTCCAGTCGGCGATGCCGCCGCAGGTGAGGAGGTCGGTGGCGTCGTTCGCGTTGCGGCGGAAGTCGTAGCCTTCGACCGAGCCGGGTCCGCCCACCGAGAGACGGCGCTGCAGCGGCAGGCGATCGCCGCCGATCGAGCCGCCGGCGACGATGCGCAGGTTGAGCTCGGTACCCGGCGAGAGCCGGTTGTACCGGCGACCGTCGACGAAGCCCCGCGTGTACGTCACCTCCTCCGGCACCGGGAAGACGAGCAGCGGTCCCGGGTCGCGCGTGATCGTGCCGCTCCCGCGTTCCACGTCGGCGTTCACGTACCAGCCGCCCAGCAACGGCGAACGCACGCGTTCCCTGGTGTCGATCCTGAGCCGCACCGAGGCGAGGTCCAGGCGTCCGACATCCATCGGCGCGTTGATGCGCCACCGCTCGGTGTCGCGCGTGAGCGTGTACGGCCGGCGCTCCTCAACCGCGCGCCAGCGCTCGCTCCCGGCCACGAAGCTCAGGGACGCTTCCTCGCCGAGACGTCCGCCCAGGCTCGCCTCCCAGCCGTGCCGCCCGTAGTGGTCGCGCATGTCATTGTGCAACAGGAAGGTCGCGAGTCCGGCCTCGGTATCGGTGAGCTGCCATGACTCCACGGGCGCGATCACGTCGAAGGCGCGTCCGCCGAGCACAAGCCCGTTGCGCACGCCGAGGCGCAGGTCGAAGCTCGCGTCATGACCGAGCGTGCCGCGGTCCCAACGCACGGGGCCGGCCGTGCGCACCACGCCGAGCGCCTGGACCTCGATGCGGCCCCAGTTCGTCGGGCGCCGGAAGCGGGGACCCACGAGGATCGGCAGGCCCTCCACGCGGTTGTAGGTGCGTGCCGCGACGAAGAAGAGGTCGGTGTACGACTCGCCGCGCGGTTGTCCCGGACGGTCCATGCGCGGGCGCCAATCGGTCCAGCGATCCTCCTCGGGCACGAGCCGCTCGCCATCGAGGGTGTAGCGCAGCATCTCGGCCTGCGTCCGCACCTCGCCGCCGATGCTCACGCTGTCCTCCCGCGTGAGCACGCCGCCCACGATCATCACGTCCTGGCCGATGCGCGCGCCGCTCCTGAGCCGTACGTCGGCGTTGATCGCGACCAGCGTGCCCGTGATCGTGCCGCTGATGACCACGGGGCCGTTGAGCACCGCGACGTCGCCGGTGATCTCGCGCCCCTCGGCCACGTCGAGCGGACCGGAGATGCGGCTGGTGCCGTTCGCGTTGTAGATGCCGACGGCGCCCACGAGCGTGCTCCCGGCACGGGCGCGTTGCTGCGCTCCCGCCGGGGAGACCGCCGCGACCATGAGCGCTACGACCAGGATCGATCTGTTCATCTGAGACTCCGAAGGTTCAGGACGCTCACACGGAAGGCATGAGGCGTGCCGCGCCGCG
This sequence comes from Gemmatimonadota bacterium, assembly GCA_021413975.1. Taxonomy (GTDB): domain Bacteria; phylum Gemmatimonadota; class Gemmatimonadetes; order Gemmatimonadales; family Gemmatimonadaceae; genus Pseudogemmatithrix. The sequence continues at coordinate 78,632 of JAIOPJ010000026.1, forward strand.
ACGGTGCCGGCGCGATCGTCCAACTCATTGGCAATGCGGGACCTGCGTGTCGCGCCGCGGACGGCGCACCGGACGGATCGGCTGCCGGCGTGTCGCCGAGCGCGTGTCGGAAGCGAACGCTTGCTCCCGGCGCGGCGCTGCGATCATGGTGCTCCCTCGCCGGGTGTCGCGAGGCCGAGCCGCTTCATCCGCCGGTACAGATTCGGGCGGTCGGTCTGGAGTCGTCGCGCCGCCTCGGCCACCACGCCCTCCGCGGCCGAGAGTGCCCGCGTGATCAGCAGGCCCTCGTACTCGTCCAGCGCATCGGCGAGCGCGATGTCGAGCCGTTCGCCGTCCGGCAGCGCGCTCGGCCGTGCCGACGTCTGTTCTCCCGCGGGGATCACGCTCGCGACCTCGGTGGCGCCGATCGGCTGGCCGGCGAAGAGGATGCTGAGTCGCTCGACGATGTTCGCGAGTTCGCGGACGTTCCCCGGCCAACGGTAGCGTGAGAACGCATCGACGCCGGCCTGCGTCCATTGCGGTGCGGCCTGCCCGGAGCGGCGCCGGTGGAGCGCGGCGAAGTGCGACACCAGCGCCGCGATGTCGCCAGGGCGCTCGCGCAGCGGCGGGATCACCATCGGGATGACATTGATGCGGAAGAAGAGGTCCTCGCGGAAGCGTCCCTCGCGCACCTCGCGCGCGAGGTCGCGGTTGCTCGCGGCGAGGATCCGCACGTCCACCTTGATGGGCTTCCCGCCGCCCACGCGCTCGATCTCGCGCGCCTCGATCGCACGCAGCAGCTTGGCCTGCGCCTCCGCCGAGAGTTCGCCCACCTCGTCGAGGAGCAGCGTGCCGGTGTGCGCGAGTTCGAACCGCCCGATCCGGCGGTCGGTCGCACCCGTGAACGCGCCGCGCTCGTGCCCGAACATCTCGCTCTCCACGAGGTCGCGCGGGATCGCCGCGCAGTTCACGCGCACGAACGGCTTGTCCTTGCGCGGACTCTGCGCATGGATCGCCGAGGCGACGAGCTCCTTGCCCGTGCCCGACTCGCCGCCGATCAGCACCCGCGCATCGGTCGGGGCCACCCGCGCGATCATCTCGCGGACGCTGCGCATGGCGGGACTGTCGCCGACGAGTTCGCCCGCGAGACCCAGGTCGGCGCGCAGCGCCGAGCGTTCGCGCCGGGCCTGACGGAGTTCGAGCGCGCTCGCGAGCGCGAGGAGCACCCCCTCGGGGGTGAGCGGCTTCTCGAGGAAGTTCACCGCGCCGAGGCGCGTGGCCTTCACCGCGTCAGCGAGGCCGGCGCGCCCCGACATCATCACCACCGGGAGATCGGGGAAGCGGCCGCGCAACTGTTCGAGCAGTTCGAGCCCGTCGGTCGGGCCGGGCATCATGAGGTCGAGCAGGACGAGGTCGGGTTCGTACTCCACGGCGCGCGCGAGTCCGGCGGCCGCGTCGCTCGCATCACGGACCTCATAGCCCTCGGCGCCCAGCAGCGCCCCGACCATGCGGCGGATGTTCGGCTCGTCGTCGACGATCAGGATCGAGGGCATCGGGTCACTCGGGGGGGTGGGCGGTGCTCAACGGGAGCCGGGGTCGCGCGAGGGGAGTACCCCGCCGACCCGTTCGCGTTCGGCGAGGAGCTTGGTCACGAAGCGCTGTCCCTCGGCGAGCTTCTCCACCTCGATCGCGATCACGTCGACGTTGCGCTCGATGTTCGCGATCCGCTCGGCGAGCTCGGCGTCCACCTTCGGCACGCTGTTCTCGATCCGTCGGGCGATCGCCTTCGCCAGCGGCCCGAGCACGAAGGCGCTCCCGAACGTCACGGCGAAGATCGGGATCAGGATCTCGGGACCGGTCATGCGGAATGCTCTTTCGACGAGGCAGGAATGGCCTTCGGTGCTTCGCGCTCGGCCAGCAGCTTCGTGACGAACCGCTGTCCTTCGGAGATCCGTTCGATCTCGACCGCCATCGTCTCGATCGACGATTCGATGCGCGCGAGCCGTTGGTCGCGCTCCCCTTCACCCGGCGGGAGCGCGTGCGCGCGCTCCTGCCGCCGGATGTACGCCCGCACGAGCGGGAGCCCCAGCACGATCACGATCGACGTGCCGAACACCAGCGTCATCAGGTACATGTCCTCGGTCATGCGTGCCCCCCCGGAGCATTCGGTCCTGGTGCCGCGCGCGGGAAGCGGAGTCGGATCTCCGTGCCCTTGCCCGGTTCGCTCTCGGCCTCCACGCGGCCACCGTGCGCCACGACCGTCTGCTTGACGATCGCGAGCCCGAGGCCCGTCCCACCCGTCTTCGCCGTCACGTAGGGATCCCAGATCCGCTGCAGCTGCTCGGCGGCGATCCCCACGCCGTCATCCCGGACGGTCAGCACCGCCTCGCCGCCCTCGGACCGCACGCGCACCACCACCGCGCCCTGCCGTTGCGTCGCATCGACGGCGTTGAGCAGGACGTTGGCGAGGGCGCGTTGCAGTGCGTCGTGCTGGCCCGTGACGAGCACGCCGTCATCGCCGTCGATCCGCACCTGCATCTCCAACGGCATCGTGGTGCGCACCGTCTCGCGCGCCAACTCGGCCAGGTCCACCGTCGCGGTCGGCCCCTCGGGGAGGCGACCGAACTGCGCGAAGCTCTTGGCCATCGCCTCGAGCCGTGACGACTCCGTCTCCAGCACCTCCACCGCGTCGCGCTGCTCGGGAAGGGCCGAGCGGCGCAGGCTCGTGACCGCGAAGCGGATCGGCGTGAGCGGATTCTTGAGCTCGTGCGCGACCTGCCTCGCCGACTCGCGGAAGGCCGAGAGCCGCTCGGCCTCGATCGCCGAGCGCCGGCCGGCCTCGATGTCGGCGGCCATCTGCCGCATCCGCGTCCGCAGCACACCGAACTCCGGTGCACCCTTGGCCTCGCCGAGTGCCGGCAGTGGCAACGGTTCCGCCTTCGCGATCCGCTCCGTCCAGCCCACGAGCTCGTCGAGGGGGCGCGAGACCTGGCGGCTCAGGTGACCGGCCACGCGGGTCGCGAGCAGGGTGAGGATCGCCAGCAGCACCAGGCCGGCGATCACGACCCTCGGGAGCGCTATGCGGGTGAGCAGACCGAAGCGGCGCGCCTGCATGCGGGACTCGCCCAACATCTGCTCGTGCTCGGCGAGCGCGGCCGTGGCGGCGGCGGAGCCCGGCTCGCTCCGCGCGAGATCGACGGCCCGCTGACCGCTCACCGCGATCCGCTCCCAGGCGCCCGACCCGCTCACGTAGGGCAGGGTCGCCGCTGCGGCATAGCTCCACGCGACGGTGAGCACGAACGCGGGCACGAGCGCGAAGAGCGCGAGGATGAGGAACAGCCGGGTCCGGAAGCGGGGGTGCTTCACCTGATACCTGGGGCCTCTACGGGGGCGCGAACGGGGTGGTTTCGACCCTCAAGTCTACGTGCGCACGTGGGCTCGCGCACGGGCCGAAGTCCTGCCCCCACTGCCATTTGCCCCGCCTCGGGTTACGTTTCAGGTCGGGACGCGCTTAGCGCCTCGATGATCCGCCGCCGCACGGCGCGGACCATCGGAGCGACGAGCGCTCCCGCTGCGGGCTTCGCGTCCGCGCCAGTGGCGTCCTCCGGGCTGACCTTCGCCCGGATGAGTGGCTGAGCGCGTTCGCCCCCGCGCACTCGATGCCTGATCCGCTCCCGCGCCTTCCGGCGCGTCGCGACGGGCGACAACTCACCGGCGATACACGCCAGGACACGATGCATCCTCGTTCCAACCATCCCGCAGGCGCGCGTCCCGCGCGCGCTGCGGTCGCCCCCCTCCACAGGGGCCCGCAAGCCATGAGCGCCGGCGTCAACGTGCACGCGCCCAACGCCGCCCTCCTCATCGACTTCGACAACGTCACGATGGGGATCCGCTCCGACCTGCAGACGGAGCTCCGCAACCTGCTCAGCAGCGCGATCATCTCCGGCAAGGTCAACGTCCAGCGCGCCTACGCCGACTGGCGTCGCTACCCGCAGTACGTGGTGCCGCTCGCCGAATCGTCGATCGACATGATCATGGCGCCGGCCTACGGCTCGTCCAAGAAGAACGCCACGGACATCCGCCTCGCCGTCGACGCCGTCGAGCTCGTCTTCACGCGCCCCGAGATCGGGACCTTCATCCTCCTCTCCGGCGATTCGGACTTCTCGAGCCTCGTGATCAAGCTCAAGGAGTACGGCAAGTACGTGATCGGCGTCGGCATCCGCGAGTCGTCGAGCGACCTGCTCGTGCAGAACTGCGACGAGTACTACTCGTACAACACGCTCGCGGGCCTCGTGAAGTCGGGCGACGAGCCGGGCACGCGCAAGTGGGATCCGTACGAGCTGGTGACCGAGGCGATCGGTCGCATGCAGAAGAACGGCGACGTGATGCGCTCCGACCGCCTCAAGCAGGTGATGCAGGAGATCGACGCCTCGTTCGACGAGAAGGATCTCGGCATGTCGAAGTTCTCGCGCTTCTGCATGGAGGCCTCGCAGAAGGGGTTGCTCCACGTGCACAAGCTCGAGAACGGTCAGCTCGAGGTCGGGTTGCCGCGCAAGGCCGGCGAGTCCGCCGCCGCGCCGGCTCCCGCCGCCGCCGACGGCGACGCCGAGGAGCGCGAGAGCCGTCGTCGCGGACGTCGCGGCCGCGGTGGTCGTGGCCGCGATGGCCGTCCGCGTGAGGGTGGTCCGACGCCGGCCGAGGGCACCGCTGCGGTCGAAGCGGCAGCGCCGGCCGCCGCCACCGGAGCACCTGCTTCCGCCCCCGCCGCCTCAGGGCGACCGGCGCCGCGTCAGCATCATGCCCCACGTCCCGCCGGCGACCAGAGCATCGGCGCCGCCGGCATCCGCCTCACGCGCGACGAGGCCTTCGCGCTCGTGCGCGATGCGGTCGCCGCCGTGGTCACCGGGGACGACCCGGTCCCCAGCGAGAAGGTCCGCGTGAAGGCCCACCAGCTCCTCGGCCGCGACAGCGAGTCGCTCTCCGAGCGCAACTTCGCGCGCATCCTCAAGGACGCGCACGACGCCGGCATCGTGGATCTCCGCAAGCGCGGCGACGCGTTCGAGGTCACCGCGGCCGCCGGTGCGGCGAGCATCGCCGATCAGCTCGCGGTCGCCGAGAAGGCTGCCACGCCGGTCGCTGCTCCGTCGGCGCCGGCTCCGCGCGGCATGGGACAGCGTTCGGTCCCGAGCAAGGGTCGTGGTGGTTCCAAGCCGGCCGTACCGCAGGGGCTCCTGCTCCTCGGCATGGTCGAGGAGCCGACCGTCTCCGCGCCGGTGATGGAAGTCGCGGTCGAGGCGGAAGCGCCGAAGAAGGGGAAGGCGGGCAAGAAGTCCGCGGCCAAGGCTCCGAAGGCCGAGAAGGCAGAGAAGCCGGCCAAGGAAGCGAAAGAGCCGAAGGCCAAGAAGAAGGCGGCCAAGTAGCTCTGGTCGATCCGCACCGCTGCGGAACTCGCTCGAACGAAGCGCGGCCGGGGTCACCCCCGGCCGCGCTTTCGTTCGTGGGTCGGTCGTGATCGGCGATCAGGGCCGCGCCTTCGCCCCCTCGACCGGCAACGACGCATCCCGACTCCACTCCTCGAACGACCCGTCGTACATCCGCACATCGCGCCCGAGCACGCGCAGCGCGAGGTACATCCATGAGCCCTGCACCCCGATGTGGCAGTAACTGACCAGCGACTCGTCGGCCCCGATCCCGGCCGCGCTCACGAGACCCGCCAGCTCGTCGCGCGACCGCAGCGTGCCGTCGGCGTTGGTCACCGTGCTGAACGGGAGGCTCACCGCGCTCGCGATATGCCCGCCGCGCGGCATCTGGTTGTCGCGCAGGTCCTGATAGAACACGGTGTCGCGTGCATCGACGATCCGCATCCCGGCCTTGCCGATCGTCGCGACCACGTCGTCCTTGGTCGCGCGGCGCGCGGTCTCCGGCGCGAGCGTGAGACTCGCGGCGGGTGCGACGCGCCTGCCGGCCCCCGTGGCCACGTAGCGCTGCTCGCGCGCCCACTTGGGATAGCCGCCGTCGAGCACTGCGACGCGCCCGGCGAGGCCGCCCCACTCGAGCGTGAAGAAGGTCCGTCCGGCGCGCGTGAAGGCCGCCGGCTGGTCGAACACCACGACCACGCGGCTCGTCGCCGTCACGCCCTTGGCGCGCAGCATCGCCTGCAGCGCGTCGCCCGAGGGCAGCTCCACCCGCAAGCCACCGGTCGTCGCCGGTGCGATCACGTCGCGATTGTAGTCGAGAGCGACCGCACCGGGGACGTGGCCCTTGGCGAAATCCTCGGCGGCGCCGAGTTGGAGGATGACGAGATCGGGACGGGCGATCTCGCGCTGGAGCCACTCGGTGGTCACCAGCGGTTCGATCGCGGGCGCCGTGCCCGGCCTCGCCACGGCCTGCGCGCCGGCCGGAGCGAAGGCAGCGAGCGCCACGAGCAGCGCGGTCGCCGACCTGCGCCGCATCACTTGAGCACCCCCGCCGAGAGCCCGACCTTCTTGATCGCGCGCACGGCATAGTCGAGGTCGTCGCGCGTGTGCGCCGCCGAGATCTGGCAGCGGAGCCGCGCCGTCCCCACCGGCACCACGGGGAAGCCGAACCCGGTCACGAAGATCCCTTCGTCGAGCAGGAGTTCGCTCATCCGGATCGCGTCCGCCGTGTCGCCGACGATGATCGGCACGATCGGTGTGTCGCCATCGAGCGGGTTGAACCCCGCCTCCTTGATCGCCGCGCGGAAGTACTGCGCGTTCTCGCGCAACGTGGTCACGCGCTCGGGATGCGCCTCGACGAACTCCACCGCCGCGAGCGCGCTGGCGGCGACGGTCGGCGGGAGGGCGTTCGAGAAGAGCTGCGGCCGCGACTTCTGCGTGAGCGTGTCGCAGAGCGCCGCCGCGCCGGCGACGAACCCGCCGGCGGCACCGCCGAGCGCCTTGCCGAGCGTCGAGGTGATGATGTCCACCTCGCCGACGAGGCCGTAGTGCTCGGCGGTCCCGCGCCCCGTCGCGCCCAGCACGCCGGTCGCGTGCGAGTCGTCCATGACGACGATCGCGTCATGGTCCCGTGCGATCTGCAGGATCTGCGGCAGCTTGGCGGTGCTGCCCTCCATGGAGAAGACGCCATCGGTCCAGATGATGCGCCGCCGCGCGCCGGCGTTGGCCTTGAGCTTCTCCACGAGGTCGTCGAGGTCGGCATGCTTGTAGACCCCGGTGGTGCACTTGTTCATCGCCTTGGCGAGGCGGATCGAGTCGATGATCGACGCATGGTTGAGCGCGTCGGAGATGACGAAGTCGCCCTCCTCGGCGATGGAGGCGGTGAGACCCTCGTTCGCGTTCCAGGCCGAGACGTAGCTCATCGACGCCGCCGTGCCCACGAACCGGGCGATCGCCTGCTCGAGCGCGCGGTGCACCGTGAACGTGCCGCAGATGAAGCGCACGCTCGCGGTCCCCGCGCCGAAGTCGTGCAGCCCCTTGATCCCGGCGTCCACCACCTCCGGCTGGTCGCAGAGCCCGAGGTAGTTGTTGGAGCTCAGGATGAGGACCTCGCCGCGCCCCTCCATCCGCACGCGCGCCGACTGCGGCGACGAGAGATAGTTGAGCTTCTTGAGCGTGCCCTTGGCCTTGAGGTCGTCGAGGCCGGACTGCAGTTGGGTGACGAAGGACGTATTCATAGGATGAAGGATGGAGGATGAAGGATGAAAGTTGAAGCCCAGCGTCGCCGTTCACTTCCATCCTCCATCCTTGAGCCTTCATCCTATCTCGAACACGACCTTCCCCGCCTCCCCCGACCTGATCACCGCGATCGCCTCCGCGTGCTTCTCGAGCGGGAACCGATGCGTGATCACCGGGGTGGGGTCGAACTGCTTGGCGCGCAGGAACTGCGTCATCTGGATCCAGGTCTCGTACATCCGGCGCCCCACGACGCCGTAGATCGTGACGCCCTTGAAGATCACCTCGGTGGCGAAGTCGACGTCCATCGGCTTGGCGGGGATCCCGAGCATCTGCACGCGGCCGCCCACGCGCACGAGCGCGAAGGCCTGGTGGATCGCCGCCGGAACGCCGCTCATCTCCAGCACCACGTCCACGCCGAGTCCCTGCGTGGCGGCCCTCACCGCGGCGTCGGCATCCTTGGGGTGCACGGCATCGTGCGCGCCCATCTTCCGCGCGAGCGCGAGCCGCGTGGGGTTCACGTCGCTCGCCACGATGTGCGAGGCCCCCGCCGCCTTCGCGATGCCGACCGCGAAGATCCCGATCGGGCCGCAGCCGGTGACCAGCACCGTCGCGCCGGGCAGCTCGGTGCCGTGCAGCGCCGTGTGGAAGGCATTGCCCATGGGGTCGTGGATCCCGCCGATCTCGAACGGCACGTCGGCGTCGAGGTGCCAGACGTTCCCCGCCGGCATCGCGATGTAGTCGGCGAAGGCCCCGTCGCGGTCCACGCCGATGATCCTCGTGTTCGGGCAGACGTGGGCATTGCCGGTGCGGCACAGGTGGCAGCGCCCGCACACGATGTGCCCCTCGGCCGTCACGCGGTCGCCGACCTTCACGTCGGTCACGAGCGAGCCGACCTTCTCCACCACGCCAGAGAACTCGTGACCCACCGTGAACGGCGGCTTGCAGCGCCCCTGGGCCCAGGCATCCCACTCGTGGATATGCACATCGGTGCCGCACACCCCCGCGGCCTTCACCTTGATGAGCACCTCGTCGTCGCGGTAGGCGGGGACGGGCACGTCCTTGAGGACGAAACCGACGGAGGGGGATTCCTTGACCAGGGCACGCAACGGGGGCTCACGCGTTCGGGGAACGGAGACGATTATTATCGACGGCCGCGCGACCTCGCCTCGCGGTCACTGAAACGTCGCCGCGCCCCGCCTCCATCGAAAGGGGGGGCCGCACCGGAGCATGAGGGATCGAATGACCGAACGGGTGGATCCCGCGCAGGAGGATGGCGCGGCATCGCAACAGATGTTGGTCGTCGGGGCGCTCGTGCTCGGGGTGGTCACGCAGTTGACCACTCCCGGAATGGCCCATTTCGCCGGTGCCCTGATCCCCTGGCCGTCCCACGGCATCACCGTGGCGCTCTTGATCGCCGCGTCGACCCGTCATCGACGTTTCGCCCTGGTGGCCTGCGCCCTCGCGCTGACCATCGGCCTCGCCCCCGCCTCGGACATCGGGGTGTTCGGCCTGGCTCGCCTCGTCGCGGCGGTCGCGCTGCTGGTGGGACAGGCGCTCTTCGTCACCTGGCTCTACGAGCTGCTCGCCGGTCGCGTCGGTCCGCTCTCCGGCACCACGCCCTATGCGTGGATGCTCGTCGCCGTGGTCGTCGGGACGCTCCCCCTCACGGCCGTCGCGAGCGCCGCGATGCAGCTCACCGGTATCGCCGATGGTACGGGGTACTCCGGTCGCGCCTGGTGGATCGCCGCGAGCACCTCCGGCGCGACGCTCGTCGGCCCGTCCATCGCGCTGCTCATGGGTGTCGACCGCTCCGGACCCCGGAATCGAGCGCGCGTCGTCGAGCTCGCCGTGATCGCGTTCGTGCAGCTCGTCGCGCTCGTCTCGGCCTTCGCCGAGATCGGCCCGCTCGCCGGCCGCATCACCCCCGCGCTCGCCGCACTCCCGTTCCTCGCGTGGGGCGGCCTGCGCTCCGGGATCCGAGGGTATGCGGTGATCGCGGCCCTCCTCATCGTCGGCGTGCTGCTCTCCACCTGGGCCGACGTCGGTCCCTTCGGGATCCAGGGGGCATCCAGCTGGTTCGCCGAGGATCGGCTCGACCGGTTCCGCCGAGCCTGGATCTACGTCGCCTCGCTCGTCGGGCCGGCCATGATCTTCCCCGTGGCGTTCGAGGAGCGTGCCGAGGCCGATCGCCGCACGCGGAGCGCGCTCGCGCAGCTCCGTTCGATGTTCGAGAGCACGGGTGACCTCATCGCCGCGGTCGATCGCGATCTCACCCTCATCGCCGCCAACTCGAGCTGGCTCGAAGAGTTCGAGGCGCTCTCCGGTGTCCGTCCGCAGATCGGATCGAGCCTGCTCGAGAACTACCGGGGCCTGCCGTTGGACACCGCCGCCTCGGCCGCGTACTGGCAACGGGCGGTCGCCGGAGAGCGCTTCACCGTCGCGCGGGAACTCGGGGACCCGGCGCGGCGGCGAGCCGAGTTCGAGATCACCTACGCCCCGGTGCTCGACGAGCGTCAGGAGATCGTCGGTGCCTCGCAGATCGTTCGCAACATCACCGAGCGCCGCCGCCGGGAGAGCGCGGAAGCCGAGACGCGGCGCCTCGAGAGCATCGGTCGCCTGGCCGGCGGGGTCGCGCACGACTTCAACAACCTCATGACCGCGGTCCTCGGCTACAGCGAACTCCTCGCGGCCTCGATGGACTCCGCCGATCCGCGGCGCGGCGACGTCGCGGAGATCCAGCGCGCCGCGACCCGGGCCGGCGAACTCACGCAGCAGCTGCTCGCCTTCGCGCGCCGACGGGAGGTCCGTCCCCGCGTGATCGACGTCGCCGCGCTCCTCGAGGGCATGGATCGACTGATCCACTCGCTGGTCGCACCCAAGGTGCGCCTCGAGTTCGCCGTCGCCACCGACCTCCCGGCGGTGCTGATCGATCCGACGCAGTTCGAGCAGGTCGTGATGAACCTCGCCGTGAACGCGCGCGATGCCATGCCCGAGGGCGGTCTGCTGCGCCTCGAGGCGTCGGTGGATGACACCCAGCACCCGCCGGGACTGCGTCTCACGGCGCGCGATACCGGGTCCGGCATGGCGCCGGACGTCATGGGCCGGATGTTCGAGCCGTTCTACACGACGAAGGCGCTGGGCAAGGGCACCGGACTGGGACTCGCCACCGTGCACGGCATCGTTCACCAGGCCAAGGGCCGGATCAGTGTCGAGAGTACCGAGGGCGTGGGCACCACCATCACGATCCACCTGCCGGCGGCGCCCACCGCGGACCTCGAGCCTACACCGTAGCCGTTCGCGCGGCCTCGATCCGCACCGCGCACACCTTGAACTCGGGGATCCCCGACGGCCCGTCGAGCGCCGGATTGGTGAGCAGGTTCGCTGCCGCCTCGCGGTAGTGCATGGGGATGAACACCTGCCTCCGGGCGACGCGATCGGACAGCCGCACGGCGATCCGGATCGTGTTGCGGCGCGACGTGATCGACACCTCGTCCCCCTCGCCGACGCCCAGCTCGGCCGCGTCGGCGGGATTCAGTTCCACCGTCGCGGTGCTCTCGCGCGAATCGAGCGCCACCGATCGGCGTGTCATCGTGCCGGTGTGCCAGTGGTACATCTGGCGGCCGGTGTTCAGGAAGAAGGGATAGTCCGCGTCGGGGAGCTCGGCCGGCGGCAGGTACTCGACCGGCACCAGCACCGCGCGACCGTCCTTCGTGGGGAAGTGATCGTCGAACAGGAACGCCGTCCCCTCGTGCGTCGCGTCGGGCACCGGGTACTGCAGCCCGCCCATCCGTTCGGCGAGCCGCGCGTGCGAGACGCCGCGCCAGTTCGGCGTCACGCGCGCGATCTCCTCGAACACCTCGGCCGCGTTCGTGTACGGAGTCGCGACGCCGAGCCGACGGGAGAGGTCGAGGATGATGTCGAGGTCCGACCGCGCCTGCCCCGGCGGCTCGACGGCCTTCCGCGAGAGCTGGATCCGGCGCTCGGTGTTCACGAAGGTCCCGTCCTTCTCCGCGAACGACGAGCCCGGCAGCACCACGTCGGCGCAGCGCGCACTCTCCGTGAGGAAGAGGTCCTGCACCGCGAGGAACTCGAGCCCGTGGAACCACTCCTCGGCATGCGCCACGTCGGGGTCGGAGATGATCGGGTTCTCCCCCATGATGAAGAGCCCCCGCACCGGTGAGCCCTGCTTCACGATCTCCGTGACCTTGAGCCCGACCTTCGGATCGAGCCGCTCCACCGGGATCCCCCACGCGGCGGCATACTCGGCGCGCACCTCGGGATCGTCCACCCGCCGGTAGTCGGTGAACGCGAACGGGATCGCGCCCATGTCGCTCGACCCCTGCACGTTGTTCTGGCCACGGATCGGGATCATCGGCGCGCCCCAGCGACCGATCATCCCGCAGGCGAGCATGAGGTTGAGCAACGAAGTCACTATGTCGGTGCCGGTGTGGTGCTGCGTGAGCCCCATCGCCCAGAGCGTCGCCGAGCGCGGTCCGCGCGCGTACAGCTCGGCCGCACGGCGGATCGTCGCCGCGGGGATCCCGGTGATGCTCTCGGCGAGCTCCGGCGTGTAGTGCCGCACCGCCTCCTGCACGGCCGCGAACCCCTTGGTCCGCGCGGCGATGAAGTCGCGGTCCTCCAGCCCCTGCTCGATCACGTGGTGCAGCATCGCGTTGAGCAGCGCGACGTCGGTGCCGGGGGTCATCTGCAGGTGGATGTCGGCGCGGGCGGCGAGCTCGATCCGCCGCGGGTCGGCGACGATGAGCTTGGCGCCCCGCTTGAGCGCCCGCTTGATCGCCGCCCCGAACACCGGATGGCTCTCGGTGGTGTTGGCGCCGAGGATGAAGATCACCTCCGACTCGTGCTCCACCTCGCGCATCGAGCCCGAGGCCGCCGAGGTCGCGATCGCGCGCTGCATCGCGCTCACCGACGAGGCGTGACAGAGCCGCGTGCAGTGGTCGACGTTGTTCGTGCCGATCCCGGCGCGGAACATCTTCATGAGGGCGTAGTTCTCCTCGTTCGCGCACTTGGCCGACTGGAAGGTCGCGAGGCTCGAGGGACCGTGCGTGTCGCGCAGGCGCGCGAGCTGCTGCGCCGTGAGCTCGAGCGCCTCCTCCCAGGTCGCCTCGCGGAAGGGTGCGAACCAGTCGGCCGGCGTCGCCAGCCGGTCGCGCGGGTCGCCGAGGGCGGCGTTCGCCGCCGCCTCGGCGCCGGCGTCCACGCGCCTGCGGAACGGGTTCGTCCGCGGGCGGCGGTCCTTCGCCGAGTGCCCCTCGACCTCGACGTCGACCCAGGGGCCACCGCGCTTCTTCCACCGGGCCGCGTCGGGATGCGCGGCGTCGAAGTGCCACGTCCCGGACGCATCGCGCGCCCAGCCGCGCCGGATCAGCGGCGTGGTGAGCCGATCGCGGTGCAGCACGAAGTCCGTGCCGAACCGCCCCTTCACGCAGGTCGACCCCTGATTCGGCGTCGCTTCCTCGATCCACGGCGACGTCGCGCGGACCACCTGCCCGCCGCGCACCTCGAGGTCGATCTGGCACCCCACGGCGCAGTACGGGCAGACCGATCGCACCTTCGTGGCGGGCTCGTCCATCACCCCGGCCCTGAGCTTCGCCATCGGCAGGATGTCGTGGATCGCGCCGGTGGGGCAGACGCGCACGCACTCGCCGCACCAGGTGCAGCCCGCATGCTCGGGATTGCCGTCCGCCCCCACGATGATCTCGGCGTGCTCGCCGCGCTCCGCCATCTCCAGCACGCCCACCACCTGGATCTCCTCGCAGGCGCGGACGCACCGCGTGCAGAGGATGCAGGTGCTCATGTCGTGCGTGATGATCGGGTCGGTCGTGCGCTCGTCGCCGGTGCGGAGCGGGTTCTCCCCGGAGCGCGTGCGCGGGACGTCGTAGCGATGCACGAGCGCCTCGAACTCGTTCCGTCCATGGTCGGCGGGGATCGACTCGACGGGGTAGCGCTCCAGCAGCAGCGAGAGCACCCCCTGCCGGTTCTTCACCGCCGCCTGCGACTCCGTCTGCACGACCATCCCGTCGGCGGCGGCCGTCGCGCAGGCGGCCACGAGCTTCGGGTTCCCCTCCACCGATACGAGGCAGATGCGGCAGTTCCCCACCGTCGGCAGCTGCGGATACCAGCAGAGCGTCGGCACGTCGATCGCCGCCGCGCGCGCGGCATCGAGGATCGTCGCGCCGGGCGCGACGTCGCATTCACGGCCGTTGATGATCAATCGGGGCATGCCGAGAAACTCTCCGCTGTTCCGTGGTGTCTCACAAGGATCGTGGCGGGGCGGCGCGTTGGCAACGACCCGGCGGCGGACCGGAGCGCGTCGGCAACGTCCCGGGTCGGCGCTGCGTTCCCTGCCGAGCGTCGCTCCGCCTCGTGAGTATTCGCGCGCGAGGCGACATTCGTTCAGTTTTGGTGCGACGTGCTCGGATGTTCCGCCCCCACACTTGAGGCACACGCGTGACCGCTTCCCGCCGGGAGTTCCTCCAGCAGTCCGCCGCCGCGGCCGCCGCCGCCGGTCTTGCATCGTCCGCGCTCGCGCACCCGGTCTCGGCCGCGCCGCCGATCTTCCAGGGCGACCCGTCGCACAAGGAACTGGTCCTGCGCGCGATCGATGCCGCCAAGGCCGCCGGCGCCGAGTACGCCGACGCCCGCATCTCGAGCGCCCGCTCGCAGAACATCGGCACGCGTGAACGCCGCGTGACCAACATCGGCGACAACGAGACCTTCGGGTTCGGCGTCCGCGTGCTGGTCGGCGGCGCGTGGGGCTTCGCCGCCTCGAGCAACCTCACGCCCGACGAGGTCACCCGCGTCGCGCGGCAGGCGGTCGCGCAGGCCAAGGCCAACCGCGCCGCGATGGTGAAGCCGGTCCAGCTCGCGCCGATCCATCACCCGCCCGTGCCCAACGGCGTCTGGCGCTCGCCGATCCGCATCGACCCGTTCACGGTCGCCATCGAGGACAAGGTCGCGTACCTCCTGGAGGCCAACGCCGCCGCGATGGCCGCCGGGGCGCGCTTCGTGAACTCGAACATGTTCTTCCTCAAGGACGAGAAGACCTTCGCGAGCACGCTCGGCACCGTCACGCAGCAGACGATCTTCCGCGCCCAGCCCGGCATGACCGTCACCATGGTCTCGGCCGACAACCGCGACTTCCAGACGCGGCAGAGCACCGACATCCAGCCCAAGGGGCTCGGCTACGAGCATGTCCTCGACAACGACATGAAGCGGCATGCCGCGCGCTGGGTCGAGGAGGCCAAGCAGAAGCTCACCGCCAAGCCGGTCGAGGTCGGGCGCTACGACCTCATCCTGCACCCGTCGCATCTCTGGCTCACCATCCACGAGGCGATCGCGCACCCCACCGAACTCGACCGCGCCTACGGCTTCGAGGCCAACTACGCCGGCACGAGCTACCTCTCGCCGCCGGAGGAGAAGCTCGGGAAGTTCCGCATGGGACCGAGCTTCATGAACATCCTCGCCGACCGTTCGGCCCCGGGCTCGCTCTCGGCCTGCGGCTGGGACGACGAGGGCGTGGCGCCCGAGGACTTCCACATCGTGAAGGACGGCATCTTCGTCGACTACCAGACCACGCGTGAACAGGCGATGTGGCTCGACTGGTGGTACAAGCAGAACGGCAGGCCCACGCGCTCGCACGGCTGTTCGTACGCGCAGACCTGGGCCGACGTCCAGTTCCAGCGCATGCCCAACGTGAACCTCATGCCGGGCGAGCAGGACCTCGTCTGGGAGGACCTCATCGCCGCCACCGAGAACGGCATCGCGATCATCGGCGACGGGTCGTTCTCGATCGACCAGCAGCGCTACAACGCCCAGTTCGGCGGCCAGCTCTTCTACGAGGTCAAGAACGGGAGGATCACCGGCATGCTCAAGGACGTGGCCTACCAGATCCGCACCCCCGAGTTCTGGAACGCGCTCGACATGATCGGTGGCAAGCGCAGCTACGAGCTCGGTGGCGCCTTCGGCGACGGCAAGGGCCAGCCGGCGCAGTCGAACGCGGTGAGTCATGGCTGCCCACCCACCCGGCACAAGCAGATCAACATCATCAACACCGGGAGGACCGCCTGATGACCCCCCGGTCGCTCTACGCCATCGCCCCGCATCTCTCGCGCGCCGAGTGCGAGGCCATCACCAGGAAGGTCCTCGGCTTCTCCACCGCCGACGAGTGCCGCGTCTCGATCAACAGCGGCATGCGCCAGAACACGCGCTTCGCCGTGAACCAGGTCTCCACCGCCGGCGACGACTACAACGCGTCGGTGACCATCCGCGCCGTGGTCGGCAAGCGCGTCGCGAACGTCACCACCAACCGGCTCGACGACGCCTCGCTGCGTGCCGCGGTCGCCAACGCCGAGCGCATCGCCAGGCTCGCGCCCGAGGATCCGGAGCTGCTCCCCGAGCTCGGGCCGCAGGAGTACAAGGAATCGATCGCGTGGAGCGACGCGACCGCCTCGCTCGAGCCCGAGGCGCGCGCCGAGGCGGTGCGGGCGATCACCTCGCGCTCGCTGCAGGCCGGCTTCGTCTCCACCGGGTATCTCGAGGCCAACGCGGGGTCGAACGCCGTGGCCAACAGCCGCGGGCTCTTCGCCTACGCGCGCTCCACCGCGGCGGCCTACACCACCACGGTGCGCACCCCCGACGGCACGGGGTCGGGGTGGGCCGGGGCCTCGGACAACGATTTCCGCCGCATCGATCCCAGGCTCCTCGCCGAGCGCGCGATCGACAAGGCGCGGCGTTCCATGAATCCCGTCGCGATCGAGCCCGGCCGCTACACGGTGATCCTCGAGCCGACCGCGGTCGCCAATCTCGTGGGGCTCATCGCCGGATCGCTCAACGCGCGCGGCGCCGACGAGGGCCGCAGCTTCTTCTCCAAGGCCGGCGGCGGAAACAAGATCGGGGAGAAGGTCGTAGACGAACGCGTGACCCTCGTCTCCGACCCGCTCGATCCGCGCGTCCCCGCGAATACGTTCTCGGGCGACGGGTCGCCCACCGAGAAGGTGACCTGGATCGAGAACGGCGTGGTGAAGAACCTCGCCTACGACCGCTTCTGGGCCCAGAAGACCGGCAAGGCCCCGGTCAATGCCGGCGGCTCGCTCGCGATGACCGGCGGCACCTCGAGCATGGAGGAGATGATCGCCTCCACCGAGCGCGGGATCCTCGTCACGCGCTTCTGGTACATCCGGGGCGTGGACCCGCGCACGATCCTCTTCACGGGGCTCACGCGCGACGGCACCTTCCTGATCGAGGACGGCAAGGTCACACGGCCGGTCAAGAACCTGCGGTACAACGAATCCCCCATCTTCATGCTGAACAACCTCATGGCGATGGGCCGGCCCGAGCGCGTGAGCGCCTCGGAGTCGGGTGGCCCCGGGCAGGCGATCATCGTGCCGCCGCTCAAGTGCCGCGACTTCAACTTCACCAGCACGAGCGACGCCATCTAAATGACCGATCGCAGGGATTTCCTCCGGGCCACCGGAGCCGCCGCCGTCGGGCTCGCCATCGCGTCGGCACCACGACGCGCCGGCGCGGCCCCGACGCACGAACACCTGGATCGCTTCCAGAGCGGAGCCTCCAAGGAGCTCCTCCTCGACGCGATCAATGCCGCGAAGATGGCCGGCGCTTCGTACGCCGACTGCCGCATCGCCCGGTTCCGGCAGAACTTCGTCATCACGCGCGAACAGCAGATCATCCAGGTCGTCGACACCGACACCCTCGGCTGCGGCGTCCGCGCGCTCGTCGACGGCTGCTGGGGCTTCGCCGCCACGCGCACGCTGACCCGCGAGGGCGTCACCGGGGCGGCGCGTGAGGCGGTCGCGATCGCCAAGGCCAACCGGGTCGCCCGCGACCGTTCGATCACGCTGGCGCCCACCCAGGCCTTCCCCAATGCCTCGTGGAAGTCGGACTTCACGACCGACCCCTTCGAGGTGCCGCTCGAGCAGAAGGTCGACCTCCTGCTCCGCGCCAACGCCGAGGCCATGAAGGTCCCCGGCGTGAAGTTCGTGAACTCGGTGCTCTTCTTCGTGAAGCAGGAGCGCCAGTTCGCGAGCACCGAGGGCTCGGTCATCGACCAGACGCTCGTCCGCAGCTGGCCGCTCTTCACGGCCACCGCGGTCGCCCCGGACTTCTCCGACTTCCAGTCGCGCGCGGCCAACGAGGTCGCGCCCATGGGCCGCGGCTTCGAGTACGTGCTCGGCGCGGACCTCGTCGGCAACGCCAAGAAGTGGGGCGAGCAGGCGGCGGAGAAACTCAAGGCCAAGCCGGTCGAGGTGGGGAAGTACGACCTCGTGCTCGCACCCTCCAACCTCTGGCTCACCATCCACGAGTCGATCGGACACCCGACCGAGCTCGACCGCGCGCTCGGCTACGAGGCCAACTACGCCGGCACGAGCTTCATCGCGCCGCCGGAGGAGAAGCTCGGCAAGCTGCAGTACGGCAAGCCGATCATGAACATCCAGGGCGACCGCTCGCAGCCGGGCGCGCTCTCGACCATCGGCTGGGACGACGATGGCGTGCAGCCGGACGAGTTCCTCATCGTCAAGAACGGCATCTTCAACGACTACCAGACCACCCGCGAGCAGGCCCCCTGGCTCGCCGACTGGTACGCCAAGCAGGGGAAGCCGGTCCGCTCGCACGGCTGCTCCTACGCCGACAGCTGGGGCAGCGTCGCCTTCCAGCGCATGCCGAACGTCTCGCTGCTGCCGTCGCCCGAGAACACCTCGTGGGACGATCTCGTCGCCGGCGTGGACCGCGGCATCGCGATCATCGGCGACGGCTCGTTCTCGATCGACCAGCAGCGCTACAACGCGCAGTTCGGCGGGCAGGTCGCGTACGAGATCCGCGGCGGCAAGGTCGCCGGGATGCTCAAGGACGTCGCCTACCAGATCCGCACCCCCGACTTCTGGAACTCCATGGACGCGATCGGAGGCAAGGCGACCTACGAGCTGGGCGGGTCGTTCTTCGACGGCAAGGGACAGCCGGGCCAGAGCAACGCCGTGAGCCACGGCGCGCCGCCGGCGCGCTTCCGCCAGGTCAACGTGATCAACACCGGACGGACCGCATGAGCACGCCCAAGAGCCTCCGAGAGGCCATTCCCGCCGGCGCGCTGCTCTCGCGCGCCGAGGCGCAGGCGATCGTCGAGCGCGTGGTCAAGATGTCCCGCGCCGACTCGATCAACGTCTCGCTCGGCACCAACTACAACACCAACGTCCGCTTCGCCGACAACCAGATGAGCACCGCCGGCTCGGTGGTCGACGCCGGCGTGGCGGTGCAGAGTTCGTTCGGTCCCAAGCACGCGGTCGTCACCACGAACGACCTGTCGGAGGAGTCGCTGCGGCGCTGCGTGCAGCAGTCGGAGGTGCTCGCGCGACTCGCCCCGGACGACCCGGAAGCGATGCCCGAGCTCGAGCCGCAGCGCTACGTGGATGTGAACGGCTACATGGACACCACGGCCAACATCGGTGCCGCCGAGCGGGCGCAGGCGGCGCTCACGGCGCTCGCGCCGGCCCGCAAGGCGGGCGACATCAAGGCGGCGGGTTTCCTCGTCGCGGGCGCCGGCTGCGGCGCGCTCGGCAACAGCAAGGGGATGTTCGCGTATCACCGCAGCACGAGCGTGAACTACACGCTCACCGTGCGCACCACCGACGGCACCGGCTCCGGTTGGGCCGGCGCCGATCATCCCGACTGGAAGCAGATCGACTTCGAGAAGGTCAGCACGCGGGCGATCGACAAGGCGCGCTCGTCGCGGAATCCGGCGGCGGTCGAGCCCGGCCGCTACACCGTGATCCTCGAGCCGCAGGCGGTGGGAGACCTCGCGCAGCTCATCTCCGGCTATGCCGACGCGCGGCTCGCCGACGAGGGCCGGTCGCCGTTCGCGAAGACCGGCGGAGGTAACAAAGTCGGTGAGAAGATCGTCGATTCCCGGGTGACGCTCTTCTCCGATCCCGCCGACGCGCAGCTGCTCGCGCAGCCGTTCGACGGGGAAGGATTGCCGATCGCCCGTCAGGTGTGGGTCGAGAACGGCATGTTGAAGCAGTTGCAGTACTCGCGATTCTGGGCGAAGAAGCAGGGCAAGGCGCCGACCGGCGGAACGACGTCGCTCAAGATGGAGGGTGGCTCGGCGTCGATCGACGAGATGATCCGGAGCACGCAGCGCGGCATCCTGGTCACCCGTTTGTGGTATTTGCGCGAAGTCGATCCACGCACCATTCTTTATACGGGATTGACACGCGACGGAACATTCCTTATTGAAGAGGGAAGAATTTCGCGCGCAATTCGTAATCTGCGGTTCAACGAGTCGCCGCTGTTCATGCTCAACAACCTCGAGATGCTCGGTGCTGCGGAGCGTCTCGCAGGGACGGAAGCCGGTGGTGCGGTGGTGATGCCGGCGATCAAGGTCCGCGATTTCAACTTCACCAGCCTCTCCGAGGCTGTTTGATCCACCCGCGCCGGAGCATCGGCGCGGCCCGAGATGCGGCGGTCAACCGGCCGTCGCATGACCCACCGATCCACCGGGGGATCGGCAGGGAGAACATTTTTTCAAGGAGCTCGTACCATGGCTGCCAAGAAGAAGACTGCGAAGAAGGCCACCAAGAAGAAGGCCGCGAAGAAGAAGTAGTTCGGCCAGCTTCAAACACAGAGGGATCGGCGCTTGCGCCGGTCCCTCTGTGGTTTCTGGGGGATCGGAACGCGCGATGACCCGGTGCCGAAGGAAGAGAACGACGGAGAGGAGGGGTGCGGGGCCCGAATAAGGAAAGGGCCGCCCGAACGGGCGGCCCTCCTCCATCCTTCAGCCTTCATCCCAGGACTCACGCCGCCTTGTGCGCCCCGTTCTCGAGCTTGGGCTCCGGCTCGTCGGGCACCGGCCCCCACACGTACGCCGAGAAGCGCGGCTGCGCCTCGGTGCGATTGCCACTCGAGATGATGATGCCTATCGGCTCTTCGTCGATCCGGGCCTGCGCGATGCGATCCATGGTCCGCCTCTACTGATATGAAGTGCGAGCGCGACTGCGTCCGCGTATGCCTATGAGACGTTGCACGTACGATGCCAGTTACACGGCCGTGCAAACTGTTGTCCCGTAAGCGTTTGAGGCCATCCGGCAGTTCGCCGGAAGGCCTCGTCGTCGCACATTGACACACGCCCCTGGGGGCGAAGCGTGTCATTCCATCACATGAGCGTCTTCTTCGCCACGAAGGTCCTCGAGGCGCCGGGCTCGGGCATGAGCGAGATCTCCCAGCCTTCATACCGTGTCCGGAGCTCCTCCTCCGTGAGCACCATCTGGCCCGCGATGAGCGTCTCGATCAGGTGCACCCCGCCATCGCTCGTGGCCTGCTGCAGCAGCTGGATGACGCGTTCGCGTTCGAACACCGAGAGTCCCGCGAAGGCCGCAGGCGTGCAGATCACCGCCGCGAGCGGACCGTCCGGCGTGTAGCTCACGAGGTCGGCCGCGAAGCCGCGCACCTTCTCGGTGAGGCCGGCATCGCGCGCGGCACGCAGCACCCGGTTCACCACTGCCGCTTCGGGTTCGATCGCGGTCACCTCGCAGCCGTTGGCGGCCAGGTAGAGCGTCGACCCCTCGACGCGCGCACCGGCGACCAGCACCGACGGCGTCACGCCATGGATCGGCGCGATCGCGCGCGCGAGCGGCGTGTCGGGGCGCAGCCCCCAGTGCTCGGGGCGCCGCAGTTCGTTCGCGTTCTTCTCGCGCCGCCGCCGCCAGGTCTCGTACGACGGGATGCGGAGCCGCGCCGTGATGATCCGGTCCACCTCGTCGGCGAGCAGCACCTCGCGCATCCCGATCTGCGCCCCCTCGTCGAGCGCCCGCGCCGCCTCGCTCGCGATGTTGTGCAGCACCGACGTCGGGACCGAGATCTTGTAGTCCTCGACCTCGCGCTCGACGTACTGCTGGTACTCGTACTTGAGCGACCGGGTCGAGTGGCGGGTGGCCATGCGGAGGGGTGCGGCGGTGGGGATGTCGCGCGGGCCGACCGGCGGCTCGCTACGCGCAAGCTAGGGACTCTCACCGGATCCGCGCCAGAGACCGGGCGTCGCGAGTGCCATCGCCGCCGCCACGGGGACATTATTCGCTCCGATGCCTGAGCTGCCCGAGGTCGAGTTCGCGGTTCGTCGTCTGCGTCGCGCCGTGCGCGGGAAGCGCGTCGAGCGCGTGCGCGTCCATCACCGTGCGCAGGGGCGAACGCTCACTGCGGCCGTCCTGCGCCGGATCGCCGGCCGTCGCATCACCGACGTGACGAGGCGCGGCAAGCATCAGCTGCTGCATCTCGACGACGGCGCGGTCCTGGTCGTGCACTTCCGGCTCGACGGCGACTGGGAGCTCACACGCGCCGCCGTCGCGCTGCCACGCCACGCGCGCGTCACCTTCGACCTTGAGGGCGGCCGGCGCCTCTCGCTCACCGACCCGCGCGCGCTCTGCACGGTGCACTACCACGCCCCCGGACACGCGCCCACGTTCGACCTCGGCCCCGAACCCGAGGACCCCGCGTTCACCCCCGCGCTCTTCCGTGCGCGTCTGCAAGGGAAGCGCGGCCCGATCAAGCCGTCGCTCCTCGACCAGCGACTCGTCGCCGGCGTCGGCAACATCTATGCGCAGGAGGCCTGCTGGCGCGCCCGGATCAGTCCCGCTGCCGGCGCCGCCTCACTCTCGGTCGCACGCGTGGTGCGCCTCCTCCACGCCCTGCGTGCCGCCCTCGCCGACGGACACGAGAACGCCGGCCGCTATCACCGGGGGGAACAGCGCATCCCGTTCAAGGTCTACGACCGCGAGGGCGACCCCTGCGACCGCTGCGGCGCGTCCATCCGGCGCATGGTGCAGGCGGGGCGGGGCACCTGGTACTGCCCGAAGTGCCAACGGAACTGACCCGGGCCGTCATCTTCCATCCTTCATCCTTCAGCCTTCATCGTCGAGAAAGGATCAGTCCCCCGCCTCGAGCAGTGCCCCCTTCAGGTATCCCGTCTCGGGGATCGTGATCACCTCGGGGTGATCGCTCGGTTGGCCCGTCACCGCACGCAGGATCATCCGCCGCCCGCTGTCCGCCGCCGCGTCCTGCAGCATCGCGAGGAAGTCCGCCTTCCCCACATGGTACGAACAGCTGGCCGTGTAGAGCGTCCCACCGGGCGCCAGGAGCCGCATCGCCCGCAGGTTGATGTCCTTGTAGCCTCGCAGCGCTCCGGCGATCGACGCGCGATTCTTGGCGAAGGCCGGCGGGTCGAGCACGATCGTCTCGTAGCGCGCCCCCCGACCTTCCTCGGCACGGAGGAAATCGAACGCGTCCGCCTCGATCCCCGTGATGTTCGTCAGGCCGTTCAGCGCCGCATTCTCGGCGGCCCGCGCGATCGCAGCGGCCGACGCGTCGATCGCGGTGACCGTGTCGGCGCGGCGCGCGAGGTGTAGCGCGAACGATCCGTGGTACGAGAAGACGTCGAGGGCCCGGCCCCGCGCGACGCTCGCCACGAGCACTCGCGCCTCGCGCTGGTCGAGGAAGGCGCCGGTCTTCTGCCCCGTGTGGGGTGCCGCGAGATAGCGGACGCCATGCTCGCGCACCTCGACCGAGTCGGGCACCGTGCCGGCCAGCGCCTCCACCGATCGCGAGAGCCCTTCGCGCGTGCGCACGCTCGCGTCGTTGCGCGCGAGGATCCCCTCGGGGCGCACGATCGCCGTGAGCGCCTCCACGATCGTCGCGCGATGCGCCTCGATGCCCGCCGAGAGCAACTGCACGACGAGCCAGCGGTCGAACCGGTCGACCACGAGCGACGGAAGACCGTCCCCCTCGCCATGCACGAGCCGGCACGCGTTCGTGTCGCCATCGAGCAGGCCGTCGCGCCGCGCGACCGCAGCGGCGATCCGCGCGTGCCACCAGGCGGCGTCGAGCACCTCGCCGGCGCGGCGCGAGACCATCCGCAGCGAGATCTCCGAGTCGGGGCTCCAGAGAGCGGTGCCGACCACCCGGCCCTGTCGGTCCGTCACCGAGACCGTGCCCGGCGGTGCCGGCGGCGCGTCCACCACATCCGAGCGGAAGATCCACGGATGTCCCTGCGTCCAACGGCGCGCACCGCGCGAGGAGACCACGACTGTCGTCATGACGCAATCTAAACCCTCCCCTCGCGCATCCCCCGTCGCCGCCGCACATTCGTGGCCGTGACCTCCTCGAATCGCCTCCGAAGCGTCCGCGCCGTGCGCGGCGCCACCACCGTCGCGGCCGACGATCCCGTGCAGATCCGGGAGGCGGTCACGGAGTTGCTCGAGGTGATCCTGGACGACAACGACATCGTCCCCAACGACATCATCTCGGCCGTCTTCACCGCCACGAACGACCTCGTGAGCGAGTTCCCGGCGCATGCGGCCCGTCTCTACGGCTGGACCGACATCCCGCTCCTCTGCGCGCAGGAACTCCCGGTGCAGGGCGCGCTGCCGCGCTGCATCCGCGTGATGCTCCACGCCGAGACGCGCCGCCAGCGCAGCGAGATCCGTCACGTCTACCTGCGCGACGCCGTGCTCCTGCGCGCGGACCTGCTCGCGGACTGAGCGCGCGTCCGCGCGCCGCGGGCGGTCAGGGACGCTTCTTCGTCACCGAATCGATGGTCGAGCGCGGGAGGCCCACCGCGCGCAGGGCCGAATCGAGCTCCGCCTGTTCGCGCACCTGTCGGTCCCGTCGCGCGACCTCCTCCGACCGGGCCGCCGCGCGCACCATCTCGATCGCGGCGAGGTGCTCGCCGTACGTCGTCCGGAACTCGTGATGCCCGTCCGGATGCGCGACGAAGAACCGGTACGGCACGTCGGCGGGGAAGAGCGCCGCCTCGATGCTCGCCAGCCCGGGTGACGCGATCGGCCCGGGCGGGAGTCCGACGCGACGGTAGGTGTTGTAGGGCGAGTCCACCTTGAGGTCGCGGTAGAGCACACGGCCCGGCCGCTTCTTCTGCGCGTACTGCACGGTCGGGTCGGCCTGCAACGGCATCCGGATGCGCAGCCGGTTCGAGTAGACCGCCGCGACGAGCGGCCGCTCGGATTCGCGGCGCACCTCCTTCTCCACGATCGACGCGAGCGTCAGGATCTGGTGACGCGACATCTTGAGCTCCGTCAGCCGCGCGTTCCAGTCCGCCTTCCAGACCTGCTCGAAGCGGTGCACCATGAGGTCCACGGCCTGGCGCGCGGTCGCGCGGCCGGGGAAGTCGTACGTGTCGGGGAAGAGGTACCCCTCCAGCGTCTCGGTGCCAAGCGGCGCGCCCACGCGCTGCAACTGCAGCGTGTCGCGCACGGCGACCTCGAGCGACTCCATCGGGACCTCGAGCGCCTTGCTCAGCGTCGGGAGGATATCCCAGATCGGCCACCCTTCCGGGATCGTCACGCGCGAGATGATCCCCTGTCCCTGCTGCAGCGCGTTCAACACCTCGTTCCACCCCGAGCCGCGGCGGATCAGGTAGGTGCCATAGCGGATGTTGCGGTCGAGTCCGCGGCGGGCGGCGTAGAATCCGAACAGGCGCGGATGCTCCACCACGCCGTGCGCGGCGAGCGAGTCGGCCGCCTCGCGGAACGGCGATCCGCGCCGGATCGTGATCGTCACCCGCGTCTGGTCGCTGCTGCCGCACCCGGCGGCCGCGACCGTCGCGACGAGCGCGACCAGGAGGAGGCGCCACTCACGCATCGTCCGCTCCTCCCGCCCCGACCCCCATCGCCTCCACGCGCGCGAACCGGTCGAGCGCGATCCGCAGCATCACCGCGGCCGCCATCGCGTCCACGTCCCCCTTCCGTCCACGGGTCGAGCCGTCCATCTCCTGGATCGCGCGCAGGGCCGTCGCGGTCGTGAAGCGCTCGTCCACCAGCTCGGCCGGATGTCCCGAACGTGCGGAGAGTTCGAGGGCGAGGCGTCGCGCCTCGAGGGCGCGCGGCGTGTCCTCGCCGTTCTGGTCGAGCGGCAGCCCAACGACGAAGCCCTCGGCGCCGAGTTCGGCGGCCTTCGCGAGCAGTGC
The DNA here is from genome assembly GCA_021413975.1 of Gemmatimonadota bacterium. GTDB lineage: Bacteria > Gemmatimonadota > Gemmatimonadetes > Gemmatimonadales > Gemmatimonadaceae > Pseudogemmatithrix. The sequence goes on from JAIOPJ010000026.1 coordinate 104,267, forward strand.
CGTGAGCGGCGGGCGCTTGCCGGCGCGCCGCTCGAGGTGACCGGCCGGGGACGCGATCATCCCCATCGGGTCGCTGAGCGCGAGCCCCACCCGCCGGTCGCCCAGGTCCACCGCCAGCCAGCGCCGGCGCCAGGTGCCCGTCATGCGCCCTCCGCCATGCGCTGGAAGAACTCCTCGTTCGTCGCCGTCTGCGTCAGCCGGCGGATCACGAAGCTCACCGCCTCGTCGGGCGCCATGCTGCCGACGAAGTGGCGCAGCAGGAAGATGCGGTTGCGCTCCTTCTCCGTCAGGAGGAGCTCCTCCTTGCGCGTCCCAGACTTCCCGATCTCGAACGCCGGGTAGATGCGGCGGTTCGCGATGTCGCGGTCGAGCACGATCTCCATGTTGCCGGTGCCCTTGAACTCCTCGAAGATCACCTCGTCCATGCGCGAGCCGGTGCTCACGAGCGCGGTCGCGACGATCGTGAGCGAGCCGCCCCCCTCGATGCGTCGTGCCGCGCCGAAGAAGCGCTTGGGCTTCTCGAGCGCCTTGGCGTCCACGCCCCCCGAGAGGATCTTCCCCGACATCGGCGTCACGGTGTTGTGCGCCCGCGCCAGGCGCGTGATCGAGTCGAGGAGGATCACCACGTCCTGCTTCGATTCCACCAGCCGCTTGGCCTTCTCGATCACCATGTCGGCCACCTGCACATGCCGCTTGGCGTGCTCGTCGAACGTCGACGCGATCACCTCGGCCGTCGGGCAGCAGGCGATGAAGTCGGTCACTTCCTCGGGCCGCTCGTCGATCAGCAGCACGATCAGCTTGATCTCGGGGTGGTTCTCGGCGATCGCGTTCGCCATCCGCTGCAGCAGCAGCGTCTTGCCGGCGCGCGGCGGCGCCACGATGAGTCCGCGCTGCCCCTTGCCGATCGGCGCGATCAGGTCGGCGAGGCGCATCGAGAGGCCGCCGCTCCTCGATTCCAGCCGGATGCGCTGGTCGGGATAGAGCGGCCGCAGGGCATCGAAGGGCACGCGGCCGACCAGCGCTTCGGGAGGCTGGCCGTTCACCGACTCGAGTTGCATCAGCGCGAGGAACTGCTCCCACTGCTTCGCCGGCCGCACCCGCCCGCGGATCGTGTCGCCCGTCTTCACGCCGAAACGCCGCACCTGCGTCTGCGACACGTAGATGTCGTCGGGTCCCGCGAGGTAGCTCCAGTCCGGGCTCCGCAGGAAGCCATGCCCCTCGGGGACGATCTCGAGCGTGCCCTCGGCGATCAGCGCGTCGCCGCGCGCGAGCAGCGCATGCTCGATGCGGGCGAGGAGGTCCTGCTTGCGCAGGCCGGCCACGTCGATGAGGCCGAGTTCATCGGCCAGTCGTTGCAGCTCGGCCGCGTCCGTGCGGCGGAGGGAGGCGAGGTCCACGCGGGGGAGTGGAAGGTGCTGGGAGGTGCTCTGGGCCGCCGGCCCGCGCGACGGGGGGCGCGGGAGGGGAGGGGGCTGACCCGGGAAGAGAAGGAGCAGTGCGCAAGGCGGGATTCGAACCCACGACCTCTGCCTCCGGAGGGCAGCGCTCTATCCAGCTGAGCTACTCGCGCGAACTCCGGAAGATACCCTCGTGTCGGGGCCCGGGGTAGGCCGAAGGGGTGGGTTCCCTCACGAGGGTGTCGGGGCGACATGGGATGCAGGAACCCCCGACAAGTCGTATCGTATCGGCACAGGGCCACGCCCGCACCGCACGATCCCCGTCACTTGGAGCCGCGGATGTCCACCGCATTCCCTCCCATCGATTCTGCCACGATCGCATCGCTCAACAAGGGTGACGAGGCGGCATTGGAGAAGATCTTCCGTTCCCACTACGCCGTCCTGCTCGAACGTGCGCTCGAGCGCCTCAAGGACGAGCCGGCGGCGGCACCGCGCCTCGTCGCCTCGGTGGTCCGTGCGCTCTGGGACGAGCGCGACGGCGTCCACACCGCCGGGGAGATCGAGGGCTTCGTGAACGAGGAGTTCCGGCAGCGCGCCCGCGCGATCCGCTCGCGGATGGCCGCCGTGCATCGCTTCGAGAAGTCCGAGAAGGTCGCGGCCCACGAGGCCCACGCCCCGCCGACCGCGGACCAGCTCTGGAAGGAGATCGCGACGGCGCTCCATCAACCCGTCGTCGACGCCGCCACGGCCGCCAAGCACCGCCGCGAGCACGCGGCCCATGGCGCCGCCGAGCACATGCGCAGCGTCACCGGCCCTCGCAACTGGAAGGTGCCGGCGATGCTCACCGTGGTCGGGGCGCTCGCGCTGTGGGGCGGTTACACCTGGGCGTCCAAGGCGAGCAAGGTCTCGGTGATCACGATGATGCTCGCCGAGTCGGACGCGCCGCAGATCGTCACGCGGGCAGGGCAGCTCGGCTCCCTCACGCTCGGCGACAGCAGTCGGGCGCGGCTCGGTGCCGACTCCAAGATCACCATGGTGAAGGGATTCGGTCGCGAGTACCGCGCGGCGAGCGTGGCGGGCACCGTGGCGATCGCCGTCGCCTCGGGGCAGAAGCTGCCGCTCGAGGTGCGCCTGGGGAACGTCGCGGTCTTCTCCGACGGCGCCGAGATCGCGTTGCGCGACTTCGCCGATGAATCCGTGCGCTTCGTGCAGGCGAGGGCCGACGGTGTCCGCGTGAAGGTCGGTGACGCCGAGCGCACGCTCAAGGCCGGCGAGACGGTCGCGATCCCGCGCGAAGGCACACTGCGCGACGCGACCGCCGACGAGGCCGCGCAGGCCTTCGGCTGGCTCGACGGCAAGCTCGTGCTGCACGACGTCGCGGTGCGCGACGCGATGAAGGAGCTGTTCCGCTGGTACGGCCTCGACATCACCGTCCGCGACACGCTCACGCTCGACCGCAAGGTCTCGCTCGACGCGACGCTGGAGTCGACCAAGGAGGTCATCGCGGCGATGGAGACCGGGGCGCAGCTCAAGTTCGAGTGGGTGGACAACAAGATGACGTTCAAGGACGGCGCGCGGCGCTGACGCGCGCGGCGGTCCCCGTTCGAGTGAACAGGCCGTCGCCCGTCCGGGCGGGGGCCTGTCGCATGCGCGCCGGTCGGGGCGGACGCACCGCTCGGTCAACGTCGCCTCCGCGCGCCTCGTAGAGACGGTGCGTCCCCGGCCGACCACTTCTCCTTCCCGATGTCCGACTCCACCTCCCGCCCCGCACGTCTGCTCGCACTCGGGGCCACGGCCGTCGTCGCCATCTACGCGGCGGGATTCGATCGCACGCGCATCGCCGCGCGCCGGCTGGCCGAAGAGGACGCGGCGCATGGCCGGCCGCCGGTCGAGGTGCGGAACGCGATCCCGGCGCGCTCCGATGAGCCGACGGTCGCTGCCGTCGCCGCGGCGCCGGCACCTGCCGCGCCGGTCGTGTCGGCGAGCGGGCCCGGCGCGAGCGTCGAGGCGAGATCGGTCCCCAAGCCAGCGACGAGTGCGGCGGCGCAAGCGCGTGGCGACACCGTCGCCGCCGTCGCGGCTCCAGTCCCGACCGCCCCCGCGAAGTCGGACTCCGCAGTGCCGTCCCCGATCGACTCCGCACCACCGTCCCCGACCGACACGGCCACGGCGGTCGCACCGGTCGCGAAGTGGCAGGACGGGACCTTCACCGGCTGGGGCAACTCGCGCCACGGCAGCATCGAGGCCACGGTGACGATCAAGGACGGGAAGATCGTGAACGCCTACATCAGCCGCTGTCAGACGCGGTACTCCTGCTCGTGGATCGAGCATCTCCAGATCCAGGTCGTCGATCGGCAGGGTCCCGAGGTGGACTTCGTCTCCGGTGCGACGCAGAGCGTCAACGCGTTCTACTACGCCGTGGTCGACGCGCTCGCCAAGGCGAAGTGAGCGCGACCGTCGTCGAGCACGTCACCACGGCGATGGACACCGTCGTCGTGGTGCGCGTCGTCGGCACCGCGGCGGAGGTCGCCGATCCGCGCATCGCCCGCGCGCTCGACTGGTTCGCACAGGTCGAGTCCTGCTGCAGCCGCTTCGATCCGGCGAGCGAACTCTCGCGCCTCGGCGCCGGCGGCGGCCTCCCCGTCCGCGTGAGCGAGATGCTCTTCGACCTGCTCGCCTTCGCGATCGAGGTGGCCGAGGCGAGCGGCGGGGCATTCGATCCCACGGTCGGCGGTGCACTGCTCGCGCGCGGCGCCGACGTGGCCTGGCGCACCGGTGCGCCCGTGACCCGGCCGGCCGCGCTCGATCCGTCGGCCACCTGGCGCGACCTGCGCCTCGATCACGAGCGCCGCACCGTGACGCTCCTGCGCCCCCTCGTCCTCGATCTCGGGGCGGTCGCCAAGGGGCTGGCGATCGACCTGGCGGCACGCGAGCTCGAGGATCTGCGCGATTTCGCGATCGACGCGGGAGGCGACCTGTTCGTGGCCGGCCGGAATGCCGAGCGCGCGCCCTGGTCCGTCGGCATCCGCCATCCTCGCGCGAGCGGGGAGTTGCTCGCGCGGGTCGGGGTGAGCGGCATGGCGGTCTGCACCAGCGGCGACTACGAACGCCATCGCGCCGACGGCGGGACGCATCTCCACGACCCTCGCGCCCGTGCGGCCGCGAGCGAGGTGTCCAGCGCCACGGTCATCGCTCCCCGGGCCCTCGTGGCCGACGCGCTCGCGACCGCTGCCGCCGTACTCGGGCCCGAGGCCGGTCTCGCACTGCTCCGGCAGCAGGAGGTGGAGGGGCTCATCGTCACCTCATCACTCGTCGAGTACGCGACGCCGGGCTGGAGTGCGTTCGCCGAGGTCGCATGAGGTCGCAGCGCTTCCGTCGCTGGCTGCGCGCGCCGAAGGGGATCTTCGCGCTGATGCTCGCGGGATGCACGATCGTCGCGGCCGCGAGCGTCGGTTGGGGCCTCAGCCTGCCGGGGTTGGGTGCCGCCATCATCGTGGCCGGCGTCGTCGATGCGGCGATCGTCCGTTGGCGTCGAGGCACGTGGAGGATCCCGGACGGCGCGCTCCTCACGGGCTGGCTCGTCGCGCTGGTGTTGAGCCCGCATGCCCCCTGGTGGATCGCCGGCGCGACGGCGGCGATCGGGATCCTGGCGAAGCACGTGCTCCGCGTCGGGCGCGCGAACGTGCTCAATCCCGCCGCCGCAGGACTCATCGTGTCGTTCCACCTGTTCGACAGCGGTCAGAGCTGGTGGGGAGCCCTCCCTGAGGTCTCGGCGTGGTGGATTCTCCTGCTGGTGGGACTCGGCGCGATCATGGCGCTGCGCCTCCACAAGGAGACCGCGGTGCTGGTCTTCTTCGGAGTCTGGTTCTCGTGCGCCACCGTTGCGGCGTTCGTGGGCGATCCGGCGCTCGTCGTCGAGCTCTTCCGGGCCCCGGACCTGCAGGCCGCGATCTTCTTCGCGGCGTTCATGCTCACCGATCCGCCGACGTCGCCGCCGAGGCCGCGCGACCAGGTGGTGTTCGCTGCGGTCACGGCGCTGGCCGCGTTCGCCGCGTTCGCGCTGATCGGCGCGGCCTACTTCCTCCTCGCCGGCGTGATCGCGGGGAACCTGTGGGAGGGGTGGCGGAAGCTCGGTGTGCAGCGGTCGCGTCGGGCGGTCGCGCGCGCGGGATGAGTCGGCGGGGAGCGCACGCGGCCTGAACCACGAACAGAGACCCCGCGCGTCCGAGGACGTCGCGGGGTCTCTGTCATGTGGTAGTCGGGGCGAGAGGATTCGAACCTCCGACCTCCTGCTCCCGAAGCAGGCGCTCTACCGGGCTAAGCTACGCCCCGATCCAACTTTCATCCTCCATCCTTCCACCTTCATCGTGCTGCTGAGTGCGCCCGAAGGGACTCGAACCCCTAACCTTCTGATCCGTAGTCAGATGCTCTATCCAATTGAGCTACGAGCGCTCGTCCCGAGGACTTCGCCGCACGGGAGGCGGCTCCAAGGGAACCCAGAATATAGACCCGTGCCGACGGGGAGTCAACGAGAACCCTACTTGAGCGCCTCGTACCGGTAGGCCACGATCCCCGGCTTGGTCGCCGTGAACTCGAAGGTGCCTCGTTCCCCCGGCTTCACGTTCGCCACGTCCGTCGTCATCGTCTCGACCACGTTCCCGGCCGTGTCGAGGAACTCCATCTTGAGCGCGAACGAACGCGGCGCCTTGGTGAAGTTCTCGATCGTCCCCCCGAGCAGCGCGCCGGTCGCGCGGCGCTCGAACCGGGTGATCAGCAGCTTGTGCTGCGTCGCCATCGTGTTCTCGCGGCCCGCGTACTCGTCCTGCTTCTTCTGCAGCTCGGCCTTCTTGCGCGGGTCGCGCTCGGCCGCCGTCATCAGCTGGTACGCATAGGCCCGCATGAGGAAGTTGTCGCCGTTCGACGGATCGATCTCGATCAGCCGGTCCGTGAGCGGGATCATCTTCTCCGGCTGCTTCGCCTCGTAGTACATGTACGCGAGGAAGTAGTTCGCGTCACGGATGTTCGGGTTCTTGGCCAGCGCCCCTTCGTACATCGCGATCGCGTCGGCCGTGCGCGAGAAGGCGCGGGCGACGTCGGAGGCGAGGATGAGCGTGAGGTCGGAATAGGCCGCCGGCGTGGCGACGAGCGGCGCGAGGAGCACGCGCGCCGCCGTGCTGTCCTGACTGAGCGACACGATCTCGGCCGCGGCCGAGAAGGCGTAGGCTCCCTCGGTCGTGCCGGGGGCCTGCGCGAGCAGCATCGCGTAGATGTCGAGCGCTTCCTTCTGCAGCTGCGCCTTCTGGGCCGCGCCGCCGGTCATGGCGTAGCCCTGCGCGGTCTGCGCGAGCTGGAACTGCATCTGCTTGCGCGTCTCGGCGAGCGAGGTGTCCTTCGCCGCCTCGGTGATCGCCGCGCGCAGGTGCGTCATCATCGTCGGCATGTCGCCGCGCTTGTTGGCGATCTGGGCGAAGGCGTTGTGCACGAACGGCGACGTCGGGTTGAGCTGCGCCGACTGCTTCGTGTAGAACTCGGCCGAGTCGATCGCCTCGGCGCCGAGGAAGGGGTAGGCCTTGTTGATGCGGTCGGTCCAGGGCTTCGCGCCACGCCACTGCGCCGTCTGCTCGGCGCACGACGGGGCGAGCGCCTCGACCGCGCGGAGGAGCGAGTCGGTCGCGGAGAGGACGTCGACCTTGTCGGTCTTCAGGCCCTTGGCCCCGAGCTGTTCGTTCGTGAGCATCGTGCCCACGCCGGCCTGGTGCATCCAGAGGACGTAGATCTGCGCCCGCAGGAACCCGGCGCCCACGGGGTTGTTGGCGAACTTCTTCTCGTCGGAGAGGAACTTCATCGCGTCGCGCAGGACCTTCTGCGCCTCCGGCGCCTCACCCATCTGGGCGGCGCGGCCGATCGTGAGGCCGGCCTGGGCGAGGACGCTGGGCTGATAGACGTCGACCGGGCAGTCGACCTGCTGCGCCAGGACGGGGGTCGCGGCGAGGAGGGTGGAGAGGGCCGGAAGGACTCGGAGGAAACGCATCGTTCGCGGGGCTGGAGGGAACGGCACGGGGGGCGGTCCCCGCACCGGCTGGAAGAGAGAACGCCTCACGAGATTGACCCCGTGAGGCGATGGGCGGTACAAGACTCGAACTTGTGACCTCCACGATGTCAACGTGGCGCTCTAACCAACTGAGCTAACCGCCCTCTACTACCCGACGCTCCCCGGCAACGTTCCGGAGGGGTCGGGCGTTGAACATCAGACGCCGGACTGCGGCGAAAGAGCGGGAAACGGGACTCGAACCCGCGACCCCAACCTTGGCAAGGTTGTGCTCTACCAACTGAGCTATTCCCGCAATGCGGAACCAGGCGGACCTGCACCCGGTTCATCGAACATCCACACCGATCCGCGACAGCCAAGACGGCCCGGCAGTGGAGGCGAGGGGAATCGAACCCCTGACCTCTTGAATGCCATTCAAGCGCTCTCCCAACTGAGCTACGCCCCCGAGCGCGTCACTTGAGGACCGCGACAGGAACCAAAGAAGCTATCCGAGGGTATGTCGAAGGTCAAGCGGAAAACTGGCGTTCCGGCCATTCCGGCTTATCTTAGGGCTCGCTCCAACACACCGGAAATATCTCCGGATCGCCGTGGCGGTCCAGGAACCATAGCAATGGCCACCGAAGTCAAGAAGCGCAAGCGCCGGACCGCCCCTGCGGGCATCGCCCCCAGCGAGCCCGAGCGCGACATCCTCGACCAGTACCTCTACGAGGTCTCCACCTACCCGCTCCTCAAGGGGACCGAGGAGATCGACGTCGCCCGCAAGATCCGCGCAGGCGATCCGGATGCCCTGCAGGAGCTCGTGAAGCGCAACCTGCGCTTCGTGATCTCCGTCGCCAAGAAGTACCAGAACCGCGGCCTCCCGCTCATCGATCTCATCGGCGAGGGGAACGTCGGCCTGCTCACGGCGGCGCGGAAGTTCGATCCCGACCAGGGCGTGAAGTTCATCTCGTACGCGGTGTGGTGGATCCGTCAGGCGATCCTCTCGTCCCTGGCGCGTCAGGGCCGGACCGTGCGCGTGCCGCTCAACCGCACCGCCGACCTCTCGCGCATCATCAAGGCCTCCGAGATCCTGCGCCAGAAGCTCCGTCGCGAGCCCATGCCCGAGGAACTCGCGCAGCTCACCGGCCTCTCGGTCGACGTCGTGCAGTCCCTCGCCGCGCTCAACACCGGCGACGTCCGCCTCGACGCGCCGATGGATCCCGACGGCGACCGCTCGCTGATCGAGCGCTTCGTCGCCGACGAGATGCCCGACACCGAGGAGGAAGCGATGAACCGCTTCCTCAACGACGAGATCGAGCACGCGCTCAGCACCCTCCCGCCGCGCGACGCCAAGGTCCTGCGCCTGTACTTCGGGCTCGAGGCCGGACGCGAACACACGCTCGAGGAGATCGGCACCATGCTCGGCGTCACGCGCGAGCGCGTGCGTCAGCTCCGTGACCGCGCGCTCAAGCGGCTCCGCGAAGGGGATGTGGGACGTGCGCTGGGGAGTTTCGCGGCCTAGGTGCACCGGATGAAGGCTGAAGCCGGATGAAGGCTGAAGGATGAAGGGGGGCGGCCCGTGCGGGCCGCCCTTCGTCTTTTTCCGCGCACGCCAAGTTCCTCCGGATGCGGCGGCGTGCGAATGCGTCCATATTCACCTTCAGCCTTCATCCTCCAGCCTTCATCGCGCAGTTCAATGATCCGCTTCGACAACGTCCACAAGGCCTTCGGCGACAACGAGGTGCTCCGCGGCTTCACCCTCGACGTCAACGAGGGGGAGACGATGGTGATCATCGGCTTCTCGGGCACCGGGAAGTCGGTCGCCATCAAGCATATCGTCGGGCTCCTCGAGCCCGATGAGGGCTCGGTGCACGTCGACGGGGTCGAGGTCGGGTCCCTCACCCGGCGCGAGCTCTACGCCCTGCGCACCAAGATCGGGTACGTCTTCCAGTTCGCCGCGCTCTTCGACTCCCTCACCATCGGCGAGAATGTCGCGATGGGGCTGCGGAAGCAGGGGCTCCTCGACGAGAACGCGATCCACGAGCGCGTGCGCGAGGCCCTCGAGCTCGTCGACCTCGACCTGTCGGTCGAGACCAAGCTGCCGGCGGAACTCTCGGGCGGCATGCGCAAGCGCGTCGGCATCGCCCGCGCGATCGCGCTGCGGCCCAAGTACCTCCTGTACGACGAGCCGACCACCGGACTCGACCCCGTCACGAGCGCGATCATCGATGACCTCATGCTGCGCATGCAGCGTCAGCTCGGCGTGACCGGCATCGTCATCACCCACGACATGCGCAGCGCCTACACGGTCGGCACGCGCATCGCGATGCTCTACGAGGGGACCGTGCGCCAGGTCGGCACCGTCGACGAGATCAAGCAGACCACCGATCCGATCGTCCGCCAGTTCATCGAGGGGCGCGCCGAACCCGGACCCGTCGATGCGCCGCTCGCTCAGGCGCCGGCCACGCGAGCCGGGTGAGCCGGCAGCGGCGGCTCCTCGAGGAGGTCTCGGCGGGAGGCATCGTCTTCCGCCGGGACGGCGACCGCACCCTCTACCTGCTCATCCGCGATTCGTATCGTAACTGGGGATTCCCCAAGGGGCACCTCGAGGAAGGCGAGGCGCCCGCCGCGGCCGCGATCCGCGAGGTCGGCGAGGAGACGGGTCTCGCCGATCTCGAGCTGCGCGCACCGATCGAGACCATCGACTGGGAGTTCCGGTTCCGCGGCAAGCGGATCCACAAGACCTGCCACTTCTTCCTCATCGAGACGCCGGCGCGGCGCACGAAGCCCTTGCTCGCCGAAGGGATCACGGCCTGCCGCTGGGCCTCGTTCGAACAGGCCGAGCGATTGATCGCGTACGAGAACGCGAGGTCGGTGCTGCGCCAGGCACAGGCGATCCTCGGTGGCGAACAGGTCACGGCGGCGGCCGTCGCTCCGGCCGCCGCGCCCGCCGCGGGCGCGCGCTGAGCCATGTCGGAACTCGAGGCCGGCACCCTGCCGCAGCCCGCCGTCGTCGCCTTCGGAGCCCGCGAGCGGGCGCGCGACCTCCTCAAACGCAGCCTGCCGCGCCGCCGCGGCAGGCTGACGCTCGCCCGCAATCGCGCCGAGGTGCTCGCGGCCCTCAAGGAGAGCTACACCGACGCCGTCGTGGTCGATCTGGCACAGCCGACCGACGAGCACTGGGCGGTGGCCCGTCTGGCCCGCGAGTTCCCCAGCATCCCCTTCCTCGCGCTCGGTCCGCTCCGGCCGAACGAAGCGCCGCATCTGGCGCGTGCCTGCGGGGAGTTCGAGTTCGCCGACCTCCTCGTCGAGGGGGCGGAGGACGCCGTGATCCGGGAGCTCCTCCTGCCGCTCACCTCCACGAGCCGCTTCGCCGATGCTCTGCGCGGCGCCGACGGCGCGCTCGGACTGACCAGCGACCTCCAACGCATGGTCTGGCGCCTGGTGGTCGGGCACGGAGGACGGACGGTGCGGACCGAGACGATCGCCGACGCGGTCGGCCTCACGCGCGAGCACCTCAGCCGGCGCTTCTCGGCCGACGGCGCTCCGAACCTCAAGCGCGTGATCGACCTGGCGCGGATCCTCGCCGCGGCCGACCTCTCCAAGAACCCCGGCTACGACCTCCCCGATGTCTCGCGAGTCCTCGGGTTCGCCTCCGCTTCGCACCTCAGCTCCAGCTGCCAACGGCTGATCGGGGTGAAGTCGTCGTCGCTGGCGCGGTTGCGGCCCGGGGACCTCGTGGACCGGTTCGTGAAGCAGGGGCGGGGGCGCTCGCGGGCTGCGGTCTGATCCCCTCCGTCGTTCTCGGTCAACTGCCCTCACCACCGAGGCACCGAGGGCACCGAGGGCACCGAGGGGGCACTCCCATGCATCTGAGCTTGTCGCCGTCCTTGTTGCATGCGCTCCCGGAAACGGGGGGAGACGTCCCCCGGCCTCGCCGTTCCCGGTGCCCTCGGTGCCTCGGTGGTCAACGTCGTCGAAGTCCTCGAACAAGGCGCGCGGCAAGCCCCCGACGCCCGCGCCTGAAAAGGGGGGTGTTGCAGCCCCCCGCGACTTGTGATATTTTTCACAAGCTGGACCATAACCGCGCCCGACCCGGTCGATCCGACCGGTGAGCCGGAGCGCGACGCTCGCGCGAACACCCACGCTCTGCCCACTGAACAATGGCTTCCCAGACGTCGCTCCGCCCTGGTGAGATCAAGGACATCCTCCTCCGCGAGATCGAGGCGGCCGAGCTCAACTCCCTCGATGTCGAGGAGGTCGGTTCCGTCCTCGAAGTGAAGGACGGCATCGCCCGCATCTACGGCCTCCAGAAGGCCATGGCCGGCGAGATGCTCGAGATCCTCTCGTCCGAGACCGGCGAGACGGTCACCGCCCTCGCGCTCAACCTCGAAGAGGACAACATCGGCGCCGTCGTGCTCGGCGATTACCTCCGCCTGAAGGAAGGCGACGAGGTCCGCCGCACCGCCCGCGTGCTCGAGGTCCCGGTGGGCCCCGCCATGATCGGCCGCGTCGTCGACGCGCTCGGCCGCCCCATCGACGGGCAGGGCCCGATCGGCACCACCATGTCGCGCAAGGTCGAGTCGGAGGCCCCGGGCATCATCGTCCGGCAGCCCGTCGCCGAGCCGATGCAGACCGGCATCAAGGCGATCGACGCGATGATCCCGATCGGCCGTGGCCAGCGCGAGCTCATCATCGGCGACCGCGGCACCGGCAAGACGGCGATCGCCGTCGACACGATCATCAACCAGAAGGGTCAGGGCGTCATCTGCGTCTACGTCGCGATCGGTCAGAAGGCCTCGACCGTGGCGAGCGTGGTGGAGAAGCTCAAGGCCGCCGGCGCGATGGAGTACACGATCGTCGTCGTCGCCTCGGCCTCCGATCCGGCCCCGATGCAGTACATCGCCCCCTACTCGGGCGTCGCGATGGCCGAGTACTTCATGTACCACGAGGGGAAGGCGACGCTCGCGGTCTATGACGACCTCTCCAAGCAGGCCGCCGCCTACCGCCAGCTCTCGCTGGTGCTCCGCCGCCCGCCGGGCCGCGAAGCCTTCCCGGGCGACGTCTTCTATCTCCACTCCCGCCTCCTCGAGCGCGCGGCGAAGCTCTCCGTCGACCCCAAGATCGTGGACAACAAGACGATCTTCGCGCCGGGCGGCTCGCTCACCGCGCTCCCGATCATCGAGACGCAGGCCGGCGACGTGTCGGCCTACATCCCGACGAACGTCATCTCGATCACCGACGGCCAGATCTTCCTCGAGGCCGACCTGTTCTTCGCCGGCGTCCGCCCGGCCATCAACGTCGGCATCTCGGTCTCGCGCGTCGGTGGCTCGGCGCAGATCAAGGCGATGAAGTCGGTCGCCGGCCGCCTCCGGCTCGACCTCGCGCAGTACCGCGAGCTCGAGGCCTTCTCGGCCTTCGCCTCCGACCTCGACGCGGCCACCAAGCGCCAGCTCGAGCGCGGCGCGCGCACGGTCGAGGTGCTCAAGCAGGGCCAGTACCGCCCCATGCCGGTCGAGCAGCAGGTCATGATCATCTTCGCGGTCAGCAACGGCTTCATCGACGACGTCGACGTCGCCAAGGTCCGCGAGTGGGAGGCCGGGTTCCACGAGTACGTGAAGGCCCAGTTCCCGAACCTCGGCGACACCATCCGCAAGGAGAAGGTCGTGTCGAAGGACACCGAGGCCGAGCTCCGTCGGGCGCTCGATCAGTACAAGAACAGCAGGTGAAGGCTGAAGGATGAAAGAGGCGCGGCCGTACGGCCGCGCATCCTTCAACCTCCATCATTCATCAGGATCCCACGGAAGACATGGCCAAGGGTAGAGAGCTCAAGGGTCGCATCAAGTCCGTCGAGAACACGCGCAAGATCACGCGCACGATGGAGATGGTCGCGACGTCGAAGATGAAGCGGGCCCAGGACCGCGTCGTCGCGGCCCGCCCGTACGCGCGCGCGCTCGCCGACGTGATCGCGAGCCTGTACAACCCGGACCTGGCCGAGCGCTTCCCGCTCCTCCGGCAGCCGGCCAAGGAGGCGCGTGCGGCGGTCATCCTCCTCACGTCCAACCGCGGCCTCGCCGGCGCGTTCAACGCGAACCTGATCAAGGAAGCGCGCGCCCTCATCGCCCGGCTCGAGGCGGCGGGGAGCCACGTGGAGCTCCACGTGGTGGGCAAGAAGGGCAACGGCTACTTCAAGTACGTCGGCCGTGAGGTCGCGGTGAGCCGCACCGACATCACCGACCGTCCCACCGCCGCCGACGCCGCCTCGCTCGTGGAGTCGCTCATGGCGCGCTTCATCAGCGGCGGGCTCGACGCCGTGTACGTGGTCGGTTCGCGCTTCAACTCCGCCCTCTCCACGCCGCCGACCGCCGACCGGGTGCTCCCGGTGACGCCGCCGGCCGCGAAGGGCGGCCAGAAGGACTACCTGCTCTACCCCTCGGCCGAGGCGATCCTCACCGAGTTGCTCCCCTCGTACGTGCGCAATGCGGTCTACCGCGCGCTCGTCGAGACCGTCGCGGCCGAGCAGTCGGCGCGCCGCACGGCGATGAAGAACGCCACCGACAACGCCGGCGAGATGCTGAACCTCCTCCGTCGCACCTACAACCGCGCCCGCCAGGCGCAGATCACGCAGGAGATCGCCGAGATCGTCGGCGGTGCCTCTGCGCTCCAGGGCTGACCACTCATGACTACCGCTACCGCTACCCACATCGGCCGCATCGTCCAGGTCATCGGACCGGTGATCGACGTCGCCTTCGACGCCGGCGATCTCCCCGAGCTCTACAACGCCCTCGAGATCAAGGCGATCACCGAGTCGGGCCAGGAGGTCCGCGTCGTCGCCGAGGTGCAGCAGCACATCGGCCGCAACCAGGTGCGCGCGGTCGCCATGAGCTCGACCGACGCCGTCGTGCGCGGCATGGACGTGCGCGACACCGGTGCCGCGATCGCGGTCCCGGTCGGCGCCGCCGCCCTCGGCCGCATCCTCAACGTGCTCGGCGAGCCCGTGGACATGGGCGCGCCGATCCCGGCGTCGGTCGAGCGCTGGCCGATCCACCGCAAGCGCCCCGACTTCGTCAACCTCGAGCCCAAGACCGAGATCTTCGAGACGGGCATCAAGGTCGTCGACCTGATCGCCCCGTTCGTGAAGGGTGGCAAGATCGGGCTCTTCGGCGGCGCCGGCGTAGGCAAGACGGTCGTCATCCAGGAGCTCATCAACAACGTCGCCAAGGCACACGGCGGCAAGTCGGTGTTCTGCGGCGTGGGCGAGCGCACGCGTGAGGGGAACGACCTGTACCTCGAGTTCAAGGAAGCGAACATCCTGGACAAGGTCGCCCTGATCTACGGCCAGATGAACGAGCCGCCCGGCGCCCGTCTCCGCGTCGGTCTCGCCGGCCTCACGGTCGCCGAGTACTTCCGCGACGTCGAGAAGTCGGACGTGCTCGTCTTCATCGACAACATCTTCCGCTTCACGCAGGCGGGTTCGGAGGTCTCCGCGCTCCTCGGCCGCATGCCGAGCGCCGTGGGCTACCAGCCGACGCTGGCGACCGAGATGGGCGAGCTCCAGGAGCGCATCACCTCCACGCGCGACGGCTCGATCACCTCGGTGCAGGCGATCTACGTGCCCGCCGACGACATCACCGACCCCGCCCCGGCGACGGCCTTCGCCCACCTCGACGCGACCGTCGTGCTCTCGCGCGCGATCACCGAGCTCGGCATCTACCCGGCCGTCGATCCGCTCGCGTCGGGTTCGCGCATCCTCGATCCGCAGTTCGTCGGCGAGCGTCACTACAATGTCGCGAGCTCGGTGCAGCGCATCCTGCAGCGCTACAAGGAGCTCCAGGACATCATCGCGATCCTGGGCATGGACGAGCTCGCCGAGGACGACAAGAAGATCGTCGGCCGCGCGCGCCGCATCCAGCGCTTCATGTCGCAG
>JAIOPJ010000019.1 GCA_021413975.1 Gemmatimonadota bacterium
AGTCGCTCGGCTCGACCAACCCGCACAACATGGTGCTGGCCGCCCTCGACGGGTTGCAGAACCTGACGACGGTGGAACAGATCGCGCGCGAGCGCGGTGTCGAAGTCTCGTCCCTCGGCTATCGGTCGCGGGCCAAGTCGAAGGAGACCGTCTAATGCCGCGTACGTTCGTGTGGCACCCGGGCCGCGGCCCGGCCAAGACCTTGCCGAACACCCTGACCAAGGGAAAGGTGCGCATCGAGCAGGTGCGCTCCGGTATCGGCCACAACAAGAGCATGAACGCGACCCTGGAGGCCCTCGGCCTCCGTCACCACCAGGACTCGGTGGTGCACCCGGACTCGCCTTCGTTGCGCGGAATGATCAAGAAGGTTCGCCACCTGGTGATCGTGACCCCGGTGAAGGAGTGATACGATGAGCAACGAGAAGATCACGCTGAACAACCTGGCGCCGTCGCCGGGTTCGCACCGCGACCGGAAGCGCATCGGGCGCGGTCCCGGCTCGGGCACCGGCAAGACGTCGGGCAAGGGTCACAAGGGCATCAAGGCGCGCTCGGGCCACCACGGCCCGGGCGGCAACAAGCCGCACTTCGAGGGCGGGCAGATGCCGCTCACGCGGCGCGTGCCCAAGCGCGGGTTCCACAATCCGTTCCGTGAGGAGTCGCAGGTCGTCGGTCTCGGCGATCTCTCGCTCGTGACGGGGAACGAAGTGACGATGGAGACGTTGCTGGCGGCGGGCCTCGTGAAGGCGACGAAGGGTCCGGCGAAGCTGCTCTCCAACGGCGAGATCGACCGCGCGGTGACGGTGCGCGGACTCAAGGTCAGCGGCTCGGCGCGCGAGAAGATCGTGGCGGCCGGCGGCACGGTCGAGGAGTAAATGGCACAGCCCAAGCCGGTCGAGGCGCTCTCGAACATCCGCAACACGCCCGAGCTCTGGCAGAAGATCACGTTCACGTTCATCTGCCTGCTCGTCTACCGCATCGGCTCGCACGTGACGGCGCCGGGCGTGGACGTGACGGCGATGCTGAACTTCTTCCAGAACCAGGGCAGCAAGGGCCTGCTGGGGCTGTATGACCTGTTCGTGGGCGGCAACCTCTCGCGCTCCACGATCTTCGCCCTCGGCATCATGCCGTACATCTCGGCGTCGATCTTCATGCAGATCGGCGCCGCGGTGATCCCCACGCTCGACAAGATGCAGAAGGACGAGGAGGGCCGGAAGAAGATCACGCAGTGGACGCGCTACTTCACCGTCGGTCTCGCCGCGGTGCAGGGGTACGGCTACGCGCTCTTCACGTCGGGCATCACCGGGGCGGTCATCAACCCCGGCTCCGGCTTCATCCTGCAGATGGTGCTCTTCCTGACCACGGGCGCGCTCTTCGTCATGTGGCTCGGCGAGCAGATCACTGAGCGCGGCCTCGGCAACGGCGCCTCGCTGCTGATCTTCTTCTCGATCGTCGAACGCTTCATCCCGGGGATCTTCCAGACCTTCGGCTTCGTGAGCACGGGGGCGGTGAAGCCGCTCGCGCTGATCGCGATGACGGCGGTCATGCTCGGCGTGGTCGCCGGCGTGGTCACGATCACGCTCGCCGCCCGCCGGATCGCGATCCAGATCCCGCAGCGCACGATGGCGAAGGGCCGTCAGCGTGAGGCGGCGCGCAATCACATCCCGATCCGCATCAACTCGGCGGGCGTGATGCCGATCATCTTCGCGCAGTCGCTGATCGTCGTGCCCGGTGCCGCCGCGCAGTTCTCCGGCCTCCCCTGGCTCGCCGACGTCGCCGACTATCTCGCGCCGGGGACCTGGATCTACTACCTGCTCTCCGCCGTCCTCATCATCTTCTTCACGTACTTCTACACGTCGATCATCTTCAATCCGGCCGACCTGTCGGAGAACCTGAAGAAGCAGGGCGGGTTCATCCCGGGCATCAAGCCGGGGTCGAAGACGGCCGAGTACATCGGGCACATCGTCGAGCGGGTCACGCTCCCGGGCGCGATCTTCCTCACGCTGATCGCGCTGCTCCCGATCTGGCTTGCCGATCTCTTCGCCGTGCCGTTCCGGTTCGGCGGGACCTCGCTGCTCATCGTCGTCGGTGTGGCGCTGGACACGATGGCGCAGGTGCAGCAGCACCTGCTGCTCCGCAAGTACGACGGCTTCATGAAGAAGGGCCGCGTCCGGTTCCGCGGCCGCAACGCCGGCGCCGGCTTCTAGGCGCCGCACCTCTCAGCGAGGGCGGAACCGATGATCGTCGTACTGCTCGGCCCGCCCGGCGCGGGAAAGGGGACGCAGGGGGAGCGCATCGCCGCGGCCCTTGGCGTCCCCAAGATCGCTACGGGGGACGTGCTCCGCGCCGCCGTAAAGGACGGCACGAAGCTCGGTCTCGAGGCCAAGGCCTTCATGGACCGCGGTGACCTCGTGCCCGACGCCGTGATCCTCGGCATCATGAAGGAGGCGCTGGCCCAGCCGGCGCAGGCCAAGGGCGTGATCCTCGACGGCGTGGTGCGCACGGTGCCGCAGGCCGAGGGGCTCGCGAAGGTGACGAAGGAACTCGGTCGCAAGGTCGACGTGGTCCTGGTGTTCGACATCGCCGACGACCTGCTGGTGGAGCGACTCTCGGGCCGCACCACCTGCGACAGGGAGCAGAAGCCCTTCACCGGCCTCAAGCCGGGCGACCCCTGTCCCAACAAGTGCGGCGGCACGCTCGTGCGCCGGCAGGACGACGAGCCGGAGGCGATCCGCAACCGGCTCCGCGTCTACCAGGCGCAGACGGCGCCCGTGCTCGACTGGTACATGGGGCAGGGGGCGAACGTCGTCCGGATCGATGCCGCCGGTTCCTTCGACGACGTGACCAAACGCGCGCTCGCGACCGTCGGTCGGTGATCCAGCTCAAGAGTCCGCGCGAGCTCGAGACGATGGCGGCCGGCGGCCGGATCCTCGCCGCCACGCACCAGCACGTGAAGCCCGCGATCGCGCCCGGCGTCAGCACCCTCGAACTCGACGCGATGGTGGAGTCGTTCATCCGCTCGCATGCGGGGGCGACGCCGTCGTTCAAGGGGCTCTACGGATTCCCCGGCTCGGCCTGCATCTCGATCAACCAGGAGATCGTGCACGGCATCCCCTCGGCCAAGCGGATCCTCGCCGCCGGGGACATCGTCACGGTCGACATCGGCGTGCACTACGGCGGCTTCCACACCGACTCGGCCTGGACCTACGCGGTGGGTGCGATCCAGCCCGAGACCCAGCGGTTGATGGACGTGACCGAGGCGTCGCTCTGGGCCGGCATCGCCGAGACCAAGGTGGGGAACCACATCGGCGACATCGGCGCGGCGGTCGAGAGCGTGGTCGTGAAGGCCGGCTTCAGCGTGGTCCGCGACCTGGTGGGGCACGGTGTGGGCGCGGCGATGCACGAGGACCCGCAGGTGCCGAACCACGGGAAGCCCAAGCGCGGGCCCAAGCTGCAGGTGGGGATGACGATCGCGATCGAGCCGATGGTGAACGCGGGAGGTGCCGCGACCAGGACGCTCGCCGACAAGTGGACGATCGTGTCGCTCGACGGGACGATGTCGGCGCACTTCGAGCACACGGTGGCGATCACGGACGACGGGCCCCGCGTGCTCACCACGCTCGGCTGACGTCCTCGCGCGTCGCGCGCCGGATGAGCGCGACGACCGCCCGATGTGCGCCGTGATGCTAGATGTGCGCCTCCACGGCGGCCGCGGCGCGCTTGGCGTGATGGCCGGCACTCGCCACCAGTCGCTCGGCCTCTGACGCGAGCGCGGAGCCGGCGGCCTTGTCCGGCATGGCGGTCACGTTGATCCGCACGTTGTAGGCGGCGCCGCGGCAGGCGGCCTCGGCGAGCAGCGCGGCCACCCCGGCATCGCTCGCAGCGTTCGTGTTGCCCTTCTCGGCGCAGGTCGCGGCGAGCATCGCGACCTCCGCACACCACCGGGCGGTCTCGAGCGGGACCTCGGCCGCCTTGACGAGCGCCGACTGGATCGCGGCGTCGCGCGCCGCCTGCTGCTCGCCCGAGTCCTTGGGCAGCTTGTAGGCGTCGCTCACGAGGGCGTACGCGGCCGCGTCCTCGTCCTTGAGCTCGGCGAGGCGGCGCACGAGGTGCGCGGCGCGGAGGGCCATCTCCTTCATCTCGGCCTCGACGGCGGCGTACTTCTTGCGCCCGATGGTCAGGCCGGCGACCATCTGCGCGAGCGCCGCGCCGAGCGATCCCACATGGGCGACGACCGATCCCCCACCGGGCACCGGCGCCGACGAGGCGACGTCGCCGACGAAGCCCCCGAGGGACTCGCCTCCCGAGGCGGCCTTGCGGACCTGGCGTTCGAGCACGAGCTCCGGCGTGTAGGTGCGCCAACGGAGATGGCGGGCGGCGGCCTCGAAGAGGGCGCGCTCGGGCACGAGGCCGACGATCTCGCTCCAGGTGGGCGTCACGCCGAGCGACTCCGCCTCCATGCGGACCATCTCGTAGGCGCGGTGCAGGGGCGTGGCGTCGAGGTCGACGAGGTTCATCGAGACCTGCGCCTGGCCGTCGACCTCCATGCCGAGTCCCTTCACGCCCTTGAGGCCGCCGGAGGAGCCGCGCACGGCCTTGGCGACGCTCTTGGCGACGTGGAGGTTCTCCTTGCCGCCGAGGTAGACGTTGAATGCGACGAGGAAGGGACGCGCGCCGATCACGGTGGCGCCGGCGGTGGCGTGGATCGCGTTGGGACCGAAGTCGGGGACCCGGTTGGGGTTGGTGCCGAGTTCGGTCCTGGCGAGCTCGAACTCGCCGCGGCGGATGTCGGCGAGGTTGGTGCGGTCGGGGCGGGAGGCGGCGCGCTCGTAGAGGAAGACGGGGATGCCGAGTTCCTTGCCCACGCGAGCGCCGAGGGTGCGCGCGAGGACGATACAGTCCTCCATGGACGTGCCCTCGAGCGGGATGAAGGGGCAGACGTCGGTCGCGCCGATGCGCGGATGCTCACCCGTATGGTGATTGAGGTCGATCAGCTCCGAGGCCTTGGCGATCCCCGCGAAGGCCGCGTTCGCGGCGCTCGCGACGGGGGCGACGAAGGTGACGACGGTGCGGTTGTGGCTCGCGTCGCTCGAGACGTCGAGGATGACGGTGCCGTCGACGGCGGCGATGGCGTCACGGATGGCGGCGATGACCTCGGGGCGACGGCCTTCGGAGAAATTGGGGACGCATTCGACGAGCGACATGGATCGTGTGGGCTTTGGGTGGGGCGCTGCCGGTGGTGCAAGTTCAGAGGTCCGGGGGCGAACGGCAACTGCGGTAACCACCGAGGCACCGAGGGCACAGAGAACTGCGGTCTGCTTCTCGCCTCGCGCCGACCTTCACGAGAGGAACCTGCTCGTGGGTCGCAGGAACTTCGATTCCCTGTGTTCCCTGTGTCCTCGGTGCCTCGGTGGTGAATCGCAGTCGCAGTGCTGTTTGCCTTCAGGGCTCGCGCAGCACGCGCGCGAGCCACTCATGGAGCTGCGGGTTCCCGGCAAGCACGCCGCCCGGAGCGAGGGCCCGCAGGTGCGAGCCGTCGAGCCCCGTGACCAGGCCTCCCGCCTCGCGCACCAGGAGCATCCCCGCGGCGAAGTCCCAGGGGGAGAGGATGTTCTCCCAGAAGGCGTCGAATCTCCCGGCCGCCACGCTCGCGAGGTCGATGCTCGCGGCGCCCGGGCGGCGGACGCCGGAGACCTGGGCCATCACGCGCGACATCTGGGCCTGGTACGGGGCGATGTCCGCGGGGTCCTTGAACGGGAAGCCGGTGCCGATGAGTGCGCGCTGCGGATCGCTGATCGTGCTCACGCGGATCGGCGTGCCGTTCAGGAAGGCGCCGCCGCCGGCGATGGCGGTGAACAGCTCGTCACCGGGGACGTCGAGGACGACCGCCGCCACCGGTTCCCCGTCCATGAGGACGCCGATCGAGACGGCGTACTCGGGGTAGCCGTGCAGGAAGTTGGTGGTGCCGTCGAGGGGGTCGATCACCAGGGCGAGCCCATGTGCCACCCGCTCGGGCGAGGTGTCCGCCGCCGACTCCTCGGCGAGGATCGTGGCCTCCGGGAGCTCGCGCGTGACGACGGCGAGGATGCAGGCCTCGGCCGCGAGGTCGACCTCGCTCACGAAGTCGGTGGGCCCCTTGGACCGCCAGTCGATGGTCCGTGAACGCGGCGCGGCGGCGCGGATCACCCCCGCCGCCTCGCGCGCCGCCCGCATCGCGATCTCGAGCAGATCGTACCGCTCCGGTTGATAGCCCATCTCACGCTCCGTAACTTCGTGGCATGCCACGCATCTTCAGCGGGATCCAGCCCAGCGGCGAGCTCCATGTCGGGAACTACCTCGGGGCGGTGAAGAACTGGGTCGCGCTGCAGCACGGGCACGAGTCGTTCTTCTGCATCGTAAACTACCACGCCATCACCATCGCGTTCACACCCGACGAGTTGCGGCGCCGGACGCGGGACATGGCGGTGTCGCTGCTCGCGTCGGGACTCGACCCGGCCAAGGCCGTCGTCTTCGTGCAGTCGGACGTGCCCGAGCACACCGAGCTCGGGTGGATCTTCAACACGATCACGCCGCTCGGCGAGCTGGAGCGGCAGGTGCAGTTCAAGGAGAAGTCGGCCCGGCAGGAGCAGGTGATGGCGGGGATCCTCAACTACCCGGTGCTGCAGGCGGCGGACATCCTGCTCTACCTCGCGGACACCGTCCCGGTGGGCGAGGACCAGGTGCAGCATCTGGAACTCTCCCGCGTGGTGGCGCGCAACTGGAACGCGCGCTTCTCGCCCGACGCGCCCTACTTCCCCGAGCCGCAGCCCAAGCTGACGCCGACGCGCCGGATCGCCGGCCTGGACGGCCAGGCGAAGATGTCGAAGTCGATCGGCAACACAATCGGCCTGCTCGAGACGCCGGAGCAGGTGTGGGACAAGCTGCGCCCCGCGGTCACCGATCCGGCGCGCCAGCGCAAGACCGACGCCGGGGAGCCGGAGAAGTGTCCGGTGATCTATCCGTTGCACAAGGCGTTCTCGCCTGTTCCGGTGGTCACCGAGGTGGAGGCCAAGTGCCGCGGCGCCGGATGGGGCTGCATGGACTGCAAGAAGGTGCTGCACACGCACATGATGGAGGAACTCACGCCGATCCGTACGCGCGCGGCCGAGTTGCACGCCCGGCCGAAGGACGTGGACGAACTGCTGCATGACGGCGCGCGCCGCGCACGCCTGGTGGCGCGCGAGACGATGGACACCGTGCGAGCCAGGATGGGACTCGATGCAAGTCAATGAGATGATCATCGAGGCCTTCCGCCTCGACCTCGCGGCCAAACTCCTCATCGCGATCCTCATCGGTGGCGGCGTGGGTCTCGAGCGCGAGCTCAAGGGGAAGCCGGCGGGACTGCGCACGAACATCCTGATCTGCCTCGGCTCGGCGCTGCTGATGGACCTCTCGATGAGCCTCTCGACCAGGTACGGTGGCGATCCGGGCCGCATCGCGGCCCAGGTCGTGACCGGCATCGGTTTCCTCGGCGCCGGGACGATCCTCCATACCCGTGGACAGATCACCGGACTCACGTCGGCGGCGACGATCTGGGTGGTGGCGGCGCTCGGTCTGACGATCGGTGCCGGCTACTTCGTCGAGGCGGCGGGTTCGTCGTTGACGGTGATCCTGGTGCTGGTCGGGCTCGGGTGGGTCGAGAAGCGCTATCTTCCCCACGGGCAGGACGGGCACAATGGTCCGGAACCGCAGGAATGGGAGACCCGGCGGGCGACCGACCGGCGGGGACGGCCGCGCACGACGACGGAGCAGGAGGCGGTGACGGGGTCGCCGGAGTCGACCGGCGCATCGACCGAGGTGCCGGACGCGCGCGCCGCGCGACGCACGCCCGGATGACGACGAACCAACGGGGACGGGATTAGTGGAGAAGATCATCAAGGCCGCGGTCGAGCGGGGCGCGTCGGACCTGCACATCAAGGCCGGCGACGTCTTCCGCGCGCGCATCGACGGGAAGCTCATCCCGCTGACGAAGCAGGCGCTGACGCCCGACCAGACGCGGTCGATCGCCATGCGACTCATCTCCAACGAGGACGACCGCGCCCGGATCGACAAGCTCCAAGACTACGACTGCTCGTGGGGCGCGCCGGGCATCGGCCGCTTCCGCGTGAACATCCTCCGGCAGCGGTCGAGCTTCATGATCGTGATGCGGGTGATCCCGTTCGAGGTGCCCAACTTCGAGCGTCTCGCGGTCCCCGAGGTGCTCAAGCGGATCTCCGAGGCCGAGCGCGGGATGATCCTGGTCACGGGGGTGACCGGCTCCGGCAAGAGCACGTCGATGGCGGCGATCATCAACCACATCAACCAGCACCAGAACAAGCACATCGTCACGCTCGAGAACCCGATCGAGTTCCTGCATCGCGACCTGCAGAGCTCGGTGACCCAGCGCGAGATCGGCGTCGACACCGAGAGCTTCCGGATGGGGCTGCGCGCGGCGCTGCGCCAGGATCCCGACGTGGTGCTGATCGGCGAGATGCGCGACCCCGAGACCATCGACACCGCGATGAAGGCGGCGGAGACGGGACACCTGCTGATCTCCACGGTGCACACGCCGGACGCGCAGAGCACGGTGCTGCGCATCATCTCGATGTTCCCGCCCGAGGAGCAGGACGTGGTGCGGATCCGCCTGGCCGAGACGCTGCATGCGGTGATCTCGCAGCGGCTCCTGCCTCGCGCCGACGGCAAGGGGCGCATCGCCGCGCTCGAGATCATGATCGTGACGCCGACGATCCGCGAGTTGATCCTCGACAAGGATCGCGTCGGCGAGATCCGCGACTTCATCGCCGAGGGGCGCGAACAGTACGGGATGCAGACGTTCGACCAGCACCTCGAGGATCTCGTGACCGACGGGACGATCGAGTTCATCGTCGCGCTCGCGGCGAGCTCGCGGCCGAGCGACTTCCAGCTCAGGATGCAGATGTTCAAGCGGACCTCCACCACGTCGGGGGCGATCAAGGAAGTGCCCTCGGCGCCGGAGCCGCTCACCGGTGGTTTCGACTCGGGCATGGGGTTCCTCAACCAATGACCATCGATCTCAGGGGGATCTTCGCGCCGGTCGTGACGCCGTTCCGTGCCGCGGACGAGGAGCTCGACCTCGAGGGCTTCACGTCGAACCTCCGCTTCCACCTCGCCGACGGCCTGCGCGGGATCGTGGTGGCGGGATCGACCGGGGAGGCGGCGTTGCTCGACGAGGGCGAACGCGCCGCGCTCGCGTCGGCGGCGCGCGAGGTGGTGCCGCGCGACAGGCTGCTGATCATCGGGACGGGCGCGGAGTCGTCGCGGCAGTGCCTGGCGCGCTGCCGGGTGGCGGCCCAGGCGGGCGCCGACGCGGTGCTCGTCGTCGCGCCGCACTACTACTCCAACGCGATGTCGCGCGAGTCGCTCGCCGCGCACTACTATCGCGTGGCCGATGCCTCGCCGGTGCCGGTGATGCTGTACAACATCCCCAAGTACATGCACTTCGCGCTCCCCGCCGACCTCGTGGCCGAGCTGGCGGAGCACGCGAACGTGATCGGCATCAAGGACAGTTCCGGCGACGTGAACATGCTCAAGGGGTTCCTCGCGGCGCAGTCGGACAGCTTCTCGGTGATCACCGGGAGCGGGTCGGCGCTGCAGGCCGGCCTCGAGGCGGGCGCGCGCGGCGGCATCCTCGCGGTGTCGCTCTTCGAGGCCAGGCTCTCGCTCGAGGTGCTGGCGGCGGTGCGCGCCGGCGACACGGCACGCGCGTCCCTCGCACAGGGTCGGCTCAAGCCGATGGCCGACGTGATCGTGGCCAAGCTCGGCGTGCCGGGCGTGAAGGCGGCCATGGACCGGGTGGGCCGGGTCGGCGGCAACCCGCGGCTCCCGCTCCTGGCGCTCGATGCCGTCGCGCGGGCGGAGGTGCAGGCCCTCCTGAGCTGAGCAAGTCCCGGGCTCGGCTCGATCGCGCGCGCGACGCGTTGCTCCGGCCCGGTCCGGGGCGTAGATTCCTCCAACGCCCCGACCACCGGGGCGTTTTTTTGTGCCCGCCCGTCCGAACCGTATCACCACCAGTCCTGCCAGGAGCGCCGCCCGATGTTCGACGCGAAGACCCGCACCATCGTGATCGTCGGCGCGCAGTGGGGCGACGAAGGGAAGGGCAAGCTCGTGGACGTGCTCGCCGAACGCGCCGATTGGGTGGTGCGCTACCAGGGCGGCGCGAATGCGGGCCACACGGTGCACGTGGGAGACGAGTCGACGGTGCTGCATCAGGTGCCGAGCGGGATCCTGCACCCCGGGGTGCGCTGCGCGATCGGCAATGGCGTGGTGCTCGATGCCGAGAGCGTCTTCGAGGAGGTCGACGCGCTGGTCGCGAACGGTGTCGATGTCGCCGGCCGCCTCTACCTGAGCGATCGCGCGCATCTCGTGATGCCGTACCACAAGCTGGTGGACAAGGAGAGTGCCGCGAGCAAGGCGATCGGCACCACGGGGCGGGGCATCGGGCCCGCGTACGAGGACAAGGTCGCGCGGCGCGGCATCCGCGTGCTCGACCTGCGGCACCCGGCGCGCCTCCGCCAGCTCGTGGAGCGCGGCACCGAGCACGCGAACCACATCCTCGCGGGCTTCGGCTCGACCAAGCGCGCCGATGCCGAGTTCACGCTCGCCACGCTCGAGCGGCTCGCGCCCCGCCTGCTCGCGATCGCCGAGGACGTGGGGCTCGCCGTGTACAAGGCGCAGAAGCAGGGCGCGGCGATCCTGCTCGAGGGTGCGCAGGGTTCCCTGCTCGACATCGACCATGGCACCTATCCGTTCGTGACGTCCTCGAGCACGACGGCCGGCGGCGCGGCGATCGGCGTGGGGATCGGTCCGCGTACGATCGACGCCGCGCTCGGTGTGGTGAAGGCGTACACGACGCGCGTGGGCGGGGGCCCGCTGCCGACCGAGTTCGACGAGGTCATGGGCGAGCATGTGCGCACGCTCGGCAACGAGTACGGCGCGACGACGGGACGCCCGCGCCGCTGCGGATGGTTCGACGCCGTGGTCGTGCGCTATGCGGTGCGCGTCAACGGGCTCACCGGCCTCGCCGTGACCAAGCTCGACGTGCTCGACACGCTCGAGCGGATCGGACTGTGCACCGGGTACCGGATCGACGGCGAGGTGGTGACGGAGTTCCCGGGCGACATCGCCGACCTCGTGGGGATCGAGCCCGTGTACGAGTGGTTCGACGGCTGGAAGTCGTCGACCGCCGACGCGCGCACGCTCTACTCGCTGCCGAAGCAGGCGCGCGTGTATCTCGACCGCATCCAGGAACTCGTCGAGTGCCCGGCGCAGTACGTGTCGGTGGGGACGCGACGCGATCAGATCATCGGTCTGCAGGCGTGAGCGGGGAGCGGTAGGGTGGCCGGCCGTGTGAAGCGGAGTTCCGCGCCCGCGGCGAAGGTCGCCGGGAAGATCAGCGGTGCGGTCGACGCGGACAGCCGTCTCCCCGTCGTGGTGATCGGTGCGGGTCCGTGCGGCCTCGCGGCGGCGGCGGCGATCCAGAAGGCCGGGATCCCCGTCATCGTGTTCGATCGGGGCTGCGTGGCGAGTTCGGTCGCGTCATACCCGGTCTACATGACGTTCTTCTCCACCGCCGACAAGATCGCGATCGCCGACATCCCGTTCCCCCTCGCGACCGACAAGCCGACGCGACGCGAGGCGCTCGCGTACTACCGCAGCGTCGTCTCGCACCTCGGCCTCGACGTGCACCAGTACGAGCCGGTGGTGCTCGTCTGGCGCCGCAAGCAGGAGTTCCTCGTCCACTCGCGGCCGCTCGGCGGCGACGTGGTGGAGACCCGGGCGCGGGCGATCGTCGTGGCGAGCGGGTACTTCGGCACGCCCAATCCGCTCGGCGTCCCCGGCGAGGAGCTGCCGCACGTCTCGCACCTGTACCGCGAGGGGCACGAGGCGTTCCAGCGACAGGCGATCGTGGTCGGCGGTGGAAACTCCGCGGCCGAGGCGGCGCTCGACCTGTGGCGTCACGGGGCCAAGGTGACCCTCGTGCATTTCGGTCCGAGCTTCGACAAGAACATCAAGCCGTGGGTGCTGCCCGACCTGCAGAACCGGCTCAAGGACGGGTCGATCGGCGTGCGCTGGAACACGCGCGTGACGGCGATCGAGGCGGGGCGGGTGCACCTGGAGGGGAAGGACGGGCCCGGGATCCTGCCGGCGCAGCATGTCTACCTCATGACGGGGTTCACGCCGAGCACCGAGTTGCTCGCGTCGCTGGGGGTCGAGGTGGATGCGCTCACGGGGATCCCGTCGCACGAGCCGGGGAGCATGCAGACGAATGCGCCCGGGGTGTTCATCGCCGGGGTGCTCGCGAGCGGGTTCGACGCCAACAAGGTGTTCATCGAGAACGGGCGCGGGCATGGGGCGCTGATCGCGCGGGCGATCTCGGGAGCGGCGTAGGGTTCGCGCGGTGGGGGTGGTGGTCGCCGGCGGCGGGGCGGACGGCGAACGGCATTCACCACCGAGGCACCGAGGGCACCGGGAGGAGCGCGAGAGGATCCCCCTGGCTTTGCCGTCCACCTGATGGATGCCTGAGAAGCGCGTGCGTGGGCACATCGGACGAGGCGTCGCTCATGGCTGTCCCCGGTGTCCTCGGTGCCTCGGTGGTGAGAGGGTGACAGTTGAGGGTCAGCCGGGCCGAGGCGCGGGACCGGTGGGTGAGCATCCACGCCGGACATTAGATTCCGTGCACCGCCACCCCACCCTTTCGCACCCGTCGTTCATGCGCCCCGACGTCCTCGAATCGCTCGTCAGCCTCTCCAAGCGCCGTGGCTTCATCTTCCAGTCCTCCGAGATCTACGGCGGCACGGGCTCGGTGTGGGACTACGGTCCGCTGGGTGTCGAGCTCAAGAACAACGTGAAGGCGCGCTGGTGGAACGCGATGGTGCGCGAGCGCGATGACGTCGAGGGGCTCGACGCCGCGATCCTCATGCACCCGAAGGTGTGGGAGGCCTCGGGCCATGTGAGCGGCTTCTCCGACCCGCTCGTGGACTGCAAGGCGTGCAAGGCGCGGTTCCGCGCCGACAAGATCGCGGACGCGCAGTGCCCCCGGAAGCCGAGCAAGAAGCCGGGCGAGCATGCGGACTGCCAGCTCACCGAGCCCCGGCAGTTCAACCTCATGTTCAAGACGTTCATGGGGCCCGTGGAGGAGTCCGCATCGGTCGTGTATCTCCGGCCCGAGACGGCGCAGTGGATCTTCGTGAACTTCCTCAACGTGCAGCAGGCGACGCGCCAGAAGGTGCCGTTCGGGATCGCCCAGATCGGCAAGGCGTTCCGCAACGAGATCACGCCCGGGAACTTCACGTTCCGCACGCGCGAGTTCGAACAGATGGAGATGCAGTACTTCGTCGAGCCCGGTACCGACATGGAGCACTTCGAGCGCTGGAAGCAGGCGCGGCTCGACTGGCATCTCTCGCTCGGCCTCGATCAGGACCGGCTCGAGTTCCACCAGCACACCGAGAAGGAGCTCGCGCACTACGCGCGCGCGGCCTTCGACATCAACTTCGACTTCGGCGGCACGCTCGGCTTCCAGGAGATCGAGGGCGTGCACAACCGCTCCGACTTCGACCTCCGGCAGCACCAGGAGTTCTCGACCAAGAAGCTCGAGTACGTGGACCAGGCCGCGAACAAGCGCTACCTGCCGTACGTGATCGAGACCTCGGTGGGCGCCGACCGCGTGACACTCGCGATCATGGCGAACGCGCTGCGCGAGGAGGCGGTCCCGGGCGAGACCGAGGGGCGCACGGTGATGGGCTTCCATCCCGGGCTCGCGCCGATCAAGGCCGGCATCTTCCCGCTCACCAAGAAGGACGGCCAGCCGGAGATGGCGGAGAAGCTCGCGGCGGCGCTGCGGAAGCGCTTCAACGTCTTCTACGACGAGGCCGGCGCGATCGGGCGCCGCTACCGCCGGCAGGACGAGGCGGGGACACCGTTCGGCATCACCATCGATCCCGACTCGACGGCCCACGACGACGTGACGATCCGCTTCCGCGACGACATGGGGCAGATCCGCGTCTCGACGGGCAAGGTGATCGAGGTGATCACGAAGTACCTCGAGGCCGATCACGTCCGCGCCGAGTCGGGTCTCGTCGGGTGAGGCGCGACCGCTCGCCGCTCGACGAGTTGCGCGCGCGCGGCGAGACCTTCCTCGAGGAGGTCTCGGCCGAGTATCACGCGGCGCACGCGGGCTGGAAGGACAGCGCGGCGCTGCAGCCGATCTACGAGAAGCACCGGGCGGCGTACGACGACGAGGCGTTCGAGATGGCGCTCGACCTGCTCCGGTCGACGGCACCGACCGACCGCGTTCCCGAGGACCACCGCTCCGCGCAATGCCTGCTCGACTGGCTGCTCGAGTCGCGCGTGGGCCGCGCACTCGCGCCGATCGAGGAGCGCGAGATCGCGTGGGAGGGCTCGGCGGTCATCCGGCTCCCGGACGGCACCGAGGAGCCCTACTCCCGCGTCTCGATCACGCTCGGGAACACGCGCGATGGCCACGAGCGTCATGCGCTCGACGACGCCCGCGCCGCGCTCGTCGCGCGCGAACTCGCTCCGCTGCGGCGCGAGCGACTGCAGCTCGAGCACGAGGTGGTGGCGTCGTTGGGGATCGCGCCGACGTACAACGCCACCTGGGAGACGCTCAGTGGGGTCCCGCTCGCGGCTCTGCGCGGCGAGTGCGAGGCCTTCCTGCGCGACACGCAGGCCATGTGGGACGACCTGCAGCCGCGCTACGTCAGGAAGGCGCTCGGCATGCAGCCGGGTGAGGTGACGCGCGCCGACCTGCTCGCCCTCATGCGCGCGCCGGAGTTCGACGCCTTCTTCCCCGCGAACCAGATGGAGCGCGAGGTGCGACGGCAGGTCACGGAGATGGGCACGAGTCCCGACGCGAACGGGCGCGTGCGCTACGACACCGCCGAACGCCCCGGCAAGCGCGCGCGCGCCTTCTGCGCGCCGGTGCGGATCCCCGACGTGGTGCACCTCGTGCTGCGTCCGCACGGCGGGCAGTCGGACTGGATGACCCTCATGCACGAGCTCGGTCATGCGCTGCACTTCGGGAACATGGACCGTGCGCTGCCGTTCGAGTTCCGCTGGCTCGGCGACAACTCGGTGACCGAGGGGTACGCGATGCTCTTCGATCACCGGCTCAAGGACGCGGGCTGGCTCACGCGCTACACCGAGCTCGGCAAGAAGGAGCTGCCGGAGTTCCTGCACGCGCAGGGGTTCGAGGAGCTGCACTTCGTGCGGCGCTACGCGGCCAAGCTGATCTACGAGACGGAGCTGCACGGCGGAGGCATCTCGTGGGACGCGCTCCCGGATCTCTACGTGGAGACACTCACGGCGGCGACCGGATTCCGCGTGCAGCGCGCCGACGCGTTCGTGGACGTGGACCCGCGCTTCTACGCGGCGCGCTACCTGCGCGCCTGGCAGTTGCAGGCGGTGCTCGACGAGTCGCTGCGCGAGCGCTTCAACGAGGACTGGTGGCGGAACCCGAACGCCGGCCCCTGGATGGTGGGCGAGCTCTTCGGGCATGGGCAGCGCGAGCTGGCCGATGAACAGGCGCGGCGTGTCGCGGGCAAGGGCCTCTCCTTCGCTCCCGTGATCGCCGGAATCGAACGCATGATCGGGTGACCCAGATGACGACCGTCTACTTGAATGGGCAGTACGTGCCGAAGGAGCAGGCGATGATCCCGGTGGAGGATCGCGGCTTCATCTTCGGCGACGGCATCTACGAGGTGGTGCGGGTGATCAACGGGCGCATCCACGCCTGGGACGGGCACGCCGCCCGGATGGCGAACGGGCTCGAGACGCTGCGGATCAGCATGGCGGGCGCCGAGTCGGCGACGCTGAAGGCGGTGTGCGAGAAGCTGGTCGCGGACAACGGACTCGCGGCCGGCGAAGCGACGGTCTACCTGCAGGTCTCCCGCGGCGCGGCGCCGCGCACGCATCACTTCCCGCCCGCCGGCACGCCGACGACGGTCTACGCCGCGGCGAGCGCCTTCAAGCCGAACTTCGCCATGCGCGACAACGGGGCGAAGGGGATCACCCTCGCGGACATCCGCTGGGCGCGCTGCGACCTCAAGACGGTCAACCTGCTGGGGCCGGTGCTCGCGCGGCAGGCGGCGCAGGAGGCGGGCGCCTACGAGGCGCTCATGCACCGCGACGGGATGTTCACCGAGGGGGCGGCGACGAACGCGTTCTTCGTGGTGAAGGGCGTGCTGCGGACGCATCCGCTCACGAACCACATCCTGCCGGGGATCACGCGGGTGGACATCGTCGAGTCGATCCATGAACTCGGGTTGCCGTTCGAGGAGCGGCCGGTGGCGCTCGCGGAGTTGCCGGGCGTGGAGGAGGTCTTCGTCTGTGGCACGACCACCGACGTGCAGCCGCTCGTCGAGATCGACGGGAAGCCGGTCGGGAATGGGAAGCCGGGGCCGCTCACGGTGAAGCTGAAGGAGGCGCTCGCGAAGCGGTTGTACGGCAAGTGATCATGCCAACTGCAACGGCGGTCACCACAGGGGCACAGGGGGCACAGGGAACTGCAGGGCGCGTGTGGCACAGCGCCCGCCATCCTTCGGCCCGGCTCGCCGGTCGTTCTCCCTGTGCTCCCTGTGCCCCTGTGGTGAAGCTGCTGTCGTTGTGGTGCTGTTTGCTCTTCGCGCCACGAGTCTCTGCCCAGGCCCCGAGCGACGACGCGATCCTGCGCGAGGCCGGGGCGCAGCTGCAGGCGATGATCCGCATCAACACCACGAATCCCCCGGGCAACGAACTCGCCACCGCCCGTTTCCTCGACTCCCTCTTCAAGCAGGCGGGCATCGAGTCGCAGGTCTACGAGAGCGCGCCCGGTCGCGGCGCGGTCGTGGCACGCATCCGCGGTGCCGCGGGCCCGGGCGCGAGGACGCCGGTGATCCTCATGGGACACATGGATGTGGTCGGCGTGATCCGCGACCAGTGGACCGCCGAGCCGTTCGCGGCCGAGGTGCGCGACGGCGTGCTCTACGGCCGCGGCGCGATCGACGACAAGGGGATGCTCATCGCGAACCTGCAGGCGATGCTCGCGCTGCAGCGGCGGGTGAAGGCGGGCGAGCGGCTCACCCGCGACGTGATCTACGTCGCGAACGCCGACGAGGAGGCCGGAGGTGACTTCGGCATGGGCTGGCTGCTCAAGAACCATCCCGACGCGATCCGCGCCGAGTATGCGCTCAACGAGGGCGGACGCACGCGCGTGATGTCGAACGGCAAGCGTTACGTCGCGCTGCAGATGGCCGAGAAGGTCTCGCATGTCGTGACCGTCACCGCGCGCGGGCCCGATGGCCACGCTTCGATCCCCCTCGAAGGGAATGCGATCGCGCGGCTCGGACGCGCGCTCGGCGCGATCGGTGCGCATCGGGAGCCGACCGTGCTGACGCCGGTGACCACGCGATTCTTCGGTGCGCTCGCGGCGGTCTGGCCCGAGGCGCGCGAGGCGCAGGCCATGAGCGACGTCTCGTCCGGTGATGCCATGCGCGTCGCGCGCGGGGCCGACGTGCTCCGCGCGATCCCCACCCTCGACGCCGTCCTGCGCACCGGCATATCGCCGACGATCGTCGGCGGCGGGATCCGCAGCAACGTGATCCCGCGCGAGGCGGTCGCCACGCTCAACATCCGCACGTTGCCGGGGCAGTCGATCGACTCCACCGTCGCGCGGCTCGAGCGCGCGGTGGGCGACCCGCTCGTCACCCTCGCCATCACCGGCCGCGGCGAGGACTCGCCGCCCATGTCGGCCGAGAACGAGTTCTTCGCGGCAGTCGAGCGGGCCGCCAAGCGCGTCGATCCGGCGATCACCGTCGTCCCGTATCTCAGCACCGGCGCCACCGACTCGGCCGACCTGCGCCGCGCGGGATACAAGGCCTACGGACTCCTGCCGTTCCCGCTCGCGATGCCGGACGAGGAACGGATGCACGGCAACGACGAGCGGCTGCCGCTCACCGCCTTCGGCTTCGGCATCCGGTTCGTCACCGGCATCGCCGAGGCGCTCGCGCTGCGGTGATGGCCGCGCCGCGCCGCCGCATCTGGCGGATGCCCACCCCCGAGTCCGGACCGGACGTCACCGAAGGGGACGCCGCGCTCCTGCGCGACCTCATGCACAGTCTGCTCCGCGCCGAGCGCGCCGACGAGGCCTTCCAGTTCGCGCTCGATCGCACCTGTCCGGCGGTGGGGGCGTCGCTCGGCTCCGTCTTCCTGTTGGACGGGGCCTCGGAGCTGATGCGACTCGTGGCGGCGCATGCCTGGCCCGATCGCTGGCGGCCCTGGCTCGGCGAGATGCGGGTCCGCGTCGGCTACGGACCGAGCGGCGAGGCGGTCAGCGAGCGCCGGGTCATCGAGGTCCCCGACGTCTTCGCCGACGCCGGGCTCGAGGACTGGCAGGAGGTCGCGACCGAACTGGGGTTCCGGGCCCTCGTCGCGTTGCCGCTGGTCACGAACGCGGGCGTGGAAGGGGCGGCGACCTTCTACTTCGCCCAGCCGGGCGTCCCCGACGCGCGGACCAGGGGATTGCTGCGAGCGGCCTCCGATGTCATGGCGGCGATCGCCGAGAAATCGACCTTGCAGGACCGCCTCCGCCGGGCGGAAGCGGCACTAGATTCCCTCAACGCAACGAACCCTGACCCCGTAGCAGGTGTCGAAGGAACAGAGGATCCCACGTGAGCCATCATCAGTCCGGTCGCACCCTGCAGCAGCAGCGCACCAGCCTCCCCGCCGGCGAGGTGCTCGCCGCCGCGCGCGAGTTCTTCACCCGCGGCTCGGGCATCTACTCGGCCTTCCTGGAGAAGCAGGGTCCGAACTGGATGAGCCTCCGCGGACAGGGCGGCGAGGAGATCGCGATCGCGGCGAACGAGGAGGCCGGCGGCACATCGGTCACCGGGTCGTCCTACATGTTCGACGCGCAGGTCGCACAGTTCCTCTCCACGCTGCCGCCCGCCGCCGCACCGGGGCCGGTCTCGTGAGTGCGCTCGTCAACGGACTGCGCAGCCGCCGCGACGTGATCGCGCTCGGCACCGATGGCCCGGGCGCGATCACCGTGCGCGTGCAGATCCCGGAGCTCTGGGACCTGGTCACCGTGCGTTGCGCCGAGGGGACGAGCTCGACCGCCCTCAAGCAGGTCGTGCTCGACGCCTTCGGCGAGCGGCATCACCCGGCATCGGACTACGTGCTCAAGCTCCGCGGCTTCGAGGTGC
The DNA here is from genome assembly GCA_021413975.1 of Gemmatimonadota bacterium. GTDB lineage: Bacteria > Gemmatimonadota > Gemmatimonadetes > Gemmatimonadales > Gemmatimonadaceae > Pseudogemmatithrix. The sequence goes on from JAIOPJ010000019.1 coordinate 19,251, forward strand.
TCGATGAGAGCGCCCCGGTGACCGTCGCCGGCGCACGCGAGGGATCGACCTTCCTCATGACGTTCCGCCACCGGCGGCCGGTCCGCTGAACGCCGCGGCGAACGCCTCCGCGAGCGCCCCCGTCGCGACCGACCGTGAGGCGTTGCTCGCCGCCGCGGCACGGCTGCGCGCGGAGGTGGGGAAGCGGATCGTCGGGCAGGAGGCGGTGCTCGACGAGATCCTCATGGCGCTCGTCGCCGGCGGGCATGCGCTCCTGGTCGGCGTGCCGGGGCTCGCCAAGACGATGATGATCCGTGCCGTCGCCGAGGCGATGGCGCTCGAGTTCCGCCGGATCCAGTTCACACCCGACCTCGTGCCGAGCGACATCACCGGCACCGAGCTGCTCGAGGAAGATTCGCAGACGGGGCATCGATCGTTCCGCTTCGTGCGCGGGCCGATCTTCGCGAACATCGTGCTCGCCGACGAGATCAACCGCGCGCCGCCGCGTACGCAGGCGGCATTGCTCGAGGCCATGCAGGAGCATCGCGTGACCGCGGCCGGTCAGACGATGGCACTGCCGGAGCCGTTCTTCGTGCTCGCCACGCAGAACCCGATCGAGCAGGAGGGGACGTATCCGCTGCCCGAGGCGCAACTCGACCGTTTCCTCTTCGACATCCGCATCGGGTATCCGGGCGCCGATGAGGAGGTCGCGATCCTCCGCGCGACGACGGGCGTCGGCCAGGCACCGCTCAAGCCGATCATCGGCGCCGACGAAGCGCGTGCGCTGCAGCGCCTGACGCGAGAGGTCGCCGCGGCCGATGCCGCGCTGCGCTACGCGGCCTCGCTCGCGCGCGCGACACGGCCCAAGGGCGGTGAAGCGACGGAACTCGTCGAGCAGTTCGTGCGCTGGGGCGCCGGGCCGCGCGCGGGGCAGGCGCTCATCCTCGGCGCCAAGGCGGCGGCGCTCCTTGCGGGGCGTCAGGTGGTATCGCCCGAGGACATCCGTCGCGTGGCGCGGCCGGTGCTGCGGCACCGCGTGCTGCCGAACTTCGCCGCCGAGGCCGAGGGCATCGACAGCGAACGGATCGTCGAGGACCTGATCGCGCGCGTGCCGGAGCCGCGCGGCCTCACCGGCATCTAGCGGTGGCGGTGGGTCCGTACGGCGCGTTGCTCGACGCCGTGCGCGGCGTGCGGTGGCCCGCGAGGCGACCCGTGCCGGGTGGCGTGCCCGGCGCGCATCAGGCCCGGTCGCGCGGGATCGCACCGGAGTTCGCTGAGTATCGTCCGTACCGGCAAGGCGACGATCCCCGGCGCATCGACTGGAAGCTGCTCGCGCGCAGCGACAGGGCGTTCATCCGTCTCGCACCCGATCATGCGACGCTCGGGACGACCTTCGTCGTGGACGCGTCGGCGAGCATGGCGTTCGCGGGCAAGTGGATGCTCGCCAAACGGCTCGTGATCGCGCTCGCGGCAGTTGCCCACGCGAGCGCCGATCCGGTGGGTCTGGTGGTGGCGGGCCCGAGCAAGGTCCAACGGATGCCGCCGCGCGCGCGCGGTGGCGTGATCGCCGAGATCGCGCGCACGCTCGACGCGGTCTGGCCCGGCGGTTCGCAGCCGCTCGCGGCGCTGGTGCACGGGAGCGCCGCGCGCTGCGTGGTGGTGACCGATGCGCTCTGCGATCTCGATGCCCTGCGGGTGGCGCTCGTGCGGCACCGGGCGCGCGGCGGTGAGTCGCAGTTCCTGCATGTGGTGGCGCGCGAGGAACTCGAGCCGCGGAGCGAGCCGCAGCTGGTGACCGATCCCGAGGACGAGCGGATCGAGCGCCCGCTCGTGCCGGCGACGTTGGGAGAGTACCGCGCCCGATTCGACGGGTGGCGCTCCGAGGTGGCGAAGCGCATGCGCGGCGAAGGGGTCGCGTACCAGGAGGTGTGCGACGACGCGGCCGTCGACGCCGTCGTGCGGCGCGTGGTGGCTGCGCAGGGCGTGGAGAGCGGCCGATGAGCTTCCTCGCGCCCGCGATGCTCGTGGCGGCAGCGCTCGCGGCGGCCGCCGCCGTGGTCCTGCACCTGCTCACCACGCAGCGTCCACCCGCCGCCGTGTTGCCGACGGCCCGCTTCGTCCCCGTGAGTGACGCGCGAGCGGTCGCACGGTCGTCGCGGCCGACGGACCTGCTGTTGCTCGCCTGCCGGGTGATGGCGGCTCTGCTGCTGGGAGCGGCGTTCGCGCAGCCGGTGCGCGATGCGTCGGGGCCTGCCGTGCGTGCGGTGGTGATGCTCGACCGCTCGGGGAACGTCGCGGACGCGGCGTCCGCGGCGCGCCTGGCCCGTCTGCGACTCACTCCCGGTGGCGCCCTCGTGGTGTTCGACACCGGAGCGCGAGAGCTGTCCGAGGCGGAGATCGAAGATGAGGGGCTTCGGACCGGGGTCGCCTCGAGTGTCGATGCGCCGCGTGCGGCACCCGGGATCCTCTCCGCGGCGTTCCTCGTCGGAACGCGGGCCGGTCGCCGGGTGGCGCGCGGCGCGGACTCGGTGCGGCTCGTGCTCGTCTCGCCGCTCGCCGAGGAGGAGTTCGACGCGGCGACGAGTGCGGTGCGCGACGCCTGGCCGGGTGGTGTGGAACTCGTGCGCGTGCCCGCGCGGACCGACAGCGCGCGCGGCGTGCCGGTCCGCCTCGTGAGCGCGCTCGCGGATGATCCGCTCGCCCCCGCACTGGCGCGACTCGACCAGGCGCGAGGAGCGCATGAGGTGCGGATCGTGCGCGCCGCGCCCTCCGCAGCCGACTCCGCCTGGGCGAGCGAAGCGGCGCATGTGCTGGTCCACTGGCCGTCTCCGGGGCCGGAAGAGGCGCACGCCGACGGCGTGACCGCTTTCGGAGCGCGAGCGGCGACGCTCGTCGCTCCGTTGGTCCGACTGTCGCTCGGGACGCCGCTCGAGATGCCGAGCGGGATACCGAACGGGGCGCGCACGCGAGTGATCGCCCGGTGGCGCGACGGAGCGACGGCCGCGACCGAGTCACCGCTCGCCGAGGGGTGTGTGCGCTCGGTCGGCGTCGGGATCCCGCTCGCCGGGGATCTCACGTTGCGCGCGCCGTTCGATCGCTTCCTCGCCACGCTGGTGGAGCCCTGCGGCGGAGCGCGTGGCCGCGCCGTGACCGACTCGGTCGCTCGGCGACTCGCCGGCGACACGCAGGCCGCGAGCGCGCCGCGCCTCGCCGCCGGTGCGAGCGCCGACGCTGACCTGGCGGTCCTGATGCTCGCGCTCGCCCTCGTCGCACTCGGTGCCGAATCGCTCCTGCGTCGCCGGAGGAGCGCGTGACCACCCCGCGTGAACGTCTGGCGAGCGCTCGACGGGCGTTCGGTCTCGCCGCATCGGTCCGCGGCGTGGGCGTCGCCGGCGCCTCGGCCTTGGCCGTGCTGCTCACCGCGACCCTCGTCGATGCGCTCGTGGGCATGCCGATGCCATTGCGTCGCCTGATCCTCCCGCTCGCGGTCGCGGCCGGAGGAGCGGCGCTGATCGCGGAGGCGCTGCGCCGCATCCGCCCCGCCCTGCGGGCCAGCGACGAGGCGCTCGCGCTCTGGTTCGAGCAGCGGCTTCCGTCGCTGCGCTACGCACTCGTCACCGCGGTCGATCCCCAGGTCGCCAGCGTGCCGCCGTCGATCATGCGCGAGGTGGAGGAGACCCCCCTCGAACCCGAGGTCCGGCGCGCCACGCGTCGGTTGCTCCTGCAGCCGCTCGCGCTGCTCGCCGTCGTGACGCTTGCCCTCCTCGCGGCACCCGACGGCGCGATCGCGCGCGTGACCGCGCCGCGGGCGGGCGACGCGCTCGCGCGGGCCGGCGAGGCATCGCGCGCGGCGCGTGATCCGCTCGCCACGATCGTCGTGCGGGTGGTGCCACCGGGCTACACCGGACTCGGCGCCACGTCGATCGACGACCCGTCGTCCGTGACCGCGCTCGCCGGCAGCCGCATCGTGGTCGAAGGACGCGGCGATGGCGTCACCGCACTCCTCGAGTCGCGCGAGATCGCGCCGGCGCAACGCGACGGCACCTGGCGCATCGCATTCGACGTGCCTCCCCGCGCCGCCGGCCTTCGGCTGCGGGGACCGGCGCGCGAACGGGTGCTCGTCGTCGAGTCGTACGCGGACTCGGTGCCGGTCGCCCGCCTCGACGCACCGACGCGCGACTCGGTGCTGCGCTCGGCACGGGGCGCGGTCGCGCTCCGCGCCGACCTGCGCGACGATCACGGACTCGCCGATGCCGCCTTCGAGTACATCGTGAGTTCGGGCGCGGGAGAGACCTACACCTTCCGCAGTGGTCGCGTCGGGGCGCGCGCCTTCGCTGCCGGGGCGCGCGAGGGGCGCATCGAAGGCACGCTCCTGCTCGACACGCTGAGGCTCGCCCCGGGTGACCTGATCCACCTGCGTGCGCTCGCGCGCGACCGCAATGACGTCAGCGGGCCCGGGCAGGGCGCGTCGGAGACGCGCACCATCCGGATCGCCCGTGCCGACGAGTACGACTCGGTGAGCGTCGATCCGATGCCGCCCACCGAGCCGGAGAAGAACGCGCTCTCGCAGCGCATGATCCTCCTGATGACGACCGAGTTGCGCGACCGTGCGCCGCGCATCGGGAGCGCCGCCGTCGAGCGCGAGTCGCGCCGTCTCGCGGTCGAGCAGACGAAGCTCCGCAAGCGCGTGGGCGAGGTGATCTTCGTTCGGTTGAGCGAGGATCAGGGTGAGCACGCGCATTTCGCCGGCGATGGGCATGAGCATGGCGCCGAGAAGCCGCTCGATCCCGACCAGGTCCTCGCCGCCGCGCAGCGCGCGGCCAATGTGGATCCCACGCGCCAGCTCGAGGGCGAAGGGGACGAGACGCCGGTCGTCGCCATCAACAAGCCCTTGCTCGAGGCCTACAATCACATGTGGCGCGCCTCGACCGAGCTCGAGACGGCGAACCCCGCCGGCGCGATCCCGTGGATGCAGCGCGCGATCGAGGCACTGCAACGTGCGCGCGCGGCCGAGCGCATCTACCTGCGCGGCCGGCCGCCGCGCGTGGTGGTCGACCTCGCGAAGGTGCGGGGTACCGGTCGTGAGAAGTCGGCGCCGCCCGCACGCGAGGCACGTGCTCCGCTCGACGCGGACCGCGCCGCCCGCCTCGCGCGCTTCGATGCGCTCCTCGGCAGCATCGCGGCCGATCCGCTCGCCGCCGCCGACTCGCTGCTCCTCCTGCGCCTCTCGCTCCCGGGCAGTGACCGTGCGGCGGCACAGGCGCTCGATGCCGCCGCCGACGCCGTGCGCCGCGGCGGCGACGTGACCGCGGCACTCCAGCGCGCGCGCCGTTCACTGGCCGGTGCACCGGTGCGTCAGGACGGCCTCTCGCCGTGGGGTCGCTGATGCCCGACTTCACCTTCGCCACCGCGCAGTACGACTCCGGCGACTGGGACAGCGCGCCGATGGTCCCGGCGAACATCATCGACTCGGTGGCCCGGTACACGGGGATCGATGTCGCATCGGTGGGTGCGATCGTCCCGCTCGGCTCGCGCGACCTGTTCAAATACCCGCTCGTGTACCTGACCGGGCACTTGCCGGTGCGCTTCTCCGACGCCGAGCGCTCCACGCTCAAGGAGTTCTGCGCGCGTGGCGGTCTCCTGTTCATCGACGACCACAATCATGACGTCGACGGGCAGTTCCATCGTACGGCGTGGGAGGAGGTGGCCCGGGCCGTGGGGCCATTGAAGGACCTGCCCAACGATCACGCGCTGTTCAAGGCCTTCTTCCGGTTCCCCGACGGCCCCCCGACGACGAGTCACGAGCTCAATGGCTGGGGCGACAACCTCGTGCACAAGCACCTGCAGGCGGTGCTGGAAGGGGACCGGATCGCGATCCTGTACAGCAGCAAGGACTACAGCTCGGAGTGGAACTACCACCCCGACAACAAGCGCTTCCTCTCGGTGGACAACACGAAGTTCGGCGTGAACCTGGTGGTCTATGCGCTCTCCCGCTGACCGCCGGATCCCCTGGGAGCGCGTCGCGCGCGGCGTGGCGCTCGCGATCGTCGCGCTCGTGCTGCTGCGCACGGTGCTCGCGCCTGACGCGGCAGCGGTTCCGGCCGTGCACGTCGATGCGACGGACGACCTGAGCGCGCAGGCGCGTGACTCGCTCGTCGCGCGCGCCCGGGCCGGAGACGCGGTGACGTGGAGTGGTGAGGTCGCGGCGATCGCGACCGTCGCCGAGCCGCTCCGCGACCCCTCCGCGCGCACGACGATCCTGGCGGTCAGCGACGGTGCTCTCGCCCTCGGGGACTCGCTCGGCGCGATCGACTCCCTCCCTGCGGGTGGAGGGGCCATCACGGCGTCGGGGCTGCGCGGCCCGGTACGCGTCGGCGAAGGACGCACCGGGGCCAGCGCGGCGGCGCCAATGCCCTCCACGCCCGGTCGCGTGCTGGTCCTCGGCCGCGTCGGGTGGGAATCCAAGTTCACGATCGCCGCGCTCGAGGAGGCGGGGTGGTCGGTGGATGCGCGCCTGCGGCTCTCCGATACGGTCCGCCTCACGCAGGGTGACGCCCGCACGCAGGCGCTCGGCGCGCAGGCGGTGGTGGTCGCGCTCGATACGGCGCTCGGTGCCGAGGCGAGTGCGCTGCTGCGCTTCGTGCGAGCGGGGGGCGGACTCGTGCTCTCGGGCGAGGCGGCGGGCGCGCCGTCGCTCGCGGGCGTGGCACCCGCGCGGCCGGGAACGCGGCAAGAGGGAGGGCAGGGTGCGTTCGACGCCCAGGAACCGCTGCAGGCGCTGCCGCTGCGGCCTCTCGGATCGTTGCGCGCCGAATCGGTCGTTCTCGAGCGGCGCGAGGGCACGATCACCGTGGCGGCCAGGCGCGTGGCCGCCGGGCGCGTGGTGCAGGCCGGTTACGACGAGACCTGGCGGTGGCGCATGCAGGGCGGGGCGTCGGGTGCGCGTGACCATCGGGAGTGGTGGTCGCACCTCGTCGCGGCGGCTTCGGGAGCGCCGACCGACGGCGGACGTGGAACGCGCGCGGGGACCGGCGCCCTCCCTGTCGGTTCCCTGGACGGATCCGCCCCGCGAGCGACACTCGTGCAACGCCTCGGTCCCGCCGTGTCCGTCGCTCCTCCCACGCCGCCGGCGCCTCGCGCGTTGCCGGCCTGGCTCGGCATCATCACCCTCATCCTGTTGGTCGCCGAGTGGGCCTCGCGGCGCGCCCGGGGGGCCGCATGACCCTCGCCTTCATCTCGCACTCCGACGTCGGCCGGCATGACAACGGGTGGAACCATCCCGAGCACGTGGGCCGCATCCGCACGATCACGCGGGCCATGCGCTACCATCCCGAGCTCTTCATGGGCCTCGAGCACCTCGAAGGGCGTCACGCGACCGTCGACGAGCTCGCGCTCGCGCACGACCGCGCGTACATCGAGCGGGTGCGCGCCCTGTGCGAGTCGGGCGGCGGCCGGTTCGACGCCGACACGCTGGTGAGCGAGGGGTCGTGGGACGCCGCGACCGCGGCGGCGGGCTCGGTGATCGAGGCGGTGGAGCGCTCGCTCGACGGGAGGAACCTGCGGAGCTTCGTCGGCGTCCGTCCCCCCGGTCACCACGCGTTGCGCGACCGGGCGATGGGCTTCTGCATCTTCGGCAGCGTCGCGATCGGCGCGCTCGTCGCCCGGAGTCGCGGCGTGGAGCGCGTGTTGATCGTGGACTGGGACGTCCACCACGGCAACGGGACGCAGGCGATCGTCGAGCAGGACCCGGGCATCCGTTTCGTCTCGATGCACCAGTGGCCCTGGTACCCGGGGTCGGGGGCCGCCACGGATCGTGGGCCGCACGGCACCGTCTGGAACGTGCCCATGGCCCCCGGGCTCGCGCCGGCGCAGTATCGCGAGGCGCTCCTCGCCGCCGTGGATGTGGCCACCTCCGGGTGGACCCCCGGCCTCGTGCTCATCTCGGCGGGCTTCGATTCCCTCGCGGGCGACCCGCTGGGCGGTTTCACGCTCGAACTCGACGATGTGCGCACGCTCACCCGGGCGCTCGTGGAGCGCGCCGAGCGCTGGTGCGGCGGCCGGGTCGTGAGCTCCCTCGAGGGCGGCTACGACCCCGAGCGGCTTGGCGAGGCGGTCATCGCACACCTCGAGGCGCTGCGGTAGTTTCTCTCCCATGCCCAAGCGCCGAACGAGCAAGGCCCTCCGACTCCGCGCGATCACCGAGGAGGCGGCGGCGGTCCCGCAGGAGAGCGGCCCGAAGTCATGGCACCGCGACGCGGCGGGTGCCGTCCGCCGCGACATCGATCCGAAGGAGTTCGCCGCGATCGTGCAATCGGGTGTGGGGCTCCTCTGGGTCGACGTCGACCTGCGCGTCCGGTCGCAGCACGCGATGCTCGAGAAGGTCTTCCAGTTCCATCCGCTGAGCGTCGAGGACACGCTGTCCCCCGAAGGGCGCGTGAAGTTCGAGGAGTTCCCCGGGTACGCCTTCGCGGTGGTGCGCGCCGTGCGCTTCGCCGACGAGACCCCCGAGCTCTACGACATCGAGACCTTCAACCTGTCGATCTTCCTCGGAAGGAACTTCGTCGTCACCGTGCACGGACAGCATGCGCCGGGCGTGGACGCGACCAACGAACGGATCCTGCGCTCGCACGACCTGCTGGAGCGTGGCGCGAGCCGGCTGATGCACCATGTGCTCGACACGACCGTCGACGCCTACTTCCCGATCGTCGAGCAGCTCGATGCCTTCGTGGACGGGCTCGAGGAGCGCGTGTTCGTGCACTTCGACCAGGAGTCGCTGCGCGACATCTTCAGCGTCAAGCGTCTGGTGCTGCAGCTGCGGCGCCACCTCTCGCCCATGCGCGAGGTCTTCAACGTGCTGCAGAACCGTCCCTGCGCGCTCATCCCGCCCGACTCGCAGATCTACTACCGCGACATCTACGATCACGTGATCCGGCTCAACGAGTCGCTCGACACCTATCGCGACCTGCTCTCGAGCACCATGGACTCGTACCTCACGCAGGTCTCCAACCGCATGGGGATCGTGACCAAGGGCCTGACCGTGGTCGCGACCATGAGCGTGCCGTTCGTGGTGGTGAGCGGGATGTGGGGCATGAACTTCACCGTCATCCCGCTCTCGGGGTGGCCGCACGGCTTCTGGGTGATGCTGGCCGTTCAGCTCGGTCTGGGCGGCGCCCTCATCTGGGTCCTCCACCGCCGCGGTTGGCTGTAGATTCCCCTCGTGTTCTGTCCCGACTGCGGCACCTGGAACCGGAGCGCCGCCCGCACCTGCGGGCAGTGCGGGCTCGTGCTGCCGCAGATCCCCGTGGCGATCGACGCCCCCGACCACCTGATCACCTCGCTGCGGCAGGCGACGGGGCAGCGGTACCGCATCGTGCGCCGCGTGGGCAGCGGCGGCATGGCCGACGTCTACGAGGCGCGGCACCACATGCTCGACCGGCCGCTCGCGGTGAAGGTCCTGCACTCGCACCTCTCGCGCGAGCCCGAGATGCGCGTGCGCTTCAAGCGCGAGGCCGAGGCCGCGAGCCGGCTGCTGCATCCGTTCATCTGCTCGCCCCTCGACTATGGCGAGACCGATGATGCGGTCTACATCGTGCTCCCCTTCATCTCGGGCGGCTGCCTGGCCGACGACCTCGCCAAGACCCGGACGATCGAGGCGCCCCGTGCCGCGCGCATCGCGGCGCAGGTCGCGACGGCGCTCGACTACGCGACGCGGCAGGGGATCATCCACCGCGACGTGAAGCCCGACAACGTGCTCTTCGACGCCGACGGCAATGCGATCCTCACCGACTTCGGCATCGCGACGGCGCACTTCCACGGACGCCTCACCGCCGGCGGCCGCGCGATGGGGACGCCGCACTACATGGCACCGGAACAGGCGATGGGCCGCTTTGTGGACGGCCGCGCCGACCTGTACGCCGTCGGCGTGATGCTCTACGAGTGCCTGCTCGGCGCCACGCCGTTCGACGGTCCCGACGGCTACGCCATCGGCTACAAGCATGTGCACGAGATGCCCACGCCGATCGAGCGCGTGGCACCGCACATCTCGCGCGGGCTGGCGGCGATCACCATGCGCTGCCTCGAGAAGGCGCCGGAGAAGCGGTTCCAGCGCGGCCACGACCTCGCCGAAGCGATCTACGACTGGATGGGGACGGAAGGCGTGCACGACGCGCCCCCGGTGCGCGGGTCGCGGCCGGCGGAGTGACCGCCTCCGCCTCCGCGGGGCGCCCGCGCCTCGTCGAGGTCGCGCTCCCGCTGCCGCTGCTGCAGACCTTCACCTACGCGGTGCCCGAGACCACGCGCCACCCGATCGTTCCCGGGAGCCGGGTGGTGGTACCGGTGCGCAACGGGCGCACCATCGGGTTCTGCGTGGGCGAGAGCGACGGCGTGTCGCTCGGTGACACCGTGCCGAAGGCGATCCTCGACGTCCCCGACGCCGAACCGTCGCTCCGGGCCGACCTGCTCGCGCTCTGCCGCTGGATCTCCGAATACCATGTGGTCCCGCTCGGCCTCGTCTGCCGCGCCGTGCTGCCCGGGCCGCTCGGTTTGGCCGCACGCCCGGCGCCGGAGGGGCGCACCGAGCGGCTCCTGGTGATCGCGCAGGAACTGCCCACGCTCCTCGAGCGCGACGCCGCGTTCAAACGCGCACCGCAGCAGCGGCAACTCTACGAACTCCTCGAACAACTCGGCGGGCGCGCGCCGGTGCCGCTGCTCCTGCAGCGACTCGGCTGCACCAGCAGCGTGGTCGCGGGCCTGCTCAAGCGGGGACTCGTGCGGGAGGAGCGAGAAGGACGCTCGCGCGACCCGTTCGCGAGCCGTCCCGCGGGCCAGGCCGCGCAGGTCACGCCGAGCGCCGCACAGCGCGCCGCCATCGACGCCATCCTCGCCGGTGCTCCCGGCGCCGCCTTCCTGCTCCACGGCATCACCGGCAGCGGCAAGACGCTCGTCTATTTGCAGGTCCTCGAGCAGGTCGTGCGCAAGGAGGGCAAGAGCGCGATCGTGCTCGTCCCCGAGATCGCCCTCACGCCGCAGGCGGTCGACCGCTTCAGGGCCGTGTTCGGCGATGAGGTCGCGGTCCTGCACTCGGGACTGAGCGACGGCGAGCGGCTCGATGCCTGGCGCGCACTGCGACGCGGCGAGAAGCGGATCGCCGTCGGTGCGCGGTCGGCCGTCTTCGCTCCCCTCGCGAACCTCGGCGCGATCATCGTGGACGAGGAGCACGAAGCGAGCTACAAGCAGGCCGAGACGCCGCGCTACCATGCGCGCGACGTCGCGCTCATCCGCGCCCGCGAGGCCGGCGCGCGCTGCGTGCTGGGGAGTGCGACGCCGAGCCTCGAGAGCTGGAAGAACGCGCAGGACGGGCGGCTCACGCTCCTCTCGCTGCCGGAGCGCGTGGGCGGCGGCAGGCTCCCGGCGGTGCGCGTCCTCGACCTGCGGCAGGAGCTGCGCGCGTCCACGCCCGACGAACGGGCGCGCCGTCAGGTGATCTCGGCCGCACTCGAGCACGGACTGCGTGAACGACTGGCGCGCGGGGAGCAGAGCATCCTCCTGCTCAACCGGCGCGGCTACGCGTCGTTCGTGCAGTGCGCCGACGGACATGTGGCGAGCTGTCCGAATTGCTCGATCTCGCTCACGTATCATCGCACCCCGGAGCGACTCGTCTGTCACTATTGCCTCCATCAGGAGGCCGCGGGCCGCGCCTGCGGCGACTGCGGCGCGCCGATGGAGCGCCAGCGGGGGCTCGGAACGCAGCAGGTGGAGCGCCTGCTCGTGGAACGGCTCCCCGAGGCGCGCATCGCGCGCATGGACGTCGACACGACGACGGGGAAGTGGGCGCACACCACGATCCTCGATCGCGTCGGAAGCGGGGAGGTCGACGTGCTCCTCGGCACGCAGATGATCGCCAAGGGACTCGACTTCCCCAACGTGACGCTCGTGGGCGTCATCGACGCCGACGTGGGGATCAACCTCCCCGACTTCCGCGCGAGTGAGCGGACCTTCCAGCTGCTCAGCCAGGTCGCGGGGCGGGCGGGCCGCGGGCCGAAGGGCGGGGAGGTCGTGATCCAGACGCGCGTCCCCGGGCACCATGCGGTGCGCCACGCGGCGGCGCACGACTTCCTCGGGTTCGTCGCCGAGGAGATGGCCTCGCGCGAGAGTCCGCCCTACCCGCCGACGCTGCGCCTCGCGAACGTCGTCGTCAGCGGGCTCGACGAGGTCGCCGTCGCCGACTTCGCGCGGCACGTCACCGAGTGGCTCGTCGGTGCCGAGTCGCGGTTCTCCCTCGGCGTGACCGTGCTCGGGCCGGCCCCGTGCCCGATCGAGCGGATCAAGACGCGGTTCCGCTGGCACACGATCCTCAAGTCCGTGCATGCGGCGCCGTTGACGCGCTTGATCCGCGGGCTCATGACCGGGGTCGAGGTGCCCGGTGCGGGGGAGATGCGGCTCGTGGTGGACCGGGATCCGGTGTCGTTGCTGTAGGTGGGTCGCGCGGGGCGACTGCGAACTACTCTCACCACCGAGGCACCGAGGACACCGAGCGCTCGGTGCGAGTGGCAGAGTACAGCGACTCGTTCGGGGTGCTTCCCGGGTCATTGCGTCACCGTCCCCTGTTGCCAGGTGACCGCGTGCCCGAGGAAAGAGCAAGGGCCCTGGCACTTCCCGGTGCCCTCGGTGCCTCGGTGGTGATGGCAGGAGGTCGGCGGACCGAGGCCAAAGAAGACCCCGACCCGCTAGATTCCCCGCATGGCCCAGCAGACCATCCCCCTCTCGTCCGATGCCCGCGAGCGCCTGCTCCTCGACATCGCGGACACCGTCCCGGCCGAGCGCATCGCCGAGATCCACTTCTTCCCCCCGATCCGCCAGGGCCCGCTCGAGACCGGCGTGGCGGTGGTGGCGGCGGAGCACGAGGTCGTCGGACGGGAGCGTCATGTGGTCTACACGGCCCGCTACCGCTGGACCCGCAAAGGCCCCGATCGCGGCAAGTGGGAGTGCGAGGTCGTCGCCGAGGCGGACGCTCCGCTCGGCACCGTCGAGGCCGTGGTGCGCGGCGTGCAGCAGCGTGCCAACGAGACCACCGAACCGGAGCACGTGGGCGGCGACGATGCCCGTGCCCGGATCACGGAAGCCCGGTGTCGGACCACCCCGTAGTCGATCGCTTCGTCGGCTACCTGCGCGAGCACAACCTGCCCGTCACGGCGCAGCGGCTCGCCATCGCCGAGACGCTGCTCACTTCGCACCGGCACCTCTCCGCCGAGGAAGTGGCGCAGGAGGTCACGGCCGCCGGCCGCAAGGTCGGCACCGCGACGGTGTACCGGACCATCGATACGTTGCTCGAGAGCGGTCTCGTGGTGGAACGCGATTTCGGCGAGGGCTTCCGCCGCTTCGAGCCCGCGCGCGACATCCCGCACCATGAGCACCTCATCTGCACGCAGTGCGGCAAGGTCGAGGAGTTCCGCGACGAGCGCCTCGAACGCATGACCACGATCGTCGCCGAGTCGCGCGGGTTCGCCCGTCAGCGGCACCGGCTCGTCATCCACGGCGTCTGCAAGGACTGCCAGACCGGAGTGTCCCGCTAGTGGAATCGACCGCCGGTCCGCTCGGCATCCTCATCGCCTTCAGCGCCGGGCTGCTCAGCTTCCTGAGCCCCTGCGTGCTGCCGCTCGTGCCGAGCTACGTCACCTTCATCACGGGGATGACGCTCGAGGACCTGCAGCACACCAAGCGCGAGACGCTCTTCCATGCGCTCGTCTTCGTCTGCGGCTTCTCGCTGATCTTCCTCGCGCTCGGTGCCGGCGCGACCGTCTTCGGCCAGATCATGCTGCGCTACCGCGACTGGATCAGCCGCATCGGCGGCGTGCTGATCATCGCCTTCGGCCTCTACATGCTCGGCGTGTTCAACCTGGGGTTGCTCGCGCGCGACACGCGGTTGCACATCGCCAACAAGCCGATCGGGTACCTCGGCACGCTCGTCGTCGGCATCGCCTTCGGCGCCGGCTGGTCGCCCTGCATCGGTCCGATCCTCGGCGCGATCCTCACGATGGCGGCCAACGAGGCCGACCTGCAGCGCGGCCTGGTACTCCTCGCCGCCTACTCGGCGGGCCTCGCGGTGCCGTTCCTGCTCGCGGCGGTGATGGTCGAGAAGTTCCTCGAGGTGTTCGCGAAGATGCGGCACCAGATGGTCTGGGTGAACCGCATCGCCGGCGCCATGCTCGTGCTCGTCGGCCTGCTCATGGTGACCAACCGGTTCACGATGCTGGCGAGCTGGCTGCAGGACTTCACTCCCGCGTTCATCCTCGACCGGATCTGACGGGCGGGCGCCGGCGGGTCACCGCCAGGCGAGGCACCGATCACAGCGGAGGAACGGCCAGGGCGGGAGCGGACCGAAGTCCGCCCCCGCCCTTTTCGCCGTCGGCCCAGCTTCCGCGGGCGTCAGGCTGTTCGTGTCGTCCCTCGAACTAGAAGCGGATGCCGATGGTGACGGGCAACGTGTTCGTCGACGAGCCGTCCGACTGGATCGAGAGGAAGCGGATCTCGGTGAAGAAGTTCTTCCCCCAGTCGTAACCGCCGCCGACGTTGAAGGCCAGGTCCGAGCTGTCGGAAGAGCCACCACCCACGGCGTTCGCCTTGGTCTGGTAGAAGCCGAGGCCGCCGAAGAAGTACGGCTTGAGCGCGCTCGTCGTCGTGATCGGCATGACGAGGTTCGCCACCCCGCCGAGCAACGTGGCGTTGTCGAGGCCAGGCACATCGCCGCCGTAGGTGCCGAAGTCACCATTCAAGCGAAGCTTCAACTTGTCGCCGAGCGGCATCTGGATGTGCCCGCCCACATGGATGCCGAGGCCGACCGCGTCGCCGAAGTCACCCATCGGCAGTGCGACGCCGGCGCTCAGGCCGAAGCGGGACGAGCCCGCCATCTGGGCGTTGGCGCTGGCCGTGACGACGAGGAGCAGGGCCGCGGAGGCGGCGAGACCACGAAGAACCGTGCGGATCATGGAGTGACTCCTGTGCGAGGGGTGGACCGAAGCCCTCAGGCTTCTCCTTACATGACGTCCCAGCGCGGTCGTGGTCACGCCCCTGCGGGGACCGACTCCACCTCGAGCTCCTCCTCCATCTGCTGTCGCCGGAGCAGCGTCCAGTACCTCCCCCGGGCCGCCAACAACTCCTCGTGCCGACCCTGCTCGACCACCAGGCCGTCGTCGAGCACGATGATCCAGTGTGCATCGCGGATCGCCGTGATGCGGTGCGAGGCGATCACGGCGGTCCGGCCGGCGAGCGCCTCGCGCAGCCCGCGCAGGATCGCCGCCTCGGTGTGCGTGTCCACGGCCGAGAGGGCATCGTCGAGGATCACCACGGACGGACGACGCGCGAGCGCCCGGGCCATCGCCGCGCGCTGCTTCTGGCCGCCGGAGAGGTTCACGCCGCGCTCGCCGAGCATCGTCGCGAACCCGCCCGGGAAGCCGTCGATCGCTTCGGTGAGCTGCGCCACGCCGGCCGCCCAGTGCGCGTCGGCCTCGCTGGTCGACCCGTACATGAGGTTGTCGATGATCGTCTCGCTGAAGAGGAGGCTCTCCTGCGGGACGAAGCCGATCTCGCGGCGCAGCACGTCGAGCGGCAGGTCGCGCACGTCCACGCCGTCGAGGAGCACGCGTCCCTGCGTCGGGTCGGCGAGGCGCGGGATGAGCTCGAGCAGCGTCGTCTTGCTCGATCCCGTCGCGCCGACGATGCCGAGCGTGGAGCCCGCGGGCACCGAGACGGAGACGTCGCGCAGCACGGTGCGCCCGGCAGTCCCGTCCGGTGCGGCATGCGTGAAGCCCACGCGCTCGAACGTGAGCGTGCGTCCGCCGACGGTCGGGGGCAGTGTGGCGACGCCACGGGGCGGTTCGGAGTCGCGGATCGCCGGCTGGGCGTCGAGGATCGCCAGGAGCCGCGTCATGGAGGCCGCGCCGCGCTGGAAGAGGCTCGTGACCCATCCGAGTGCGATCAACGGCCAGGTGAGGTTCGCGAGATAGAGCCCGAAGGCGACGAAGGCGCCGATCGAGAGCGTCCCCGCGAGCACCATCGCGCCGCCGAGCCCCAGGACCGCGGCCGCTCCGAGTCCCGCCAGCAGTGCGAAGCTCGGATTCATGAGGCCGTTGAGGCGCACGAGCCGCAGGTTCTTCCCGAGGTATCCCGCACTCAGCTCGGTGAAGCGCGCCAACTCGGCGCCCTCCTGCTGATAGGCGCGCACGATCCGCACGCCGGAGAGGTGTTCCTGGACATGGGTCGTCAGGTCGCCGAACTGCGCCTGCACGCGCTCGAACCGCCGGTGGATCGCGCGGCCGAGTCCGAGGGTGACGATCGGCAGCGGCACCATCGGGAGCAGCGCGAGCAGCGTGAGCCGAGGGCTGATCGAGAACATGAAGCTCAGCGCGAAGATGCCGCCGAAGATCGTGTTCGTCAGGTACATCACCGCAGGCCCGACGGCCATGCGGACGGCCCCGAGGTCGTTCGTGAGGCGGGCCATCACCTCGCCGGTGCGGTTACGGCCGTACCAGGCCGGGTCGAGACGCGTGAGGCGGGCGAAGAGCGCGTCGCGCAGGTCGTTCTCGACCACCCGCGACACGCCGTTGAGGATGTTCCGCATCTGGAAGCGGAACCACCCCATGACGAGCGTCAGGCCGACCATGGTGGCGGCGATGTCGAGGACCGCGCGCACGGGGGCCCCCGCCGCCATCGCGTCGATCGCGCGGCGGATGAGCGTCGGCATGAGGTTCGCCAGGGCCGTGGAGACGACGACGCAAGCGAGCCCCCAGACGAACTGCCGGAGGTACGGCCGGGCCCACGGCAGGAGGCGTGTGAGGGATGTCACAAAGGGGGAATTCGTTGCAGGAAGGCGGTCCGGGAGCGACATTTCATATTCGGTCCGGTACCCCCACTTCGGAGATGCAGATGTTCGCGAATATTATCCGGCGGTCCCTCGCCCCGCTCCTCATCGTCTCGGTCGCCGTCGCCTGCGGTGGCAAGGACGCGTCCGACCAGGCTGCGCGCGACATCCAGCTCGCGCCGCAGGACACCACCAAGCCCATGAACGACACGGCGCCGACGACCGCCGAGCCCGCTCCGGCCCCGGCCCCGACGCCGGCCCCGCCGACGACGAAGGCCCCGGCTCCGCGCCCGGCCGCCACGACGCCGACGAAGGCAGCGCCGCGCGCCGGCACGATCGCCGCCGGCACCTCGTTCGCCGTCACGACCGGCACGCGCATGTGCACCAACACGCACAAGGTCGGTGACACCTTCACCGCGACCCTCGGCGCCGACGTCATGGGCACCAACGGCGCCAGGATCCCGGCGGGCTCGGTCGTGACGCTCACGGTCACGGAGTCGGCGATCTCGAAGAACTCCAAGGACCAGTGGAAGTTCGCGTTCGACGTCGTCTCGGTGACGGTCGGCTCGCAGACCTACGCGATCGAGGGTGACGTGACCAACGTCGCGACGATCGAGGCGGTGCGGTCGCAGAGCACCGGCCAGCAGGTCGGCAAGGTCGCGACGGGTGCCGCGGTCGGCGCGGTCGCCGGTCGCCTGCTCGGCAAGAACACCAAGGGCACGGTCATCGGCGCCGCGGTCGGCGCGGCGGCGGGTGGCGCGGTCGCAGCCGGCACGGCCGACTACGAAGGCTGCCTCGCCGAGAACGGCACGATCACGATCGCGATCACCAAGGCGCTCTCGATCAAGGCGACGAACTGAGTCGTTGGTCGCTGGTGAGGGCAGGGTAGGGCAACTGCTCTCACCACCGAGGCACCGGGGCACCGGGAACTGCGGAGGGTAACCCTCCGTCTGACGTCGTCCATCCCGGTTCTCCTGACGACAAACAATGAGGGCCCGGTGACCACGCGTCGCCGGGCCCTCTGCCTTCTCGGTGTCCTCGGTGCCTCGGTGGTGAAGGCGGTTCGCAGGAACGGCTAGTACCCGACCGCCGCCCCCGCCGACCGCGGCTCCCGCACCCCGTGCCAGCCCCCCGGCACCCGCATCACGGCGTTCACGTTCGCGATCCCCGGCGTCGTCGCGATCGTGTGCCCCATGGCCCGCAGCCGCGCGACGGTCTCCTCGCTGAAGCCCACGCTCTCGAGCCGGATCTCGTCCGGCAGCGACTGGTGATGCATCCGCGGCGCGCGCATGGCGTCGGCGAGGTTCATGTGATGCTCGATCACGTTGAGGATCACCTGGCTCGTGGCCGTGATGATCGTGGGGCCGCCGGCACCGCCGACCACGAGCAGCACCTCACCATTCGCGTCGAGCACGATCGTCGGCGACATGGCCGAGAGCATGCGCTTGCCGGGCTGCACCGCGTTCGCCTCGCCCTGCACGAGCCCGAACATGTTGGCCGTTCCGGGCTGTGCGGCGAAGTCGTCCATCTCGTTGTTCATGAAGAAGCCGCCACCCGGGATCCACACCGCCGATCCATAACCGCCATTGAGCGTCGTGGTGGTCGCGACGGCATTCCCCGCGTGATCCACGACCGAGTAGTGCGTCGTGTGCTCCGGCTCCGGTGCCTGCTGGAAGGCCGGCGTCCTGGAGGCATGCGCGCGGTCGATCTGCTGCGCGAGGGTCCGGGCGTACGCCTTGGACGTGAGTTCGTCGCGCGGCACCGGCACGAAGTCGGCGTCGGCGAGCTTGGAGTTGCGGTCGATGAACGAGCGGCGGAAGGTCTCGGCGAGCAGATGCACGTACTCGGCGCTGCCGAACGGCGGCAGCGGCGCGAAGGTCTCGAGGATGTTGAACGACTCGGTCATGGTGATGCCGCCCGACGAGGCCGGTGGCATGGTGATGAGCGTGTGGCCGCGATAGGTCGAGATGACCGGCTCGCGCCACTTCGGTTCATAGCGACGCAGGTCCTCGCGCGTGATGATGCCGCCGCCGCGCTGCATCTCGGCCACGAGCGACTCGGCGATCGGGCCGTCGTAGAACGCCTGCGGCCCGCGCTCGGCGATGAGCTGCAGCGAGCGCGCGAGGTCGGACTGCACCAGCTGCGTGCCGGGCGTGACCACCGCGCCGCCGGGGAAGAAGGTCGCGCATCCGGCGAACCGGCAGAGTCGTTCCTGAGCGCCGCGGAGCGAACGGAAGAGCGCGCTGTCGACCACGAAGCCTTCGCGCGCGAGCCGGATCGCCGGCGCCATCACCTGCGCGAGCGACATGGTGCCGAAGCGCTGCAGCGCCGCATCGAGTCCGGCGACCGCCCCCGGCACGCCGGAGGCGAGGTGACCGACCACGCTCCGGTCCGTGAGCTTGCCGGTGGAGTCGACGAACATGTTACGGGTCGCCGCGAGCGGGGCGATCTCGCGATAGTCGAGCGCCGCGGTGCGGCCGTCGGCCATCCGGATCACCATGAAGCCCCCACCGCCGATGTTCCCGGCGAACGGATAGGTCACCGCGAGCGCGAAGCCGGTGGCGACGGCCGCATCGACCGCATTGCCGCCGGCCTTGAGGATCTCCGTGCCGGCGGTGCTCGCCAGTCCGGAGTTGCTCGAGACCATCGCATTCGCGCCGAACACCGCCTCGCGCGCTTCGGGGAAGCGGAAGCCGCCGGCGAACGTGCCCGAGTAGCGGGCATCCGTTTGCGTGGGTGTCGGTGCCGGTGTGGGGCGGCAGGCCGAGACCGTGAGGGCGGCGAGCGTCAGGAGAGCTGAGAGGTGCTTGCGCATGTGTTCGGGTTTCATGGGAGTGAACTGCACTTCACCACAGGGGCACAGGGAGAACAGGGAACGACCTGGCTCGGGCGAGCGAGGACGCTCCCTCTTCTTTCATCCTTCATCCTCCTACCTTCGTCCTCGGAGCATCACCCGCACCCCGACCCGCGTCGTATACTGCCGCACCATCCGCGAGCGCCCCGACGGCAGTCCCTCCGACGATCCCCAGAGCGTCGAGACGTCCTGCACCAGGTTGAACGCCGCCCGGCTGCCGAGCGTGAAGCCGAAGCCGTAGCCGACCACGAGCGTGAACGCGTTGCGCGCCTTCCGTTCATCGGCCGTGAGGGCGTCGGTGCCCGAATACGCGGTCCACTGCGAGAGGCCGAGACCCACGTCCACGATCTGGTGCGCCCCTTCCGTCTCCGGAGTGCGGAAGGCGGCGAGGTACTGCCGGAGCTGGATGGTGCCGTCGGAGAAGCCCGTCGCCGAACCACCCGAGCGGGCGATCGGCACGTCGGCGACCGATCCCACGAGGGCGAGGGAGCCGCTCTTGGTGCCGAGCTCGAGCGCCGCGCGATACTGCATCGCCTCGCCGAGGTACCACTGCGCCCCGCTCTGACCGTCGAACCGGTCCTGCGTCTGCAGGAATCCGGCATGGACGCTCACCGAGAGCGGGCGACGCGACTCGTCGAGCGACGGGACCTTGATGAGCTGAGCGCCGGCACGGGAGGCGCACAGGAGGGCGACGGCGAGGGCGAGGGTGCGAGTGGTCATGTCGCTCGATAAGTTACGGGACGCGGGGCGCAGGCGACACCGATGACGCCGGGCGGGCCCGCCGCCTCCTCTCAGACCCCGCCCCCTCGTGCTCGATCCCCGGGTCACCGAGCGCCGCAATCCGCGCAGCGCCGACATCGACGTCGCGACCGCGATCCAGATCGTCGACCTGATGAACGTCGAGGACCGCGGCGTGGCCGACGCCGTCGCTACGCAGCGCCTCGCGATCGCGCGCGCGATCGAACTCGCCGAAGAGGCCTTTCGCGCTGGGCACCGGTTGTTCTACGCCGGTGCGGGGACCTCGGGCCGGCTGGGTGTGCTCGACGCGTCGGAGTGCCCCCCCACCTTCGGCAGCGATCCCACGCTGGTGCAGGGCATCATCGCCGGAGGGCCGGCCGCGCTCACGCGTTCGCAGGAGGGGGCCGAGGACCGCCCCGACGGCGCCCGCGCCGACCTCACCGCCGCCGGAGTCGCCGCGGGGGACTTCGTCCTCGGCATCGCGGCGAGCGGGACCACGCCGTACGTGCGCGCCGCGATCGAGCATGCGCGCGCCCTCGGCGCGCGCACCGGCATCCTCGCCTGCTCGCCCCCCGCGCCCGAGATCCTCAGTGCGGTGGACGTCGCGATCGTCCCGGTCACCGGGCCCGAAGTGGTCACCGGTTCGACACGACTCAAGGCGGGGACCGCGACGAAGATGGTGCTCAACATGATCACCACCGGCGCCATGGTCCGGCTCGGCAAGACCTATGGCAACCTCATGGTCGACCTGCAGGCCACCAACGACAAGCTCAGGGACCGCGCCGAGCGTCTCGTGATCACCACCTGCGATCTCACGCGCGACGACGCGCGCGCGCTGCTCGCGCGCGCGCACGGGCACGTGAAGGTCGCGATCACCATGCACAAGCTCGGCGTCGACCGCCCGACCGCGCTCGCCCGGCTCGGCACGGCCGGCGGCGTGATCCGTCGCGTCGTGCCCGACGCGCCGCCGCCGGTGGAAGGCGCGTGACCGTCATGCAGAGTGAGCAGCCCGAGCCGTCGCGCGAGGTGATGCCCGCCCAGGTCCTCGTCGGCCTCATGTCGGGCACGTCGCTCGACGGCATCACGGCGGCGGTCGTGCGCTTCCACGAGGACGCCCAAGGGCGCGTGAGACCGGAACTGCTCGCGCACGTCTCCCGTGCGTACGACGCCGCCACGCGGGCACGCCTCGCCGCCGCACTCGTGGGCGCGTCACCGAGCGAGTACACGCGCCTCGACTTCGAACTCGGCGGCTGGCTCGCCGACGCCGCGCTCGCCGCGGTCGCCGAGGCGGGGATTCCACGAGAGGAGATCGCCGCGATCGCTTCGCACGGGCACACGGTCTGGCACGAGCCGCCGCACGGCACCTGGCAGTTCGGTGCACCGGCGGTGATCGCCGAGCGCACCGGCATCGACGTGATCGCCGACTTCCGCACACGCGACGTCGCCGCCGGCGGGCAGGGCGCGCCGCTCGTCCCCATCGCCGACGCACTGCTCTTCGCCCACGACACACGGTGGCGGGTGTTGCAGAACATCGGCGGCATCGGCAACCTCACGGTCGTCCCGCCAGCCGGCGCACTCGAAGGCGTGCGGGCGTTCGACACCGGCCCCGGGGTCTGTGTGATCGACGGCGTGACGCGGCTGCTGCGCCCCGACCTCCCGTACGACGTGAACGGCGCACTCGCCGCGAAGGGCACGCCGATCGAGCCGGTGATCGAGCAGTTGCTCGCCGACCCCTGGCTCGCGGCCGAACCGCCCAAGTCCACGGGGCGGGAGAAGTACACCGCGCACTACATCGCGTCGTTCGTCGCGGCCTGCCGGGCGGCGCGCCCGATGTGCAGCGTGGAGGACATCATCTGCACGGCCACCTGGTTCACCGCGCGCACGATCGGCCTCGCACTCGAGCGCTTCGTGCCGCAACCGCTCGGGGACGTGCTCCTCTCCGGCGGTGGCGCGCGGAACCCCGTGCTGCGCGAAGCGATCGCCATGACGCTCGCGCCTCGCCATGTGCGCGCATTCGATCGCGACTTCTTCGATGGCGATGCCAAGGAGGCGGTCGCCTTCGCCTTCCTCGGCTGGCTGCACCTGCACCGTCGCGCGGGCAACGTCCCCTCGGCGACCGGGGCGCGTGGTCCCCGCGTGCTCGGCGCCCTCCACCCCGCGTGACGCACCCGCTCGCCCAGCACCTGGTCCCGCAGCTCCGGTGGGATCCGGGCGACGGGTTCGGATACCTCGCGGAGATGATCTCCGACGCGCTCGAGGTCGGCGTCGGCGGGTTCTGGGTCGTGGGAGGGTCGCGCGCCGAGGTGGGTGCGCTCACGCAGGAGCTGCACCGTCGCAGTCGCATCCCGCTGCTGATCGCGGCGGAGGTCGAGGGCGGAGCCGGCAGCGTCTTCACCGATGCGACGGGCCTGCCGCCCTTCTCGGCGATCGCCGCGCTGCGTGATGCCGACGTGGTCCGGCGTGCGGCCAGGCTCACCTCGCGCGAACTGCGGATGCTCGGCGTGAACTGGGCGCTCGCTCCCGTCGCCGACCTCGAGCGCGAACCGCTGAACCCACTGCTCGGCTCGCGCACCTTCGGGCTCGACGCGCAGCGCGCCGCCGAATGGGTGGTGGAGTGGGTCGATGCCTGCCAGGCCGAGGGCGTGCTCGCCTGCGTGCGGCACTATCCCGGCATGGGGCGCACGGCCGACGACCCGCATCTGGAGTACGCGACGATCGCGGCATCGGCCGGCACGCTCTGGGCCGAGGACCTGCTCCCCTTCCGCGCCGCGGCCGACACGGGAGTGGCGAGCATCATGGCGGCGAGCTGCGCCTATCCGGCGCTCGACGCGAGCGGCCGCGCCGCGTCGCGTTCGCATCCGATGCTCACCGAGCTGCTCCGCCGCGAGCTCGGCTTCGAAGGGCTGATCGTGAGCGACCTGCTGAGCGCGCCCGGCCTGCGCCGCGGCGACGACGAGGGGATCGCCGCCATCGAGGCGATCGCCGCGGGCTGTGACCTGCTCCTCGCGCCGAGCGACCTGCACGGCGTGCTCGAACTGCTCGAGCGGGCCGCCGACGCCGGCATGCTCCCGCCGGACGCCCTGCGCGAGAGCCGGAACCGTCGCACCTTCTGGGCCGACTTGGGCGGTCCGGGCACCACCCGCGAGCCGACGCTCGACGACCTGCTCTGGTCGCGGCAGCTCGCCGACACGCTCGTACACCCGGTGCGCGGCGTGATCGCGAACATCGGGCCGGTGGTGGACCTGATCCAGGTGGACGACGATGCCGGATCGCAGTGGCCGGTCCCGTCGCGGGCGCCGCTCGGCGACGCGTTGCGCTCCGTCGGTCTCGTGCCGCGCCTCGTGCAGGGTCCGACCCCCGAAGGTGAGGGGGCGGTGCTGCTCGCCCTCTACGGCGGCCCTGGCCCCGGGAAGGGGCGTCCGGGCTACAGCGTGGAGACGCGTCGCCGGGTCGCGCGGATCGTCGCCGACTCGCGTCAGGCGCGCCGGTCGGTGGTGGTGGCGCTCTTCGGGCCACCGCAGCTCGCGGCCGAGATCCCCGAGGCGGGGAACGTCGTGTGCGGCTGGAACGCGGACCGCTGCATGCAGCAGGCCATGGCGCGCCGGCTGGCCTGAGCCGAGCGCGGCGCGACGAACGGGGAGGCCGTCGTGAGACGGCCCCCCCGTTCCCGGCTTGCAGTCGTGGTGATGCGAGCGGCCTTACGGCGCCGGCTGCACCACCGTGCTGCTGGCGAGCGTCACCGCGGTCTGGGCCATGAGTCGTCCGTTCGCCGATGCACCGGTACGGAGCGTGATCGAGGTCTGCGAGAGGATGATGCCTTCCATGTGGGCGGTCGTCCCGATGTCCACCACCCCGAAGACCTGCCAGAAGACGTTCTTGGCGAGCGCACCACCGGACAGGTTCACGCGCGTCGCCGACGCTTGGGTGATGCCGCCAGCGATCTGGAAGATCCAGACGTCAGTGGCGCTGCCGGTGAGCGTGACATCGGAAGGGATGGTGACGGTGTTCGAGAACTTGTACAGGCCGGCCGGGAGCGTGAGCCCGCCGAGGTTGCCGGTGTTGAGCTCCGAGAAGTCCGGGGTCGGGCGACCGGCGGCATCGGTGTAGGCCGTCTGCATGTCGCTGACGGCCGTCGTCAGGTCCGTCGGCGTGGGCACCGCATAGTCGGAGGCGTAGACGTTGCCGGTGACCTGGGCCGACGTCGAGAAGGCTCCACCGGCCGGAAGCGTGAGCGAGAAGCCGGTGAGGAAGGTCGCGGCCGCCGGGCTCAGTCCGAGGTTGCCCGTGATCGCCGACGTCGGAACGGTCGAGATCGCCGACTTGGCGAGGATGACGTAGTTGATCGCCGCCCCGAGGAGCACGGGGGCAGCGTGGAGCCCGCGGAGGGGTTGACCGTCGCGAATCCGGTCGTCGCACCGCTCGTCGCGCGCACCGTGTTGGTGAAGGTGCCCGAGTTCGCGCCCGCGGTGAAGAGCCCGTTGCCATTGATCGTCCCGCCATTCGCCACGACCGCCCAGGTCGGCGTGATCGCGACGGTGTTGTTGCCGGCATCGCGGCCCACCGCCGTGTACTGCTGCGTGCCGTTCGGCGACAGCACCACGAGACTCGGCGTGATGACGATGGTCGAGAGCGCGCCGGCCGTGATCGTGGCCGTCGCCGTGCCGGAGATGGCGCCGCTCGTCGCGCGCACGGTGTTCAGGAAGGTCCCGGCCGTCGATCCGGCGGTGAACATCCCGCTCGCGTCGATCGCGCCGCCACTCGCGACGACCGACCAGACGGGCGTGATCGCGACCGTGTTGTTGTTCGCATCGGTGCCGACCGCGGTGAACTGCTGTGCCGCATTGATCCCCAGCGAGACGGGGCCGGGAGTGACGGTGATGGTCGCCAGCGCGCCGGCGGAGACATTGACCGTCGCGACGCCGGAGATCGTGCCGCTCGTCGCCTTGACGGTACCCGTGAAGGCACCGGCGACCGTCCCGGCGGTGAAGAGCCCGGTGGCGCTCACGGTCCCACCGGCCGCCACGACCGACCAGACCGGCGTGATGGTGACGACGCGGTCCTCGGCGTCGCGACCGACGGCGACGTACTGTTGCGTGCCCCCGATCGCGAGCGTGGCCGGCGTGGGACTCACGGTGATGGTCGCCACGGGCCGCGGCTCGGCGGGCGAGTCGCACGCCGCGAGCAAGAACGCCGTCGCGGCGATGAAGAGACCCGTGGTGATGCCGCGGGTCCACTGCGCGCGGTCGGTACGAACGGTCGAGGTGCTGCTCATCAGGACTCCCTGTTCTCTCGGCGCCACCGTGATTGGCTTGTGATCGCGGAACACGGATGTACACAGCAAAGGATAGAGGCCGCCTCCGCGCGCTGAAATCGCTCAAGGGAGTGACATCCGTAGCTCACTCCGCCGCGCGCGCGAGTGGTTCGAAAGGACTACTGCCGCTTTGGTGGCATCGCAGGGCCTCCCGGGTGGACCGCGCCACCGCGGCACCCACCACAGGCCCCGAACACCCGCGGTCCCGCGGAGTCGAACTACGACCCACTGAAGCCCATCCTCACAAAGTCCCCTTCCCCCGAACATTCCCTCACGAACCGACGTACTATTGTTCGAGGGTCCATGCCCGAACTCACCGCCCAACTCCAGCAGGCGCTCTCCCCCGGTTACACGCTCGAGCGTGAACTGACCGGGGGCGGCATGAGCCGCGTGTTCGTGGCGACCGACGTCGCGCTGGCGCGGAAGGTCGTGGTGAAGGTGCTGCCGCCGGAACTCGCCGCCGGCGTGAACCACGAACGGTTCCGCCGCGAGATCCAGGTGGCGGCCCAGCTCCAGCACCCGCACATCGTGCCGCTCCTCTCGGCGGGGGAGCAGGGGGCGCTGATCTGGTACACCATGCCCTACATCAACGGGCATTCGCTGCGCGAGGTCCTGCAGCGCGGCGAGAAGCAGTCGGTGAAGGACGTCGTCCGCATCATGCGCGACGTCGCCGAGGCGCTCGACTATGCGCACGGGCTCGGCGTGATCCACCGCGACATCAAGCCGGGGAACGTGCTGATCTTGGGGTCGCACGCCCTCGTGACCGACTTCGGCGTCGCCAAGGCCATCTCGGCCTCCATGCCCACGTCGGGCTTCACGAGCGCCGGCATGGCGATCGGCACGCCGGCCTACATGGCCCCCGAGCAGATCGCCGCCGACCCCGCGGCCGACCATCGCATGGACCTCTACGCCCTCGGGCTGCTCGGCTACGAGCTCCTCACCGGCGTGGTGCCGTTCAAGGAGGACTCGCCGCAGAAGACCATGGCGGCGCAGCTCACGCGCGAGCCGTCGCCGGTGGAGAGTTCCCGTGCCGACGTGCCGGCCGCGCTCTCGGCGCTCATCCGGCGCCTGCTCGCCAAGATCCCTGACGACCGTCCGCAGCTGGCGTCCGATGTCGTCACCGCGCTCGACGACATCGCGCTCTCCTCGGGCCAGCACCTCGCGCCGCTACGCGTCTCGCGCCGGCCGTCGGTCGCGCGCACGATCGCGATCGGCGTGGCCGGCGTCGCGGTGCTCGCCATGGCCTGGAGGCTGGGCGAGCGCACCGGCACCGAGACCGTGACGACCGCCGTGCGCGACTCGCTCGCGGCGGCCGAGTCCACCGCGGTGCTCGCCTCGGCATCGTCGATGCTCACGCGCGAGGATTCCATGGCGATCGCGCGCGCGGTGAGCGCGCGCATGGCGCAACGCAGCACTCCCGCGTCCGGCCCGTCCGCCGTCGTCTCCGGAGCGACCGCGCGCCGCGATCCGCGCACCGACTCGCTCTCGCTCATCGCCATGGCGGACTCGATCCGCAACGTCATCCAGCGCGCGGTGCTCGACTCGCTCGTGCAGATGGGTGCGCGTATGGGGCCGATCGCGGTCGAGATCGCCGGCGCGACGCGCGAGCTCCAGCAGGCCACCGCGGCGCAGGCGACCATGGTGAGCGAGGGCGGACGCACGCCCCCGCCCGTGCCGGGCATGCGCAGCGGCGAGCCTCGCCGCGTGGTGATCGCCATGCCGCGGTCCTCACGGACGCGGCCGGAGTTCGACGGACTGAGCAGCGCGCTCGCCGACTCGTTGCGCCGGCAGATCGACGCGCACCCGCGCTATGTGGTCGTGCCGGCCGACTCGGTGGCCGCCGCGCTGCGCGAGTCGCGGACCGTGAACGGCGTGCAGGAGCGGCTGGGCGCTGACCTGATCGTGTCGATCGCGCTGCTGCCGTCGCGGGACAGCCTCGTGCGGTTGATCTCGGTGCGCGACCTCGCCGCGCCCGAGTGGGCCAATCATCGCACGGTGTCGAGTCAGGTCGTCGCGACCTCACCCGCGTCGGGCATCAGCGAGCTGGTGTCGCAGGCCCTGCGGGCGCTGGGCGAGATGGAGCGGGCGTCCCGTCAGCGTCCGCCGGGAGGTCAGCCCGGAGGTCAGCCTCGGACCTTCACGCGTCCGGCGCCGCCGTCGGCTGCGGCGCCGCCGTTCGTTCCCCCGCAGCCCTAGCGGATCACGCCCGCCGCGTCGGGCGGCAGCTGCGCCGCCAACCGCGCCGACGGCACCGAGTACACGATGCGGCCATTGCTCTCGCGCACCGCGCCGTAGAGCACCCCGATCACGAGTCCGCGCCCGTCGAGCACCGGGGACCCGCTCGATCCCTGCGCGGCATACACGTCGAGCTGGATGTTGTCGGCGAGCGTCTTGCTCACGGTGCCGACATTCATCGTCGCGACGGGTCTGAGCGTGTTGATGTCCCCGTCGTTCCCCGCCGTGCCGGTGCCGAGCGGGAAGCCGAGGATCGCGATCGGGCTCCCCATCTGCACGCTCTCGCTGCCGGCGGCGATGCCGGTGACGATCGGGTACTGGCCGGGATCGTTGATCCGCAGCAGCGCGAGCTCGTCGGTCGTGCTCACGTACTCCACGCGGGCCTGGTGCCACTCGCCTCGCCGGCCCTCGAAGATCACGCCGACCGTCTGGGCGCGCGTTCCGTCCGCCGACTGCACCACGTGGCGGTTGGTGACCACGAGGCCGCTCGGGAGGATGTTGAAGCCCGTCCCGCTCGACTTGGAGCCATCGGGCATGAGGACCACGACGAAGACGATCGCCGCCTTGTTCGCCGCGGCGATCGCGGGGTAGTCCGTGCCGGCGATGCTCGCGGTGCGGGCCTGGGCGGTGCGCATCCGCGCCGAGAGCGTGGCGAGGTCGCCACCCGACTCCTGGCGCGCACGGAGTTCGTTGGCCAGGCGTGCCGTCTCCGCGCACGCCGCCGCGAGGGCATCGGAGGCCACGCCGGTCTGGGCGAGGCGTTGCTCGAGCGATCGCGCGAGCGAGTCGTTCATGGCGAGCAGCGCCGTGACCTGCTTGCGCGCCTCCGCATTGCCCCGCAGCGTCACGTAGGTCACGACGCCGCCGCCCACGACCACGAAGGCGGCGAGGGCGAGCACGACCTGCTTGAGCTTCCCCGTCTGCTGCCGCACCGCGTGGGCGATGCGCACCTCGGTGTTCTGGCGCGGCGCGGCGGACGGCGCGCGTGCTGCGGCGGGTGCCGCGCGTGGGGGCGCGGCAGCGGCCGGCGCCGAGGGCTCGGGAGGGAAATGACCCAGCGGGACCTGCGCCCCGATCGGACGGTTCCCGCGGGTCACCGGCGGCTCCTTCACCGCTTCCGGGACGATCACGTGGAAGGTCGCCTGCGGACCGTTGGCGCCGAACATGAGTACGTCGCCGTGGCGCACCTCGCGCTCGGCGACGATCCGTTCGCCATTCACGAAGGTGCCGTTGGTGCTCCCGATGTCGTGGAGCACATGCTTGCCACCCGACGAGCGCAACTCGGCGTGCCGGCCGGAGACGTCGATGTCCTTGGTCGTGTCGAAGCGCAGGTCGTTCATGGGGTGGCGGCCGATGGAGACCACCGATTTCTCGAACCGCTCGCTCGCGCCGGCTCGTGCACCGTGCGTGATGCGGAACTCTACCGACATCAGGCCCTGAGCCAACTGACGAGGTAGAACACCAGCACGAGCAGGGCCAGCGACCCGAAGACGATCCGCAGCGTGCCCGGCGACACGAATCCGCCGGCGGGCGGGGCCGGCGGCAGTTTCGCCCGCACGGCCACCGGTGCGATCTCGACCGTCTCCGGCACCGCACCGCTCGCGGGGGGCGGCCCGTCGGTGCCGACCTTCACCGGTCCCCGGGCGACGTCGCGAGGGGTGACCTCGACCGTCGCGGCCTTGGGGTCCACGGGCGCGTTGGTGCGTGGCGTCCTGAGCTTGCCGAGTGACAGCTCGGTCTCGAGCGTCGGCATCTCGCTCAGGTCCATCGCCGCGAGCCCCGGAACGGAACCGCGATCGAGCGGGATCGTGCTGCGCTCCTGCTGCGAGCCGCGATACACGCGGTGCGCCGGCTTCTCGGCGCCGGTCACCGCGAGCCCTTCGCCTTCGAAGCGGGCCGCGACGACCGTGATGTTGTCGGGGCCGCCCCCTTCGTTGGCCAGGTCGATGAGCTTCTTGCAGACCTGCACCAGGTCCGGCTCCGCCTTCACGACGTCGGCGATCTCGTTGGCGCGCACCTGACCCGTGAGGCCGTCGGTGCAGACCACCAGCGTGTCACCGCGCTTCACCTGCTGCGACGTGAGGTCGACCTTCACGATCGGCTCGGGGCCGAGCGCCTGCAGGATGATGTTGCGCCGTTCGGAGACCTCGGCCTCCTCGGCGGTGAGCTCGCCGGCTTCGACGAGCTTCTGCATGAGCGACTGGTCCTTCGTGATCTGCGAGCAGACGCCGTCGCGCACGAGATAGGCGCGCGAGTCGCCGACCTGGCAGACGTAGACCGTGTCGTGCAACAGCCCGACGATCGTCGCCGTGGTGCCCATGCCGCGGTTCTCGGGGTGCGCGGCCGCGTAGGCGTGGATCTTGGTGTTCGCGACTTCGGTGGCCACGCGCAGCGAATGCGCGAACATCTCGGGGTCCTCGTCGCCGGAACTGCGCCAGCGCTTCTCCATCTCCGCGAGGACGATCTCGGTGGCCATCGCGCTGGCGACCTCGCCGGCCGCCGCGCCGCCCATGCCGTCGGCGACCATGAAGAGCGTGCCGCGCGAGCCGGTCACGTGCGTGCGGACCTCGGGCTGCAGCGACGCGTTCATCGTCGTCAGGTCGGCGACGGCGAAGGTGTCCTCATTGTGCTCACGGGTGCGGCCGACGTCCGTGCGTCCGAAGACGTGGACGACGATATCACCTTGGGGCTTGTTGGGTCCCGTCACTAGGCGCGAGTACGAGGAGGAAGGAAGCTGGACAAAGGCATTTTACTGTGGGAAGGGTCGGAGCGCGAGTATGTCGTTGTGGGGCAAGGTGATGCAGGTCACGGACACGACGCGCGCAGGAACTCGTCCGCCTTGAGGCGCTTGGTCGCGTCACCACTGCGGGCCTTCACTTCACGCGCCGCGTCGCAGGTGCGCTCGTCACCCATGCTGGCGTACGCCTGCATTCGCACGAACCAACCGTCAGCCAACTCCTCTCCCGTCAACCGGCCGAAGACCTGATTCACCTCGGCGAGTACCCGCTTGCCCTCGGCCTCATCAGGGTTTCCGGTGTCCAGCTCACGGATCCAGGCCTTGAGCATCGTCGCTGCCGTCGGTGAAGGATCCACCACGGTCGCCGGCGGTGACTTGGTGGTGCCGGGAGGATCAGTCGGTTTCTTGGTTCCGGGCGTGGTGTTGGGAATCGAGGCGCCAGGTGCGCTGAGCGGCACCGTCCCGGACGCCCCCGGATTTGCGCCGACCCGCTGCGCGCTCGTATCGCCGGTCACCGGCCCCGACGGCGGCTGAATCGAAGTGCCCAGCTGAGCTGAACCGGTTGGCGACTCGGGCTTTGCTGCGGGGCCGATCACGCCCGTCAAATAGAGTCCGACTCCGACGAGCAGCGCGAGCCCACCACCCGCACCCGCGATCATCGGCACCTTGCTGCCCGCCTTCACCGGCGCCGCCCCCGCCGTCGGCCGCTTCGGCGCCACCGGCACCTGCATCGGCGTCGTCTTCTCGCTCTGCCGCGCCGGATTCATCCGCGTCGGCGGCACCGTCTCCTTCCCCGCCGCCGCGGCGTTCATCACCATCGTCCCGGCCTCGACCGCCTGCGTCATCGGCATGTCGGCGATCGCTGCCGCGAACTCGCGCCCGAACTGCGCCGCGCTCTTGTACCGCTCCTCCACGTCGCGGGCGAGCGCCTTGTCCAGCGTCGCCTGCAGTGCCGCCGGCCACGAGACATCGGGGCGCACATCGGCGAGCGACCGCGGCCGGTCGGTGAGGCGCATGATCATCGCCTCCTGCGCCGTCTCGGCCGCGAACGGCAGCATCCCCGTGAGGCAGTTGAACGCCACCAGGCCGAGCGAGTACAGGTCGGAACGGCCGTCGAGCTTGTCGCCCGCGAGCTGCTCGGGGCTCATGTACTCGGGCGTGCCCACCACCATGCCGGTCTTCGTCACCTTCTGCGCGTCGCTCGAGC
Organism: Gemmatimonadota bacterium; assembly: GCA_021413975.1. Lineage (GTDB taxonomy): Bacteria > Gemmatimonadota > Gemmatimonadetes > Gemmatimonadales > Gemmatimonadaceae > Pseudogemmatithrix. The sequence continues at coordinate 51,167 of JAIOPJ010000019.1, forward strand.
TCGCCTTGGCGATGCCGAAGTCCACCACCTTCACCAGGTCGGTGCCATCGCGGTTGCGGGCGACCATGATGTTGTCCGGCTTCAGGTCGCGGTGCACGATCCCCGCATCATGCGCGACCTGCAGCGCATCGGCGGTCTGGTGGACGATGCTCGCCGCGCGCGGCGGCGCGAGCTGCCCCGCCTTCTCGATCAACGACGTGAGCGACGATCCCTCGATGAACTCCATCGCGAGGTAGATCATCCCGTCGGGCGTCTCGCCGAAATCGTAGATGCCGCAGATGTTCGGGTGCGAGAGTCGCGACGCATTGCTCGCCTCGCGATTGAAGCGCGCGATCGCGTCGGGGTCGGTGTTCATCCCCGGATTCATCACCTTGAGCGCGCTCTTGCGGCCCATCTTCACGTGCTCGGCCAGGTACACCGTCCCCATGCCGCCTTCGCCGAGCTTCTTCAGGATGTGGTAGCGGTCGGCGATCACCGAGCCCAGCAGGTCCGCCTGCACGTTCGCCGAGCGCAACGCCGTCCCGTCGCGCGGGCAGAAGCGTTCGCTGAGCGGGTACTCGGTGCCGCAGGTCGGACAGATCTTCTGGTCGCTCACAGGCTCTCCACCCGCAGGGTCTGGTCGCCGATGAGGATACGTTGGCCGGGCTTCACCTGTTTCTCGCCGCGGACGGCGATCGCGATCCCGTTGCGGCTCCCGAGGTCGATGACGATGAACTCGAGGTCCTCGTTGCGCACCTCGGCGTGCCGGCCGCTCATCGTCTTGTCGTACGGGAAGAGCCAGTCCCCCTCCGACCGTCCGATCACCACGTTGCGGCTCGGGGAGAGATGGCAGTTGTCCCGGGCGCTGCTGTCGGCACGGAGCTGTTGCATGACCGCGATGTCGGCGCTCGGCGTCGAGGACCCGAGGCGGCGCGTCGCGTCGGCCTCGGCCGGCTGCGGGCCCGGATAGCCGAGCCGGCGGAAGCGCAGGAGTTGCGAGCCCACGAGCACGGTGTCGCCGTCCTGCAGCTTGTAGGGCTCGTCCACGAAGAGCCAGGTGCCGTTCCGCGAGCCCAGGTCGCGTACGTAGAGCTGACCGTCGCGCAGCGAGAGTTGCGCATGCACGGGGCTCATGAAGGCGTCGTCGGGGAAGCGCAGCTCGCCGTCCGAGCGGCCCAGCGTCGCCTCCGGTCCGGGCAGGGTCTCGGTCTTCTTCACGGCGCCGGTGCCGTCGAGCACCGAGAGCTTCGGGCCCGAGCCGGAGCCGGCGGCCGAGAACACCGCGGTCCCCACCGCGGGTGTCGGCGGTGCCGCCGTGCTCGCCACGCGTGCGCCGCACTTGGCGCAGAAGACGTCCGTTCCCGGCACGACGGCGGTCCCGCAAGAGCCGCAGACGGAGCGCGAGACCGCCGGCGCGGTGGGCTGCGTGGCCACGCGGCCGCCGCACTTGGGGCAGAACGGCATCGACGGGTCGACGGGGTGCCCGCAGGTGGGGCAGGGCGCCTTGCCGGCAGGCATCGACGAGAGCGGCGGCATCGCCGGTGGTGCGGGGCGAGGCGGGATCGCCGCTGCGGAGGCCGGGGGGCTCCCGCCCTGTGCGCTCGCCGACACGCGCGTGGGCGGGATGCCGAACTTGGCCTTGGACTCCAGGTGCTGGACCCCGCCGACCGTGGCGTCCAGCGCCGCGCTCACCGCACCACTCTGCGTGATGGGCTTGCCGCAGTCGATGCAGAACTTCGATGCGGGGTCGTTCTCACGACCGCAGACGGCGCAGCGCATGGTCAAGACGTTCGGGGCTGGGAGGTCCGGCGAATATATGGAATGGAACTGCTCGGCGGGAGAAGGCGCGGGTGGGGTGCGAAGGCCGCCTTCAGGCAATAGACTAGGCGCCGTGCCCACCCCGCGCGCCGCCCTACGCATCAGCCTGCTCGCCTGCCTGCTCGCCGGCGCCCTGCTCCCGTCCATCGCGGGGGCCCAGGTGCGTCCGCAGGTCGCGTGGCTCACGCTCACCACCCGGCACTTCAGGATCCACTACACGGACGAGCTGGAGACGCTCGCCCGGCGGACCGCGGCCAATGCCGAGTCCGCCTACGCACGATTGAGTGACGAACTCGTGCCCCCGCGGGGCACCATCGACATCGTCCTGGCCGACAATGTCGACTACGCCAACGGCTACGCGACCCCCTATCCGAGCAATCGGATCGTGATCTACGCGCGCCCTCCGGTCGAGGAGCTCGCCCTGCGCAACCATGCCGACTGGAACGCGATGCTGGTGACGCACGAGCTCACGCACATCTTCCATCTCGACCGGGCGCGCGGCCTCTGGGGGCTCGGCCAGCGCCTCTTCGGGCGCGCGGCGCCGCTCTTCCCCAACAGCTACGCGCCGTCCTGGGTCCTCGAGGGGCTCGCGGTGCACTACGAGACCGCGATCACCGGCGGTGGACGGCTCGCGGGGAGCGAGTTCCCGGCGCTCGTCCGGGCGGCCGCGCTCGCCGGCGAGCTGCCTCCGCTCGACGCGCTCTCGCTGGAGTCTCCGCGCTTCCCCGGCGGCAATCGGGCGTATCTCTACGGCAGCTATGCCATCACGCGGGCCGACACCGCGCGCATGGGCCGGTTCGTGGAGGTGTCGAGCGCGCGGCTCCTCCCCTGGCGACTGAACGCCAACGCCCGCGACGCCTTCGGCGAGACCTTCACACGGCGGTGGGCGCAGTGGCGCGACTCGGTCACGCGCGACCTCGCCGGGATGGCGCCCGAGGTCGACGACGACGGCTCGCTCACGACGCTCACGCGCCATGGATTCACCGCACGCTTCCCGCGATTCACGAGCGACGGTGCGATGGTCTACGTGGCGAACGACGCGCGCAGCACCACCGGGCTCTACTCCCTCTCGCTGAGCGGTGCGCGCTCGCGACTCGGACGCCGCAACTCCCTCGACGTGAACACGCCGGTGCCGGAGCTCGGCTCCGTGCAGGGCGAGTTCGATTACTTCGATCCCTACTCGCTGCACTCCGATCTCTTCCGCGGCAGCGGTTTCCGGCGCCACCGCGTCACGCTCGGCGAGCGTCTCTCGTCTCCCGACGCGCACGTCGCGAGCGGGCGGGTGGTGGCGGTGCGCACCGATCCCGGCACCACGAGCCTCGTGCTGCTCGACCCGAGGGCCGAGTGGGAGACCAAGGACCTCGCGATCGGCACGCTCGATCGCACCTGGGCGGAGCCGAGGCTCTCGCACAGCGGGGAGCGCGTGGCGGCGGTGCGCTGGGAGCGCGGCGGGCGGTCGTCGGTGATCGCGATGGACCTGATCGGGCGCGAGCAGCAGCGGTTCGCGCCGCGCGCCGCCGGAGCGGGAGCGCGGATCACCATCGTCTCGTCGCCGGTCTGGGAGCCGGGGGATTCGACCTTGCTCTTCGTGAGCGATCACGAAGGCCGGCCGATGGTGTATCGCGGCGACGTGCGCACGGGCGCGTACGGTCGCGTCTGGTCCACGCAGACCGCGCTCAACACCCCCGATGTCTCGCCCGACGGTCGGCGACTCGCCGCCGTGGAACTGCGCGCCGACGGATACCATGTGGTCGTGCGCAACGCGCCTGGCGTGGTGCCACTCGAAGTGCCGGCAGTGGACGGCACCGCCGATCCATTGCGTCCGCAGGCCGACGCGCCGGTCGATACCGCTGCGCGCTCCAGGCGCTACTCGCCATGGGCCACCATCCGTCCGACCTGGTGGCTGCCGGAGGTGCGCACGACCGACCCGGGGACCTCGGCCTTCGGCTTCAGCACCGGCGCGACCGATGTCGTCGGACGGCACGCGTGGCTCGCGAATGCCGTCTATGAGAGTGGTCGGCAGGAGATCACCGCCCAGCTCTCGTATGCGTGGGCGCGGCTCGGCGTGCCGGTCGTCCACCTGGACTACTTCAACGAGTGGTCGCACGGGGCGATCCGCACCAACACCGGCGCGTTCGCGGGGTATCTCGGCGAACGCTCGCGCCGCGGGGCGGTCAACCTCGTGTTCGACCGGCCGCGCGTTCGGCTCTCGAGCTACCTCGTGCTGGGTGGCGAGGTGGAGGCGATCGACTACCGCTCGTATCCCGGCGACCTGCTCGGCCGCCTCAATGCGCCGTCGCTGCTCGGGGTGACGAAGACGCAGGCGCTGCAGGTCGCCGCCGGGGCGAGCACCATGCAACGGCCCGGGAACGCGGTCTCGGTCGAGGACGGCCTGTCGCTGGCGCTCTCGCATCGCGCCCGCTTCGGCGTGGGCGTGCGGGGCGAGGACGTGACCGAGACCATCGTCGCGACGAGCCTGGCCAAGTCGCTCCCGTTGCCGGGTTTCTCGCGCCATGTGTTCGCGGTGCGCGGCGCCTATGGCGTGACCGGACACCGCACTCAGTCGGCGTTGAGCATCGGCGGCGTGAGCGGACGCTCGATCGAGCTGCTGCCGGGTGTGGTGATCGGCGGGTCGTCGCGCACCTTCGGCGTGCGCGGATTCGAGGGGGGCACGCTGCTCGGGGTCCGCGCCATCGCCGGGAGCATGGAGTATCGCGCACCACTCACGTTGATCGGCCGCGGCGTGGGGTTGCTCCCGGTCTTCTTCCAGAAGACGACCGTGACCGCCTTCGCCGATGGCGGCACTGCCTGGTGCAACCTCGCGATCCCCGACTCGTTCATCTGCCGCGCGCCCTTGCCCGAACGGCGGTGGATCGGCTCCGTGGGTGGCGAGCTCGGCGTGGACGCATCGCTCGAGTACGACCGCGTCTATCGCTTCCGGCTCGGCTTCGCGCATCCCACGCAGGGGGCGGAGCTGGCCCGGCGCGCGAACACCGTCTTCTTCTCACTGGGAAGCTCGTTCTAGCTCATGGGGATCGAACGCGGGACGCCCTTCGGTGAGCCGGTGATCGCGCCGAGTGCGTGGGTGCACGCGACGGCGGTGGTGATCGGGAATGTCACGCTCGGGGCGGATGTGAGTGTCTGGCCCGGGGCCGTGCTCCGCGGCGACCGCGATGCGATCGTGGTGGGGGCCGGGAGCAACGTGCAGGACGGGGCCGTGATCCACTGCGATCCGGGGCAGCCGTGCATCATCGGTGAGCGGGTCACGATCGGGCACCGCGCGGTGGTGCATGGCTGCACCGTCGAGGATGGTGCGCTCATCGGGATCGGCGCGGTGGTCCTGAACGGCGCGGTGGTGGGGCAGGGCGCGCTGGTGGCGGCGGGCGCCGTCGTGGGCGAAGGGAAGGTGATCCCGCCCGAGGTCCTGGTGGCGGGTGTGCCGGCCGCGGTGCTGCGGCCGCTCACCCCCGCTCAGCGCGAGCGCGTCGCGGGTGGGCACCGCACGTACATCGCGCTCAAGGAGCGATACCGCTCCGTGACGCGGGATTAGTTACCAGACGCGAATTAGTACCGTCAGACCTACGCCTGATCGAGCTTCCAAGCAAGGACTGGCGTATGGAAACCGATGGGGGTACGTTCCTCCCCCCGGGCGAAACGCGCCCGAAAGAGGGTAAGGGGCTTGTGGGCGTAAGTCATTAACCTGTCGACATTTGCGCTGCTGTGAGACGGGTGTCACTGGTGTCGTGACGGTGTCGGCAAACTGAGCGGTACAGGCGGCAGTGTTCGGAGCGTTGAAAACTCGCCGGCCGTTTTCGATTCGTGATGACAAGGCTGTAACTCGTTGTTCGGCAGAGCGTTACAAAGTGCTTGCGCGGCTTCACGATAACCGTACCTTCCACGCCCTCGACCCCCGAACCGACCGGGATCCCATTGGGACCCGCCAGGAAGAGCTCGGGTTTGGCTCAATACCCTTCGTTGGAGAAGTTGCAATGCCGCTTCCGGTGAATCCCCCCGCCACGCCCGCGACGCTGTCCCAGAACGCCCGCACGGTTCTCGACAAGCGGTATCTCGTGAAGGACAAGTCGGGCAAGTCGGTGGAGACACCGGAGGACATGTTCTGGCGGGTCGCGACCACGGTCGCGGAGCCGGAGCGCAAGTACGGCGCGACCGACAAGCAGGTGGAGGCGATCGCGAATGAGTTCTATGAACTCATGACGCAGCGGCGCTTCGAGCCCAACTCGCCCACGCTCATGAACGCCGGGCGTCCGCTCGGCCAGCTCTCGGCCTGCTTCGTGCTCCCGGTCGAGGACGCGCTGAGCAACGGCCACAGCGGCATCTATGACACCCTCCGCTCCATGGCGCTGATCCACCAGAGCGGCGGCGGCACCGGCTTCTCGTTCTCCAAGCTCCGGGCGCGCGGCTCGATGGTGCGTTCGACCACCGGCGTGGCGAGCGGTCCGATCTCGTTCATGCAGCTCTATGACGCGTCGACCGACGCGGTGAAGCAGGGCGGCACGCGCCGAGGCGCCAACATGGGCATCCTGCGCGTCGACCATCCCGACGTGATGGAGTTCATCACGTGCAAGGAAGACCTCACCAAGATCACCAACTTCAACATCTCGGTCGCGATCACCGCCAAGTACATGGAGGCCCTCAAGGCCGGCGGCTCCTACGACCTCATCGACCCGATCAGCAAGAAGGTCGTCGGGCAGATGGACGCGAAGGAAGTGTGGGACAAGATGATCGAGGGTGCGTGGCGCACCGGCGAGCCCGGCGTGTTCTTCATCGACGAGGCCAACAAGTACAACCCCGTCCCGCACCTCGGCCCCTACGAAGCGACCAACCCGTGCGGCGAGCAGCCCCTGCTCCCGTACGACGTCTGCAACTTGGGCTCGATCAACGTCGGCTACTACGTGGTCGACGGCACGATGGATTGGAACGCGTTCGCGACCGACATCCATCTGTCGACGCGGATGCTCGACAACATCATCGACGCGAACAAGTACCCGCTCCCCGAGATCGACTCGCTGGCCAAGCGCATCCGCCGCATCGGCCTGGGCGTGATGGGCTTCGCCGACGCGCTCATCCGCCTCGGCATCAAGTACGACTCGCCCGAGGGCGTGGCGTTCGGCAAGCAGGTGATGGAGTTCCTCGACGTCGAGGGCAAGAAGGAGTCGGAGCGGATGGCCGACGAGCGCGGGACCTTCCCCGAGTGGGCGCAGTCGATCTTCGGACCGGACGCGACCTGCGCGCGCGACGAGGCGGGCGACCGCATCCGCCCGATGCAGAAGCTCCGCAACTGCAACGTCACCACGGTCGCGCCGACCGGCACCATCTCGATCATCGCCGGCTGCTCGTCGGGCCTCGAGCCGCTCTTCGCCGTCGCCTTCATGCGCAACCAGGCCGGCGTCATGATGCCGGACGTGAACGAGGACTTCGTCGCGATCGCCAGGAAGGAAGGCTGGTACTCCGACGCGCTCATCGAGCGCATCGCCAAGACCGGCAGCGTGCAGCAGCCCGAAGTGCCCAGGAAGTGGCAGGACGTGTTCGCCACGGCGAACAACATCTCGCCCGAGTGG